>CAYMSF010000433.1:0-1506 GCA_964392985.1 uncultured Victivallaceae bacterium | reverse complement strand
ACGGGGTACATCCTGCTCAGGAAGGTTATCTGCAGATTGCCGATTCATTTTATGCATGGTTGAAATTTAAATTGTCCGATAAACAGTAAGTGCGGGTATTGAAATGGGATTTTTAGGCATTGAAAACAAGAAATTTCTGATCTTCGGGGTTGCCAACCGCAAAAGCGTGGCTTTTCATATTGCAAAAGTGTTGCAGGAGGAAGGCGCTGAGCTGATTTTTTCTGTTCAAAAAGATGACGCCGCCGCTGTCGTCGAAAAGTTTTTCCCCGAAGCGTCCGTCTACCGCTGTGATTTTGAAAATGAAAGCGGAATGAAAGCCGTCGCCTCGGAAATCGGCGCGGCGCATAAATCCATTTACGGAATCGTCCATTCAGTGGCTTTTGCTAATTTCTCCGAAGGCATCAAGCCGTTTCATGAAACAGTAAGGAAAGACTTTTTGCAGGCGGTGGATATTTCCTGCTTCTCTTTCATAAATATCGCCGGCTTATATCTGCCGTACATGGATCCGGCCGGCGCGATGATAACGATTTCAATCTCGACTACGCGCATGGCGGCGGAGAGCTACGGCTATATGGCCCCGGTCAAAGCCGCGCTGGATTCAAGTATCTGTTTCCTGGCTAAATCACTGAGCGAGACCACAAAAATCCGGGTAAACGGCGTCGGCGCTTCACTGCTTAAAACTTCCGCCTCCGCCGGTATTCCAGGATATGTCAAGCCGTATCTTTTTGCTGAAAAAGCCACGCTCAGAAAAGAAGCATTGAAAACCGAGGAAGTAGCTAACGTTGCGGTATTCCTGTTAAGTCCGCGCGCGGCCGGCATCAATGCCCAGACTTTAGTCGTGGATGCGGGGATGTCCGTGAATTATTTTGATCGGGAAATAGTCAACAAAGTTATCGAATAAACCTGAAAAAGCAGTCTTTCGTCAAATAAGTTTGACGATCTGCTTCAGAATTTCTTCCACTTCAATCATGCGTCCGACGCCTTCGGGGCCGCAGGCGACCCGGCCGGAGGCTGGTCCGGCAAAATGCACACCGCGTTTCTTAAGCAGTTTAACATTATCCTGAACCGCCGGGTTTTTCCACATTTTTGGATTCATGCCGGGAGCCAGCAGAACCGGGCCGTCATGGGTAATGGCAAATGTTGAAAGCGCGTCATCGGCGATGCCGTGAGCCAGTTTAGCAATGAAATTTGCGGTGCAGGGCGCGACTACCAGCAACCCGACCTGATCGGACAGCGCGACGTGCTCTGGACGCCATTCCGGAGAATTCCACAAGCTGGTGATGACCGGATTGCGGGACAGCGTCAGAAAGGTCTGCTCCGTCACCAGTTTAGTCGCGGATTCCGTCATTAGTACATGAACGTTATACCCGTTCTGAACCATCCGGCTGCACAGGTCGGCGCCTTTGTAAGCGGCGATGCAGCCGGTTATTCCGAGCGCAACAGATTTTTTGTGATCAGACATTGAACAGTCCCTCCTCCAGTCGTCTGGTTGCTTTGCGGGTCATC
>CAYMSF010000432.1:0-1506 GCA_964392985.1 uncultured Victivallaceae bacterium | reverse complement strand
TGTTCCCCTTGGATATTGGATATTCTGTTCAAAATTCCTTAGCTTGATAGCTATGGGGTTATGCTCCGTCATAACCGGGATCCAGAATGTTGTTTGAAAATTTTATAAACTTGAAACACGTTATGCTCAAATGGTCTCCAATGTCTCGGAGTGACTGTCCAAAACGAAAAAAGGATTTCTTTGTGCCTTTGCGTCTTTGTGCGAGAAATGGTTTTAATGGTTCTGCACAGGACTGTCCAGAATGTCCGGAAAGAGAGAAGTCAGAATTCAGAATGGGTCTCCGGCAATCAGAAGATTGCATCAAGTACTGTGTTCAACGGGTCTCTAATGTCTCGGAGTGACTGTCCAAAATGAAACGGCGGCTACCGCAACTGCGGAATTATGCCTGCGGCCTAATCAAAAAAGAGGTCGCAAAAAAACGTTGACGCATTGCGAAAAAGCTGTAGTTAATGGTAAAAAAATCAATTTATATATTTGTATTAATAGGTTAAGACAGTAAATTAATCCGGTTTTTGGTTATTTTCTAAGGAGGTCGCACTGTGATTACAATAAGTAAATTGAGACATTGCAGCTCTGTTGCGCTGACAGCGTCGCTGCTGTTATTTTCTGTTTTGTTCTTATCCGCCTGCGACAAAGCCAATAATCACCAGCTCGTGGAAAATGTCAGTGATCATTTTGCCCGGTGCGGACTTAAGGTGGAATCAATACAGCCGCTGGAACCCGGCGTTTTAAAGGCTTCCAGCGCAATTTCGGTGATGATCGATGGCAAGGAGATTGCCATTTACAAATACGATACTGCCCTGAGCGTCCAGAGAAAAAGGATTTCCCGTATCGAGGATGACGGGTTTATTTATATTGTGGGCTTGAAGTACCCGGTAATGGTCAACGGCTCGTTCGTGATGATCGGGGCGCACGGGCATCCGCAGAAAGCTGAAATTGTAAAAGCATTTAATAGTTTTAAGTAAAGGCGACGCCGCATCGCGGTCTCTGACTGCGGCCGGCGGAACCTGTAGAATTTGGTATATTAATACCATTAAGAAAAATAAAGAAAGGAAGAAGGTATGGCGTCATCTAAATGTGACAAGAAGTATGTTTATTTCTTCGGCGGCAAAGACTCCGAAGGAACGGCATCAATGAAAGAGCTGCTCGGCGGCAAAGGAGCGAACCTTGCTGAAATGGCGAAACTGAATCTGCCGGTGCCGGCTGGTTTCACCATCACCACCGAATGCTGCGTGGATTATTTCAAAAACGGTTCGAAGAATCCCGCTTCTCTCGAAAAAGAAGTTATGGCGGCTTTGGCGCGTGTTGAAAAAGTCATGGGTCTGAAGTTCGGCGATCCTTCCAACCCGCTGCTAGTCTCCTGCCGTTCCGGCGCCCGCAGCTCGATGCCCGGCATGATGGAAACCGTGCTTAACGTCGGTCTCTCCAGCAAAACCATCCCCGGCCTGATTAAGAAAACCAAAAACGAACGTTTCGTTTATGATGCTTACCGCCGCCTGATCATGA
>CAYMSF010000431.1:0-1509 GCA_964392985.1 uncultured Victivallaceae bacterium | reverse complement strand
GATCATGAAGAATCTCTATAGAAACTGGAATATACAAATATTGCCAATGCAGGTCTTTTAAATCCGGATATTTGTTCTTAAAATATTCAATCCATTCATCGTTTGTTTTCTTCATTATTATTTTCCTTTAGTTACGCACGGAACTGTAATGTCATTTTAAATTAAGCCAGTTTTTATTTTTTGCCAGCATTTTTCTGTTTTGCACTCCGATTTACATACACTACAGAATCAAAAGTAAAACACTGTTCGCCTATAGGTCACAAATAACAATACCCATGGGCGAACAGTCATCGACAATGAACGACTTGGGATAATTGATTTTTTATCTCGTTATTGTTTAATCAATAATCCGGCATGAAAGGTTATCCGTTCACTTTATTACTTCTTTAAGCGACATAAGACATAGATGTTCTATTCCTTCAATAAAGCAATAATAATGATTTTTCGACTCTCTCCTGTCGATCTTCAAAGTAAATTCCTTGTTGTAGTCCCAATTAAAATGTCTTTTACAGTAATCAATCCAATACTGTTTCGGACAATGCCTTAACGATGTTTTATCTTTATGCGCGATAAATTCATCATTGAAGGTTATCGTAACTGTTTCCGGGAACTCTTCCTTTGCGATGGAATCCAAATCCCACCCGAAATATTCCATCATGGTTTTATTGGTACGCTCAACAAGTTTAATATTTTGTTCCGGATTATCCCGTACTGGTAAATTCATTCCCAATTCATCAATGGTAATACACTGATACAAGGGCTCAAAATAATATCCGGAGCCAGTTTCTTCATTTATTATAAATCCTTTGAACCGGCGTCCAGGTTCTACCATTTTGTTTTTTTGCGGAAATGAAAATTCGATAATATCTCCGATTTTATATCTTTTTTTCTCTGAGCTATTGCCGGCAATTTTTTCCTGTACGGCTAAAGCTTTTTCCGACTTTTTCAGCATTCCCGGCGAGAAATATTTAGCAAACTGCTTGTGACGGCGAATAATCAAACCAACCAGAAGCGGATTGGTAATTGTTTCCGGTTTGCAGTATTTTATGAATTCAGGGTTGGCATACATCACTTCGCCCCAATCATATTGGTTGAAGTCATACTTGATTATTTCCTGATTAAATTTTTTGTCCCAGGTAAAATCGCGTTTGGGCATTTTATCCCATGGCACTTTATCTTTGACGAGCAAAAAGTGAGTGTCAACCACTCTTTCAATATAATTGGTTTCCATTGTTTCAAAATCAATTTTATCAACCAGTTCCGATCTGGCTTTCAGAATATCCGACCATTCCGCACATAAATTTTTCCACGGGACAATGCTCAAGTCGCAGTTATTGTCCTTCAAATATTCAACCCATTCGAAGCGTTTTTTACCCATCACGTGTTCATGTTTTCTGAGATTGCTGACAAATCTCCGCTGGTTGTCGGCCTTGATTTTGGTGTAGCCCAGTCTAATTCTTAATTCCGTGAGAGAATTTTATTAATTTCCTCACTTTTATTTTTTGACTG
>CAYMSF010000430.1:0-1511 GCA_964392985.1 uncultured Victivallaceae bacterium | reverse complement strand
GGAAACCGGTAAAATTCACCATTGGCGAAGTTGATATCTGGGGAAAAAAATAATGTTTTATCACCCCGTGCCGATTATGAGTAAAAATTCAAAAAATGCATTTAAAATAAGGAAAACGCTAAAAATGAAATTAAAATCTCTTATTGTCGTACTGTTCGGCATTACCGGCTTTCTCGTGCAACCGTGCAAGGCAGTCGATTTGCCAAGTAAGCCTCCTGCCGGCGTTGCGGCGGAACAGAAAATCGACATTTCTCAAAATTTAATTCAAAACCCATCGTTTGAAAATCGCCTTTCCGGTTGGAAGGTTTTAGCAATTAAGGGAAAACCGACATGCACCGTTTCAACCGCCCAGCAATTTGGCGGCAGATGCGCGTTTGAAGTGAAAATCCCCAATGATGGAGATCGCACTGCTGTTTCTCAGAAAATCGCAATCATTCCCGGTAAAAATTATTCTTTATCATATCATTTTTTGTCCGGGTCCACTAACAATACAGACAATGGAAGTCTAAAAGTCCGCGTAGGTTTATCTGATGCTAATAATAAGTTTATTTCTTATCAGGCCAATAGCAAAATTGCCGACACCGCCAATCTTTGGGTGGATTCTTCGTCGGTATTCGAGGCCCCTGCCAATGCGGCGTTTGCGACTGTGGAATTTAATTTCTGGGGTCCCTTAGGTGGTCTCTGCTATATTGACGCAATTGAGGTAAAGGCCGTCTCAGGAGAGGGTATGACTTTCAATAGCGTTTATCCCGACAATACCCCGGTTTTCGAGCAATTGACGGAACGCACAAAAGATCTGAAAGTGTATCCGATTTGGACTTATACCAGCAGCCCGGAATTTGTCAATAAGGCACTGGCATTAGGCACCGAATATTCTCTGGAAGCAAAAATTGCCGAGTTAAGCAAGCACAATCTTGCGCCGTTTCAAAATTTTGATGGTGTTGAGCCGGGCTTAGCGGCAAAATACCAACTGCCAGTCTTGTTCAATCCCATGGGTGGCAAGCCATGTGAATCAGCAATCCGTCACGGCGCACTTGAAAGTTATAGCGGAAATATGTGCAACACGAATGAACCCACCTTCATCAAAGTTATGTGCGATGCCATTGACACCGCAAAGTTCGACAGTAAAACGCCGCTAATTTATTTTATAGGCGATGAGTGGTCTAAATACACCAATTTCGGCATAGTCCCGGAAGAAAAACGCTCAGGCAATGAATTCTGGAGCAAAATAGATGGCATTGTCAAGGAGAAATATGGGTTCGGAAAATATGGTGTTCCAGCGGATGCAAAAGACAGCGATCCATTCAAACGCATTGCCCACATGCGTTATCAAGCCGATTTGACCGTTGATACGATTACTGTCTTCTCCGATAAATTCCGCTCCAAATTCCCGCATGGCAAAGTACTCGGTACTAATGAATTGTCGGCACCCGCACCCATGGACTATGAGCGTCTTGGCAAAAGTGTTGATATTCAACCGGGACAGGCATTGAACAGCGCGTCCGGCGTCC
>CAYMSF010000429.1:0-1514 GCA_964392985.1 uncultured Victivallaceae bacterium | reverse complement strand
TTGTCATCCCTTCATGAACTTCAAGATCTTCATGGTGAAATATTCCCGCTTTTATAATTTTCCATTTTCAATTTTCAATTTTCAATTAAGCGTTTGTCTTTTTACTATTAGTGATTTTGTCAACCGTAATTGTGAAATCAGACTCGAACAAGGCGGTACAATGGATTTTTGTAAGTCAGGTTTTATCGGGGGGAAGAATCTAAAATAACATAATTATAGCTTTTGAATTTGAATATTGCAGAAATCTGGTAGTGGCATCAAGGACGTAATGGCTCATAATGAACAAGGGTTATTGCGCGACAATCACGTAATAACCCTTATTCTGTTGTCCCTGCTCCATCAGGCATATTTCAACAGTTTATCGACGAGCTTGACTGCACCATTGGCGTCATCGCTGTAACCGTCTGCACCGATTTCATCTGCATAGGTCTGTGTTACGGGCGCACCGCCGACAATAATAATAACGTCATCTTTTAATGCATTGACCACCTCTCTCATATAAGGCATCGTGGTGGTCAGCAGAGCGCTGCAAACCAGTATCCTGGCTCCCTGCTTTACTCCGGACTGATATTTTTCAATATCACAGTTTACGCCAAGGTCAATAACTTCATAACCAGCACCTTTGAGCATTGCTGCAATCAGATTCTTGCCGATATCATGCAGGTCGCCCTTGACCGTGCCGACTGCGATCTTGCCGCGTGACTCCCGTTCACTTCCGACAAGAACCGGTTCAATCAAAGCCAGTCCGGCCTGTATGGCGCGGGCGGCAATCAGCAGTTCCGGCACGTATACTTCACTCCTGGAAAAACGGTCGCCAATCTCGCGCATTCCAGGAATCATTCCCTTGTCAAGAAGCGCGTTGACATCTTCATTGGCGTCGATTGCTGCCTGCACTATAGCGATTACGTTGTTTTTCTTGCCGGTCTCCACGGCTCTTTTTAGCGCCTCAAAGTCTGTCATCTTTCATGGTCCTTGTGTTAACACATATATTCAGTATCTTTATTTACAAAGGCATAATTATACTATATTATCTTATGATAATGCCTAATATCAAAAGTTTCATCCTAGATTTTGTCAATGTATTGCTGTGTTTTAATCTAATCAATAAAAGTGAGAGGATGAAAGCGCAGGCAGTCTTCTGAAACATTATTTTCGTCAAGTTGCGTGGCTATCTCCTATCAATTACATTTCGGTACCGGATAACTCCCGGCAGATGGTTAATCCTTGCCGTATAGATGAGCTACCGACTTTTGCCTGTACTTTTTTGATTGACCATAATGGCTGGCCGAATCGTTCAGAAACCAGGTGCTCTCGGAAATGGCAACCATTCCCGGTGCCATCGGCAATATCTCAATCCGGTTGAATATTTCATAATTTACCCGTTCCGCAGTTGGTCAGCCGTATCCTCCGTTACAATCGCGGAAACAGGCAAGCGCCTCGCATCGGAGATTTATGCATCGAGCAACTTGTGACGCGGCTGCTGCCGGAGTTCGTGAGCTTGAATAATTTATTTT
>CAYMSF010000428.1:0-1532 GCA_964392985.1 uncultured Victivallaceae bacterium | reverse complement strand
GCTGAAGAAAACGAGCGAAAATAATGATCCACGGGGCAATGATCATTATAAGAAAAGATATTATACTTATCTGTGAAAGGAAAAGTTGCATAGTAATATGTTTTCTTTTGTTAATAACTGTCTAAAAACTCTGCTCTTCGGCGACAGAATCCTTAACTTATTGCAGCTATAACCGCGGCAAGAGTCGGTTCAATCAACATCGGTTTATTAGCATAGACGCCCTTGATTCCCATATCGCGCAGCGAATCTTTATGATATCCGATAACAGCATCCGGATCTTTCAGAATATTGCCGGTCAGAATGCCGACGACCTTGGCATCCGGGGAAATTATGCCCATGTCAACCAGTTTTTTGGCGCCGGCCACCGAGCAGCACGATGCGGGTTCGGCGCCGATTCCAGCGGCGTCAACCATTGCTTTAGCATCCATTATTTCCTGTTCAGTGACATCTTCCACTACGCCATTGCACCATTTCAGTCCGCGCATGGCTTTTTCCCAGGAAACCGGATTGCCGATTTTGATGGCGGTGGCGATGGTCTCGGGATTTTTCAATGGGATATAGCCGGAATTGTTCTTCCACATTCTGGACAACGGATTTGAGCCTTCGGCCTGAATCACCGCAATCCGCGGAATTTTATTAATGATACCGAGGAGGTAAAGTTCCTGCAAGCCTTTGCTCAGTGCGCTGTTATTGCCGAGATTGCCGCCGGGTATGACAAACCAGTCCGGAACTTCCCAGTCAAGTTGCTGAAGGATTTCATAACCAATGGCTTTCTGGCCTTCGATACGAAACGGGTTAATGGAGTTTAACAGATAAATATTTAGTTTGGCGCAGACTTCCTGTACCAATTCCATGGCATCATCAAAATTTCCTTTGACCTGCAAAGTGATGCCGCCGAAGGCCAGCGCCTGGGCAAGCTTACCATAGGCAATTTTTCCCTCTGGAATAAAAATTATTGACTTCATGCCGGAGATGGCGGCGTATGATGCCATGCTGGCGCTGGTGTTGCCGGTACTGGCGCAAGCCACTGAAGTTGCGCCATAAATTTTGGCGGCGGTGGCGCCGCAAGTCATGCCGCGATCCTTGAAACTGCCAGTGGGGTTTTCGCCCTCATGTTTCAATAGAAAATTTTTGATCCCGGCATATTCGGCGGCCTTTCCAGCCGGGTAGAGGCGGGTATTGCCTTCCTGGCGGGTTACAATGAACTCTTCGGCAACGTCCAGAATCAGTTCCTTATAGCGCCAAACGCCGGAAGAAAGCACCCCGCGCTTCATTCCCCAGCGTTTTTCCCACAACTGTTTAAGTTTAGCTCCATCAATTTTGGTGAGGTCGCGTTTTACATCGAGTATGCCGCCGCATTCACAGGTATATCTGACTTGCTCAAGATCGTACGGTTTGCCGCAATGCACACATTCCAGCCAAGTATTAGTAATGCCTTTCATAAACGATTCAATCTTTTATAATGGTTTTTAGTTAAAAAATCTTCTCAAGCTTTTAATATACCAGCATGAACAAATTTTAAAAGTTGACAA
>CAYMSF010000427.1:0-1535 GCA_964392985.1 uncultured Victivallaceae bacterium | reverse complement strand
AAGGCATTGGCAGATCGTTCAGCGCATCAAGGCGGAATCGGACTGGGCGCCGACAGTGGTGCTCTTCGGGGATCATGTGACCGCGCTTCCGGAAGAATCGATGGCGGCCTGCGCCGTGGATGTGGTTCTGACCGGCGTCATTTCTCGTGAACGCGAGGCATATTTTTTTAATAAAAATAGTCTTATTATGTATGAATACTTAAAAATTTGGGGTCAGCCACATCTGATCTTTGTTCTCTGCACCATATCTTCAACGTTGAATTTTTGAGCAGATTTTAAAAGGCACTTGACCAATCTGGATTATCGTTAAATAATTTAAGGATTTAGTTGTGAAAAGAATAAGTACTACATGGCTGGCAAAACAGGCTGATGTTTCACAGGCAACCGTTTCATACGTTCTAAACGGCTGTTGGCGTGAAAAGCGTATTTCAGAGGATGTTGCAAAAAAAATTATTGCTCTGGCAGAGTCTCATAATTACCGCCCCAATCGTTTAGTGAGCTGTGTGATGCAAGGATGCACACATTTAATTGCCCTAATCACTCCCAATATGCGCAATAAGTATATTCCTGATTTAGTTATCGGCGTTGATGAATGTTTACGCAGTCAAAAATATCGAATGATTTTGAGTAATATCACCCGCGGTTTAGAAGAAGAAACTGCTGAAATTGATGCGCTGCTGGAATACCGTGTTGACGGTTTTTTGATAGCGCCACGCTTTGGCGAGTCCAATTTGGCATATTACAAAAAACTTTTTAATGAAGGTATCAGGATGGTATTCTTGGACGGCGGATTCGGCGATATTCCCTGTTCCGCAGTAATGCCTGACAATATTAACGGCACCAGGCTGGCAGTTAAACACCTAATAAAACTTGGTCACCGGCGCATTGGATATATTGCCGGGTTACGCTCATACACAGGGTTGGAACGAATAAAAGGTTATCAGCAGGAATTATCAGCTTCCGGCATTACTGATAACAGTGATTTGATAACAGGTGACAACTTTAGCATTGAAAACGGTTATAACAGTATGGCGGAATTGCTAAAAGTCAAAAATCCGCCCACCGGGGTGTGCTGCGCTAATGATGAAATCGGTTTAGGCGCAATGCAATGCCTTTGGGATAATGGGTTAAAAGTTCCTGATGATATTTCTGTTATTGGCTTCACCGACCACATTTACTGGCAGGATTTTATGCGCGTACCAATGACAACAATTGCAATTGACGGGCGTTCTCTAGGCGCTACCGCAGCCCAGACTCTGGTAAACGAAATTTCAAATAGTCAATATTCAGCATCATCAATTATCATTCCCGGCAAATTAATCGAAAGAGCATCCGCCGCTCCGCCTAAAATTAGCCAAAAAAAATAAAGTCTTCGCTTCCGTATTATTACATTAAATTAAATTTTCATTTACAAATATTTTCAATTTTTTTCATGATACCTATCGCTTTTTTAAAACATCTGTGATATAATGCTTATAGTTATAAGCAATTATTAATTGGGACTTACTGATGAATAAACAAATATTTATTTTAGA
>CAYMSF010000426.1:0-1560 GCA_964392985.1 uncultured Victivallaceae bacterium | reverse complement strand
AGATTCATTTTTCAACAGATGGGCGGAGACGACGAGACCGCCGCGAAATGGCTGGCCAAAGGCAGGGCTTTGAGTAAATCCTGATTGTATATAAAATACCGGGCAAGAAGCAAGAGAAAAATGAATTTGGAATTTTAACCATATCAGAGAATAAAATGATGAATATTGATTTTGCGAGCGGAATAAAGTTGCGCATTGAACCATGCACAAATGAAATTGTGCGGATACGGGCTTCAGTGGATGGCAGTTTTAAAGAATCACTACTGGAAAGATATCAGATCATCAAAACCGACTGGTCTGATTTTGATTATAAAACGCAGGCCAATGGCGATGAGATTGAATTGCAAACTTCGCAATTCACAATGAGCTCAACCAGAAGCATGCAACCTTAAAACCGCAACCATGACTGGGATCTGTCGCCTCTGGATTGTTGTGTTGGCCGCTATATCCTAACAGGACTGAGCTATTACCTTTATTTTCATTGATTTTTACAAAATACTCATTTCGCCTATTGACTTTTTTTGTTATGTATGTATAATGATAGTATATATATATAATATTGGTTTGTGATGTGTTTAATTTACTATTGAGCTGTCAAGAAATAAACTTGACAAGTCTCGCGAAATATACCGAAGCGATTTTTGGAATTGCCGGTAAGGCGCATACCTGAAGGTTTACCCGCCGTAGCGGGTGTAACGAACCGGTAAACACAAAGGCATTCAGGAGAAGCGCGAAGATGTAAAGGTTATTTCTTTACGGCTCCTAAAGAAGTAATTCCAAAACTATTTCAAAAAGATGTTTTGCAGGATTTTTTGAAGATTTTAAGCGAAATCAAGCGTAGCAGCGTTACGCAAGGTGAGCTTAAATAGCCAGAAACTAAAAAAAGACGCAAAAGCCGCAAATGAGTTTTGCAATTAACTCAATAGGCAAAAATTTTCGGAAAAGAGTTTGAGAAAGAACCATTTTTTCAAAAGAGTTTGTCTAAACCGAGCAATAATCTAAGGGAAAATAAGGTTGATATATTTGTTCGTATCCTTCGCCTGCCACGGTGCAGGATTTGCGTTTACGGTTTTCTTTGTGGTAAATATAATCTTTGTGACTCCGTGCCTTTGTAAGAGAAAAATGAATTTGGAATTTTAACCATATCAGAGAATAAAATGATGAATATTGATTTTGCGAGCGGAATAAAGTTGCGCATTGAACCATGCACAAATGAAATTGTGCGGATACGGGCTTCAGTGGATGGCAGTTTTAAAGAATCACTACTGGAAAGATATCAGATCATCAAAACCGACTGGTCTGATTTTGATTATAAAACGCAGGCCAATGGCGATGAGATTGAATTGCAAACTTCGCAATTCACAATGAGCGTCAACCGGGTTACCGGTATTCTGTCAGTCTCTGGAAGCAACGGAACGACGCTCGTAAAAGAAATTAAATTGTTGCCAACGGCGGCAACTGCTGATTGCTGCGGATTGCCGGAATCATTGCAGAAATATTTCTGTGCTAAAAAGCCTGATGGTGTAATTATCGGCGATACAGCTAATCCCGGGGAAATGC
>CAYMSF010000425.1:0-1570 GCA_964392985.1 uncultured Victivallaceae bacterium | reverse complement strand
TCTCTTCGGGATATTTCGCGAGACTTGTCAAGTTTATTTCTTGACAGCTCCTAAACTTAAAATGAGTCTTAAATATTTAATAAAGGAAATCTGAAAAATGTATTTTACAGGCTTTGCGGATGAGGCGTCAAGCGATTTTGACGTACAGATTAAAGCGACAAAGGAACTCGGCTGGAATCTCATAGAGACGCGCGGTTTGTGCGGCGGCAATCTGGCCTCCATAACTGATGCGCAGTTTGACGAGGTGTGCGCCAAATTGGAAAAAGCCGGCGTAAGTTTCAACTGCTTCGGCAGTGGCATCGGCAACTGGGCGAAACCAATCGCTGAGCCGCCGGACTCAAGTTACGATGAAATGCGGAAGGCTATTCCGAGAATGCATAAGCTCGGAATAAAGCTTATCCGCATCATGAGCTTTCTGGTCCCGGCAGAGCTTTATGGACAAAGTGACCAGTTCCAGAATGAAGTCATTAAACGTATAAAGGTGATTGCAAGGATGGCTGAAGATGCTGGCATAACGTTGGTTCATGAAAACTGCAGTTCGTGGGGAGGGCTATCCCTTGACCATACGCTTCGCCTCCTAGAAGGAGTAAATTCTCCGGCGCTCAAACTAGTCCATGACACAGGCAATCCGGTTTTCCATGACGATGTAAGGGGAAATCCTCCTTATAAGAAACAGAGCTCTTGGGAATACTACAACGCAGTGAAAGAACATGTCGTCTACGTTCATATCAAAGACGGTCGCATCATTGACGGAAAACACATCTACACGTTTGCCGGAGACGGGGACGGGGATGTCAGGAAAATTCTGGTTGACCTTATCAAAAACGGTTATGACGGTGGATACTCGATGGAGCCGCACATGGTTACCGTCTATCACGACAAATCCGTCTCCGAGGAGGAGAAGCAGGCGAATATGTACAAGAATTATGTGGAATACGGAAAGCGTTTCATGAAGCTTCTCGCCGAAGTGAAAAAGGATGTCTGGCAGTAATTTTCTTTTAGGGTACGACCCATTAAAGAATATTAATGTTTTAGAACTTGAGGTAATTTCAAAACTCAAAAACCGGTCGTATTTGCGTGCTCTGCCGCAGCTTATTAGCGAAGGCAGGTCATGACCGTATAATAAATATTTTAAATAAAAATCGGAGTTGCATATGGCTATTACGAACGGGACAAAGGAAAATAACAAACAGTTGCTCCGCGACATCTTTGCCGGAACCGCAAAGCGTCATGCCTTCCTCTATCAGCCACCACTGATACCGTTGGCTGAAGTAGGTGATTTTACGCTGTCGAGCGAACCGGTGCAGAAATGGGTGTCCTGGGTGGTGGAGAATTACCAGCGGCAGGTCGAATCCATGGAACGGCATCAGGACGACAGCGTGCCTGTGGCCAAACTGTCAACCGGCACGCAGATTTTCGGCAATGCGTTCGGTTGCAAAGTTCACATTCCCCCAAATGACAATCCCTGCGCCCTGCCTATGGTGAATTGCGCGACCGATGCGGACAAGCTGAAGATTCCCGATATCTGGAAGACTGAATGCCTCTACCGCGTATTCGAACTCGGCAACGC
>CAYMSF010000424.1:0-1575 GCA_964392985.1 uncultured Victivallaceae bacterium | reverse complement strand
TTTCCATTCGGAATCCGCCTTAAAAACGATCCGGTTATTTCTCGCCGCAGAATCATTGTTTGCCACGGCAGAGACCGCAACAACCGGGGCGACAATCTCAGCACTGAGCGCACCCGCTAAAAGAATGATGGTTATACTGAACACACAACGTATGCTGTTTCCTGTCATTTGTTTACCTTTACTAAATGTTTTATTGACGATGGTGAAATTACTCTATCAGATTATTATATCCTGAAATTTAATAATGGAAATGGATTTTAATCCAATACTTGTGTATATTAATCCAATAAATTGGATTTTTGAATATAAATGTTTACTGATATTGATGTAACTATACACATGTACGACTGTCCGCTGCTGGGTGGCGAACGGCACTGGAACTGGATTCAGAGCAATATTTCCGCGTCTTACTGGCGGCTGTATTGGAATAAGACGCCCGGCGCGTTCGTGAAAATTGGAGACAAGGAACAGGAATTGACTCCTGATTCCATTTTTCTGATGTCGCCGGGAGCGACTTACTCAACCAGAACAGTCAGTGAGGTCGAGCATTTTTATGTTCATTTTTCGGTCGGAGCTCCTTTGGATTGCGTGACGCCTGCGCTATTTCAATTACGCGGACATCGCCTGCTTGCGCTGACGTCAGAGGCGCTGGCGGCATTTTTTGCGGACCGGTATTCCTGGCGCACGGTTATCGCAGTGAAGAATCTGGTGATGTCAGCTTTGCTGGAGTTGCGGGATGATGTCGTGCCGCAGTTGAAACAGTTTGACCCGAGGATTCAGCAAGCGCTGAATTTATTAGATGCCGGCAGCAATATTTCCAACCGTGAACTTGCCAGGCAGGCAGGGATGAGCCTCAACAGTTTTTTGATTCTGTTTCAGCGGGAAACCGGCCTCCCTCCGCAGGAATGGTTCCGTCGTAAACGACTTGAACAGGCCTGTAAACGGCTTCATTTCAGCGAGGAGTCAATTGAGGAAATTGCGGAGGCTGCCGGTTTTTGTGATCGTTATCATTTTTCCAAGGCGTTTAAAAAAGCATATGCCATCGGTCCGGCGGAGTACCGTCAGCAGGTGCGGCTGCTGCGCGACGCCGGTAAAGTCCAGCGTGGAAATTGAAGGACTGCCGGATTTTTAATTTTTATTGACGGCATCAAGTTTTGACTGACGTTTCTGCATCCGCAGCTCATGGCGTTTTTGCTGATATTTCGCGGTAAGGCGGTGCGCGATAAAATATCCTGGTATCGCCGAGATGATTCCCAGGAAAGCCCCGCCGGCGAAAAAAGCCAGTACCAGATGCATTCCCAGTTGATAAATCGCGTCATAAGACGGATTGAGCATAATTTCTTTCAGCGCAGTCTTTATCTGCTCATAAAACAGCGGTTTACAAATCAGATAACCGCCAATATAGCATTGCGCCGGATAGATAAAAGGAATTGTAAAGTTATTAGAGATGAATGTGCCGACAAACGCTGCAATGCGCGAGCCTCTGAACAGGAACGCCAGCGGGATTGCCGCTGCCGCCTGGAAAAAGCAGGGAACGAAGAAATTGACAAACAGGCCCACCGCCCAGCCGCGGGC
>CAYMSF010000423.1:0-1575 GCA_964392985.1 uncultured Victivallaceae bacterium | reverse complement strand
CATTCCAGAAAAAACACAGTTTGCCGTCATACACATTATCGCGGTCGCATTGGAACAACCGGAACGGAATGTCGTAACGTTTGACCGACCAGCTTTTCCCATGATCATCACTGTATTTAAAAACAAAATGTCCCAGTGAATCAACGCGTTCATAACTGCTCTTGCCATTGTGGTATTTCACCTCACGAACATTATCAGTGTTGTGATTGTAAAAGATGTAAACTCTTCCAGACGGTAATTTGAGCATTACGGCGTAAGAGTTCTCGACATCGCCCGGAACTTCGACAGTGGCAGGTATATTCCAGGTTTTGCCGCAGTCAGTACTTCGCATCGTGCTGATATGCTGACCGGGTGCGCCCTCATGCCCCTGCCCTGTCGTAACGCAGCACAGCCAGGCGCCATCGTCTGTTTTTACCAGATATGGCTGATCGCTGTAGGTCTGTGAAGGTATCTCCAGGCCATTTGCCAGATATCGCCAATCGCTTTCCGTTTCGGTTTTCATTGCCAAATCTCCTATTTACCAGCGCTATTTCTTTAAATCTCAACTTGAATCGAATCTTTCCATTACTTATATTATACGGTATAAAATACCATCTCGCAATTACACAAAACGGACAACTCGTTCACAAAATAGACAAAAACCGCATTTTCGTGACGGCACGGAAAAACGCTAACACAAGAGGCTGCATATGGATGAAAAGTTGGTGTTAAGCTTAAACCGCAAACTGGTTTTGGCAATTAAGGAGCTACGGCAGTTTAAATGCGGGGAATTCACTGTGGATTTGCAAATTGCACACTATACTACTAATTCCTGCGGGCATTATACCCAATTGCATCATCACGAGTACTACGAACTGGCGTATGTGCCGGAGGGTACAATGGAATATCGCATTGGTAATGGCGGCGATTTTGTCCACTCTATGAATGCGAATAAGCCGGGATGGCTGCTAATCCCGGCCAAACTTGCCCACGTGCGTGGTGTGACATCGGGAGAATCAACTGCTTTCGCAATCGTGTTAAGAATTGCTTCTAATAAAAGCGGCATGCTTTCGCGCTTTGATCAAATTTTGCGTACAAAGGCATATCTGCTGGAAAATGGCGAAAGCTTCAAATGGCTTGGACTAATGAACAATGAGCTTGGACATGACTTGGCATTGCGCTCCGAGTTTCTCGGCAATATCATGGAAATGATTGTGCTTGAGCTTTTTCGCGCCTCATTTGCGGAATTCTTTTTACCACAAGGCAGTCTGTATTCAAATGAGCTCATGCCGGAAATGATTGCGGCATATATTGATGAGCACCTGAACAGTGATTTGACACTGGCTTCACTGGCCGCCCGGTATCGGGTCAGCCCGCGTCACTTGAACCGGATTTTCAGCAGTCATCGCGGAATCCCACTGGGACAATATATAATCCGTCAGCGCTTGAAACTCTGCGCTCACCAGTTACTCAATACAGACAAACAGATCAAAGAAATTGCCTCGGACTGCGGTTTCAAGCACCAGGGCTATTTCATTCGACAATTCTTAAAACATTTCAATTTTCTTCCTTCTGAGTACAGACAACACGGATAAA
>CAYMSF010000422.1:0-1586 GCA_964392985.1 uncultured Victivallaceae bacterium | reverse complement strand
GCGATATTTCCAATAAAACCAAAATTGCTTATATGAATCTTCGGGCAAGTTTCCCCCGATAGCCATATTGATAGCCAAATAAGATATTCTGCATGCAGTATCTTGCTGTGTTGAACGATTCCGCACCGAGATATTTTCGCCGCTCCATCGATATTTTAAGAGGACTTTATTTAAGTTAGCCAGTTTGCCAACTTTTGCCAGCTTGACCCATAAACCGTAATCCTCCGCAGAATGATCAAGCTCCGGATATCCTCCAACTGATAATGCTTTTACTCTGTCGAAGATTACCAGTGGATGAATAAAGCAACTATCAAAAAGTAATATTGTCCGTAAAGATTTATCATCTTCTGAAAGACAAAACAACGCAAGGTGTTCACCATGAGAGCCGATTTTTTCAGCAAAAGCGCTGGACAAAACTACATCCGGATGTTGTTCCATAAAATTATATTGATCTTCAAGTCTTGCTGGAAACGCTATATCATCTGCATCCATTCTGGCTATGAATTTGCCGGATGCAAGCGCAAGTCCACGATTTAAGGTGAGTGTAATTCCTAAATTTTTTTCATTCTGATAGAACCTGATTCTCGTGTCACGATATGACTGTACTATTTCAATTGATTTATCGGTTGAACCATCATCAATGATTAAAAACTCAAAATCGGAAAAAGACTGATTCAGAATGCTATCGATTGCCTCCCGCAGATATTTCTCCGCATTATAGACAGGCATCAATACTGTTATCGCCGGTAATTTATCCATTAATCAAATCCTTATCCAGTTCTCTGGAATTAAATCTTGAATCTGTATATTGGCATTATTGTCTACAAACCAACGCTGAGGCGCTATTACAATTTTATCTGGATTATTGCATAACCATGCACCCCACCAACTGAAAGAACTATTGGCAACAATATTGTGCTTACAGCGGCTCATCAACCAGATATCTTCGCAAGCTCGTTCTGTTGAGGTGTGCGTAATAAAATGTATCGGATATTCCGGCTTGAAATTATCCCGGCACCATTCAGGTTCATCCGAAAAAATAAACAGCTCAATATCCTTTTTCATTTCGGCAATTCGGTTGACCGCCGCTGCATAATATTCCAATGAACAAATTCCGTGATAATCCATCGTGGCAGAGTTATCGACATAATCACCGCGCCGGAAATGAATACCTATCGAATTGCATTCGGAAATCTTTTCTGCAAGTTCACACGTTTCTCTGCTCAACTCAACATTTAATGACAACTCCAGGCGGATTACATCCTCATATCCAGCCCAGTATTTTTCACACTGCCAGTAGCCATCGGCGTAAGTAACAGGGGTGACAAAAATTGAAGGATCGAAAGCAAAGCTTTCTGCTTTGATATACCCATCAGCTTTTCTGACCGGCGGACAAGGCTTATTAAAAAATCTGCAAATCAAACGCCAGTATAGAGGCTGTAATACATACTGTGCCCGATAACATTCATCCGCGCTGGCAAATTGAAGCTGAAGTCCTAATTTGTCTAGGCAGTATTGCCGGTTATTCTGATCCGGAAAGCTGGAAATATCAAATTTCAACGTCTCGTTACGGCGCAAGCTCAGTG
>CAYMSF010000421.1:0-1587 GCA_964392985.1 uncultured Victivallaceae bacterium | reverse complement strand
ATGTTGACTCAGCCTTTTTAAAGGATAAATTAAAGTTTATGTAAGCTGTCCAGCTTTCAAGGTAAATACAAAATTAGCAGACATTTTCTGCTTTTTTGCAATATTAAGACCGATGCTGCGTTTACTTGTTATGAAAAATACGGGAAGGTTAATATGAAAGTTATATCTGCGCTGTTATTTATCAGTGTGCTTTTTAGTTTTACAGGATTTTCCGCAGATACTGCAAACAAAGATCATCATGTGAAGATTGAAGTTAAAAAAAATGGCAGCACGGTGGCGTTGTATGCGCATCTCGCCGATTGCACAGAAGTGACAATCACCCTGACCATGAATCTTGACAATATGACCGCCTCTCCGCCAGTTCCGCTAACCGTTGATTCTCTGGGTAAGCAGGAATTTCTGCTTACCACAATCCACCCGACAGCAGCAAAAAAGGAACATAAATACAATTATCAATTCCATTCAAAAATAGGTCGAAGACTTCAATTCGCGCCGTTTCCATTCAATTATTACCTGCCCTATGCCGATCAGGAATTTAAAGTGATAAAGGGCGATGACGGCCCCCATAACGAGAATGCGATAAACTGGGCAATGCCCGCCGGCACAGCGGTTTGCGCGGCGCGTGACGGGGTTGTAGTCGCGATCCGGCAGGATTCTGACAGCAACGGCAAAGATGACAAGAACAAGCATGTGGCGAACTATGTTGTCATCAAGCATGAGGATAATTCGTTAGCGGAATATTCCCATTTGCAGAAAAACAGTCTGCAGGTAAAACTCGGACAAAAAGTAAAAGTCAATGCTCCACTGGGCTTATCTGGCAATACCGGATCTCCTTCCGGCCCGCATCTGCATTTTGCCGTTTACTACAATATCGACGGGAAAACGAGCAAAACGATACCTGTACAATTCGTGACAAAAACAGGGAATTTAACCTTGAAGACCGGAAACAGTTACTGACAGCAATATAAAAATGAAAACATCTGAAATAATTGTAAAGCAGTTGAGCGTCGGGGGATTGGATGACAATTTCTCCTATCTGCTGCATCACGCGGCCAGCGGGGATACTGCGCTGGTTGATCCTTGCGGCGACATTCAGATTATCGAAACTGCAATTAAGTCCTGCGGCATGGTCAATCCGAAATATATTCTGCTGACGCACGGTCACGGAGATCATACTTCCGGGGTTAGTGCGGTCAGGAAATTCTTCAACGCCCCCGTCCTGGCGCATCCAGCCTGCCCGTTTCCGCACGAACAGAACCTGCATGACCTGGAAAAACTGCCGTTCGGCAATCTCGACATCGAAGCGCTGTTCTCTCCCGGACATTCGGCGGACAGCGTATGTTATCGCCTGAGCGATGATTCCGCCATCTTCACCGGGGACACGCTGTTCATAGACTGCTGCGGTTACTGCAAACCGGAAAAAATGTTCAAAACAATGCGCGAAATATTATATCCGCTGAATGACTCCAATATTGTATATTCCGGCCATAATTACGGCCATGTTCCATTCGCTACTCTCGGAGAGGAAAAACAGACAAACCCGTATCTCTATATCAAAAAGTTGAATGAGTTCATCGAGGCGGTTAA
>CAYMSF010000420.1:0-1601 GCA_964392985.1 uncultured Victivallaceae bacterium | reverse complement strand
GGAGTTCTATGAGTGTGAAATTCAACGACTTACAACATTTAAGTTTATTGCTGTAGGTATGGACTTGTGAATGTTTTTCCCATAAATATTTTTCAGAATAGTTTTTCATGGGTCAGAACCTTTCCTTTATTATAATGATTTATAATTATTTATAGTATAATGCCAACCCATGCTTGAATCAATAGTATAAATATGCTATTTTTTGCACTAAAATGATATTGGTGACAAATAAATGAATGAATGGCTATATCAAATTTCACCATGTTTGCGAATTGTCGGCAGCGCACCGATTAAATCCGGCTGGATTGAGCCGATGCGTTATATTTACGAACATGAGCTAATTTTATTCGAGCACGGCGATTTTATTGTAGAGATAGAAGCAGAAAAATTTGAGTGTCCGCACGGCTCATATATCATTGTGCCGCCTGGGATCCGGCATACTTCGCGAATAATCTCAAAACTTGCGGGACATCGCTACTGGGTTCATTTTGACTGGATCCACAATGGTCACTTCACCGATTTGCCGCTTGCAACTTTTTGTCCGGCGAAATTGCGCAATGAGCTGCTCCACCATCCTCCTGACTTTATGCCTTCGCAGATTTTGCATGGTGTAGTGCCCAATATCAATACATCCTTAGATATGTTCCGGCGTATTGAAAATATGTTCAACCTCAGCAGTGACCACAGTAAAATAGTCAGCAGGGGAATTTTTCTTGAACTGCTGCTGAACTTGTTTTGTCCGGAAAATGAGGTGTGGCAGGGCGCTGATGCCAGGGAAATGCTTGCTTCAAAAATCCGCCGGCAGCTGGGTATATTCGCGGACAAATTACCCGGCGACGCAGCATCAATACAAGATTTTCTCCAAAAGTCTGGATTGTCATACGCGCACCAGTGCCGTATTTTTAAGCAGTGTTATGGTATTCCACCATTGCAATATGTCACCGAATTACGCATGACCCGGGCGAAAAATCTGTTGCGGGACACCGACTATTCTGTCTCCGCTATCGCCCAAATGATTGGCTATGACAATCTCGGTTATTTTTCCCGCATTTTCAAGAACAGTACGGGCTTTACCGCACTGGAGTATCGCAATAATAGCAGGCAAAGTGGTTCAAAGTGACCCCAGTCCACATGACAATAACTTTCCGGATGATTGTTGGAATATCCCCATTGGAATATGTTCATCGTCTTCGTTTTGAAGAAGCGTACAAGCTTTTGTCAACTACTGCAATGAACGTTTCAGAGGCATCATCAAAAATCTGGTTTGACGATGCCAACTATTTCAGCCGTCGATGTTCCAGCCAACCAGTAGGAATCGCCGTCTGGCGATGACCAGAATCAAGCCGCTGATGTTCGCCGCCGGTGTTATCCTGGCCGTACATGAACTGCTCGCTAGTGATGGAATACTCAAGCTGCCAATGTAAAATGTTTAACAACGGGCATGGTCGCTGTACCGTCGCCCGCATTGATACCCTGTCGTAAAAATAATACAGGGTAAGGGCGGGTGATATTTTTAGATGATATTTTCTCATTTTTCAGGAAAAAAGTCAAACATGAGTAACTGAAACAATGAAACTCATGTTTGACCATGGACTATTTTA
>CAYMSF010000419.1:0-1605 GCA_964392985.1 uncultured Victivallaceae bacterium | reverse complement strand
ACCAGCGCTTGAGTTATCCTAATTCCAACCTGCTGGAAGATCTGCTGGTAAAAATAAACGGTTATTCCGCAGTTTATGCACGCCTCTCAGAAAACCGTTTACCATATTGGCGGAACGGCGGTTACAATCTCCTTGAAATAAGCAATGATTACGATGTTCATATTTTTCGGGAATTGGTCTCCAGTTGCGGTTTTATTGGCGGCGTGAACATCAGTCGCGGTGAAATGCCTTCAGCGTCTAAGAAAATGACTCTGCTGCTTGCAGAAAAACCATCAGCATGGCATGAAGCGGTAAGTGAGAACCTTCATCTCAGCCAGATCACTACTGGCCCGCGTTTACGGCTTTTCGACTTTCCTGACGTCAAGCTGATTATTGATGACTGGGAAGGTTACTGGTACGAATGGGAAACTGGACAGCACGGTACTTTGAAGTTTGAACTGGAGGCGGATTATCCGCTGACTGAAGTATGTCTGTGGGACGGCATGAAGCTGCTGCAGCGCTTTACCCCTGACAGTAACAGCTTTGTACAGGAAATATCAATGATCTTAGAGCATGATGTGCATCTGCATGTAACCGCGAAAGATGCTGCCGGAGGCGAACTCTGCTGCTCATGGCCTCTCCATACCCGCAACCGTTATTACTGGGCGCACCGCGGCTCCGACCAGATGAATGACTATCACAACGTTTTTGAATTGAACCAGGACGGCTTCCTTGGCATCGGCGACAACTATTACGAACCATACGGCTTTGTCACCTGCGGCTACGCATGGGGAGATTACGTGCGAATTACTCCTCCGGTGCCATGGTCCGATATTATACCGACCGGGATCGAAGTATCCAGCATGGTCGGCAATTTTAAATCGTTTCACCCAAGCCCATTTGTCACGCTGCCGTCCGGATTTGACTTTCTGAACAATCATTTCCGCCGCCTGGGCCCCTGCACTCAGGATTTGCATCTGGTTTATTCTGACGCCGGCAGTACATGGATTAACCGTCCCGGAGCCGCCTGGGTCGGTCATGGCGGCAGAACATTCATTCCAACCCGGTCTATCACGCCCAGCTCACTCTGGTGCTGCTCCGCTGTTTACTCGATTCCCAAGTGGTGCAAATACCAGCCGTGCTCAGTCAATATCGATCTTGAGATTACCTGGCTCCGTAATGTTGAACTTGCCGAAGGCCAGACCATCTCTCTGGCGCATTCCATGCATCAGTGGAACGATAAGCTCCGGCTGGCCGGCGGCAATATAGCATTGACAGAACTGCTGCATCCCGGTCATCAGGATTCTTTTTCCGGGGAAAAAGAATGGGACACACTGGGCGTTCTGCCTTTGCTGCAGATGCCGATAGACGCACAGTCCGTAGTTCCGCTGGAATCTGAATCCCCGATAGGGTTGACTGGAGATCCGTCCGCAACTTATTTTTTCACTATCGACCAGGCTCCGGGAGAGATGTTCCTGCGCGGCTGGCACTGGAAAAACGGCTGCTTCGTTCTGAGCTACGAACTGAATCCGATGCAGAAAAATTTCCGTTCAGGGGACAAGATGCGGGTAAATTATCACTTCAGCTGTGGTGCCGGTGAAATTTCAGGACGGGTTGAAAATATCT
>CAYMSF010000418.1:0-1609 GCA_964392985.1 uncultured Victivallaceae bacterium | reverse complement strand
GCTTCGGTGAAAAATCCCCCGCCCGGCTGGAGTTTTATGTGGAATGCCAATGGCCTTATTGGCGATGCAAACGGGTATTTACCGCTCAGTTACGATGATAAATCAAAGATGTACGGAGTAATCAATGAATCCGGCACTTTAATGGCAGACCGCCCGAACAACGGTCGCTATCTTGATATTATTTCGTTTAGAGACAAAGATGGCATTGCGCGGTTTTACATTGCCTCATATACCATGCAAACTGATTCAACCGGCGAGATTTGGATTAACAATGGCAATATCAGAAACAAGTTTTTTGCCAATGGCACGATGCTCGAAATCTATCTGAATAACAAGCTGCAATTTACAGAACAGATTAAACAGGACCGCTTCGCCCGGTTATTTCAGAAGAATCTGGGCAAATTAAAAAAAGGTGATTCAATCACAGTAGCCATCGGACCGGGTGAAAAATCTGACAAAGGCGGCGGACGGCTTCATTTCATCATTGAGGAATATCCGGCAGGGCAGAAACCCGGCGAGCCGGTCAATATTATTTCACCGCCGATAACCACGGCCGAACCGCAACGCGGTACTGATGGCAAGATAGATAAGGGATTTTCCGAAAAACACAAGGCACAGTGTGCCGAAGTGCTTGCCAATAAACCTGAACTGGTCTTTGCCGGTGATTCCATCACCGCCCGCTGGCCGATGGAAATTCTGCGGGATAAATTCGGCAAATACAGACCGGTGAATCTGGGTATCGGCGGCGATTGGGTGCAAAATGTCCGCTGGCGCATCCGGAACGGCGTGCTGGATCAGGTGAATCCCAAAGTTTTCGTCGTTATGATTGGCACCAACAATATCAGTGGCGGATTCACCACGGACGAAATTGTTGAAGGAATTGGATTGCTCATCAAAGATATTTATGAAAAAGCGCCAAACAGCAAGATTCTGCTTTATGGTATATTTCCGCGCGGCGCCGGACTCAAGGATCAGAAGCATGAGATGATCCGCCAAATCAACGCAAAACTCGCCTTGATGGCGGACAATAAAAAAATATTCTATATGGATATCGGAGATAAACTGGTAGAGCCGGACGGTTCAATATCAACTGAAATGATGAAAGACCGCTTGCATATCGGTTTGAAGGGATATAAAATCTGGGAAGCGTCATTAACGCCTGTTATTGATAAGATGATGGGGAATAATTAATCAGGAGAACGCCATAAATTAATCTTATGGCGACTATTGCACAAGCTGGAATCAGCACGATGCCCGCATGAAGTGGAACCAATGGAAAAGATTATGAAATACAGACAGACTGCTGATCCGGTAGCAGGTTCGGTGGAAACAACCTGTGCCAGACCGTCCACACAATGCGAAATTCAATTTTCTGACACGAACCAACCGATCTCCGTATTTGTCCTGACCGGTCAATCAAACAGCTTGGGCACTACGGAAGATCCGCAAGAGAACGACATCACACCCGGCATCGATCCGCTTGATGCTAAAATCCCTTTTTTCTGGTCCAACCGTTTTTCACCAACGGCTGACGCAAATGACCCTGTTGTTGGCGATTCCGGCGGCAAAATTGTTCCCCTGTGCGCTCAGCAGGGACGCAAAGCCAACA
>CAYMSF010000417.1:0-1615 GCA_964392985.1 uncultured Victivallaceae bacterium | reverse complement strand
AGAAGATTTCCATCCCGGTCAAATCCCGGATAGAGTTCATGACATTACTGATTTTTCCAATTTCCGCAAAGCTCATTAAGCAATGTCTCCACCATCAAATGATTAATATCTTTCCTGAAATAGTATATACTGCAGATCACAAATATTCCAGTCTTTTACGCATATGCACGTTGTCAGATTTCCGGGATAATCGCAGCTTATTAATATGTGACCCAAACGCCATTACACTGCATATTTTTTGCAGACCTCGACATACGCCTCGATATTATTCCATGAAACTTCCGGCTGCCCCCTGTTTTTTTGTGCTCAAATCAGACCGGATAAAAATCAATAAAATCAGCAATTACCTGTGGTTTCCAGCTAAATTACGGTTCTCTCCTAATGTTTCCAGTCGTTTTCAGCGTGATACATCAGCGCGTCGGCTTCCGGTTTTGACATTTCAGGGAAGATTATATACAGACCGTCCGGACCGTACCGTTTGACCATTTTATCTGCGGAGGCGATCGCTTCAGCTGTTGTCTGAACATTGTATATTCTGACCCATATTGATTTGCCGGCGTCGCGAACTTTGTCGTATATCCAGAAGAACTCTTCCGACGAAGGGTTTTTATCCGGATTAGGTACCCACTGCATGGCGTCGATTTCCGGCATTGCCATAACGGTATCAAGATGCTGCAACGCCCCTGGTCCGTCAAAATGATACAGCCGCCGGTTGTAATGGCGTGCTTGTTCACGCATGTAAGGCACGACAAATTCACGGAACTGCTCAGGATTCATTAACGCTGCGAAATCGCATTGCAGTTTGATGGTTTTTCCTTTACCCCAGATGTCAAAACATGTATAGCAACTGCCCTGTGCGTTGGCGGATATTTCATAAAATTCGTCATAATACCGGTGATAGAATTCATTGATTACAGCTAAATGCTTTTTAATCAGTTCCGGATAATCAACCAGGTCGTAGCACAATTCCAACGGTCCGCGCATCGCGGCAAGAATATCCACCCCCTCAATCAGATCTGGAATGCCGACCAGAAATTCCCCATTGGACAGTTCCACCTGCCGTTTGATCGCGGCAAGATGCCGATTAAACCAGTAATTATCGGGGTCGAATTTAAGCTCCAGCGCTGCCCAATCTTCGATACACGGCGTGTACCAGACAGTCCCCGGTTCGAATACTGGTTCTGATCCCAGATAAACCGCCAGAGAACCCGGCCCGATATTCACATTGTTATTCGGGAATGCTTCCGCCATGAAATGGTGGCTGTTCATGAAATCACGGTATCGGGTTGTATTGTAATCCGGGTCGAGATGGTGCTGTTCGTTGCTCTGCGGCGGCAGTGTCAACGGTTCGTAATGTTCATCCCGCCTGGCGATGACGCTCATCAAGGGACGCCCGCAACTTGAGCGGCTCCACCATGCTTCAAAGCGTTCTTTAACTTCGGGCCAGTTCGGCTGATGTTTTTCGATATTCCATTCCATGATTTACTCCTTCAAACGTCGTGTGTAAGTTTCTTAACTAAATAATTTATAGAGTTGCAGAATTTGATACCTGCTATATGGCTAATATAACAGTCAACTGTATGCGGCAGTTCTATTTTTGAATCTTTCACTCAAT
>CAYMSF010000416.1:0-1635 GCA_964392985.1 uncultured Victivallaceae bacterium | reverse complement strand
CCCGGATAGACGTACATCAGGTAGTGAGCGGTGTCGATGTAGACATTGTTCAGTTTCATGGAGGCAACTTCTTCGCATCCCTGAAGGTTTGGGAAATAAGGATACTGTCCGTTCTGGTAGATGCCTGCCATGTGTGCCAGCACAAAATCTGTTTTGGGATGGCGCTTTGCGAAACTCGCAACTCTGACAGCGTCGGCAAACCCGGTTCCCGGCATGCAGGATACATGGATTAGCATCAGTTTCACCTGATCCGCGATCCTGTCTAAAAATTTGATTACCGACTTTGAAGCGAGATCATAGCCGTGGTAATCGGGATGGATTTTCACACCGCGAAACTTCGGATTCTCCTTCAGCAGATGCAATTCCTGGGCTGTTTCCGGGAATACCGGATTCACCACGACATAGCCGAGTAACTTTTTAGTCTTTTTTAATGCCGCGTCCAATTCCGCATTGCCTCCTTTGGTATCGTACATCAAAGATTTTGACGAGGACATGCAAAGCAGATCGACTCCGGATTCGTCGCAGTAGGTCTCCAGTTTTTTCGCATCAGCTGCCCAGAAGGGCGCCTGATTGATGTTGCCGAGATGGCCATGAATGTCTATTATCATATTAGTACCTCAAAAGTTAAATCTTGTGTTTTCAGTGCAAGATTTTTGAATTTTATTAATTCGAATTTGTTTCGGATTTCGATATTCGAGTTTCGGATTTGGTTCCGGCTATGCCGGGTTAGGCCTCCAGAATATTCAACTGCCTTTTATATGATGAGAGCTCTTCTGCGGCTCCGTTTCTGATGATGATTCCGTCTTCCCAACGGAATCCCATATTCTTTTCACCCAGGAAAACATCAACCATGAACGTCATGTTTTCTTCCAGCGTAAGCGTTGAAGATGTTTCCACAAACGGGAATTCGCATTCCATCTGCCCGCACCCGTGAGCCGGTCCGTAGAGGATGGCATGACCGTAACCTTTTTCAGTAATAAAGCCATGAACTTTTTTCGCAACATCCGAAGCGGGAGTCCCAGCCCTCATAAGGCCGATAGTCATATTTTCGGCGTCGAGCCCGACTTGCAGGAAACGTTTCATTTCTTCCGGACATTTGCCAAGAACGATCGGACGCCCGATGCTGGCACTGTAACCGTCAACCTTTGCACCGACGCTGAAATGAATGATTTCGCCGGTCAGGACTTTGCGGTGTGTCGGGCGGCTGATCGCCTGAATGGAATTAGGTCCGCTGCAGCACCAGATAGGATAGCCGGTCGCTTCCGCGCCGGATGAGAGCATGGCGGCAGTGGCGATACCGGCCAGTTGGATTTCTGTCATGCCGGGACGGATATTCTCCAGTACAGCTTTGAATCCCAGTTCGGAAATCTTCGCCGCCTGACGCAGACATTCCTGTTCTGCCGGACTTTTTCTCAGCGTAACTTGCCGGATGAGTTCGTCGGCATCGGAAATATTGTTTTGGCCGATGACGTCTGCAATGTTTTTCATAATGGAGTATGGGAACATGTGCCATCCGGCAATGCCCAGTTTGCCGATCCTGTACTGACTTAGCAGATCCTGCCAGGTAGTGAGTTTCGTGCCAGGGTAATCCGGCTGGGACGATTCCCGGAAATCTTTCATCCGAATGATATTTTC
>CAYMSF010000415.1:0-1647 GCA_964392985.1 uncultured Victivallaceae bacterium | reverse complement strand
TATATTAAGCCAATAATGCGTTGTTAATAGTTCATGTTATTTTTGCTAGCCTACTAAATATTTAAGCGGAGGTCTATTATGAGCAAAAAATGTGAAAGCGCCAACAGCAAAAAGAGTGCAAACGGCGAGAAGACAAAATTTATCTGTAAAAAGTGCGGCGCGGCGGCAAAGGAAAAAAATCATCTTTGCAAACCTGAAAAAATAAAGCAATAGCTCCGGGGCTAAACTTTCCGCCGAAAATTCGAGCGCTCTAAATTCTTGGCTCTGACTCGGCGTGACTGGCTTCTTTATACAGTTGAACCTCTTCCGGTTCCTCTGGAAGCGCCTCGGGGGCCAAGTCTTCCGGTTTTCCAGTGTCATAATAATGTTTTAGCGCTTTCTTGAAGGCGATTATGAAAACTGTCGCCATCAGGCACATCACCAAGCTGGAGAGTATAACCAGCAGATATTTGCCTTTCGGAAAATAGTTTTGAGTTACATTCAGATACCCGGCGCTAAAAGTTACAACGACCAGAAAAAAAGCTGGTGTTGCCGTAATCCAGACATATTTCCTCTTGCCCATTGCCAGCAGCATTACGGAGACGATGAACAAAGCACAGGCGGCCAAAAGCTGGTTGCTCATGCCGAGTAGCGGCCAGATTGTGGCGATGTTGCCGGTATATACCAGATAGCCCCAGGAGAACGTGAATACGGCGCCGGTAACAATAACGCCCGGCGTCCAGTGCGGATTCAAAAATCTGCGATCGAGTTTACCGAACAGTTCCTGAAGCAGAAAGCGCCCGGCTCTGGTCCCTGCATCTACCGCAGTCAACACAAACAGCGCCTCAAACATAATTGCATAATGGTACCAGTAAGACATTAATTTATCCATGTATGGCAGCGACGAGAAGATATAGGCCATGCCGACCGCCAGCGACACCCCCCCGCCGGTCCTGCCTTGAAGATTTTCCTGGACTCCTGCTGAAAGTGCATCAAGATTTACGGTGGACATGCCCAGCTTAACAAACGCCTCTGGAGTTGCGTTGATTGCAAAATAGTCCGCCGGAACCAGAACGCACGCGGAAATCAGCGCCAGCAACGCCACCATTCCTTCCATTAACATGGCTCCGTAACCGACAAATGGAATATCCTTTTCGCTGGCAAGCATCTTGGACGTTGTGCCAGTGCCGATAATGGAATGGAACCCGGAAATCGCACCACACGCAATCGTGATGAACAGAAACGGGAACAGTGTTCCTGGAATAACCGGGCCGCCGCCGGATGAGAACTTCATGACTGGCGCCATCTTTAATTCCGGCAGCACCACCAGAATGCCGAGCGCCAGCAGACCAATCGTGCCGATTTTGAGATAAGATGAAAGGTAGTCACGCGGACAAAGAATCATCCATACCGGCAGCACGGAAGCAATGAAACCATAGAGTGGTATCGCGATTGAAATCTGATTTTTGCTCAGCAGAAAAATTTTTGCCAAGACTGGTACCGATGCAATATAATGCCCCATAAATACCGAGCCCAGCAACAGTACCACCCCGATTATACTGCCGCCTTTAACATCGCCAGGTTTGAAATATTGCATATACAACCCCATGATTAACGCTATCGGAATGGAGGCGAAAACCGTAAATGTACCCCAGGCGCTTTCGGCCA
>CAYMSF010000414.1:0-1653 GCA_964392985.1 uncultured Victivallaceae bacterium | reverse complement strand
TCATGATACTACCTTTTTTCGTTTTTTGAAATACAGACTTCGTTCCTTGCTATGATTATATTACTGAAATGAGTTAAAAGCAATTTGTTGCGGTTGTATCTTATGCAAAATCAGTTGTATTTTTCAACCTTCACAGTAATACCAATCCGCTTTCATTGATTGACAAACGATTGGTATAATAGTGTATATATTCAGCCATTGTCCGGTCCGAACAACTGCATTCGTCAAAAAAACGATAAAATACTACATTTACCTGCAAAAATACAACGCCGGAAGGTTGATTACAACGCGTTCTAAAGATATAATAGATAGAAACATAAGGATAAGTCTTTATTATGCAAAATTTATATTATGGTATTGGCAGAAAATGCATAAACCCCATTATGCCGGTTTCGCTGGCTGGTTATTTCAATGTCCGGATGTGGGAAGGCATTCTGGATGATATCGAAGTAAGGGCATTAGTATTGCAGCAAGGCGGGCACTATTGCGCAATTGTCCAATTCGACTTGATTAGTGTATCCCATGAACTGTTGGAACTCTTTTATAATGAAATCGCCGACATTAAAGAACTTTGTCGTGAAAACATGATAATCACGGCAACACATACCCACACCGCACCTGAAGTAAGAGCTGTCAGGCCGGGTAGCCACAAGGATTATGTTCCTTTTGCAGTCAGGCAGGGGGCTGAAGCACTGCGGGAAGCACTGACCAATATGCTGCCGGGAGAAATCTTTACCGGCTTGACGGAAGACAAACGCTTCTGTTTTAATCGCCGGTATTGGATGAAAGACGGTACCGTCCTGACCAACCCCGGAAAACTTAATCCCGATGTGGTCAGGCCTGAGGGGGAAACCGATTATGAAATTCCCCTGATTGGTATAAAACAAGCTGGCAAGTTGAAAGTTCTTCTCGCCAATATTGTCAATCACAGCGATACTGTTGATGGTTGCAAGGTGTCCGCCGACTGGCCCGGCTTTTTTATTCGCCAGTTACAGCTTGAACTGGGTGATGATTCGATGGTTATGCCGTTGATTGGCGCCGCCGGCAATATTAATCATTTCGATATCAGCACCGATATTGGTCAATCTTCCTATCAGGAGGCGGAACGTATCGGTTGCGGTTATGCCAATACGGTTAAAAATGCACTGAAAGATTTGCACCAGGTTGCTCAATTCACGTTATTCATTCAGAGTATGGAAATTGCCTGTGCCCCGCGAGAGATATCCGATGATGAATTAACTGAAGCCCAAAATATCCTGGAAAAATACAAGGATACTCCGGAACCGGCCAAAGGGACATCATTAACCTCGGAAGACCTGGTCAGAAAAACACCTGCGGTATTAAAGTTTTTCGCCAGAACCCTTGTTGAAATGGCCAATAATAAAGAGTCCGGGAAATTTAATCTCGTCGGAATTTTTCTCGGCGAATGCTGTATCCTCGCTTTGCCTTGTGAACCGTTTACGGAAATAGGTCTGGAATTGAAAAAGAGAATATTCCCTGAATATAACGCTATGGTTGTGTCGCATGCCAACGGAACCGGAAGTTTAAAACTGCCCGGTGTTTATATTCCCAATTCATGTAATTACGGGCGTGGTGGCTACGAGACTACCCCGCGCTCCAATCCTTTTTCAGTAAAAACAGCAGACCAGTTGC
>CAYMSF010000413.1:0-1674 GCA_964392985.1 uncultured Victivallaceae bacterium | reverse complement strand
TGATGGCTTATGTTGACAGCGCGGACGGCAGTTTGGCGGCGGAATACGAGTATTCGCCGTCTCCCGCCATCATCTCCAAAAACGGCGCTCAAGCAGACGATCTTGCCGCCGTGGCGTCGTTCAGCGCCAAACCATACGACAAAGACCTTGACGCGTTTTTATATCAACTCCGCATCCTCAAATACGGCAAATGGCTCAGCAGAGATCCGATTGAAGAGAAAGGTGGCGCAAACTTGTATGGGTTTGTCGGGAATGACCCGGTGAATAGGTGGGATATGCTGGGGATGGCATCCGCAACAAATCCTGACGGGACTACAGATATCATAAAACTGCTTGAAATAACAAGAAATAACAGAATACAAGCGAGATTCAAACAATTGAACTGTGTCCTAAATGAATTATTATCATTAGTGAGCAAAATGCATAACGCGTCCGAAAAAACGCTTGACAAACATTCTTTCAAAGGTTGGTCTGATTATGTCCTCCCAGCAACAAGCTACTATAGCAATAATTATTCCAGTTCTGATAATTGGAATGTGGGCGGAATAGGAATAGGCGGAGATGGTTTTAACCCAATCTTATTCGCTCCAAGTATAGCAAGCAATACTTTCTTTGGTGATGAAATTACTGCAATTGCAACACTTATACATGAGCCTCAACATGATCTTTCTCAGCGGGGTTTAGGGCATGGCGACAAGAATGGTAAAGATTGGGGTGCTCAAATTCAGACTTTACTTTCAGAAGCAAAAATTGTAGCGCAACAAACGCGTATTAAAGGATGTTGCAATAAAGACCCAAATAAGTCAACCAAAATTAAAAATCTGTATGACAAAATTAAGTGTGACTGCGAAATCTTCTACCAGCAATAACAAAGGAGATTCCAGTCATGAAAACAAAAGTCATTCGCATCTGTTTAATTTCTGTGGCAATAATATTTGCTGTTTTTATTGGCATTATTTTACTGTACATAGCTTCAGAGACTCGGTATAATACTAAAATGTCAATGAGACAGCCAATCTTACAAATACAAGATTATTATTTACGCTTGCTAGAATTTAAATGCGATGAAAGCAAAAAAAATGAGATCGAAGGTCTACTAATTAATTCTTCATTCCAATCTTATTTTAAGGAAGAACTTAAAAAAAACGATTTTTGTGTATATGTACGCATAACAGAAACAGAGCGTTTCTCTTATGAGATGGTATTAATAGTAAAATATTATAATGACAGGATAGCAAGTTTTTATTGTTTTTTGATTGACTACAAGCATCGTCAATTATATTTTATTAATACCGTTACTCCTGATGGCAAAGCAATATCAATAAATGCTGAAACCAGCATATGGAATTTGCCTAATCGTGAAAAAATATTTATCGATAAAATGAACGAACTAATTAAGGATAATAAAGTTGAAACATTATATTATCAGCACTTAATATCACGATTTAAGTAACAACTTAGGCAGGAAAACCGGAATGCAGCTAAAACAGAACAGTGCTGCGGTATTTACCAATAGCTACGGCTACGATGGCATGTCCCGGCTGGCGACGGTATCAGACGGCACGAACACTGCAACTTACAGCCGCGTTTCTGGCGGGAATCTGCTGAATACTACCACGATTGCGCAGGGTGGCAGTACCAGACTGACCACCAGCCGGAACTATGACGGACAAA
>CAYMSF010000412.1:0-1690 GCA_964392985.1 uncultured Victivallaceae bacterium | reverse complement strand
CTCCTATTATTCTGACTCCTGGCTCCTGAATTCTGACTACTTTTGAAATTACCTCTATATAAATATCTGCTCAAATACCAGGCAACAAGTTTTAATTCCGCTATCAATATAAACGCCTGATTGCCGAATACAATCCGATATTGAGCCACCGCCATTATACGCCAGCACTTACTCTCCGCATCCGGATATTTCGATACTGGCCAGCGGGATTTCCCAATCGCCCGGGGTCAAGAGATTCCATGGGGTTGTGAGTTCCGCATAAAGTCCGCCAAAGGCTATTTTGCGTAAAACCTCAACCGGGAGCTGAATCAGTTTCCCATTGATCTCGGCCGAAACGTAGCTTAGACCAATTACTGCTTTAACCTTTACCATCGTTCCAATTTTAAAGTCATCAACCGGGGTAAACTTTCCATCAAGTTCAAGCAGGCCGATTTTGAATTTGTTGCCAGACTCTTCAACCGCAATTACCAGCTTAACGCCGTTTCTGGATTTCCCGCCCAAAGTCAGAATCGTGAGATAAGGCAGATAATTTTTATCCATATACAGCAGGTTAGCCTGAAATTCAAAAGTCAGCAGCAGCTTTGCGGCACGGGTCAATTCCGGCGTCAGCACCAGACCCAGCGTTGAAAAATTCTGAGTAAAACCCGCTTTATCCTTTTCAATTTCAAGTCCGGGCCGCCCGGCTCTGGGCATCAGAAATGGTTCAGTGAAATTAGGCAGCTCAGCTATTGTTGATACATACATCGAGTTGCTGCCGGTGGTATAGCCGATGCGCATCGTCTGCCCGTCAATAAAAGCATTTGGATAGAATGCCCTGCCGCTCGCCGGCTGCACCAGCGGACCTGGCAGCAGCAGATCAGGATCAGGTACCGGCGCGACAAATAATGAGAGGTTGTAACGATCCATCGGAATTCTAGCCGGGCTGTTTACCGGATTATCATTATGAACCATCAGCAATGCCGACGGGTTATCCGGAGTTCCGCATAACGTGACATTGCGTGAATAGGTGGTTTCCACTTCGACCGGGGCCACTTTGCTCCAGGATTTTCCGCCGTCATCACTCCAGCCGCACAGCAGCATGTGGTGTGAGTCATCTTTGCGGGCCGGGTAATTCTGACTGGTGGAATTACGGACCAGCAGTCCCATTCTGCCTTCCGGGGTTTCAAAAACCGACGGTTCCCAGACAATCATGTCTTCGCCGCCATGCTTCGACGGATCCTCGCCAATCTCTGACCATTTTACCGCTTCGACCGGATCGCTCCAGTACCAGGTTTCACCGGCATCATCGGACAGCAGATTAGCACAGTATTTGCTGATTCCGACGCCGTATTGCGCCGCGCCCAGTTTGTAATCCAGGCCTTCTATCTCATAGAAACGTTTTCCATCATCAAAATACGGAGGCAGTGAACATGGCGCAATCAGGCGTCCGCCGGAGCTGACAAACCCGTGATTGGTCGGGAAGCCGATTACCTTCCCGCGGAGCGCTTCAGGGGCATTGGGGACTTCGGAATTTTTCCATTTATTGCCGTCGGTTGACACTGCGACAAATGTCTTGCGCGCCCAGAAATCACACCATACGCAAAAAAGTTTTTCATCGCGATAGTTGATGAAGACCGGCTGCCATTGGTTATCCGTAAGACGTCGATGGGAGTCCCGCGTTCCGTGAAGAACGGGTGGGGCGCGATGAGGA
>CAYMSF010000411.1:0-1692 GCA_964392985.1 uncultured Victivallaceae bacterium | reverse complement strand
GAGGATTCCTTAAGCCGACACATGCACTAATCCGCGCAATTGACGGTTCTTTTCCCGTGCTTGCTTCACGGCCTCCGGATCAAAATTCAGAATTCGCCGACAACTTATTGCCTATTGTCCTATCGCCTGTTCCACTATATCAACCCATTTAGTAATACGCAAAACATCGTTTTGACATGTGCTAATGTCTTTAAAAATAATCTCGCAAGGATAATTGCCCGCCAAATCCATGATGTAATCGAAATCCTTCCTGAATTGTTCGCAATTCATTGCCGGAGTAGCGACAACGGCAGGGTTTAGTTTGATTGAAAGCACATATTGGCCGTCAACCGCTTCCACTGTCTTTTCCAGATTATTCCATGGACTGCACGATATCTTGCGCAAGTTCTTTACGCTTTTGAGAACACTCAGCTTATTATGCAATGGTTCGCAGCAGCCATAATAGGTTAAACCAAAGCGCTCAAGCCAGCGACGTTCATATTGCAGAGCAAATTCCTCGTGCATATCCGGGCTTACTTCTGCAAAAATTTGCGCCGTGGCGCTACCCCACTGGTCGGCCGGACGAACATAAGTTTCATTATAATTTTTGCCGGGAAGGTCTGTTGTATAACCAAGCCCTCCTGACCCTACATGACAATTATCATTGCAAAGCGACAGTAGATTATTAGACTCAAGCTGGTCCAACTGATAAAGCATGGCTTGAGTATAGCGATCCATGATGGCATGCATTAATTCTGGTTTTAGCATCAGATCCATTAGAATGTCCATCGGGTTGTACCACATGGAAATAACATCCCATGGAGCAAACCATATTGCACTGATTTTCTTCAGCTTGACTGGTAGAATATCGCCGATGCAATCATCAAGCAAATTTATCTGCCGCATGGTTTCAACCTCATCGTAAATAATATCAAGCATCTTGATTTTTTCGATATCATCAATGCTTTCAAAGAGAGTCTGGTAACTATGAGAAACAATGCCGCCCCGATTATCTTGTGACAATGTGTTCTCCTCAATTGCCAGTCCGCAAAACGTAGAGAAGTTGGTAACTGCCGACACATCCCAAAATGCGTCAACAACCATATCGGCTTGAAAGTGTTTCCATTTGAAAAGTATCTGTCGCATCCGGTTTTCTATTGTACGCAAAAAAGGATCGGCACAATGCAACGCTAAAGCCCCGTCAAAATTCAACTCATGCCAAGGTTCTTGAAATACAAGCAGCGCCGGTTTTACGCCACGCGTCAGATTATTCACCTTACGCCAGTTTTCACGGCGAATATTCTGAACCGGCAATGAGGATATTTCGGCAATTTGTATTGCCAATATACGTAAAATTTCTTTGTCTGTCATATTTTCAGCCCTGTATTTATTTTAGTTCCAGACCTGTTTTATCGAGATTTTCCCGCAGACGCATTAACGCATCCACATGCATTTGGGGTATTACACCATGCTTATCCGGAGGTACGTCCAGCAACAAATTTGTATTACGGGAGCGGCAGACGAGGTACATACCCAGAAGTTCCGCATCGCTGCGCGGTTTATCGCCGTCAACATAGAACCACTCTTTACCGATTGGGTCGCAGACTTCTCCCGGCATATAATATTTTTCCCCTTCGATCTCGCGCCAGCGGACGTGTCCATTCTGGCTATTGGGAAGCCAGCGTTCGATGGCGATCAGATCCGCCGGCCAGG
>CAYMSF010000410.1:0-1694 GCA_964392985.1 uncultured Victivallaceae bacterium | reverse complement strand
TGCGGCTTTCTGCCGTCTGTTGAGTTGTTTTTCCATCGCAGGCGGAATCCCTGCCGGAGTTCCCGCCGGAATCATCAGGCGATCAAGATCGTCTCCCGGACCTTTCAGCGTAACGCGGAAATAGCTATCTGTCAGATCATAAGTCGGAGCGTCCAGTCCGTGATTCAGCATCGCCGCTTTCATGCGGCCAATGCCGCTGCCGCGCTGATCCATTAACCGCAAATGATTCAGATACTGGCCCAGAATCGGATTCCTGGAACAAGGTTGACAGTTTCCTCTTCTGATTTTTGCTATGGTCAACGGTTTCAGCGGCGCTCCCGGACTCAGAATTTCCAGTCGATCCGCGAACAACTTTACCAGTATCTGGCGGGCGCCGTCCTCGTAATTCCGGTGGGCGATTGCATTCACCATCGCTTCGCGAACCGCCTCGCGGGAATATTCATCCAGCACAACCCGTTTCAGTCCGGCAACTCGCATCGGATGACGGGTATTTTTCTGCACAAATTCCCAGACCTGACCAACCATGACAGGCGCCGGCCCGGAAAGCGTCATTTGATCGGCCGGGGCGCTGTCAGAAACATTGCCTCTGAACGCATCAGCAAAAATCCGGCACTGGGGAAAACGTTTCGCCGGATTTTTCCCTAAAAAAATCAGACCCGAAGCCTGCGTTTGGAATGTATTGCCGCAACGACGGACCAGACCTTTCTGCCGCAGGACGTTAAACAGGGCATCCTCAGAAAGCGATTGATCTGTTTGGGCCGGCTCAATAGCTTGAAGCCAGGATTCCGCCGTATCGGCATCCAGCTCTTTCGCCGAAATATCCAGCGACTGCTGTTCAAATATGGAAGCGGACTCCGTGATTTCGTCGGATGCAGATGCATCCGACGACATTTCGACCCCAAACGACTCATTCAGCACCCGAAGCAGGGCATTATGAACGCCCGGCTGCAAGTCGACCCGGTCATGAAACCGACAATATGTGTTCCCGTCTTTCTTGATTTCATCCAGAAACTTTTTTGTCTTCTCTTCCCGTTTCACATCAGTCATGCCTTTGATGAAAATAAGTATGGGCAGATCATTTTCTTTCGCAAAACGGTACTCCTCATGCGTGGCGGAAAATTCAGGAGGATTACCGTACTCGCAATCCAGAATCAGCAGATAAAGCCGGCAGGTCTTGAGGCACTCCAGATAGGGCTTGATGATTCGTTTCCCGGACAGCGGTTCTTTTTCAAACAGAATAATCTCGCAGACTTCCGAAAGCCGAGGATCGGATGATACCCAGCCGGCCAATGCCACCCGCTCAATCTCCAGTTCCTTCTGAACCGAACTGACAAAAATCCGTAACTTCTTCATCTCAATATATCCTCTTTCATTTAACTGCTTTAAACCCTATACCTTACGAACTTCCGCTTTGACTTACACTGCAATTTCTTACGCCGCTTTCCTGTTGTGACATTTCCCCATTACATTAAATTCCACGACGGCTGTTGTCAAGAAATCCTTGACAACTGAAATTTTGCCTACTTTAAAACCTGTCTGAACTACCGGAAAAACCTCGGCAGTTGCCGTTATCATTTTTTTCGCCAATCTTTTATGTACAGTAAATTATTATTGCTCAGATGAACCACCGAATTATCTTGAAGCAGTTTTTTTGTATCTTATCCATATTTTTTCATTTCAACTATTCATCCTTT
>CAYMSF010000409.1:0-1694 GCA_964392985.1 uncultured Victivallaceae bacterium | reverse complement strand
CGGAGAGTGGCGTTCCCAGGAGAATCCATGCCACTGCGGAGAGTGGCGTTCCCGGGTGAATTATTCCATGTACGTGGTTTCATGGTAACTCCCAGCTTCCGGCTATAAATATTTGCTGGAATTGTTCGGCAGATTGCCACGGTACACGTGATGCAATTTTTTTTATGTTTTCTAAATCTGAAGCAGGTTGCTTCACATTTGAATATTCCTCAACTATTTGCTTCATCAGCCGAAGGTTGCGAGGCGACCAGCTTACGGCATCTCCCAACTGATAATTTAAATCTATGCTCAGCTTTTCAACTACTGATTTTCCCCAGCCGAACACTTTTTGTTTTTGTATGATGAGTTCGCCAATATTCCAGTACAATTGATTTGAAAGGGTTTGCACTGCCTGCACGGCAGCTACACGGTGACTTTGAACCAGATTCACTATTTCAGCAAGAAACTGCTGATAAGCTTCGGTAGAAATATTTTTCCCCAAGTTTGTCATATCATTCCTGAAATTGATTTTAAAATACTTTCCACCGACTTGGCTTCCATTTTGGAAAATGCGAACCATTTTTTTCCGAGGTCTTTGAGAGAAGCGCCTAAGTGATACACTTCGTTTTGGTCTATTATTAAAAAGCGGTCGTGGCTGTGGCTAAACTGTTTTACTACAATTGTGGGGTATTGATTATGGGCTTTTTGTACATCTAATTGTAGTTGTTTGCTGATAGTTTTGGTAAGTATGGTAACGTCAGCAATTTTATTTTTTTTGCACAAATGCACCAGCACGCTTTCGTCTATATAATTATCAATCAATACAATGGATTTTTTGGCACTGCCGATTATTTTTGAAGCGAGCACATAGGCATCAAAAACCTGTCCGTCGAAAAACACGCCCTGGGTAGGAATTAAGTGAGTATTTATTTGCAAATCTATTTCGTTTACTTTGGATTTTAAGGCTTCCAAGTTATCTTCCAAACGGTTCATACGGTTATTAACCGCGTATCCTTTGAGCAAATAGTCTTTCAAGATTTTATTAGCCCAAATGCGGAATTGGGTTGCCCGAATAGAATTTACTCTATATCCAATAGATAACACAACATCAAGGTTGTAATACTTCACCTTTACATCTTGTGTTTTTCCTTTTATAGCACCATGTTGAGTGGTATGTTCCAAAACGGAACTTACCACTTTTTCATCAAGCTCGCCCGACTTAAAAATATTTCCCAAGTGTTTAGTAATAGCAGGGCGTTGAGTGCCGAACAAATCGGCTATTTGCGGTTGAGAAAGCCAGAACGTTTCATGCTCAAATTGAATTTCAACTTGAACAGCTTTATCTACTGTTTGATATATTACAATTTCATTCATTTATCAGCTATTTCTGTTGTATATTCTGTAAGGGCTTATTTTACGTTGCCAATTATCATTTGTAAACTATCCATTATCAAAGCACTTTCTTCATCCAATGCTTTCATTTCTTCCAGTATTTCCTGCGGGGTGCGCAAAGCAGTTTCCTCTTTCTTGTTGGGATTTTTGGCGCTGAGGTCAAAAGTGTTCTGGTCAATATCTTTTACATTGATTGTCCAGGAGTTTTCGCTGTCGGCTTTAGTTTTTTGCAGTTCGACAAATTCTGTCAGGTCTTTTTCGTTCAGGGCATTGGTTTTGCCGAGGTTTCTATCCAGATTCAATTGGTAGAACCATACTTTCTG
>CAYMSF010000408.1:0-1710 GCA_964392985.1 uncultured Victivallaceae bacterium | reverse complement strand
GAGCTTTTTTATGAATTTGTCTCAAGTTAAAATCCCCTAGGTCATGTGTTCAGAGGATAAGGGAATGGATATGATGAAGCTGGCGGCGACGCCATGCCGGAACGGCAGTTTGCCGGTTCTATGCGGCAGCGTCAATGTCACAACTACATTCTACCAGACGCCGGATATAGTGCGTGCCGACACTCAGCGCATGGCTGAACTGGCGAGGAAACGAGGAGGCGGAGTGATCATATCCCCCAGCAGCAGTATTATGGAGAACGCGCCGGTTGAAAATGTAATGGCGTTCTACGAAGAAGCCGTCAAGCAGAACACTTGAGCCTGACAAGATTTATGAGGATGTCTTAAATATGACGAATGTACGGAAAAGATTTGAATGCGCTCTGTCGGGAGAGAATTTTGACCGTCCGGTCTACGCGGTTTACGACTGGTTTGTGAAAAACCGGCCAGCGGTGGACTGGAAAATGCTTTTCAGGCTTGGGCTTGGACAGATTAATCATGCCAACCTGATCAGGCATGAACATCCTAATTTTGAAATTGTCAAAACGGAATCAGAACAGGCAGGACAGGTTCGCCGCGATGTCCGGCTGATTACTGACAAAGGTGAGTTGCACGAGTGGTATCTGGGCGAATGGAAGCAGGAGCATTTCATCAAGACGCCTGATGATTACAAGATCATGAATCGGGCGCTCGAAGGAGTCCGGGTAATAGCCGATGACCAGCCGTTCCTGAAATCTGAAGCCGTTATCGGCGACCGGGGAATTACGCTCGGTCAGATCGCCGGACTCGGTTCCGGACGTACTCCGTTGATGGTGCTGCAAATTGACTGGGTTGGTCTGGAGCAATTTTCTATGGATTTGGCTTCCGGATTGCCGGAATTATTCGAACTGCTTGAATCAATGACTGCAATCAAACTTGAAGAATTCCGGCAGGCTGTCAAGACGCCTGCAAAACAGATCAAACTATGGGAAAACTTGTCTATCGAAACGCTGGGGCCGGTTTATTACGGGAAACATTTAGTTCCGCTCTACAAGCAAATTCTTGAAATCACTGGCAAGGCAGGCAAGCGGCTGCAAGTACACTATGACGGACAATCAAGAATAATTTCGCAGGATATTGCCGCTTTGGATTTTGATGGAATTGATTCTTTCACCGAGCCGCCGGAAGGCGATATGTTGACATGCGAAGCGCGAAAAGCGTGGCCGGATAAATTTCTCTGGCAGAATATCAATTTGAACTGGTATGAACTGTCGCCAGAAAAGTTTAAAGAAAATCTGCATCGGGTTATCAATGCTGCTGGACACAAACGACATTGTCTGATGATCAGTGAAGAAGTGCCGTCGAACTGGCATGAAAGCATTCCGTCGGTATTGGATATTTTGGATTCACAGAGAAATTTAATCGTTTAATAAGGTAAATAATCAACCATCAACGACTGAAAAAAGTCGAAAAACAAAAGTTAGAAAATTAAAAAAAATTCACGGAATTGGAGTTATTATGAAATTATCAGCGGTTGAAAAAAACGTAATATTGATGAACGCCAAAACAATTATTCTTTTATCATTGCTTTTAATTCCCGCGTTTTCACAAATTCTGCCAGCTGCAAAAAATACAGATATCATGTTGTCAGACAATAAACTGGCGCTGGTGTTTAATTCGCAGACATACAGTCTTATTTCGATAGTTAATTCGCAAAGTGGCTGTGAATTTCTT
>CAYMSF010000407.1:0-1725 GCA_964392985.1 uncultured Victivallaceae bacterium | reverse complement strand
AATTCATTATGCGTGAAAACCAGGCATGGCCGGAGAAAACAAAAATCTTTCTGGCAGCCGTTGCGGCTACCACCATGGAACATTTCCGCTCCGTCAAAAACTTTGTCAAGCGCCTGGCCGAATCATTCCGCAACCAGACCTTCTCGGAGCTGGCGACAAATCCGGAGGCTCTCGGCAAAATACAGATCAGATTTTGTTCGGATTGAGCCAGGCGTTCTGCAGTTGTCCGGCTTACCCCCTCGTTACAACCACAGCCATAGTGAAGGCGCAATGCGCAGGCGCATGTTCGTCGGCAGATTTCCGGACAGACAACTGCCGGACTGAAAGATTATCAAATTTCAAGCCTGATTCTTTGTTGCTGAAAGTAACGAGGGCTGGAGTATACATATTTTTCAAACGGTTATTTCAGTTTTTTAGGCATTTACCCACCAAAACACCGAAAGAGCCAAAAATATTAAATTTGTTTTGTCTTGATTATTTCTAGATAAAGTGTAATTTTCTAGACAAAATTAAAAGTATAATGCGATTTGACCGGAATTAATGAATACATAAAGAGAGATTGAACCATGGAGAGCAATAAACGAATTTTAATAATCGATGACCAGGCGGAACTGCGTGAACAGCTTGCCAGGCTACTGATTGAATCCGGCAAGCCGAACAAGACGACAACCATGGTAAAGAGTATGCGCGCCCGCTTGATGGGGTTGGATCAGTCTCCCGAGTTGGACGATTACAAAGGCAATAATCCGACCTATGATATTGATATAGCCGGCCAGGGCGAAGAGGCTTTTGAAATGGTCAAAGCCGCTATTGCAAACGGGGCTCCTTACGCCGTGATGTTTACCGATATGCGCATGCCGCCCGGCTGGGACGGCTTAAAAACAGCTAGAAAAGTCCGGGAAATAGACAAAAACATTGAAATTTTAATCATGACCGCATTCGCTGATTACGAACAGGAGGAAATTTGCCGGGAAATCGGAACTCCAGAAAAACTGCTTTATATCAAGAAACCGTTTCAGGCCGAGGAAATTTTTCAACTCGCGCTGTCACTTACCGCCAAATGGAATTTTGAAGAGCTGGAGAGAGCCCGGCGAAAATGGCTGGAGAATCTTATCAAATGCATGCGTAAAGTAAAAATTTCATCAAGTGAGAAATCACTGTTCGGCGCCACGCTGGAGTCGCTACTGAATTTTACCGAGGCTGCCAGGGGTCTCATTGCGGTATGGAATGATGACAAAAAAAAATGGAACTTGCGTGATCTCCGGAATGTAGAGGAAACAGAAGCGGAACAATTCCTTAAGGAACACGCGGAAGGACTGAAAAACGCTTCAGCTATTCATAAAAATTTTGATGGTAAATATCTTATTCCGCTGAAGGCTGCCGACATTACCGCGGTCGTTGCGATTTATGATGCAAAAACCGAAAGCGATCCCGAATGGTATAAATTGATGTCGTTGTTAGTTATGATTTCCAATGAAAATCTGGAGGCTATTGCGTTCAAGGAAAAACAGGATTCAGCAGGCACTGAAACTGCCAGGCTGCGCGACATAATCAAGGAAATAAAAGCTTCTGCCGAGCAGTATCTGAAGTCCCACAATAACGAAGTTGAAATAAAGCAGATTGTAGAAAAATCAATCTCCGCACTTGCAAATAAATATTAGATTCTCTGATTATATACTCTGCACGGCTGAAAATTTAACATAGATTGCGAAGATTTTGAGAATT
>CAYMSF010000406.1:0-1733 GCA_964392985.1 uncultured Victivallaceae bacterium | reverse complement strand
TATTGTTTTAATAGAAATTGAATATCGGCCAAGTCGGTTTCATCATAACGAATCAGTTTACTGGCAATAAGTTCAGCGATGAATCCTGTTTTTATGGTTAATTTTGCGCCTTGCCACAAAATGACGCCAATGCTATCTGCAGGCGGCGGCAGGCACAGCCTTAGCGGCGCAACCCATTCAATATAATCATATTGGTAATCTGCATCGGGATTGACAGGCAAGCCAATCTGGGCGGCAACATGACGTAAATCATTTTGATCAACTTCAGAGTAAACGCTGGCGATATCTATGTCAAGACTCATACGTTCTGGCTCATCCAGCAACATTAGGGCAGCGCTGCCGTAGATGTACAAACTAGTTTTAGCAGCCAAGCCTGCATCGAGTAGTTCCAAATAATTTATGAGTTTATCTTTATTCATAATTTATCCAAGTAACGTTTTGATATAATCGGCGTAAGAACTTTTGCCGTATTGCGAGGCGAGCTTTGCGAGTTGCCCCTGATCAATCCAGTTATTGCGCCAGGCGATTTCTTCAATGCACGCAATTTTTAGACCTTGACGTTTTTCGATGGTGGCAATATATTGAGAAGCTTCCAGCAGCGAATCATGAGTGCCGGTATCAAGCCAAGCCATACCGCGGCTTAAAATTTTTACTGTTAATTTATTGCGTTCCAAATAAATTCGGTTAACATCTGTGATTTCCAGTTCGCCGCGGGCAGAAGGTTTTATCTGTTTGGCTATAGTAATAACTTCATTGTCATAGAAGTAAAGTCCGGTAACGGCGTATTTTGACTTCGGACACTGTGGTTTTTCTTCAATGCTGACTGCATTGAATTTTGCGTCAAACTCAACAACGCCATAGCGTTCCGGGTCAGCTACCTGATAGGCAAAAACCGTTGCACCGGATGGTTGAGTTCCAGCATCTTTTAACAGCTCCGAGAAGTTGTATCCATAAAAAATATTATCCCCCAGTACCATCGCACAGGGGGATTGTCCAATAAATTTTTCGCCGATAATAAATGCCTGCGCCAGACCATCAGGAGAAGGCTGCACTGCATATGATAGATTAATTCCACATTGACGACCATCCCCGAGCAACTGATTGAAACGCGGCGTATCATCAGGAGTAGAAATAATCAGAATATCTTGTATGCCCGCCAGCATCAAGGTGCTGAGCGGATAGAAAATCATAGGTTTATCATAAACCGGCAGGAGCTGTTTAGATACAACCCGGGTACTCGGATGAAGCCTGGTGCCGCTGCCGCCGGCGAGAATAATGCCTTTTCTGTTCATGATTGTAGCCTTATGTTGGTTAGCACCGATAATCATAATCTGTGCGGCTGGAATTGATATTGAATTGTAGTCAAGTAAGTTTTAGTTTATGTCTGATAGCTTCACGCAGTTCAACGCATTTAAGATATGATTCGCGAGCTTGTTCTTTGGTGGCAGCTTCTCCTGGATATCTGAATACAACAGCATAATCTGTAAGAATATTCATTGTGTCGCGGAATTTTTCCATATCCGGATTAGTCTTCAATAGCAAATTCAGCAAAATTCCAAGATCATGCGTCCTGGTGAACAGGATATTTTTTCAACAAGAATAGCCTTTAGATATTTTTCAATGCATTGCTGGCAATGGAAACAGGCAGCATCCTCATTTCTGTTTTTTTTTTTTTTTTTTTCTCTTGTGGCGCTTGCAAAGTCTCCTTCCGCCTTCTGAACCCATTCTAATGT
>CAYMSF010000405.1:0-1738 GCA_964392985.1 uncultured Victivallaceae bacterium | reverse complement strand
ATTCACCGGACTAAAGTCCGGCGCTACAATATGTATCGCTCCGCCGGAGCTTGTTTTGACTATTTCACTTTATTTTATCAGAGCGTTATGACGTAAAAGTGTCAACTGCCTTTTGAAACATGCCGTTAATCTGCTGTTAAAATTTTGAATTGTGAACTGGTTTTTACGTTTTCAAATGGAGGGTTGCGCTCCGTCGCAACCGGGATCGGAATCGGAAAACGGTTGACACGGAGGTCAACCATCCAGCGGCGGACAAGCCATACATGGAGATGAGGACATCATATCATCAGCGCACCCTCTTTTCCCGTTCCTCCTTCATGCGATGCGGGCATCGCCTGTCAGCCGGAGCGAAAAAATCCAATCCATAATCCTGCTCGTCTATGCTTAAATTTTCAGCCGCGCAGAGTATAACTTTGGGGCTGACGCTGCATTGGTATCTGAGTAGTAACGAATAATGTATTCTGCAGAATAATTTCCCGCACATTATTTTTGTCTTTTTTTTTGCATGTCATGTTTACTTTAACATTTTTATGTTATAATATACAATATGAAAATAAATACGGATAAATCAATAGCGGAAGTGGCGCGGGAATGCGGAGTAAGCGCGATGACGGTAAGCCGGGCATTGCGCGGGAATTCTCTAGTTAAAGAATCGACTAGGCAGAAAATTGTCGCAGTCGCCGAGCGGCTCGGTTACATCCGCTCACCGCGCATGGGGCGTCCGGCGGCAACCGGTAATGAACCGGTATTGAAAGTTCAACTGATCGCCGGAACAATGGGTCGCAGTATGGCAGTGTTTCATTCGCGGTTGCTGACATCGATAGAACAGCAACTGTCGCAGAATGGATATGAATGCGTGGTACGTACCTGTGACGGAAACTATCAGCAGTTTTTACAGTTGCTGGAAAATGTCCGCAATTCTGATGCCGCCGGAACAATGATTGTCGGCAGTTTTGTTATTGAACAGCTTAAAGCGCTGCTTGAAGCCAATTCCGGAGCTGTCCTGCTGGACAATCCTGGCGAGCCGTCGATTGAAATTCCTTACAGTTCGTTCGCTTTTGACAACAGCGAAGCGGCCAGGGTCGGAGTACGGCATCTGGCGGATTGCGGCCGGCGGAGAATTTTACTGGTCAATGGTGCGCCGGAACACTTTTTCTCGCGTGAAATCGGGCAGGGATATCGTGAAGCGCTGTCCTGCCGGAATATAAAAGCTGATGACAAGCTTATTTTGCATACTGATTTTACCGCGGATAGCGCCTATGAAATGGTGGCTGCCGCGCTTAATGCCAAGTTGAAGTTTGATGCGGTGTTTACCAACGACGAAATGGCGTCCGGAGTTTACCGGGCTTTGCTGGAACGCGGTTTAAGAATACCGCAGGATGTCGCGGTTTGCGGTTGCGACGGACTCCCGATAGGAACACATCTTTTCCCCAGGTTGACCACGGTTGTGCTGGATTATGAAGCGCTGGGGAGGATGGCGATAAAATATGTGCTGGAAGCAGGCGGCGATCACCGCGTGCCATGCAGGGTGCGGCTGCTGCCGGCTCTGGAAGTCAGGGAAAGTACTGTCTGCTGAATGTCTTTACAGTATTGTGGACGAGCTTAAAAATTTGATGCATCAATGAACCGTTTTTTTGTGCCAATAATCACATGGGAAAACTGTCTTGTTATTGATAGTTTCCCGCAAATGCAGGAGGTTGCATATGGGGTATTTAATTCAGCAGGAATCGGAAAAACG
>CAYMSF010000404.1:0-1744 GCA_964392985.1 uncultured Victivallaceae bacterium | reverse complement strand
ATCCAATCCACAATCCTATTCATCTAAAGTTGAATTTTCAACCGCGCAGAGTATAACGAGCAGGCGGCGCGAAAAGCATTCAAGAGAACGGGGTTAAAACATAGTTTATTTTGAGACAGTTCCTAAGCACTTTCCTGGTAGCGGTAATCGTAAGATACCGCAGAACCCTGGATTAGATTATTAATAACATACTTGAATGTTATATACAAATGGTTTATTGTATATACCAATCATTTATAAAATAGGCATAATATGTATATCCCAAGATCATTGGATTTAAGAATTAAGGAGTTCATCATGGACATGACTCCTAATAAAAATGTTCTGCTCGTCGAAGGGGCTCGACAGGTTGGCAAATCTTCTCTGGTGCGTCAGGCGCTTGAAAAATGCAACCGCAAGTATTTTGCATTCAACCTTGAAAAAGAAACTCTTCTGCGGCGCTTCATAGACGACTGCGAAGAGTTTAACGAGTTCAACCAATTGCTCAGGGACAGGATTGGTTTTGACGGTAATTCCGGGCACATCCTTTTCATTGACGAGGCGCAGGAAAGCAGAAAGCTTGGCCGGTTCATCAGGTTCATGAAGGAGGACTGGCAGAATTCTACGGTAATTCTGACAGGATCAACGCTTTCAAGACTGTTCAGGGATGATATCCGATATCCTGTCGGACGCATTCAGAAAGTCACGCTGTGGCCTTTCAGTTTTTCAGAATTCCTAATGGCGCTCGGTAAAGAGGATGTTGCGAATGAGATTTGCAACGGCAAAACTGATATTTCATTCAGCCATCACCAGTATCTTCTTGAATTGTATGATCTGTTTTTAATTACGGGGGGGCTTCCGGAAATTGTCATGGCCCATGCGAATGGAAAGGGTTTCGAACCACTGCTGGACCAGCTGATTGCCGATTATGAAAATGATTTTGTGAGAATTTTCGGAGAGAAGGACATAGCCATTGTCAAATCATGCTTTAAGAGTGTCGCAAACTTTGTCGGCTCTCCGTCCAAAAACACGTCAGTAATTCCTTCTCCATCGACACCCCAGAACGCGAGAATAAACGATGTTTTCTCCCGGCTGGAATCCTGGCATCTTCTGATAAAAGCGGAACAAAAAGGTCCGAATGCAGAGGCAAATCACAGTTATCTGCCCAAGCGTTATATGTTCGACACCGGCATCCTCCGCAGACTCCGTGAATCGGCATGGCCTTCCATCAGCGTAATCAAGACTCTGTCTTCGGCGGCTCGAATTCCGCTTGGCGGCGCGTTGGAGAATCAATGTGCGATTGATATCAGCCGATTTAGTGAAAACGTCTTTGGCTGGAAGAAATATTCATCCGGCGGTGAGATAGATTTCATAGTTAAGAAACTGGATATGTCGGCGCCTGTTGAATGCAAAGCGTCTCTCAAGTTTGACAGAAAGCACATAAGAGGTTTGCTTGACTATATGGCGGAATATAAAATTGAAATCGGAATACTTGTAAGCCTGGCGCCTTATCAGCAGATAGATGTGCTGGAAACAGGCAAAATCATAAATATTCCCGCCTATCTGCTGGAGTCGCTGGATAGATTCATTTGACGAATGCGCGGAGCGGACTTCATGGATTTCGCCGGACACTTCGCCGCCTTGAGCACTTTCCTGGTGGCGGTAATTGTAATCGGCGCGCTAAGATACCGGAGAACCCTGGATTAAATACAAAGTTCTAAAGTGCGGAGTTCTAAATTTCTAAAGTTTTAGCATTACTACTGCT
>CAYMSF010000403.1:0-1745 GCA_964392985.1 uncultured Victivallaceae bacterium | reverse complement strand
TATATGCAAAGGACGCATTGCCTCCTGCGCTTTCCCGATATTCAAAGCATATGCATCACACGGCAATATCGTTTGCCGGCACATGATAAATAAAATTATGAATATAATTCACCCGGATCCATTAATCAGAATCAATGCCCCAAGTTTTGTTGAAACTACAGTTACCTGTCAAAAGAATCGCCATATAGTTCATCTTATGGCATATGCTCCGGTACGGCGGACACAAACGCTTGACATCATTGAAGACGCATCAGTAGTTAAAGATGCAGCTATTTCACTAAGCTTGCCTGAAATTCCTAAATTGGTCACATTGCAACCACATGGATTTTCAATTCCATTCGAGATCAATAATGGGCGTGTTGAATTCAAAGTAGCTGAATTCGCCGGACATGTTATGCTGGTAATAGAATAGAATATATAAAAATAGTAATGGATGATTAATAAAAAATGAATAAAAAATACGTTTTTCACATGTTGGCAAATACTCATCTTGACCCGGTATGGCTCTGGGACTGGCATCACTTTGAACCACTTTGCCTGCTATTATTGCGATACTCCCGCGCTGTAAGGCCTGTGCTGTTCTTGAAAATGCGGGAAAAATAGCCGAGATTGTCATAGCCAATCATCTGGGCGATAGCGGAAACAGAATAGTCGGTGTCCCGCAACAGATTTTTTGCCCTGGTCATGCGCAATTCGGTAACATATTGTAACGGAGGAATACCGTAACACTGCTTAAAAATACGGCACTGGTGAGCGTATGATAATCCGGTTTTTTGGAGAAAACATTGAATTGACGCAGTGTCTCCGGGTAATTCTTCCGCGAATAGACCCAGCAGCCGGCGGATTTTTGAAGCAAGTCGATCCTTGGCGTCAACGTCAGATCGGACCTCATGTTCCGGACAAAGCAAGTTCAGCAGCAGTTCAAGAAAAATTCCCCGGCAGACCATTTTACTACAGTCAGAGCCGATGTTGAACATATTTTCAATACGCCGGAATAAATCTAAGGTGGTGTTTATATTAGGCACCATACCATGCAAAATCTGCGAAGGTATAAAGTCAGGGGGATGATGGAGCAGCTCATTCCGTGCTTTGGCCGGACAAAAAGTCGCAAGCGGCAAATCGGTGAATGAACCATTGTAGAGCCAGTCAAAGTGAACCCAGTAGCGATGTCCTGCCGGTTTTGAGATTATGCGTGAAGTATGCCGGAGACTGGGCGGCACAATGATATATGAGCCGTGCGGACACTCAAATGTTTCTGCTTCTATCTCTACAATAAAATCGCCATGCTCGAATAAAACCAGCTCATGCTCATAAATATAACGCATCGACTCAACCCAGCCCGGTTTTATCGGTGCGCTGCCGACAATTCGCAGACATGGTGAAATACGATATAGCCATTCATTCATTTATTTGTCACCAAATATCATTTTAGTGCAAACAATAGCATATTTGTACTATTGATTCAAGCAAGGTTTGGCATTATAATATAAATAAAGTTAAATCATTAATATTAAGGAAAGGTACTGACCCATGAAAAACTATTCTGAAAAAGATTTATGGGAAAAACATTCGCAATTCCAGACATACAGCAATAAACTTAAATGTTGTAAGTCGTTGAATTTCACACTCATAGAACTACTCGTGGTGATCGCGATCATCGCAATTTTGGCCTCAATGCTACTGCCGGCATTGAATAAAGCAAGGGAAACGGCTAAAGCTAGCAAGTGTGCCAACAACCTTAAACA
>CAYMSF010000402.1:0-1746 GCA_964392985.1 uncultured Victivallaceae bacterium | reverse complement strand
CATCCTGAATGCCCATGCGCATTGCTTCCCAGCGAATCGATGGAACTATGATTTCGCCGGTTACATTGTACATCTTATTCAACGGATGCTTTTCCTCCCCGTTATAGACAAAAATATAGTCAAGTATGCCGCCGTCGGTATCATCCCAAGTGGTTTCACCTGCGGAACAATTATATGCCCAGGAACCTACACCGGTAAAACCAATACCGACAGCACAAACCGGATATGCACGGGCATTGAGCACCGGTTCGGCTTTGCCGGCGTCAACTTTGTAACTATCGATTGTTAAACCGCGTCTGGCTCTTTCAGCTTTGAGCATAGGCAGCGTTTTGTCAAAAAACTCTTTGCGCGGATTGAATTCCCTAGGAGCCCAGCGGCTTAATGATGTCGGCAACGGCCATGCCGCGAGAATAATATCTACATAAGGGGAAAATGCCGCTACATCCTGTGGTAAACTATAATTGCCTGCTGTCACCATTGTACGGCTTCCGGGCGCCACCTTCTTTGCTAATTTATAGATTTCAATACCAATTTTAATTTTACTGCCCGGAGCATTGGCAAATTCTTCATGTGATGATAATTCGTCCATCCCCCAAATCAGGAAGTTTTGCCGCGATACTCCTTCTTTTACTGCAAACTTCAACCAATTATCAAGTAAGTTGGTGTAGGCGTTTATCCATACTTGCACAAGTTCTTTCTTTTCGTTGATAAAAGGCAGTTTCTCTTGAGTATCGGCTAACGGGAAAATTTTGTAAGACCCCTGCCAGAACAGTCCTAATTTAATATTTTCCTTAGAGTAGGCCAACATCCATTTTGTCTGGCTGCTGCCTTTGAAATCTTCGTTGGCAATTGTTCCGTCTGGATTGAATTTTACTTTGGGGATAAACGGGAACTCAATTCCTGTCGTGTAGTGTTCCGCCAGGTCTCTGGCTGTTAATTCAGGATATTTATTTGCCGGATTTAATTGTGGATATACACATTGGAAATTGGCGAAAAACGGTTCCGAAGGCAGATTCACCGGTTTGACCTTTACCGTTACCTGTAAATCGGAATTACCTGCTTTTATCTTTAACGGAAATTCGCCGGAAATATCTTTCTTTACCTTAAATAAAATGTAGAGTTTAACGATTGCTCCTGCATCAAGCGCCAACGTCCACTGTTGATTTTTTGAGGAAGGCAGCAATGTCAGAGGATCAGCAATCAGTTCGCGCTCTTTTTTATACCAATTCATCATAAATACTTGTCTGCGAATTTCAATCTTGTCAAATATCATTTCATCACCAGTGATGGTTATGGGAATTGTTTGCATTTTATCCAGAGTATTTGCAACTGATAAGCCCAAAGCCTGATATTCATTGCCGAGGGTTATGATTTCAGTGGATTGGATAATTTTACCGGGAATAATTTCATCGGGATTTTGACGCTCATAAGCATCCACGAAGTAGGCAATATTATCTTCGCCATTCACAAGCGCTTTGTTCACTTCAACAAGAGTTGCAGTTAATTTTGAATTTAGATCCTGCTTAAAAAGAGCGGTATCCTCTGATTCTATCTGGGAAATAATTGCGCTGGTTTCCTTCCTGGCCTGCAGCAGTTCCGGATTATTTGTTTTTATTTTCAGTGTCTGACTGATGCGGGAAGCCAAATAATTCCAATCTCTTCCCAGGATGGTCAAGGCTTTCTTCTCATCGATGGTCAATTCTTTGCCATGACTGCTGGTGATACTAAAATTATCCAGCCAGACGA
>CAYMSF010000401.1:0-1747 GCA_964392985.1 uncultured Victivallaceae bacterium | reverse complement strand
GCAAGGGGCAGATGTGGCGCGATATCGGTTTGAATGAATGGATATTTGAAATTGACGACACCACCGGCAGTAAAATCGCGGAACTGGCTGTAAGCATAATCAACAATCCCTGTGCGGCCGCCAGCATAGCAAAAAAGGCGCTGGAGTACGCACAGCAATTGCAAATCGCCGCCGTCAACCGGCATTTTTAGACCGGATGTCCGAATCATGCCACGACGCCGGCTCTTTCATTAAAATAAATAACCTCGATGCAAGCATACGAGGTATTGGGGATTTCGTCCGCAAGGCGGACGTCCAGCAATTTCGTTGCTGGACCCCGATTTTGGGTAATACTTTTAGCGCCCCGAAGGTAGGGGAATTAACCGCCTCTAGATTAAAAAAGACTGCCAGCTACCTAACATTTTTCAGAATCAGCCATAAAGCGCTATCGTCTTAAAGTTCCGTTTCCAGACTTATGCCACTGCCTGGCATAATGGCTCAATGCACGATTTTTGCTTGTTTCTGGTGCTCCCCGTCATAAAATCGTGTTTTCATGGCAATTAAACACTTTGAAAATGAAGTGATAATGTATTATGTTACTGCTTGCATTAAAATAACAATTCAGGAAATATTACCATGGAAGAAGATATTGTTAGCCGTCCGGTTCCAACTGATTTTATTCGCTCAATTGTGGCGGAAGACATAAAAAACAACAAGCACGGCGGCAGGGTTGAGACCAGATTCCCGCCAGAGCCGAACGGCTACCTGCATATCGGCCACGCCAAAGCTATCTGCATTGACTTCGGCATCGCTAAAGAAAACGGCGGGGTCTGCCATTTGCGCATGGACGATACCAACCCGACCAAAGAGGACATCGAATACGTCAATTCCATTATGGAAGACGTCCGCTGGCTGGGCTGGGAGTGGGGCAAATATATGTTCTATGCCTCCGACTATTTTGACCAGCTCTACGACTATGCGGTCGAACTGATCAAGCGCGACAAAGCCTACGTCTGCGACCTGACTCAGGATGAAGTTAAATCTCATCGCGGCACGTTGACTGAAGCCGGCATAGAAAGTCCGGGGCGCAACCGTTCAATTGAAGAGAATCTGGATCTTTTCGCCAGAATGCGCGCCGGTGAATTCGAGGACGGCTCGAAAACCCTGCGCGCCAAAATTGATATGGCTTCGAATAACATCCACATGCGCGATCCGGCAATCTACCGCATCCGCCGCTTCCATCATTACCGAACCGGAGATAAATGGTGCATCTATCCGATGTACGACTTTGCCCATTGCCTGAGCGATTCGATTGAAGACATCACCCATTCGATTTGTACGCTGGAGTTTGAAATCCACCGTCCGCTGTATGACTGGTTCCTGGATGCGCTGGAAGTGAAAAAACATCCGCAGCAGATCGAATTTGCGCGGCTCAACCTCTCTTATACCATCATGAGCAAGCGCAAACTGCTGGAACTGGTGCAGAATAAGCTGGTCAGCAACTGGGATGATCCCCGCATGCCGACCATTTGCGGCTTGAGACGCCGCGGCTACACCCCTGAAGCCATCCGCGCGTTCTGTGACGTTATCGGCGTCACCAAATACAACAGCCTGACCGATATTGCGCTACTGGAACACTGCCTGCGTGATGATTTGAACAAGAAAGCGATGCGGGTGATGGCCGTTATCAATCCGCTTAAGATCGTCATTGAGAATTTTCCCGAAGGTGTGGTGGATGAACTCGATGCCGCTAACAACCCGGAAAATC
>CAYMSF010000400.1:0-1748 GCA_964392985.1 uncultured Victivallaceae bacterium | reverse complement strand
TTGTCGGGAGATTGACGCACGGTATCCTCCAGCGATTTGAATGAAGCGGCCAGCCGGTGAAATTCTTCACTGGCCGGCAGCGGGAATTCGCATTTTCCGCAATTTTCGATTTTTTCCAGCACATATTGAATGGTCAGCTTCTCGCCAGGGATCGCCGGCATATACCCTGCCTCGCCGTTATTGTCGCTGTTTTTCGCAATCACGCCGCTTTCCATCAGATTGAACAGAATATCCCGCACCTGCCGGACAGGAATGCCGGATTGATGCGCCAGTTCAATATCGGCTGGCGGTTTCAGTTCCTGCTGATAGGCTTTTACGATCATCATCGCGATCTGGACGGTCAACTGTTTCTTCAGGTTATAGCTGATATCCAGCGCATGGGGTTCATATTCATAAGATTCCAGATTCTGATGGGCAAACGAAATTTCCGCGCCGAACAGCACGATCAGCCAGCTCAACTGCAGCCAGACAAGGAACAGCGGCAGAACCGCCAGGCCGCCATATATAGAATTGTATTTAGTGAAAAGCATAACTTGCAGGAAGATATAACCTTCCTGCACCACCTGGTAGACGGTTCCGCTGATAATACCGGCAATCACCGCCGATTTCCATTTAACTTTAGTATTCGGCATGAATGCGTAAATAAAGGAGAACAACAGCCAGGCCGTCAACATCGGCAGCAGTTTCAGGATGGCGGGGGCGCTGACCCCGCGCAGAAATGAAAAGTTATTGTCAATAAAACTGGTGAGATGCGAACTGAGCAGCACAGTGGCGCTGCCGGACGCAATAATCAGAATCGGACAGGCGCCGACCATCAGCATGTAATCGCTGACCATCCGCCATAAAGAACGCCCTTTTTTGACGCCCCATATATAATTGAACGAGGTTTCGATATTGCCGATGACTTTCATTACCGTCCAGAACAGGAAAACCACGCCGATGCCGGCAACCATGCCGCCTTTGGCCTCGCGCAGCATCGCCTCCGCATGCGCATAAACTTTTTCCACCAGGCCGGGGTATTCGGACAAATACTGGCACAACTGGGCTTTGAGCGTTCCGTCCAACCCGAACCCTTTGGCAATACCGAATATCAGCGCCGCGATCGGAACGATTGAAAATACGGTATAGAAAGTCAGCGCGGACGCCCGCAACTGACAGTGGTCTTCAGCAAAATCTTTGAGAGCCAGGATTAAAACCCGGATAGACTTTACTGCCGTTCCTTTGACAAAATCCAGTTCGTCAAGATTAATCTTCCAGACGTCGTCGGTAAAAAAAACTTTAATTTTTTTCAGCATAAAATGTTTTCCTGTTTGATGTAATACCGGAAATAACAATACAGTAATTTAGTTTTTTTCCAAATCAATTACATCGAAGGCTTGAAAAATTGCGGTATTTTAGAATGGAAAGCATATCTTGCGGTATTGTATTTGAATGTCAGGAATATATATTACAACCTTAGCCTGAAAAATTCATAAACGAATGGCGAAATACTGCAATCTGCTCAAAGTAAAGCCATTGCCGATGTCCTCGCCGTAGCGCTGCTACGACTGCGGCCTCGTCAAAGACTTTCTGTTTGAGCATATTTTTGTCTTTCATCCGTTTTTCATGAATAATCCAGGAGAATTTTAATACTCTGTACGGTTGAAAATTTAAGTCTGGACGAGCAGAGTATATATGACAAAAGATAGAATTTTTCAGTAAAAATATAAGAGAAATACGATGGCAAGAATAACTAAAGAAGCCGTTAA
>CAYMSF010000399.1:0-1751 GCA_964392985.1 uncultured Victivallaceae bacterium | reverse complement strand
TCGTTGTAAATGTAACATCATAGCTTATTACCCTCCTGTGGTTTATTTGATTGCGTTTCCGCGCGATCAGAGTTTGATTTTTCCGCCGGTGCGGTCGCAGGCCAGAGCTGCTGATAAATGAGCCGCGGCCCGACTTGAATGACCCGTACTATGGTAGTTTTTCCTGCAATGACTGGAACGGATTCCTCCAGGCGCAGTTGCGTTCCCTGAGGAGCAAACGTTATTTTGTGAGTTCCTGCCGGAATTTCCGCCGCGAGAGTCTGGACATTTTCCGGCAGGGTCATAAAACTGCGCAGATCAGCATTTTCGCTGGCGTTCTTGTTGCAAATGGCTGATGTTGCCAGCAGGAAACCACTTGCAAGCCGTACATTTGAGTTTCCGACCGGTGTTCCGGCGGCAAATTCGCTGACCTTAATCGCCCCGGGTGGAGGCTGAGGCAAATTCGAATCTGGATGAAATAGTACTTGCAATTGAGTTACACCCATGATTCTCCTCCACTTTACATCTTCTTTTAGTGCGCGAAGTGCAATCGTATTCATGTAGCATATCGGGGCGGTGGAGCCCAGTTCGCCCTGTTCGGCAGAAATCAGCATTGGCGATGCCTCGCTCCATTTGAACTGATAAACAGGGTACGCTACGGATAGAGATTTTTTAGTTATGAAAGCCTCTTTTTTACGCTGAACCCAACCGTACTCATACAGTACGACCAGACGACCGTTTTTGTCGGATGTCGTACTAGTTTCCAGTTGCTTCCATATCTCCGGATAAGTTGATTTCAGTTTGTCTAAATCCTGTATTTTATTTAACTTGCGGGCAAGCCTGACGATATCACGCTGTAAATACGGATTAGACGGCATAACCTCCAGTCCTTTTTTGTAGGAAATATATGCGTTATCGAGATCACCTGCCATCTCATGAATAATACCGCCTACATATATAACATAGGGATTTAAGACCGAACTTTTCGATTTGGCAAGGTCTTCGGTTCTCTCTGTGAAATATTTTTCATCATCTTGAGTAAATTTGGCTTCAGATGCAGACTCAACATTGTTCTTGGCGGCATACTGTTTTGCCTTGGAATTATCCTGGATGACTTTTTGACTCTCAAATAATTTCTTCTGTATGCCTTCCTCATAATTACGGAAGTTTCCTTCTTTGAAGTCCTTGCTTTCGCGTGCTTTTTCTGCTTCATTCAGCAGAAAATCGGCATTGCGGATTTCAACTACAGCACCCTCCATGTCACCTTTCGCTAGATAATTGAATGACTGGTAAAGGTAAATCATTTCCGACTCGAAAAGGCGGGCTTTATAAGGGAGCATATTATCATTGATCAGAACGGAGCCGGTGTTAACTTGTGTGGCTGGCAGAGTATTGTCGTCCAGTTCCCGTTGTTTAAGTATCTCGACCTGTTCATTAAAACTCATTCGGCTGACGTTAAAATCACCCTGAATTTGGGCAATGCGTCCTTTCTCCATGAGACATAACTCCACGTCCAGCCCCTTTTTTTCAATGACTTCTTTATACAGGGAACCTGTATCTAAATGCTTGTTTTGCTCGACTGCTCCGATATATCCCGTGGTCGGTTTGGCGGTTGAGCAACCGGTTATACCAGCCAAAGCAGTGATCATCACAATCATGACCGCAAATATCGTTATTGCCTTGAATCGGTGCAAATGTGCAATCATGGTTTGATGCTCTCCTGTGGTTTATTTGATTGCGCTTCCGCATGATCAGTGTTTGATTTTACCGCC
>CAYMSF010000398.1:0-1761 GCA_964392985.1 uncultured Victivallaceae bacterium | reverse complement strand
AACAGGTTTTCCGGATCGGTAACATTCCCGTTAACATTCCAAATTGCACATGGAATGAATCTGCCTCGGCGATTTGCCAACCCGGTTCTCGCAATATTTGCCGGTCAGACGGCAATATTTCCCCCATAATACCCTCATTTGTTTTTGTTTGACGACAATTCAATCTGCCCCGCCCCCGTTTCCAGCCCATAAACCAGAGGATTTCTTAAGCTGACACATGCACTAATCCGCGCAATTGACGGTTCTTTTCCATGGCTTGTTTCACGGCCACCGGATCCAAATTCAGAATTCTCACTCCCGCATCAACAGTGCTTGAAAAAACTTTTTCCATATCGTTGAGATGAGGCTGGGATAAATTAAAACCATAATATCCCTCGCCAATCAGATTCAGGCTGTTGACGAAATGATCCACTTTCCCGCACGAGTGAATTATCCCCCCGTAGCGGTTCAGCAGTATCTTGTCATAGGGCAAACTGAACTCCTCATACATCTCCGGTGAAAAATTAACACACGAATCCAGGCTCATACGGATTTTCCCGCGATGCATCCAGCCGTAATGGCAGTTATAATCATCTTTGGGAGGCACCAGCTTGAAAAAGCTGTCAATAAAACTGATATATGTCCGTGTAATCAACTGCAGGAATTCCCGCATCAAGTCCGGTTCGTCGTAAAAGGCCAGAAATATCTCCGACCCGTATATCACTTCAGCGATATCCAGCACCCCCTGGGCATCGGGATGGTAAATTTGACAGTACTTTTGTAACTTGGGATAATCCCGCAGGCTGTCAATGAAAAATTCCACACAGTCAAATACTTGCCTGCCCTGTCCGGCAAATATATCCGGACTGCCTATAGACAGGCGCTTTCTCATCATATTTATGCCGCCTGACAAGGGAAAAGCGCCGGGAAGCGTATTAAATTCCTTATCCATCATGTGTATTTCACACCCGAACATCGAGGGGAGGATATTGCACCCGTAATTGGCCCTGATTGCCGGCACCGTCCCCGCATTGGAAGCAATCAGGGTGTTAATTCCACCAATTTGACCAAGCAGCATAGACTTGAACGCAGGATCATTAATCGCATCATTGACATTAACGGCTGGATATTCAATTTTCGATGGTGTAACCGGAGTGCGTTTCGGTATAAACACCTGATCTGAAACGCCATAGACCAGGAAATGCCGCCATTGAACAAGCAAATCAGCTTCCACATCAGCATCAATTCGGTTTTCCAAGTCGTCTAAATATCTTTTCACATCAATTTCTTTACCCATGGAATAAATCCTTTCTTTTTCTGATCACTAACCAGGCATAGCCGGAACTAAATTCAAATTTATAAAATCTAAAATCTTGCAATTAAGCGACTGAAATATACCCCCAACGACTCCAAGTTGAAACATAACGCGCGTTTTTTAGTTTTATTTTCAATTCCTCAATGTTATTTTGAACGATGTGTCAGCAGGAGTCACTTTCCCGATTACCTTGTCAGTTTCAACATCGACGAATTCAGATGACTGTTTGACCTGATAATTAATCTTCCTTCCCGTCGGTAGGCGACTTAAGCGGATCGCCCCATGCATAGGTAGGCCAAACGCAACTGGGTCCGGAGCCAAGAAGTGGAACATCCTCAAAGTCAAGCGCGATAACGGTGAATGGCAAGTCCGGCATGGTTTCCGGCAAATCAGTCAGGAAAATTCTAGAACTATCCTGCCGCATTGTTACCGGTGTTCCAGTAACCAGCATTCTTGCGGCAAGAACC
>CAYMSF010000397.1:0-1778 GCA_964392985.1 uncultured Victivallaceae bacterium | reverse complement strand
CGCAAAGCGCCGTCAATGGGCCATATCGGCTGCACCAGTTTCTTTCCGGCCAAGCCGCTCGGCGCCTACGGTGATGGCGGGGCGGTTTTTACTGATGATCCGGAACTTTACGCCAAACTCCATTCGATCCTGGTGCATGGCCGCGGCAGCGATAAATATAATAATATCAGATTGGGTTTGAATGCCCGCCTGGATACTATCCAGGCCGCGATTCTGCTTCAGAAATTAAAAATATATCCTGAGGAAATAGAGCTTCGCCAGCAGGTCGCCAATACCTATTGCCGCGAATTGCCCGGCAGCGTAAAGAAGCCTTTCGTTCCGGATGGCTATAAATCCGTATGGGCTCAATTCTGCGTCCAGTCCGGGAAGCGCGCCGTGATTCAGAGCGCACTGAAGCAGGCAGATGTTCCGACCGCAATTTATTATCCGATTCCCATGCATCTGCTTGACGCGCTGAAATACCTGGGATATGGCAAAGGAGACTTTCCTGTCGCGGAGGAAGCGTCGGAAAAAATATTTGCCCTGCCAATGCATCCTTATCTGGATAAAGAAACCATTAAAAATATTGCCGGCGTTATTGCGTCGTGTGTGTAAAAAAAGGATTACTCTGATGAAAACTGTTGCATTGATCGGTTGCGGGAGAATATCGCAAAGACACGTGGAAGCAATCCAGGCTAATTCAGGCGTGCGTATTGCCGCCGTATGTGATATTAATCCGGAAAAGGCGAAAGCGCTGGGAACATTACTGGATGTTCCTTATTTTGAAGACTTCAGAAAGCTTAAGGGTATTGATATTGCCGCAGTCCTGACCCCGTCCGGGCTGCATCCGGAGCATGCAGTAAAAGTAGCGGAAACCACAGACATCCCTTATATCGTCTGCGAGAAACCAATTTCTCTTACAGTTCGCGAAGCTTATGAAATGTTTAAGCGGATTGACGCAGCCGGAAAGACGCTGCTGCCGGTTTATCAAAACCGCTACAACCCGCTGGTGGCTTTCGTCAAGGAAATTATTTCAAGCGGCCGGCTTGGAACAATATATCAATTTATCTGCAATGTTTTGTGGAACCGTAACGATGATTATTTCAAGATTGACTGGCATGGCACCAAGGAGCTTGACGGCGGCGTGTTATATACTCAGGCCAGCCATTATGTTGACCTGGTTCATTATCTTTTCGGCGAAGTCGATCAGCACAAGGGTATCGGCGGTAATTTACGCAACCTGGAAGTCTTCGATACCATATCCGCGATTATGAGTTTCAAGAACGGGGTTGTCGGCTCAATCAATGCCACAGTAAGCATTTACGAGAAAAATTATGAAACCGAGTTTACCCTGATAGCTGAAAAAGGCACGATCCGGCTGTCCGGCACCAACCTCAATACCATTTCGTTCTGGAATGTCGAAGGCATGGACAAACCGGACATGGATTTCAAGCTTAACCATGTTTACGGCAAAGGTCATGATAAAATGTATGAATATATCGCCAACGAACAATGGGACATGTTTCCAACGCGCGAAGACGTCCTCTCCGGCATCCGCTTAATGGAAATGCTCTCTTATTAAGGCGGGCTTTGCCCACAACCTAAGAAGACAGTGAATTCAGGAGTCAGAATTGGAACAGAGAATTAAGAAAACATTGGAACTGAATCAAAAACTGGGGTGCGTTTATTATCGCAACTACCTGATAAACAGACAGTTCATAGTGTCAATCTTAAAAACGTCTAAAACATAGAAGCCTAAAATAAAGATACTAAGGCGGACTTTGCTTGCAACCCCAGAA
>CAYMSF010000396.1:0-1782 GCA_964392985.1 uncultured Victivallaceae bacterium | reverse complement strand
GGCAATGAATTGCTGAGCCCTACCCAAACTTTTAATAACCGAAAGAACAATAATACTAATGCCAGCCAGGGAAAATATGTCAATGCTGAAAATAAATTGCCATGGGTCAAGCTTCAAGCCTTCCAGCATAATTCTCAGAAGTAAATGGAAATTCAATCCAATATTGAGCAAAATTCCAGCTAAAAAAAGGAATGCACCTCTCATTACATTCTGCAGTAAGCTCTTTTTGCTCAAGGCAACAAAGTAACCCATCACCATCATAAATACCGGCACGGCAACAGGTCCGCCCAACAACAACAGTATTTTACCGAATAGACTTTCCCTTCCGGGATAATCAATAAAGGTTTCCAGAATATGAATTGGAACAATTAAAAACACGGCAAACCCTTTCAACAAATCGGGTAACGGAAATCGGTACATAATTTTTTAATTATTTGATTAAACTGAGCTCTTCATTGGCTGATTTATAGCCCGGATTATAAAAGCTCACTTGATTAAATAGGACTTTCGCTTGATTGCTGTTCTCCAATAAAAGGAAGTCCAGACTATCAATAATGTACCATCGTAGCCAAATGGGTAATTGTCACAAATTACGTATCGCATTTTCAGGACAATCTGTTTCACACTTGCCGCATTTTAAACATTTCTGCTCATCAATCCGTGCAGTAAATATTTCCCTAACGATCGCATCATCTTTACATGCCTTAAAACAATCTCCGCAACTGTTGCAAAGTGATTGGGTCAGAATCGGATCATAAGATTTTTCAGGATTAACGCTGTATATGGCACTTTCGGGGCACACAGGCAAACATTTTCCACAACGGGTACATTTTTCAAGCGAGATGTAAGGAACTTCGGTGGATGCAGTACCCTCTTTTTTTACGCTGTTAAAAGTGCAAACCTCCAGGCATTTACCACATTTAGTGCATTTAGCCTGGTCTAAAGCTACCTGAGCACTATTAATGGCACTATAAGGACAAGCCGGCAGACACTTTCCGCATTTCGTACATAAACTGGTATTAATTTTTGCTTTTTTACCATCAGATGTAATTGCATTTACCGGGCATACTGATGAACATATTTCTATACAGGAATGACATCGGTTAGAGGTTATTGAATAATTTGGAACCGTAAAAATTATTGCTTTACCCTCATTATTACAAGCTGTTACGCATAGTCCGCACCCAACACATGAACTGGTAATGCTGTACTTTATTGAATCTGTTCCAATAATAAGTGCATCCGTTTCACATACCGGCAAACATTTGCCACATTTGTTGCAATTAGCCGACTTGATAAAATAATCTATTGATGCAACAGAGATGGCATCGACTTTGCATACTGCCTCGCAAATTCCACATTCGATGCAATTCTGAACATCAATCGAATACTTGGTACGCTCAGGCAAGATAATGGCTCCATAATAACACGAATCCAGGCAAACGCCACAACCGTTACATTTACCAGTATCCACCATCAGTTCAGAATATAATCCTCCTTTACAAGCATTAAAGAGTGGAGTAGCAACTAAAAACAATCCGGCCTGCATTGATTTTTGCAAAAAGAACCTGCGAGTTAATTGATTCTTATCCATAACTAAGTGATATTAAAATAATTACTACACACTTTAAAAATAGTACCTGAATTCAATCCTGCTCATAAAAGCATTATCACTCAATAAATTGCTGCGTAAAACGCCGCTGAGTACGTTTACCTGAAGGTGTTTTCCAACCTTTTTGCCAATTTCAAAGTCGAGCTCTTTCATCGAATCACCATTTAACT
>CAYMSF010000395.1:0-1784 GCA_964392985.1 uncultured Victivallaceae bacterium | reverse complement strand
AGCAATAGTATTAAAATCAAATTATGTATTGTTGATGCTTGGAAATATCACCTATCCGGCTATATTTTAGTTTGAATGAAACGTTGTTTTGGAGTTGAAACAAAAGAGCGGAAAGAGGCGGGAAATTAATGAACTATTGCACGAAAACACAAAAGCTAAAGTTTTCCCCGATTTCAGTTTGACCCCGATTTCACTGAGATTTACAACAGCCTTCAAAAAGAGTATGAGAGCCTTATCACGGATGAAGCAATCATTGACACTATCAAATGCAATGATTATGAATTCACGGCAGAAGGATTAATTGCCTAAGTTGTCTGTAGGCGGATTTCTTTTCTTTTCTCTTCTTTCAAGATATTTGACAATCATGTAACCGATTGCGAAATAAATTATGAATTGGAAAACAATCAGAAGCAAGCCGGGAACTGGATTCCCATTTCCGGTAGTGAATAATAAACGACATATACCCAAACTTATACAGCAAGGCACAAAAAACATATATTCGGAAAGTTTTTCTCTAAATGGGTCGTAAGAGAGAGGGCTAGGACAAATTAACATTCCTATTATTGGGAGCGCAATCCCAAAAAACATTGATAATCCGATTATTTTTATTTTGCGTCCGTCAGTCATTATTTCCTCCATTTTTCAAACTATGCAGTAGTCTTATCGGGGGCTGCCCACTTAACTTTTATATTTTGTGCATATATTCATTTATTTATTTCTATTTACACTTCTTATTTTAATATTTTTAACCGCAAGATTTTAAAATAATGATTTTTATGAAAATCGGCATCAAATTCTAGCTTTGGGGTTTTCTTTCAAGTTGGGGGTGTAAGCCCCTGTTGCGAGCACGTTACGAAGAATCTCTCTTTTTAACACTCCAGGCACGACCCCGCTCAGAAACACTCTTGTTTGGGGTTAAATGAATGATACTTACATAATCGTATTTATTCTAACGAACTTTTTTTGAACTCATTCAACTCCTTAACCAGTTCCAATTTAAGAACCTCTGCACTTGGGAGATAAAGTTTATATTGACTTGCCAGGATTGTTTTATTGTTTTCAGGCAATGTAAATTTAACCACGGCATTGTTTTTTTCAGCAGAAAGCAAAATTCCAATAGTCGGATTTTCATCCGGCAGCTTTTGAGTCCGGTCATAATAATTAACATACATTTGCAACTGCCCCAAGTCCTGATGGGTTAATTTATGGGTTTTTAATTCGATAATCACGAAACAGCGTAAAAGCCGGTTGTAAAAAACAAGATCGGCAAAAAAATCGTCGCCATCCAGATGGATTCTCTGCTGGCGGGCCACAAATGTAAATCCGTTGCCTATCTCCAGCAGAAATTCCTGCAAATGCGTAATGATTGCCTGCTCAATATCTTTTTCATAGTAGGCTGCTTCCCGCTTTAATCCTAGAAATTCCAGATACATGGGATCTTTGATAATGTCTGTTGGTTTTTCCGGCAGTTGTTCGCCTTGAGCAACTGCTAAAACACGTTCTTTATCACTGCTCAACAACAATCTTTCGTATAATTGGCTGTTTATCTGTCGTTCCAGTTGCCTTGATGTCCAGTTACTCTTGGTCGCCTCGGCGAGGTAGAACATTCTTTTGCTCTCATCGTCAATCCTGATTATCAGGCGATATTGAGTCCAACTCAATTGCGAACGCAGTGCGTTCGCAATTGGAAAGACCCTGAAAAATTGACGGCTCAATTCTAATTGTCTGATAGAGAAACTCGTACCGTATTCCGGAACAAGTTCGTTAGAGAGATTTTTTATTAA
>CAYMSF010000394.1:0-1785 GCA_964392985.1 uncultured Victivallaceae bacterium | reverse complement strand
ATTGTATTTATCTTTGCCGTCCCAGAAACAGATATTGGGCACGGGAAGTCCCTTTGCCCGCTTCCCCAGGAAACGCCGTTGCGCGCCATTCCAGCCGGCGTTTACCCCGAGTAACACATAATCCAAACCGGCATGCTTGAGGGTGATGAGATTTACCTTATCCGCACCTGCGTTAATCGAACCCCAGTCACAACCTATGATGCGGGGTAACTCACTGGAACTAACTTCTCCGGCTGTCGCTAAGGGCGACAATGCGCAAATGAGTAAAAACACGGTAACTATTAATGCTGAATAATGCTTCATTATCAAAATAACCTTTGTAAAGTTTGGGTATAAGTAATTATTCTATTTCTTTCTCAATCAGCAATCCAGTTGTGCGCATAAAGGTACAAGCGGAGGTGATTATTCAACTATCTCCATGGTCTCATGAACCAGGAACGTTTCAATCTTTTGCTCTCGTCCATGAAGATTTTGCGGCTGACGAAAAAACGTATGAATTTTTAAGATTATTTACATGTCCATCTGCAAAACTAATATTTAGTGTACTTACATGCGCAGGACTCATCATGGTTACGTCATATCCCGGGCCCAGGTAGCCAACAGTGCCGTCATCATTTGCTGATCTGCGGTCTCCTGCCATAAAGAGATTCGCAGCATCTCGAATCTGAGACAGCTTCGCCGGCCCTAAACGCGGGGTGGAAGGATATTGGAATCCTAATCCCCATTCAGCGCCGGCGGTTCCGCCAGAGGCTGACCATCCGCAGTAATTCCATCCATAATCGGTTTGCTTGGTGCTGATGAAGGATGGACATTTGAATGTTTTGGCATTTAAATATTTAAGAAATAATTTATGCCAGAAGATATCCGCGCCATATAGAAATTGCACACATGGCAAATAGTCGCCATTATCTCCTGCATACATCAGGGCGGAAACTCCAATCTGCTTGAGGTTGCCTGAACAATTGATGAGTTTCGCTTTCTCTCTCGCCTTGTTCAATGCCGGCAGCAGCATTGAAGCTAAAATTGCGATGATCGCGATCACCACGAGGAGTTCTATAAGTGTGAAAATCTTTTGAATTGGTCTTTTGCTCTTTCGATTCTTTTGTCCGCCTTTAATTAAAGGTAACATCTTTGGGCCTCAATGATTTTAAGTTGCTGTTTTTCCGACTGTTGAAGTTAATTATAATGCATAGAGGCTAAAAAGTAAATACCACAAACAGGACATTGATTACAATAAATAGACAAACTAGCTTTTGCTTACCTGTCGGGAATATTCCAGCGGCGTCATTCCAGTATGCTTTTTGAAAAATTCACAAAAATAAGAATCTCTCCGGAAACCCAGGTTCTCAGCAATCTCCTTGACTGAGAATTTGGGATTATACAGCATCTTCTTTGCGGCATTCAGCCTGCGCTGAATGATATAGCTGCCAACAGAAAATCCGGTTTGCCCGGAGAAAATTCGATTGAGATGACGCACTGAAATATTGAATCTTTTTGCAAGAGTGTTCTGACTGATCGAAGACGATAAACGTTCTTCGATCATTTGTTTTGTAGTCACCACTACGTCATCCTGATCATAAAATATTTTGTGTTCATTGCGGTTATGAATCAGATCAGCAGCAAAATAATGGTAAAAAAGTTTAAACAGAAATTCATGAATATAAAGATTGATACGACCAATTACGATTCCATTCTTTGAATCCAATTGCTCCAGAATCCTTGCTTCAAAATCATTTATAAATGCTATATTGTCAAAGATATAATTATTTTCAGCAAGAAACTCCG
>CAYMSF010000393.1:0-1787 GCA_964392985.1 uncultured Victivallaceae bacterium | reverse complement strand
CAGTAATCATGGAGAACGAAACACGAACGCACGCACAAAACGGGGATGGTTCATTTCTGAGCAGTCTGCGTCAACGGTTCAGTTTGCCGGATGCCCGCATAGAACGCGATGCGAAGGTATTTCCGTGGGGTTCGGTGGACATCACTCCGGTTATTGTTCCTGCAAGGTCACAGCAAACTCTATGCTTCAAGGTAGTATTTGAAGATAAGATATCAAGTCACGCAATTGATTGTAACAAGAAATCCTATTCCATTCTACCGCCATGCGGACCGTATTCGGGTATGATTGCACATATTAGAGATATACTGCTGTATAACGTCAATTATCCGTTGAATCTGTCCGGAACCCTGTCGCCTTTCTATGTGCCGGCAAAATACTTTCCGATTCCATATTCCTGGGATGGCGGATTTATTGCCGTGGGAATGAGCACTTTTGTACCTGAACTTGCGGTGCAGCAGGCCTCTTATTTTATGGCAGATGAAGAGTATGACTTTCCATGTTTGTTGTGCGGTTCCCCGGTTCCTACGCCGCTCTACGCACTTTGGGACGTATATCAGGCAACTCAGGACTTGTCAATTCTTTCCCGCGCCTATGCCGGAGCGAAACGGATGTATGACTTCTATCTGGGACGCACGCCGGGAAGTGTAGTTAACGCTGCCGGCGACGGGATGCTGAGTACCTATCCTTATTGCTACAATCTGGGCATTGATGACCATCCAATCCAGCGGATGGCCGAAAAGGAACAGCTAACAAGCAAAGGCCTTTATTCAATCATTCTCATGGCGCAGATGTTACGCATCGCACGGATCTTGCGCAATATTGCCATACTGTTGAATCATACCGCGGATGCTGAACAGTACCGTCAGGATGCCGACTTGCTCAGCGGTATCATTGACAATCGCATGTGGGACGAAAAGAGCGGTCTTTACGGCTGGCTGTGCCGGACGGAGAACGGCGTGGAGCCGGTAATCATGGACGGCTGTGCCGGAGACCGTTCGGCATGCGCTTTTCTGCCGCTTTTTGCTGGGCAGACTGCGCACAAGGACAGGCTGATTCAACAGATGATTGATCCGTCACGTTTCCTTACACCGTTCGGAATATCGTCAGTGGATATGAGTGCGCCATCCTATAATCCGCATGGTTATTGGAATGGCGGAATCTGGCCGGTGATGCAATGGTACATTTGGCGGGGATTGCTGGAATCAGGAAAACCGTTTCTGGCAAGACAAGTTGCTGAAACAATTTTGCGGACATGGCAGATCTTTTTCGAAAAAGAGCACTATCTCGGCGAGCATTTCATGATTACACCGGAACAGATGAACGGCGCACCAAATTTTGGTGGTTTGAGTGCGGTATTACTTCCAATGCACGCGGCATATTTTACCGCATACCATGTTACCGCATGCTACGATGTCATCGTTCTGAAAAAGTCTGCTGATTGTGAAAAAGATACCTTGTCACTTCTAATCAGCTCACCGTTTCTGCAAATGGAATTTTATAATCTGTTAGTTAACATGGGTTGCGGTGATACCCGGTATGAGTGTATAGTTAATGGGAAACGGTACGGCGAGTTTACTGCTGACAGATACGGGCACCTGTCGTTACGGCTGCCGCGCCACGAATCTCCGGCCGAACTATTATTAAAACCAGCAATTAACAGCTCGTCATGAACTTAACTGATTTAAAATCATAGAAGGAATTTTCAATGGAAAATAGTCCATTAGCGCCACCCGCAGTTGCAAATACGGTTCATGCCAAAACTTATCATTGCGGGACAATTACCTATA
>CAYMSF010000392.1:0-1833 GCA_964392985.1 uncultured Victivallaceae bacterium | reverse complement strand
CTCCTTTCTGGATTTTCGGTTTTGCCTAACTATTGTTTGATTGGCCAGCCTAACGACAAGCTCAGCGGCCCCGCCATCGGGCATCGCCAGAACCGCCAGACTTCCAGGGGTCCGCTGGAGCGCCGGGTTAACTGGTTCTGAGCTGCTTTAATTGAACGGAATTACCAGGGCATGGCATAGCATATTTTCCCAATAATCGGCGGCTCGCTTCCTTGGATAGTATGGCCTCATATGTCAAAATTCAAAAAAATATCATACATAGGTACCCAAGCAGAAATAATCACAGAAAATCGTCTAAGGAAAACTACCGGATTAATTTTATTCCGGTACTTAGAAACGCTGCAGCGCTCAGCTTCAAAATGGGCATCTTCATTATCTTTTATTCCCGTTACTTGTGGCGACCCTATAGAAAGATCGGTCAAAATCTGGCGAATCGTAAGAATATGGCTTGGGAAATGTTTCTTCATAAATGCCCAGTTTTTCGGCTATGCCTTTGATCATTCTTATAGCAAACAGTTTTCTGCGTTTGGATTTATTTAAGGCATGATTGTAAACCTCAAAAACGCTTTCACGCATGCTAACCGGGCATCCTCTTATTTTGACAGCATTGTGACAATCTGGATTGTTTTTTACCGCGCAGTCGCCCAACAGAAACACCTGTTTGGATACTTTATGGGGATGAACCTGGTCACCCAGCACAAATTCGATATTGTTGAAATTTGATTTTTTATTGTCTTTTAAAAATACACCTAAAAAGGAATCAGCCATGATTACACAATTCGTACAAAGCGTGTTACCAGGCCATTGAAAAGTCGCACCTTTTATGTTGTAATCGGCCATTATTTGTTCTGCATTCTGCATTTGCCATTCAAGAGGAAACGCCACATCTTCAATGCTTTCGCCCTTAATTTCTATGCCCTGCAAGCTAAGAAGCTGTCCGGTCAAATCACTGTATTGGCGAAAGTGCTCGACATTATGCGGTTCTATTCCCATACAGGCTGTGCCGATCATATCACATGAAAAGGAATCTCGACCGGCAATAATCAAATTAGTGCGATATGCTCGTCCGGATGAACTCGGCCCCCTTTCAAGGGAATAAATACCATCTATAACATTTAATTTGGGTTTTAAAACCGTATTCAGCCGAGCAATCATTTCATCCAAACCCTTTTTGTGAAATTTCATTTTCGAGCTTTGCTTCAAACAGCCTTTCAAATTTTTGAGGTTTAACGAAACAGTCGCCTGCATGTGTGTTTTCAAAACAGGTACATTGATCAAAAAATCACTTTCCAAAGCTTGTTGGGCCAACTTTATTTTAGCTGGACCCAGATCCATGATCGTGAATTCTCCATCATTGAAATCAGCAAGCTTGACCCCATATTTTTTTGCAATTTTGATTAGGCCGATGCTTTCAAAACCATTAGTGGTCTTTAAATTTAGTTCTTTATGGAATGGAGATCCCTCACCAATTGTAATATCATTGCAGCCATATTCGCGAAGGATGATAACAATTTCCTCAAGAACCCGGGTAGTGGTAACGACCCCGTATAAAGGTAATTTTTTCCTGGGAGAAGCCAATACAATATTGGGTTTAATCAGTATTTTATCGCTCGCTTTTAGCTCGCTTAAGCCATCACACAATTGTACAGCACGTTTTACTGTCTCTTGGTTTTCCCTGTACTTGACAATGGATACAGATTGTTTTGTCATTTACTTCTCCCTCCAGTTAACACCGCGTTCAGCGGGCGCGGCGGTACGAACATTGAATTCAACAAAGCCTGTCCTCCGCGCTCCGCTGGAACGTATTGTTAGGCAAGATGCGTTTACTTATGG
>CAYMSF010000391.1:0-1841 GCA_964392985.1 uncultured Victivallaceae bacterium | reverse complement strand
CTGGTTTATTCTGATATATATCAATATTATATAACACATGTGATTTATTGTCAAGTTATAAGTTTGAAATATCAGGATACTTTTTTAAATGTACTATTTTTAGCGTAAGAAATATAAAGAATAATACAATAATTTTCATACATATATTTTTCACCCGGACATATTAATATTTTGGTTTTTGATTTTATATATAACATATATGATATATTTACTGGGAAGTTGTTTGACGTAATAATGCATAGGATACTTATCAAAGCATAAATCTGCAAACTATAACCAGTCAGTTCCGGTGTCCTGCATTACATATTAATCATCCATACCGCGAAAAATCAATGACGATAATAACATGTAACAATTGCCGGTAACCAGACAATCTATTGCTCCAGAAGTTGAAGGTATTTTTCTATCGTATGTTGTTTTTTTAAATTTTGGTTGTATAATACATTTGTTATAATAATTACGATGGTGGATTTAATGACAATGAAATTTCTCCAGATAGCCCAGATCATACAGCGTCGCATAGATGAAGGCGAGTATTCAGACGGTACACTTGAAGGACTTCGCATTCTTGCCGATGAGTTAGGCGTGAGTTATTTGACTGTTCGCAAGGCTCTACATCATCTCTGCAAGAAAGGCCTGTTGGAAGCCAGCAATAACAAGAGATTCAAAATCGTAGAGTCTAAACGACCGTCACCGGAAGGCGGGAAATATGCGATCATATTGCCAATCGGGGCACTGAATACTGGTTTCCCGGATGCGATAAGCAAAGCTGTCAATGACATCGGCGGAACGCTCAAACGATATTTCTACAGCTATTATGAGGATGAGATTATCTCAACCACAATAGAAGGTGATTTTGACTTGATATTCTTCCATATTGATCTTAGCAAGACTCCGCAAGTACTGGTGGATAAGATTGTTGAGAACAAGAGTAGAATGGTCAGTATCATTTTTGATTATACTGACAAGGGACTCCGGCTTCTAGCCGAGACCGATATCGCATCATCCATAAAACTCCTTTTGAAAATACTTTTAGATAGAGGTCACAAAAGGCTTGATATACTTGGAATAGCCCACGACAACGAGATTATTGCAAAACGAATAAAATTCGCTGAAAAATATTCAAAAGAACTTGGATTAAAGCACACTTGCATTCATAAGACCGTTCCTGAATTTTCATATGAGTTTGACATCGCATCTGAACTGGCACAACAACTCTATGGCGGCGGAATTATTCCTGATGCTATTTTTGTGCCAACCGTATATACTGCAATGGCTGTTATGCGTGCGCTGAAGAACAAAGGGCTTCTTGCCGGCAAGGATTACTCGCTGGTTTCCTGCGAAGACCTGATGTTTGCGAAATATTGCCCCTATTCGATTACTGTGTCATATACTCCAGATACCACTTCTCTAGTAAAAAACTTAATCAAGTGCCATAACAATAATGATTTCTCCAAGCTTATATTCCAACCGCCGTCACCGCTAATTTTTGAAGGTGAGACGGTAATTAAGAAGTGAGACAATTGTTGGAATGTTGATAAAGTCCGCTACAGCTTCTTTCGGTTAAAACATTGCGTGGATTGTCTTCCAAATGCTTAAGTATTCCAACTCCGGGCGCAAGTAGTTGAAATGCATGCTTTCAATTTTCTCCTCTTGACACTAACAGTCTCCAACGGTAGCTGGATTTTGAATGAATACACGCAGTTGCCGTAACGCATTGGTGATTTCAGAAAAAGTCTGATTCTACGGCAACTTGTCTGTTTCAGCGGCGTGAAATGCCGACACTTGCTCTTTTCCTTTACCGCTAAAGAGAATCGCCAAAACGTAATCTTTTACGTTGT
>CAYMSF010000390.1:0-1852 GCA_964392985.1 uncultured Victivallaceae bacterium | reverse complement strand
GGTTGACGCTTGCGGCGTGTCCATCGGCAAAAAGAATATTCGCGCTTAACCTGTGGATACTGAAACCTATTCCTGCCGCGTTATTGAAAGAGTAGTTAGTTAAATTTGACGCATTTAATTCGCCATCGGCAAGAAAGGCTAATTCAGAAGGTCTTCTTATTTTGCGATTATGCCGGACATATACACCGCTTACCTGATGATAGCCTCCCAGAGTTGCATATGCGTATTTGCCTGGAACATTAACGCTATATGGCTTATTAAGATTTGCCGGACAGATCAATTTTGTCTGCTGCTGGTAGGTCAGGCACTTATCGTCATTCAGTTTATAGTTCCAAACTTTGTAATTTTCAGAAATATTAGCATAAATAGCGACAGCAGAATCATAAAAACTGACTGGATATTTGTCATTGCTGGCATCTGCTGAAGTCGTAAATGCAAAATAATATTGCTTTACATTCGATAAACAGGTCGTTTTGTTCGCCTTCATCCGCGCTTTATTCAATGCCGGCAGTAGCATTGCCGCTAAAATCGCGATGATCGCGATCACGATGAGGAGTTCAATTAATGTAAAATTTCCCGCAATTAAAGGTTTACAGATACCTTGATTTGCGACTTTCTGGGACTTTGCTTTTTTCATTTTAATAAGCCTCCATGTTTAATAATAGCTCTGTTTTTAATGACTATCAAATTAGTTCAAAACTAAAGACGTGTGTTTTGTCACCGCCCCATGCCGATTTCAGGTACAGTCGGCAGGCGCTTACCGTGGCATCCGGCAGATCCAGCGTGACCAGACGCAGGTGGTTGTCCTTTATCTGATAAACCGTCTGCCAGATATTCCCGGAACAGATTTCAATATCAAAATCTCTGGCAAGCATTGACGGCATTTGCGCCGGCGGATAGTCTTTCGGATAATTACAGCGCATTCGTTTGAAACCTGAGAAATCACTGTCAAACACAATGCGGATCCGTTTAGCTTTTATCGGCTGTTTCCAGCTACAGGTAATCGTTTCATTTGCATTTCCCCACCAGCCGTTGTCATTTTCTCCAAGTCCGCGCTCAATACCGTTAAGTAGATTATCCGGACTGCCGCTTGATACGGAAAGTGTTCCCCCCAGGGTTAGTGCCGGTGTTTTTCTGACATGCCAGGGGATATAACAGTCCTGTTCAATCAAGGTATCTTGAAGTTCGGTAATTTTCTGTTCATAAACACCCCTTGGCGTCAACGCACTCTTTATGGCAATTGCAGCGGCAGTACCGATCGCCTGTCCCATAATCGAACAGGTCGCCATTACCCGGGTGGCGCTCATCGCCATGTGCGTTGCGGAAATATTGCGTCCGGCGAATAACAGATTGTCGATGTTTTTGGAATACAGGCAGCGGAATGGAATACCAAAAGGAGACGGAGCCCGGTGAAAAATAGTCGGTTTGCCCGGATATTTGATTGCTTCAGGATGATGATCGTCCATCGGCCAGCCGCCGTAAGCAACAATGTCATCAAAACGGCCCTCCGCCTCTACATCGTTTTGAGTGAGAATATGGTCTCCGACATAGCGGATGTTTTCACGTTTCCCCGGGAGCGAGCCGATCCAGTCCAGTTCCCATTTATGCCCCCTGCCATCAGGATGATTTTTGATAAGAGCCCAAACGCCATAAGCCATTTTGTAAAGTTCATCGCGAATCATGTCTGCATCACCGATGGTGTCATTCATACCCCCGATTTCCAGCCACCAGAAGTTATCTCCGGGTTTTAAAGGACGATTCGGCAGGTCCTCAACCGTATAGCGGTTTGCCCATTCAGGGGGGATGAACGGGACATGATGATCGGTCTCGCGCAATTGAATGAGAATTGAAT
>CAYMSF010000389.1:0-1856 GCA_964392985.1 uncultured Victivallaceae bacterium | reverse complement strand
CTTGGATTTTTTGTTTCTTGAGCTTGGCTTCCAGTATTTTTACATAACCGTCCTTCGCCGCTGTCAGGCTGTCCCCGAAGCAGACCAGTTTCTCCCCTTCCTCCAGCCATGACGCATCAAAATTAAGCATTACACCGCCTCCGTAATTTTATTAACATTATAAGTATCCAATAACACAAACTTTTCTTTGCTTTAATATACCATTCCCCGCAGTCTGAATTCAACCACGATTCGTATCAAAAGTCTCCAACTTTCATCTTGCCGTCCTTCCTCCAGCTCGCCTCCAGATTCAGATGCACAAACAGATATGGGACACTGACCAAACCGGAGTATAGCGCATCTCGCGTAGCCGTTACACATAAAACTATGTATTCAAGCGATAAATCATAAAGTCTTAGTCATTCAGTTCGATGGACTGATGAGTTTGCATGGACAAGTCGGCGGCGAAGCCGAGTTTGTGTCCGGCAATTGAATCTTCTAACAGAGTACATGAAATGGATGGCTTATCGCCGTTTATAACATCGATAAAATCTTTTATCAAACGTAAATCTCCGCCGCCGTGTCCGCCCATTGCGCCTGTTGTATCCCCCATGTGATGCAGATTAAAACATTCTTCCCGATATTCGCAATTCGGACTGACATCGATGTGGCGCACTACAAATTTATTTTCGTCCAGGACTCCTTCAATCTCGCCTTTAGTGCCGATGATATGGAGTTTGCGCTGCGGGCGGGTGCAATTGCCGATTAAATTGAAAGTGGCCAGCGCATGGTCGGCAAATTCAATCATTACGGTTTGACGGTCCATTAAATTATTGTCACATTTCCATACACAATGCGAGTTCCGGTCATTGGGGTTGCGAAGTCGCCGTTCCCGTTCTTCCGGGGTGTTCAGTTCTTCTCTGTAGTCAAGCTCCGGCCAGATGTAAGCGCCCCAGCGTTCCGGATGATTCAGGCAGAGCTGACGCACGGAATAAATGCAATTTTTTTCAATAGGGCAATCCACGAGGCATAACGTGCCTGAATTTTTAGGGGCATTGGCGTGGCAGAAGAAATCCGCAACGCCGAAACTGCATACCCGCACCGGATTTATCCCGCTTTTCAGCCAGACCATCAAATCCAGGTCGTGACAGCTTTTAGCCATCAGGAAACTGGAACCGCCGATCTCTTTATTACGCCATTTGCCGCGCACATAGCCAACGACATAATGGTGATAGCTGACATGTTCCGTTGCCTGAATATTGACTATCTTGCCGATATCCCCATTTAAAATTCGCTGTTTGATTTCAGCATAAAACGGGGCGTAGCGCAATATATGGCAGATCATGACAATCCGTCCAGTCCGCTTTACCGCGTCTTCAAGCTCGATGACTTCGGCATGGTTTATCGCAAACGGTTTTTCCAATAAAACATCGTATCCGGCGTCCAGCAGTTTTATGGTGGTTTCAACATGAAGGGCATCCATGGTACCGTTGATGACAGCGTCGGCAAATTTCTCCTTTTTTACCAGTTCGTCAACGTCCTGAAAACAGCATTCCTGCGGCAGACTGTATGCTTTAGCGACAAAATCGCGCCGCTCCTTGATGGGTTCAGCCACGCCGACAATTTGCATTTTCTCCGGAGCGATTTGGGCATAGCCCGCATAGCATAAGCTGCGGTGCCCGGCTCCCGCAATAATAACTTTCTTGATCATTTTATTTTAATCTCATTCTAAAATTTTTTCTATTCAGTAAGAATGCGAGCATGGTTCACTCACTATCATCATTTTTGAATTTTCTCCATCATGAAATCATCAAAATAGACTATGCCGTCCGCAGCATTGTCCACCTGGAAAAAGACTATGGCGTATTTGCCTCCAG
>CAYMSF010000388.1:0-1861 GCA_964392985.1 uncultured Victivallaceae bacterium | reverse complement strand
GAGCAAACAAATAGTAGTTGAACGCCGCGTATCCTTTTGAGCAGAAATTATGTCCGATATTCAAAGCGCTGTTTTTCTGGAAGTTGAACCCGTGGTTCTCAATCTTCCATCTTTCCCGGCAGGTGTTGAAAACCTCAAGCGCGTTCAACATGGAAATTTCCGTGCTGGTGATGTATGCCGTTTTAAAGCGCGCAATCAACCCATATTCTTTGTAGTTATGTCCATAATTTTGAGTTTACAAATTACACCTGATTAAGTTTCGGAGCAATAGAATAGCTTTCGCAATAGATTAAAAAAAATCAATTTTTTAAATATTCATACTAAAGTATTCATGATTAATTATTTATAACTTTACAACAGGCTGTTTTGGGGATGAAAAATACATTTTTTATAAAAAAAACTAAAAAATGCATTTGTCAAACAGGCAAAGTTAGTTATATTTATTATTAGTCGTTAACCTTAACCCCTTGGAGGAGGGACCATGAAACATTCATTCTATGACGTCAAGGCGAAGAAGAAAGTCGAAGCAGTCGTAACCAAGAAAGTCACGTACGGAAAAAAGGGCAATGAAAGATATGCTTTCAAGGCTCAGACCGCTGACAAGCGCAATCTCACCGCTTTCGTAAGCAAAAAAGACTGGGATAAGGCTGTCGTCTGATCTTCTCCATGTGAGCATAAATACTCCTGTGTCATAGTATGCGGGAGTATTTTTTTTGCCCCAATCATAAAGATATTCTACCACTCTGTAAAACTTGAAATTTCGTCTAGACGAGATAGACTGCGGATTGGATTTTTTTGTTCTGACTGATGGGCGATATGAATATCGTTCGAAGTATGGGCAAAACACGAACGCAGGAAACGATGCCCGCAATTGCGATCTTTTGAACTTGGATTCTTATCATTCGCGGCGGCCTCTCAGAATACGAACCAACTTTCAAAATATTCGCGATCTATACGCAATTTTTTAGCTTCCGGGTACCGGGTAAAATTTATACTGTCAGCAGGATGTCTTCTCTGTCTAATGCCTTCCTTACCGCGGCTGTAGCCAGAATAGAATTCAAATCCACCAGCGGCACGGTAATATCTCCGGATTTCAGCACAATCGGTATTTCCGTGCAGGCCATCAGGATTATTTCTGCGCCTTTGCCGACCAGTTGCTCAGATGCCATAATCAGCAGTTCACGCGGTTGAAGACGGGTATTCCCCGCCTTTATGCCCTGAATGCCGAAAATCGCCTCCATCACCGAATTATGCTGTAATTCTGACTCCGGCGAAACCAGAGTTATGCCCATTCTGGCGAAGACGTTGCGGTATAAGCCGGATTCCACAGTCGGAGTTGTACCGAGTATCCCGGCTTTTTTTACCTGCGGATAGTTCAGTTTTATGAAATCCGCGCTGGCGTCAATCATGCTTAGAAATGGTATTTTCAAATGCTTTTCAATCTTATGTATGAATAGATGTGCGGTATTACATGGAATGATCAGGAAATCCGCGCCCGCGGCTTCAAGGCTTTGTGCAGACTCAATCATCGCCGGGCACGGGTCTGCACCGCGTCCGTAAAATGCAGCAATGCGGTTGGGGATTTTTGGGTTGTTGTCAATAATAATCCGGATATGGTCCTGATCCGTGGCTGCTGGTGTGAACTTGACAATTTTGCTGAAAATGTCAACTGTGGCCGCCGGCCCCATGCCGCCGAGAATACCTATCGTCAATGATTCTTTTTTCATTATTTATAAACCAGTATATATAAAATCGACAGCTTTTGCTTGCCGATATTGCTTTTGTTAGTGAACATATATATATTATGCAAAGGTTTGATCTTTGCAATTGGAATATGTAAATAATTTGAATTATTCTTTAT
>CAYMSF010000387.1:0-1882 GCA_964392985.1 uncultured Victivallaceae bacterium | reverse complement strand
CGACCACAATAACTTTGGGCACCGCGATTGAATCCTGACCCGTGCAATTAACTGCTGTAACGAGTGTTGAGAATGCAAAAACACAAGCCAGCAACCCCATAAAACCAATGTTCATACTTCTTTTTTTCATTCCATATCCTTTTATCGTCAAATTATTGTTATTGCCAGCTACATTGTAACTGCATGGATACTCCCCGCGCTACTGAGAAACAATCGAGCTAATTTCAAAAATCAATTCAAAAATAGTTTTGCAACTACCTTATACATAAAATTAATAAAATTTTGGAGTGTCCGGCCAGATGCCGGGGCGGTAGAAATGGCATGAACCACGAAAATTATAATAGCCGGAACTGCCATAAATCGCTAATGGCATTGAAGTGACATGCCCGTCCATGAATACTACATTGCAGACATTAAGGTGGCGAAGGAGGCTCCAGTTCTGAGCGGCAAAATTATATCGGCGGTATCCGCCGCTGACAACTCCGTTGCCTGGCGATTTCTCGCCATCAGTGACAGTTTCGCCGGAATAAGCGCGCATCTGGGGATTTCTGAATGCAGGGTTGTTAATTTTATTCATAGCTCCGCCGATGCTGGTATTCTGTCCATAGGATATATTATCATAATCAAATCTGAACCAATAATTTCTATTACTGGTAGCGTTTTCAGCAGCAAACGCAGGCTTGTTCGTCTCTCCAGGACATTTGAAGGTTTTAAAGTTGCCGACTTTCAGTAATATATACCATTCATCTACGAGCCCGTTATTTGCCCCCAGTGGCGGAAAGTAATCTTTGTAATCGCCGAGATACATGCCCATGCTGGTGCCGATCTGCTTCAGATTATTTGCGCATGATACTTTTTTCGCGGTCATTCTTGCCTTATTCAACGCCGGCAGCAGCATTGAGGCGAGGATCGCAATGATCGCGATCACGACCAGGAGTTCTATCAGTGTGAAATTAAACGACTTGCAACTTTTTTTTCTTTTCATTTTTCCTGTCTCCTTTTTGATTTTTGTTGATGGTTCATTTGTTTTGTCTCCTTGTTTTTGTTGCAGTTTAAGAAATTTCTTTAAATAAAGCTTCAATGTTAGCCGGCGGTATATCCGCCAGAATTGCCTCATGACTTGGGGAAATAATCAATCCGGTCGGGAAAACTTCTTTAAGTTCGTTCATTTTGCTTATTATTTCCTGTGCGACAGTGGCTGGAAAACGCTCTTTGCCGGTTATCGTCATATTGTCTGTCCTTCCATTAGTTTATTGAGCAGCGCGCTGTCGAATTCAAGTTTCAGCACAATCGCCTCGTTTGCCAGTTCGTCAACCGGGATATTCCAGAGATGCAGATATTCTTTTCGGTCCGCCCACAATGTCGGCATGAACTCAACTCCGGTCTTCAGTTCCCGTCCGTTATTCAACACCGTTGCTTTTGCCGGCTGAATCATCAGCGGTTTTAGAATGATGCCTGACTTGCGCGGCGCGTCCAGCAGATAAACATACAGTGCATTGTCTTTGCGTCGCAGCAGCAAATTGCCGTTATCGACTGACAGCGGCAGCGGCTCCATATAATCAAATGCTTCTTTGACGTGCCGGTACCATTGGCCGATTTTAGCAAGAATTCTGACAGTTTCCGGCGGGAAAGTACCATCTGCCTGCGGCCCGACATTCAGCAGATAATTGGCGCCTTTCGCCATGTGCCTGCTAATGCTGCGGGTAAGAGCGCCGACTGAAAAATAATCTTCATTGCAGCGATAACCCCAGCTTTCCGCGCCGATGGCTTCGCAGGCCTCGGTCGGTTTGCCATAAAATTTTGTGCCGTTCAGCGCGGCATCGTCGTAATCGCGCTCCGGCGTGGAAAAGTCGCCATCATCAAAACCGCGGTTGTTGATGAT
>CAYMSF010000386.1:0-1887 GCA_964392985.1 uncultured Victivallaceae bacterium | reverse complement strand
CCAGTTCCCGTCTGTAAAAATGAAAAGGGAACGATAAGCCATGTGAATTGCCGGTAGATGAGAGAATAAGCGCCTGTCTACTATTTTTGTTGCCGCAACAGATTCGCAGATAAGACCGCAACCTCTCACTGGCATTCAATAATTGAGTTTTTTTCATAGCTGGTAATGGCGACAAATGATCAGCTCCTTTATTTAGATAATTTTTATCGGCTAACAGTATACTTTGAAAAAACTTACACGAAAAGGAACAAATGTCAATATTCGTGCGGTTGATTTCAGAGAAAAGAATGGAAAAACAATCTCTACAAAAACTATTTCCATGTTATGGAGACTCTGACCTACTTAAATGTGGAAATGACAATCTGACTTTCACCCCATAAAGGTTTTCCGGCAGATAAATCTTCAGGAGTACTGTTTCCTATAGATTCGTCAACCGCTTTGGATATCAAACCGCGTGAAAGACTGCGGTAGCCGGCATCTGGCTGCTTTTGCACTAACTGTTCAATTTCGCTGTGCAACTCGCTTTTTCTGGTGCAGCCAATCACCTGAATAACATCAGAACCGAAAGTCTGGCACGCTTCTATTTCAAAATTACTGTCCTGTTTTTGCGGAATTAAAATATCTGTGGAGCCTTTGACAAAAGCGCTGCTGTTCCACGCATTGGGAAATAGCAGCACCGTTGAACCATCGTTCTGATGGCAGAATACCGCAATATGACAATCTCTTTCGGCGCGGATTTTGAATTGAATCTTCTCGCCGCTTCTGAAATCCCGCTTGACATCCACCGTGCCTAGTTTAATTTCGAATTCATGCGGAATATTTTTGATGTTATCGCGAACATCGACAATTTTTTTCGTGCTCTCTTTCAAACTGGACGGGATGATTTCGGCAGAGATATTGGCGGCATTTAATTCCAGTTTGGTTGATCTGGTCTCAAAGCCGTTCAACCAGACCAGTTCAAAAAAAATTGTTACTTTGGGATACTTGTAATAGAACTTGCCGCGTATAATCCCGTCAATGTCTTCAACCTGAATCCTGGTCTTTTTAGAACCGGATTCCAGCAGGTCGCTCTGCTGAAACAGCTGCGCCTTCTGTACACATATAAAGAGGAATATTGCAAGCGACAAAACTCCATCCGCGCGACTTTTCCTTCTTTTTTTGTTTTTTGTTGAAAGGTGAATATCGCCCGTAAGTGCAACCGAACATCACTTTATCTCATTACTGGCATTTAGATGCGAACATCAGCCAGACGCATATTTGGGATCGGCATCTCCCGGCGTCTCCGGTAAAGGAGCCCGGAATAATGGTCTGCGCGCATTAGCCGCAGACGTCCCAGAGATTAATTATATATCCTTGGACGTCCCACACATTTTTTTTGAGGATTTCGGCATAAAGCCGTCTTCAGTCTTAATCGGGCTCGGCAAGGAAGATGTCCGTAAAAAATTATAGACGGGCAACACGGCATTCCCAATCATCTTAATGGAGTCCTGCTCCAGTACATCTTTCAGTCTTTCCCTTGAAATTACCTTGAATTTCCCGCTCCTCTCCAGCGCTGACTTCAACTCGTCGCGAAGCATGGCGGAAAATCCCGACATAAACTGAGTGTCCTCATAAAGAAAATCTCCCATTCCTACTCTTGGAATCTGGCGCGCGTCTTTGCCGGCCAGACGGTAACATATCAGGTCGTAATCAGATTCAACGGCAAGTAAACTTGACCCGATTGTCATGATCAAACAAAAAAATTTTCTTCATTATGATTCCCATTCACTTATTTTTTTTTGACAAAAATAAAGTCCCCGCCATCGTGGCCGGCTTTGCGGATATCCGCATATTCCGGCGTCTGATCAGAATTGAGCATGACCGGCTGACGGATTTTGGAAAACAGGC
>CAYMSF010000385.1:0-1902 GCA_964392985.1 uncultured Victivallaceae bacterium | reverse complement strand
CTCAGAATACGAACCAATTCTCAAAATCTTCGCAATCTATGTTAAATTTTCAGCCTTATAGAATATAGTAATTATTAGGAGATTTATGATTAGATTTTTTTTAGTTTTTTGGGTGGCGGTTGTTGCGACAATCAATTTATTTGCTGCGGATGGCGAGTTGAACTTGCCGCCGGACGCGGAAATTATGGCAAAACGGGAAGCGGATTCAACGGCCAAACGGGTGGAAATGGCGTCGGTGGTGAAGATTTTTACCGTAAGCAGTCCGCCGGATTATTACCAGCCCTGGCAGAATCAGGGACAGCGGCAGGCCACGGGGTCTGGTTTTGTCATTGCGGGTAACCGGATATTGACGAATGCGCATAATATTGCCAATCAGACCTTTGTGATGGTGCGCAAGCAGAGCGATCCGACCCGTTTTATTGCTAAGCTGGAGTTTGCGGGGCATGATTGCGATCTGGCTATTTTGAAGGTGGAGGATCCTAATTTCTTCAAGGATCTGCCGCCGATGACGCTCGGTGAAATGCCGCGGTTGCAGGATAAGGTTGCCGTCCTGGGCTACCCGATTGGCGGGGATAATATATCGGTTACCGAAGGTGTGGTTTCGCGAATTGAGCCGATTACTTATTCGCATAGCGGGTCCAATCTGCTGGCCGTGCAGATTGACGCGGCGATCAATCCCGGCAACAGCGGCGGACCGGTTATGGATAACGGGAAAGTGGTTGGCGTGGCGTTTCAGGGGTTGACGCAGGCACAGAATATAGGCTTTATCATTCCGATGCCGGTGATACGGCATTTTCTGAAGGACATTCATGATGGAACGTTTGATGGTTTCCCGGATTGTCCGTTTGATGCCATGAAAATGGAAAATCCGGATTTGCGGCGCTGGATCGGGATGACGCCAGGGCAATCGGGTATAATGATTAAAGATTTGCCGCCGCTGCTGAAGAAGAAAGGCATTTTCAAAGTGAACGATGTGGTGCTGGAGATAGACGGGGTGAAAGTTGCCAACGACGCCACGGTGCCGTTCCGCAAGGCGGAAGTGATTTTCTTTGCCAATCTTATCTGGGAAAAATATATTGGCGACGACTGCCGTTTCACGATTTTGCGTGACAAGGTGATAATTGACATAATTTATAAACTGGAAAAGGCTGAGCGGCTGGTGCCGCCGCGGACGTTTGACAAGTTGCCGGTTTATTATATTATTGGCGGGCTGGTTTTTGTGCCGCTTTCCACTAATTACCTCGACTGCTGGGGCGGCTACTGGGCGAAAGCGCCGCGCGAACTGGTGAATTTTCTCTTTGACGGCGAAATTACCTTGAAAAGGGATGAGGTAGTAGTGTTGTCCATGGTGCTGGCGGATGGTGTCAATATGGGTTATCAGGATATCAACGCCACGGCGGTAATGAAAGCTAATGGCATTAAGCTGAAAAATCTGAAGCATCTCATTGCAATTATCGAAGGCATGGACAGTGGATTTTTGGAACTGGAGTTGCAGACTAAGGATAAAGTGGTTTTGGATATCGCTGGTAGTCGTAAAGCCACGGCGGAGATTCTGGCTCGCTACCGGATTCCAGCCGACCGGAGTGCAAATTTCAAGCCGGAGTCCGACGGTTTCAAACTACCGCTTATTCCGAAATTATTTTGATTTTATACTCTGCACTGCTGAAAATTTGACATATATGAATAGGATTGTGGATTAAATTTTTTCGATCCGCCAGACGGGCGAAATTCCAAAAGATTTTTATAAAAGTACCTCAAGCTTCCAGCTTGAGCGCTTTAATGGTGAAGTCACAAGCAGGGATGCTTGTGGTACTTTCGTTCCCGGTTACCTTCATTCTCTTCATGGTCGCCAGACGGGCGAAATTCCAAAAGATTTTTATAAAAGTACCTCAAGCTTCCAGC
>CAYMSF010000384.1:0-1917 GCA_964392985.1 uncultured Victivallaceae bacterium | reverse complement strand
CGTGTTTTTAGTGGTTAAGGTGTATTTTTTGGGTTGCGGCTATGCCGCGCTAAGTGGTTCGTGGTAAACTTCTCCTGTCTCCTGTCTCCTGTCTTCTGTCTTCTGTCCTTTTATACATATAGCGATTTTGTCAACCCAAACGCGTACAACAGGCTCAAATAGGGCGGCAAAATGGATTTTTAAAAGGCATAAGTATATTTATACGTGAATAGCTATTTATAAGCATTTTTCTGGTATAGTAATGTTTTATATTGAAAAATGTTGTTTTGTAAGTATATTTATTTAAAATTAGCTGTTTATAAGTAAAATTATAAAAAATAAGGATTTGGCAATGGAAGCGTTGGGTTATCAATTCCTGATTGAAAAATACGCGCTGGATGTATTGCCTCCATATAAGAAATGCTTGCTTACGACTCACGCGATCCGGCGCAAAGAAATTACGCCCGGCGGGGAGGATGAATTTTTTCCGGTTATTTATAAAGTTGGCGACTCATGGCGCGACCACCTGCTTTTCGCATTGAAATATGAAGGCGTAAATCTTGCAGTCATGAAAGCCTTGTTTCCCAAAATACAGCAATGTGAGCTGGTTGAATTTATTCAAAGCAAAAGAACCAGCGTTTATCTGCGTAAGATCTGGTTTTTTTATGAATTTCTGATGCGGCGGGAACTTCCGGTTCCACCGGTGAAAACAGGAAACTATGCGCAGGTTTTAGATCCGGATGATTATTTTGCGCTTGATAATGCGCACTCTGTCAAAGCGCGCCGCCAGCGGTTGATTTGCAACCTGCCAGGAACTGTGGATTTTTGTCCGATGGTGCGTATGACCTCCCGGATAAAAGCTGCGCTGCAAACGGATTATCCGGCAAAGTTTGCGGAAATGATCGCGCGATATCCTTCGGAACTGATTTACCGCGCCAGCCAGTTTTTGTATTTAAAAGAGACCAAGTCTTCCTATGCGATTGAACAACTTGCTCCAAATCAGAAGCGCACCGGCAACTTCATGGAAATTCTTCAGCAGGCGGGCAGAAATGAACTGACAAAAGCGCTGTTAATCCAGTTGCAAAATTGTATTGTTGATGAGCGCTATGCCGATTCAGACTATCGGAATTATCAGGTTTATGTTGGACAAAGCATCACGCCGGGATACGAGCTTTTGCATTATATTGCGCCGAAACCGGAGGATGTCGCGCCGTTCATGGAGGCTTTTCTGGCCGTGGCGTATGTGCTCATTCATTCCGAAAGCAATCCGGTTATAACGGCGGCGGCGCTCTCTTTTTTCTTTGTATTTCTGCATCCTTTTGGAGATGGCAACGGACGCCTGCACCGCTATTTACTGCATCACATTCTGGCGCAGCGGCGCTTCGGGCCGGAAGGCGTTATTTTCCCTGTGTCCGCAGTCATGTATAAGAATGCGAAACAGTATGACGAAATGCTGGAATCCTTCTCGGCGAAACTAATTCCGAAAATTCAATACAAATTGAATGACGCCGGAGAAATGACCGTTGAAAATCCAACGGCGGACTATTACCGCTATATTGACTTTACCCTGATTGTCGAGGAGTTTTACCAGATCGTCGAGACCACATTGCAGACTGAGCTGATCCCGGAACTGGATTACCTGCTGGCCTGGGATCGCGCCAGAGAGAAAATGCGTAATGTAGTGGACATGCCCGAACAGAAGGCCTTGCAATTTATCACATTTGTCCAGCAGAACAACGGAACTTTGCCGAAACGCCGCCGCGAATTGTTCATCGAACTTTCAGATGACGAGGTAACAAAGCTGGCGGATATTATCAATCATGAGATTCTCAGAAAGCGGTAGATTCTATGAAAATAACTGATTCCAGCCCTGGGGCTCCGGGCTTAGGATCGACACAAAAACAAAATCACATTTTCTACTGCCCGGCTCCCTCTGCT
>CAYMSF010000383.1:0-1936 GCA_964392985.1 uncultured Victivallaceae bacterium | reverse complement strand
CGCCATCCGTTCCAACACTGCATCGACAACCTTAAAATCATACTGGTCGCGCCCCTTCCAAAATGGCGCTATTCCAGGCGTCGGCATGGGAATTGTCGGAACTTCATGTTTTAGAAAACCGTATTTCCGGAACATACCGTAGAATCCAATTTTATCGGGTGCCTGATTAATAATCGGCCCTGGGCCTTTATGAAAAACAAGACCGGTTGGTTCACCGTTAAGGAGCAACTTTGGCGCTCCGGGAACTGCCAGTCGCTGAAATCCCTGCGGAGGTTGCTTTGCGATAATCGCGGCGGTATCAGCCAGTGCTGGAACTTTTTCAGGTACCGGCAACCTGGTTTCAGGAACATAAGCACCACCGCCGTTCAAATTCAAGGAGGAAATATCGGAGGAATTTGCGCCAGTCAAGTGAAACTTGACTTTATCTATCCAGTATTTTAGATAAAAATCCTGAGAAAATTGTTTGCCTGGTTCAAGTGGTATTACGGTTTTAACGGGATCTGCTTCGGTGTAATTCATCTGGTACTGCTCAATAATCAGCTTTGCGGCGTTCTTGCCGCTGAATTTACCGCTCAAAGTATAGTTGCGATTGCCGGTCACCGGAATAAAATCTGAACAGACGGTGTTTTTGCTTTCAACGGATGACCATTTAGGCGACAGCAAACGTGGTGGCGCAGCCGCCGATATTGCCAACGCCGATTTATCCGGCATCGCCGGAACACCGTTCAGTGGTCCGAAAGCGAATTCTTCCAGCACTATTGTGGCCTGGGCGGGGGAAGTTGTCTGCAAAACTAATCCGTATTTATCATTTTGGCCATCGGGAAAACCTTCATAATCGGCGGCCGGATTCAATTGTGCATGCCCGTCAATAAGCACTTGGATTTTAAAACGCCTATCTTTCTTGTCAGAATATTTTTTTACAGTATATGTATGAAATTTGCCGTCGTTAAAATTCATGAAGGAGATCGGCAACGCTGGGCCGCCGTTAGAGGCGTGGGTTGAAAAAGCCAATAATCTTGTAAGCTTGTCCGGGGTGTACCAGGAAAAGAGGATTCGCTTGCCGCCACCTTCATCAAGCAATCCACCGGTAATCAGGGGCATGGCGGCAACACCTGAGTAGTCCAGCATTTTCGCATTGGAAACCGCCATTCGGATGGAGTATTCATATTCCTGAGCCGCAATAGATTTTCCATCAAGCGGATGGTAAATCTGCAAATACGCTCCTCCTGCGGGATTCATCACCGTATCGTAAAGCGTAGCCAGGTTTTCTTCCGGATCATTCCAGGTGATTTTCATTCCGGCGGTTTCAGTTTTCTTCCATCCTGCCGCCACCGGGTCGCAGCCGCCGTCATAGCGAATTGCAGCATTCGCCATCGTCTGGTGCAGTTGTCTATCTTTCGCCCCCCAGGTTACTTTTTTTTTAAAGCCAAGATATTTGTTGAACTCCAAATCCAGTTGCTGACGTTCCGTATCCGAAAGAACCCGGTTGTAAACCGTCAATTTGGCAACATATCCGGAACGCGGCGGTTCAGCGCACTGGAATGGAATGGTCAACCAACCACCGCCGAAAGTATTGACCGGCGATATATCGTTTTTCTCCCCAATGAGTTTGCCATCACGAAATACCCTGGCCGTTCTGGCGTCATTGTTATATTCGAAAATTAAAGCGACAGGTTTCTCAAACACATCTTTGAATGCGATCGCATTTTCCAGTTTGTCATAAGTGAAAGTAATGTTGGTGGCATATAGTCTTGGTACGCCTCCGTCTCCATTGGGATTAGTCCCGCAAATGCCGAATCCGGTATTTACCGCCTGCATCAATAGTGCAATAGTGAAACTACTGTCGGCCAATTTGTCTCTGGCAAAATCACGCAATGTCAGTCCTGATGGAACGCCATCCTCGGTTTTGAAAAACACCGCCGGACAACCTGCCATG
>CAYMSF010000382.1:0-1953 GCA_964392985.1 uncultured Victivallaceae bacterium | reverse complement strand
ACTCATTCCCATTGAAATCAAATCGGCGATGACCTTCAACAAGGATTTTGTTAAAAGGCTTGAGTACTTCAAAAAAATCGCGCCGGACGCCGGAAACGGCGCAGTCATTTATGCCGGTGAGTTGTCACTGGAGGTCTCCGGCAACAAGTTCGTAAATTTTACTAATACCGCCAGTATTTTCGCGTAACCCAATCACGAAAACCATTTAACCGGGATAGGCAGGATATACAGGATGATTAATCATGAAGAAACGGAATAAACTTGTTTTTATATCCGCGCTTACGGTGTGGGGACTTTTTTCCGCTATTTTATTTCTGCTTGAATATAAAGAAGCATCCTGCTGGAAAGATCTTGCTCAACAATTGAATTTTGTTGCATATATTTCATGTTCGTTTACAATCAATATTTGTAAAGTACTTGGCATATTTGAGTTAAAATACCATAATTTTCGCTTGCTCTGCTTTCTGTTCCTGCTCTGCCAGACTGTCATATATCTCCTGTGCGGCTGCCTCATACTCAAAATACTGAAAATCTATGATGCCCGCAAAAAGCAAAATGCCAGATAATACCCGTCAATCACTCATTACCGGAGCGTCTTTGTTTTCGATTCTATTCTTCGCTTTATTATAAATGCAGCAAGCCAAAAAATAAATGCGCCAATTACATAATTGATTGCCTGCCCCCACAGACCGAAGAATCCATTTTCTCTCGTATGATTGGGATTCATAGGATTGTAAAGAATATCTATTTTTTCTCCAACTACAGGAGTAAAAGTCGTTTCAGTCGGGGAACTGACCTTGTACGTAACGCCTTTTGCATCTTGAAAAGTAAAAACCGGAATATAACTAATTATTCTGCTATCCATGTCTTCTTTCTGTTCAACTGCTACGATTGTTCCAATCGCAGGTACTGCATACAGAAGAAAAATGATTGTGTGAACAGTTAAAACAACGGCAAAAAACATTGCAATACCAGAGATTGTCATCATTATTTTTGAAAGCCGGTTCCAGCTTTTAGTATTAGTTGGCATAGCTGTCATATTAGTTTGAAGAACATTGCTATTGCCAGTAGATTTCAGCATTTTCCTTGTTATCAACATTACTATTAAAAAAAATAGAAAATGCAAAAATCAAAATCCAATTAGAAAGATGCCAGGAAACTTCTGATCCTCCACTGTTGAAAAATCTTCCGGATCATACAGAAAATCACATTTATCTCCAATCTTTACCCGATTGGGTAAAAAGTAACTTGCGGAACGTGTCTTGTGAATTTCGCCTTTCGTATCATTAAATGATAAAACAGGTCTATAATAAATTTCAAAATTACCGTTATTATTAACCCTTTCCTCAACCAGTTCTATGATTGTTCCTGTAGCAGAGACAGCATGCAAAAGAGAAAAATGAGTACGAATAACAAGAAAGGCACCGAGCAGCACTGGGATTAAAGACAAAATCATTATCCATTTTGCTAATTTGCTTACAGATGCAAGTGTCATTATTATCCTTCAAGACATTCCAAATTCGTTGGTTACATGGAGTGAATAACTATCCCCCGTTCACAACTATTCATAACATATTCCGCCATTAAAAAAATTCAACAAAGTTACAATTTTTAGCTAAATTCTGTAACTTATACTTACCGTATTTAGCTAAATTCTGTAACTTATACTTACCGTATTTAGCTAAATTTGGCAATTTTAAAGCAAAAGAGTATCACAAGCATCCCTGCTTGTGACTTCCAGTTGAAACCGCTCAAGCTGGAAGCTTGAGGTACTTTGAATCCTGTCCATCCTGTATATCCCTGTTAAATCTGATTTCCCGAAATCCAAAGCGGCGCAGAGTCGCCGCACTCCACAGATTGCTCCGCAATCATAAAGAAAACGGAAAAATCATGTTCACCCCTGTTGAAATACCGCTCCGGCTATTCTGCATTCTAAAAATTTTCAAAAAAAGT
>CAYMSF010000381.1:0-1967 GCA_964392985.1 uncultured Victivallaceae bacterium | reverse complement strand
TCGTGAGTGAAAAGATAATTGCCCTGGATATCGGGGGCGTCTGTTTGAATATCCGGCATGATTTGTGCTGCAAATATTTCGGGTTCAACAACCTCCGGGAGATTCCGTTAGAATTTCTGCAGGCCGTGGAAAAGTTTGAATGCGGCTTGATTGATGACAAAGAATGGCTTGCGGAATTCCGCAGGGTAACTGGCGGCAGATTTACGGACAATGAGATGATTGACGGCTGGAATATTATTATCGGCAGCGATATGGATGGAATGCCTGAACTGATGTCGGAACTGGTTGACTCAGGGTACCGGCTGATCTTTTTTTCTGATACATCCAGTGTCCATTTATTGGAAGTATACCGCAAGCTGTCGTTTGCCAATCTGGTCACCGGCGGCGTTTTCAGCTTTAAAGTCAATGCCGGAAAACCTGGCGTGGCAATGTACAAAGCGTTTGAAGCACAATACGGTAAACCGTATTTTTACGTTGATGACAAGCCGGAAAATATTCAGGCCGGTATTAATCACGGCTGGAATTCCCATCAATTCCTTTCCGCCGCGGCCATGCGCCAAGCACTGCTAAATCATTCAGAACTGAATGCGTAAACTGTTAATTATTTGCAACTTAAAAAGCGGAAATTCAAACATAACCTTTCATAATTTGCCAGATTTTCAAAATTGATTGCCTTTGCATTGTTATTAAAGTGTTTGTTTAAGATGAGCTTCATTTCCTCTTCCGGCTAACGGGTTCAAAACCTGGGAAAGCTATTTCTGTCATATTTCTAAAGTAAATCAAATTTTGCCCTAACACAATCCTAATCATTGTGCGCTAAAGTTACGTTCCTATTAAGATACTGAACTAAAACTAGAACTAGAAAAAGGAAGGATTACAAATGAGAAAAAAATGGTTCGTGGCTGCAGTAACAGCATTAGTGCTGATGCAATGCGGCGGCCTGCTTGCGGAAAAAGTTAAAAAAATCCGGTTCAAACAAGATGACGCGCAGCCGTACATGGTTACAAAGGTCTATGAACTGAAATATATGCGGGCTGACGACCTGGTGCCCTGGGTGCTCGGCGCGGTGAAGCGGTACGACATCCAGTCCAGCGTGGAAAGATTGAACTACAAGCCGAGAAAAGAATTTTATCTGGTGGTTACAACTCCGCCGGAAATGATGCCCTATGTTGACGACATGATCCAGAAGTTTGACCGTCCCGGCGTAAGAGACTCCGACGGGTCACTGATCGAAGGCACCGGCATTTTCCGGTATGCTTACAAACCGAAATACCGTTCCACCGAAGAAATGGTCGGCCTGCTGAATAACGCGGTTAAGAGCGGCGACGGTCAGGTTTACCGGAACCCGGAATCCAACATCATCTACTGGAAAGACTCTCCGTCCGACTCCGGCGACCTGCTGACCTGGGTGCAGCGTTTTGATCGTCCGGTTCCGCAGATTAATATTAATATCAATGTATTTGAAGTCAGAGAAAGCACCCTGCGCGATATCGGGATTGATTATCTGGCGTGGAAAAACGGCCCTGGTCTGAATATGTTTTCCGCCGGTCTGGATTCATTGAATTTCATCGGTTCTGATACGGTTCAAAACGCGCTGTATCAACAAGCGCTTGATGCGTTCAGCAATGTTTCCTACTCGTTCGGCGGATTCTTTGTTGCGCCGCAGTTTGACATGAGTTTTGTCCGGGTGCTGCAGCAGTCCGGCCTGGCGAAACTGTCTTCAACAGCCAGTTTGACTGTAATCAACAATGAACTGGCGACTCACACGATAAAATTTTCTCCTCAATATCAGAATATCATGAAAGGCGAAACTGACAAAACTTCAGTGGTTGTCGGCGCCAGTACCGCAATGAGCCTGGTAGTTAAAAGCCCGACCATCTGCTTCCACAGTCCGCAGAAAAATATCGGGGCAAACGGGGAACTGGAATTCAACCGCGAAGCATATGAAAAACTGCTCTCCGGGGTGG
>CAYMSF010000380.1:0-1972 GCA_964392985.1 uncultured Victivallaceae bacterium | reverse complement strand
TGACACAAAGCGAATCTCAGGATGAAGGTTATACCTGGAGCGATCCAGTTAAGACGCCATTTTACTCTGCCTCCGCCAGATTCTTTTTGACTAAATTGTCTTCAGGTAATGCGCTGCTGGTAAAATATTCACACCCGACTCAGACGCAAGCACGGTCACACTTGACGGCATATATATCCAAAGATGACGGCGCGTCATGGCAGGGCGGTCTGTTACTGGATGAACGTTTCGGCATTAGTTACCCGGATGGTTTTCAGGCTCCGGACGGACGCATTTTTGTACAATATGACCGGAAAAGAGAATCCGGTGAAATTTTGCTGTCAATCTTCACAGAAGAAGATGTTTTGGCAGGTAAAAATATTTCAGGAAAACTGTTGCTGAAACATCCGGTAATTCAAAGTTATTCAGCGCGGTTAGAAGGGACATTAAATGCGCAATGATATTTTTTACTGGAAATGTGACTGCGCGGTTAGCGCCGAAAGCAAAAAAAAGTTATATTTCTCAAACAAACATACGTCTGATACCACCAGCGTAGCTCAGGCCATCGCCCATGATTTTCTAGGCGAAAAACCTGACGGATTTGATCAACTGAAAGTGGACGGCAATCATTTTGCCTATTGGTTCACCCATAAAAACACAAAGTTTATGTTGCGGACTGATGATGGTTTGTCGAATGACAATTATATGCTGGCGGAAAGTGCGATTCTTGAAGAACTCAACCGCCACAAACTGCCAGTCCCAAAAATCTATGCGACAAATATTGACGCAGTAAAATATCCGGTACGTTATCAAATTATGGAATTTATTGACGCACCGTCACTACAACAGTTATATCAGAAAAACACCATAAATCTCAAGAGTATCGCGAAGGAGTTCGGTCTATTTCTGGCGGAATTGCATCAACTTAAATACCCAAACTTCGGATTTATTAATACTGATATATTATTAAAAGAGAAAAGGTTTTGCGGCATAGACTCGACCTGGGCTGACTATTTTAATAAATGCTTACCCAAACATATCGGCTATTTGCGTGAAAAGAAAGTCGTAACCGGTAAGGTGATTCAACAGATTGAAAAGATTTTCGCGCAAAACAAGAAGTTATTGGAGCTGAAAGAAGGCTCATTGCTGCATCGTGACTTCGCCTATTGGAATATTCTTGGAACTTCAACAAAAATTCGTGCTGTAATCGACTGGGATGACGCAGTAATCGGTGATCCGGCAGATGACCTCGGCATTGTCAATTGTTTTAACTCGCCGGAATTTATGGAGGATTTATTAAAATCATATAGCCGGATAGTTCCAGTCGATGATATATTCCGGCAGAAAATCCATTTTTACACACTGCGCAATATGCTTTGGAAAATAATGATTCGCCATTATATGGGATATTTTGATAAAGATGATCAATTCTTTCTTAACAAAAACGAGTTAAATTTGTCACTCAAGGCGTACAGTTTAGAAAAAATAAAACAATCAATTAATGCATTGGAGAAAATATGAATTTTATCAAAAACAAAGTTAAAAGTCAGGTTTCACGTGGTTTATTTATCGCCTCCGGGAGCGAGTTCGCGGTTGAATTGGCGGCATTTACCGGTTTTGACTGGCTGGTGCTGGATATGGAACATGGCTTAGGCGATGAGGTGGATATTTTAAGAATGATTCGCACGTTGCGCGCTTCTGCAACGGCACCGATTGTCAGAATCCCGCAACTGCGCAGTGAGTACATCAAGAAGGTTTTGGATTTCGGGGCGGCTGGAATAATGTGTCCGATGATTAAATCGGCTCAGGATGCCCGCGATATCGTTGATTTTATGCGTTATCCGCCGGCAGGAAGCCGGGGATTGAGCGGCGCCTCCCTGTCCTCAGATTATGGCACTGGATTCAAGGACTATTTTGCCCGCGCCAATTCAGAATTGCTGTGCGTTGTTCAAATTGAACATGAAAATGCCGTGCAAAATATCGATTCAATCGC
>CAYMSF010000379.1:0-1976 GCA_964392985.1 uncultured Victivallaceae bacterium | reverse complement strand
TGAACTTTTCCGCGGAAGAACTCCAGCAGATTGAAGACATTCTGCAAAATAAACCGTAAGTTATCTTTATAGACACACAGTCCGGCATGTTTGACAGCCGGTGCAGTTCGGGAGGCGCTAAACATCTCCGATGCCTGATGCCGGCTGCCTGGATTCAATATTCAAAATACAGTTCTTCCAGAGCTTTTAATGTTATTTTAAATTCACCGTTTTTTACATTAATAGTTTTTCCGGTTACCGGCAGGCGGAGTTCACCGGAAAAATCGTCAGGTAATTTTACATTCGTCATTACTTCGTCAGGTTCGCTATTTACAATTAAGCCGCCGCAACGGCCATCCCATTCCTTGTACAATGAGAATACTTTTCTCAGCGTTGAAAGTTTAATGCGTTTATGACTGTCAGCAGCGAAGATAAATGCTTTCAGTATTTCAACATCTCTTGACATGTTAGTACAAGTCTGCCACATCAACGGATTTTTTTCAGGAAGATAGATGCGATTCGGGTCTTCTTTGTAGTATAAATAATCGTTGACGTTATTAGATTTTTTCCCGGTTCTATAATTATTGTAGGTATATCCGATCAGACCTTTCGCACCGGCGACAAGAGCCAGATAAAAATCATTTTTTAATTCCTCCGGGGTCGGGGCGACAAACAGCACAGGCCAGGCCGGAGAGCGTTCAAATGCCGGTGGAACGTCCCATACAGGTTTTTTTGCTATGTCAATAGCCTGACTTACAAAATTATAAACCAGGCTTTGATGCACTTTAGGAATGGAATTAGGATACGGATCAACCATAAAAACATCAACCGTATCTTTGAATTCATGATATGTATTGTTATTAGCCATAATAGCTACTATCGGATGATGCGGATCTTCATCACTGATTAAATTATATGCGTCATAAAATTGGCCAATCTTCTCCCCGCCTGGTTCATCTGCAATATCATAAGCCAGTAAAGCCGGGTGATATTTCAGTTTATTTACCAGTTCAAGCAGCATTTTCAGGTCTTTGCGATATTTTGCAGCGTAAACTATTCCTTTTAAGCCATTTTCATGAAGTTTGTCTAAATATTCTTTCATTCCATCAATACTGTTTGGCGCATAGATCAGAAGCACATTGAATCCAGAATCTTTGAGCCTTTTCAACTCGCTGTAACTGACAATGTTTCCGGTGAATCCCCATGGAAAAACTTTCTTCCCGTCAATAATCAGATTATTGTCTGCATCGAAGGCTACGGAATTTTCAGGATTAAGAACATCCAGCGGTTGGACAACACATGATAGAATTGCCCCGCTGCTGCTTTTTAAAATTACCCGTATGTCATAACTGCCGAAATGTAATTTGGAAATATCACTTTTAAAACAAGTTTTTTGGCTTTTTTCCAGAGAAATTGTTTCGCTCAATAATGTCTTGGATTTTCCTCTTACGGCAATGGACAGCGACAGACTGCATTTTTCATTAATACTTTCATTAAAAGTTATTTCTGTAATTAAATCTTTAGTCTCAGGAAACTTGTAAAGCTTCCTCATGGCGGGCTTTATCAGCTTAACATTAATTTTCCCGAAAATTTGAATTTGTGTTTCAATTGCATCAACAAGCATTCCATTTTTTTGCAGTTTACAGCTTAATGTATAATATCCTGGAAACTTTGTCGTATAATTGAGCTCCACAGGTGTATCAGTTTGATCACTTAGCAATTTAATTTTTCCTGTTTGATGAGCAATCTCAGATTCATCTTGCGGCGCGGTAATCTTTGCATCAAAATCAAAAATTGCATCTTCTCTCTGATAATTTATTAAATTCCCATTCAATATATTGTTGCCGACAACATTAATCCCGGCGATATCGAACTTTATTCCAGCGCTTGAATACAGGCGGTTAAGCCGAATATCATCGAAATATAATTTGCCTGTCATGGCGGAGTCTTTATAGATAATCAATTTATATAAACCAGTCTCTGGCGGGGCAAAATCG
>CAYMSF010000378.1:0-1982 GCA_964392985.1 uncultured Victivallaceae bacterium | reverse complement strand
GGCTTGCGTCCGTTCTTGCCGCCGCCGTTCAGCTCGGCATAGCGCCCGCAGCGCGAGCAGTTGCCGTAGCCATGACGTTTCTTGTCCTGGCTGTAATGGTGCTTGTGTAACATCACCAGAGTGATCTTAGGCTTCATATCGAAATCCTTTCGCTTAGAGGGTTTCGACATGCTTGGCGATCCAAGCCCGGAGACTCGGGATGTGAATAAGGCGCACACCCGTGCGGCTCGCGCCAGCCGGCTTGATTGCTGCGGTTTTGATCTGGCCAGTTTTGACAAGCGCAAATAACTGGGAACGGAAGAGACCTTCCAAAGATTCGCCGACACGCGGGATGCGCGCCCATTCTTGATTTGTGTGATTTCCAACCTGGGCTTGTGCCTCAAGTACTTGTTTTGATAATGCCATACTGTTTTACTCCATTTGATGTGCTACGCGGAATTGCGTGCACAGGAGTACATATATCATGGCATTTTCGAGAAAATTTTATGTGTTCCGCACTTTGGAAGTGAGAGGGAAGCGAGGTGGAAGTTTAGGGAAGCGAGAGGGAAGTGAGAGGGAAAAGATTCTTTACTTATTTTGCTGGACAGGTTTTCTGTATGGATCAAGGGAACTTCTCGGAATCCGTCGAAAACGTCCAGTGCCCACAACACCAGGCAACATGGGCTTGTCACCGTTCATCGTGTCGCACCAGTTTCGTATTGTCTTTATACTTGTGTTACAATACTCGGCAGCATTTTCGACGGCCAACAGGTCATTATTAGGTACCTCGACTTTATCGCTGTGTTCAATCTGGAGATGGCCGTCACGGGTTAATGATGTATCATAGTTGAAAGGGGCATTGTTGCGTATGACGCATATATTTTTATTGAATAAAATCTGCCAGATAGGGCGTCCATATCTCTCATATTTTTCAAATTTTACGAGTTCATTGATTTCAGGTATTTCAAATAGTTCTTTGCACTTTTTTTCCGGGTCTAAATAACTCGGAGTAAATTGCCAAATTGATTTTCCTCCTTCATCATTCTGGCAAACAAAACACCAATCGCCAAAGGAGTTAACGTAGGTTTTGTAAACGAGGCGATATCGGTTAGTCATGTGATCGAAGAATCTATATTGTGCTGCCATGGTGATCCTTTTTTGATGGGATACGCAAATGCGAAAAAGATTAACCAATCATCTGCTGAATAACAACAACAAAAAAATCGGGTTTCTCTAGTTGTTTAAAGCGATATGAAACACACACTATTTAGGATTCAGTACAAAGCAGCACTAAATAATTTTTATTACCACCTACATTACCACTTTTGTTTTTTTATAGGTGCAAAAAACGAAAAACCCCTTGATTTACAAGGGGTTGAAAATATGGAGCGGGCGATGGGAATCGAACCCACGTGTGAAGCTTGGGAAGCTCCTATTCTGCCATTGAATTACGCCCGCAGAAATGTGGGGTAAGAGTATCAAAAGAGGGTGCGCCTTGAAAAGCCTAAAAATATAGTTTAAAAAATATTATAATTCGGCTTGCAATCTATAGGCCTCATTTGATAAATTTACGCCCTTCTTTTGCTCCCATCGTCTATCGGTTAGGACATTAGGTTTTCATCCTAGTAAGCGGAGTTCGACTCTCCGTGGGAGCGCCAATTTAGAACCGCAAGTGTATGCTTGCGGTTTTTTATTTTGTCATAGTCTTGACCTCGCTAACTATCTATGAGATTGTTGTTACACAACGTACGCGAATGGTTGAATTGCCTGGGCGTATAGGCGTCCCCGCCTGTACTTCAGCAACTGTAAAGGGCGATGGCTGTCGGCTTGTTGCCGCCAGCAGTGAACAGGCGGGGACGCCTATTCGCCCAACTTTGCAGCGTATTAATGGGTATCCAGAACAATTGGACAGTCGCGAGGTTTTTTCGCAATGAAGGTTCTCTTAATCACACCACCCTTGTTGCAGCTCAATACGCTCTATCCGGCGACGCCGGTGCTGGCGG
>CAYMSF010000377.1:0-1982 GCA_964392985.1 uncultured Victivallaceae bacterium | reverse complement strand
ATTGTTGGAATGGCAACTATTCAAGTTTTTGGAAAATGCGTTAGTACAAATATGGTGTTTCTGAAAGTTATTTCCGACGATAAACATTTATATTGGGCATACTTCGGAATGGTTGCAATACCACTCTGTTTAATCTTAATTGCGTTTTTTTTCAAATTGTCCCGCGAGATAACCGTTGCATTACTGCCGTGGGTATTTTACACTCCGTTGTTTTTTTTCGAATTGAATATTTTTTCTATAATCATTTTAATTTTATTAAGTGGAATTACTATTGGACGCTTAATCTTGATTATGCCAGTGCCATTATTTTCTGCTGAAATGGCAAGGATACACAATAACACCATTGTATGGCCTTTAATGACACTACTTATTACTGCAGTATTTACCATCATGGGGATTTACATGTCAGATGTGGCGCTGAGGGTGCAATTCCTCTGTTTTGCAGATTGGGGGATTTTTACTGAAGTTGCCGCAAACACGATTAATGGTAAATTTCTGTTGTGCAACTGGCATGGTGGAATTAATTTCTTTTCTCATCATTTTATGCCAGGCTTTTTTGTGTTATTCATTCCGTTGATATGGCTGTTCAATTCACCATATACCATTATCGTGCTCGGCGCACTTACTCTATGGGGCAGTGCATTGCTTATTTACTATTTTGCCAGAACAAAACAACTTTGTCAAATATATGCATTTATCCTGGCGGCAACATATTTGCTCTATCCTTCGCTATCTAATTTGAATCTTTCGATTTTTTACGGATTTCATGTGATTTATCTTTTTATTCCGGTATTTATCATCTTCTATATGTTTTATGAACGCGAAAAATATATTTTTGCATTCCTGATTTTTTTGTATTCCCTGACGATTCAGGAAACCGTTGGTGTTTTTTGGGTAGGGTGGGGGGCTGTCCAGTTTTTGTCCGGCCGAAGAAGGGACGGTATTCTCTATGCTGTTATAGGCGCATTATTTTTTATTGTCTGTATTAAATTAATCATTCCTGCATGCGGAACCACTCAATATATTTATGTGCAGGAAAGATACAGTCATTTAGGCTCCGGGCTCTGTGAAATCATGTTTTCCCCTTTGATAAAACCATGGGCATTCTGGGGCAGTCTGTTAACCGTTAAAAATCTTGCTGTCGTGCTGCTGCTGCTGGCGCCGTCATTTATGGTCGCTTTCAACCGGCCGTTGTTGTTATTGTGTAGCGCACCCCAGTTATTGTTCGTTTTTATTCAGAATAATCAAGAAGTTATAAACTTATGTTTGCAGTATCAATCAGAAACAGTTGCAATGATAGCGATTGCCTCTGTTCTTGGGCTTGTTGCAGTGCTAAAAAATGAAAAGCTTCCGCCATGGGCTAAAATTTTAATGTTGGGATTGTTCAAAAATGGTTTAATCCCCGAAAGAAAACATATTGCATGCGCGATGGTTGGAGGACTAATCTGTACCTCGTTGATGTCAAATTATTTTTATTCTTTGAGTTATTACGGTTGTAATTCATTCAAGGCTATAGCAAAAATGCCGGATTGCACGCCGGTAATGGATGAGATTAAGAAAATCGTCCCGCCTGATGTCGTTGTGGCTGCATCAGAAAGAGTAGCGGCACACTTTATGATTAGGAATCAAGTTTTCCCGGTTAGATTTGATAAGGAATACCGGATCTATGACTTAGGTGACTGCCTGGACAGTTCCGCGCAATTCCATAACGAGATGCTCGACAACAAAGACTATGGGCTGATTGGATTTTACTTATACAAAAATCATCAATTCTTCGTTTTTAAGAAAAATGCCGTAACAAAATATCCTAAACCGGTCAATATGGTTTCTCAACAAAACTGGGAATTAGCCGGGCAGACTTTACCCATGCCGAAGTTAAGCAATGATTTTGAGGTAAAAGTTCGCACAGATAAAAATCCGGGTGGACAGTTATATCTGGTTTGTTCAGTAAGAATTAAAAGAAAAGTTAATTATGAATGCGA
>CAYMSF010000376.1:0-1989 GCA_964392985.1 uncultured Victivallaceae bacterium | reverse complement strand
ATTGCCTCCTGCGCTTTCCCGATATTCAAAGCATATGCAACACATGGTAATATTGTCTGCCGGCACATGATAGATAAAATTATGAATATAATTCACCCTGATCCATTAATCAGAATCAAGGCCCCAAGTTTTGTTGAAACTACAGTTACATGCCAAAGGAATCGGCATATAGTTCATCTTCTGGCATATGCTCCAGTACGGCGGACACAAACGCTTGACATCATTGAAGATGCATCAATAGTTAAAGATGCGACTATTTCACTAAGATTGCCTGAAATTCCTGAATTAATTACATTGCAACCACAGGGATTTTCAATTCCATTCGAGATCAATAATGGGCGTGTTGAGTTCAAAGTAGCTGAATTTGCCGGACATGTTATGCTGGTAATAGAATAGAATAAAAAAAATAGTAATGGATGATTAATAAAAAATGAATAAAAAATACGTTTTTCATTTGTTGGCGAATGCGCATCTTGACCCGGTATGGCTATGGGACTGGCGCGAAGGTTTGAACGAGGGAATCGCCACCTGCCGGACGATGCTCAAGTTTTTCGACAAGTATCCGGAGTTCACATTTATTCGTGGCGAATCTTCAATATATGAACATATCGAGCAAGTTGACCCGGAAAGCTTTGCCCGTATCCGCGAACTGGTAAAAGCTGGACGCTGGGATATTGTCGGCGGTAACTATGTCCAGCCGGATACCAATCTTCCCGGAACCGCGACATTTCTGAAGCAATACGAGTATGGACGACGTTACTTCAAGGAAAAATTTAATTTCGAAGTCAATGTGGCTTGGGCGCCGGATTCATTCGGTCACAGCGCCGGACTACCGGAAATTTACGCGGCAAGCGGGTTGAAATATTTTGCATTCACCCGGCAGGTATCTGACTTTCCAGGATTAACAAAGCCGGTTTTTCAATGGATTGGTCAGGGAGGCAGCCGAATTCTGACGTTGCTGGATAAAGTCGCCTGGTATGGTTCCAATCGTGACGAGATGACCAGGCGTCTCGACCAAGCCGTGGAGAAAGCGCCAAGTCTGAATATGACCAATATCGCCATTTTTTTCGGTCTTGGCAACCACGGCGGCGGTAGCAGCCAACGTCAAATCGAAGATATTTTGCGTTGGCGTGACGCCCATCCGGAAGTAGAAGTTAAATTTTCAACTTTGCACGGCTACTTTGCCGCCTGCGAAACCGAAAGTTCCGATTATCCTGCGTATCATGGCGAAATCAATTTCTGTCTGCGCGGTTGCACCAGTTCGGCAGCGAAAATCAAGAGTAAATTCCGCAAGACGGAAGCGATCAACCGGCGTGCGGAATTTGTAACAAATGCGATTGCCAGCGCATTGAACACGCATCCTGCGGATTTTACCGAAGATTGGAAGGACACTTTATTCAATTCCTTCCACGATATTCTGCCCGGCTCCAGTATTGAACGGGCTAATTACGAACAAATCGAGTGGATGGATAAGGCCATACACAATTGCCGGAGCAAAGAGTTCAGCGCGTTGAATCAACTGGCACATGCCATTGACATTCAGGTTAAGACTCCTGGAAACGATATGCCGGAAGCTGTACCGTTCGTGATTTTTAATCCGCGCCCGGTCGCTTATTCAGGACCGGTAGAAATTGAATGTTCTATGGATTACCGCCCTTTGATGGAATATGAGAACCGCGATAATGAGGTACCGGTTGAACTGCTCGACGAGGAACAACAACCGTTGCCGTTTCAAGTTGTGGAGACGGAACACAACGCCATAAAGCCGTGGCCTTGGCGGCGGCGGGTCGTTACTAACCTGGAAATTCCGGCCGGCGGCTGGCGTCAGGTCTCTCTCGGACATGTAAAACAGCCGGTGACGGTGGAGTTCACTGCGCCACTGACGACGGCGGATGCGCACGGGATTGCCAATGATTTTTTTCGTATTGAAGCCTGCCGTGGAACAAGTACACTCCGGATATGGCGCGGCGACAAGCCGGTTCTTGCGGC
>CAYMSF010000375.1:0-1993 GCA_964392985.1 uncultured Victivallaceae bacterium | reverse complement strand
ACCACTGAAACCCTTATTGCATATAGCCTTTGTGTGTGCCCTGCATGAGCAGAGCACACCCTTCCGAAGCTCTATAAATATTTCAAAAATACAATTTTATTTTTATATAGCAAGAAGTTGGGTGTTAAATTTTCCAGAGGGTGTAAATCCCTTATGTACGGGAGTAACGACCCGAAACATTAGCAAGTGGCAAGCTGGTTGTCGGCAACGGCAGCAGTGAAGGAAGCCAGACTGCAAAATCCGGTACTGACGAACAGAAACGGTATATGAGGCTATTATACGAGGATAAGCAAGCACAGCATTGTAACGTCCAAAGAATACAAACATCGTATTTTAGTAGATACCGCAGCGATTGGATGAAGGAAAAGGCTCTTACCAGGGGAGGTCTTGGAATAGATTAGGTTTCTATGAGCCAAGAAGTCAGCAGAGGTCATAGTAGTTGTAGTAAACGAGCTGCGAATAGATACCGCAGAAGTCTCACTGAACAATGAAGGACTGAACATTAAGATGTTCCAAATGCAGTGTGGAGGCTTGCCAGCCACATTATAAGCGGAACAGAGCAAAACATTAAACAGAATGATAGAACAAGTATTAAACCGAAGTAATATCACGAAAGCCTACCGTCAAGTTGTGTCGAATAAAGGTTCGGCAGGCGCCGATGGTATGCCTGTAAAAGAACTATATGATTATCTGACTAAAAACAGAAAACAAATAGAATCCGAATTGCGTGAAGGTAAATACTTGCCACAAGCCATTCGTGGGGTAGAAATACCCAAAAGCAACGGAAAAATGCGACTATTAGGTATTCCTACAGTCATCGACCGACTTCTACAACAAGCAGTTGGACAAGTAATAGCCATCAAATTTGAGATGGAATTTGAAGATTACAGCTATGGTTTCCGTCCCAATCGCAATGCCCAATTGGCGGTATTAAAAGCACAAGAATATATTAATGACGGTTATCAACATATTGTTGACATTGACCTCAAAAGCTTCTTTGATGAAGTTGACCATTGTATATTACTACAACTATTGTATCGTAAAATTAAATGCCCTTTAACCTTACGTCTGATTCGCAAATGGCTGAGAGTTCCCATACTTATAAATGGGAAACTCATCAAACGCAGAAAAGGAGTACCACAAGGAAGTCCGCTGAGCCCTTTATTATCCAATATCATGTTGAATGAGCTGGATAAAGAGATGGAGAAACAGGGATTACGTTATGTTCGTTATGCAGATGATTTTAGTATTTATACCAAAAGCAATTATGCAGCCCGAAAGACTGGCAACAATATTTATTTGTTTCTAAAAGACAAACTAAAATTGCCCATCAACAGAGAGAAAAGCGGCATTCGTAAACCTGTAAACTTTGTTATTCTTGGTTTTGGATTTGTTCCTACTTACAAGAAAGGCGACAAAGGCAAATATCAATTGGTAGTAAGCGAAAAACGATGGGAATCACTTAAACAGAAACTCAAAACCATCACCAGAAAAACTACACCATGTACTTTCGACGAACGGATTCACAAACTAAAAGAAATTCAGAGAGGCTGGATACAATACTTCCGTATTGCAAGTATTCATGCTAAACTAAAAGCTCTTGACAGTTGGTTGCGTAATCGTTTGAGATATTGTATTTGGCATCACTGGAAGAAACCCGAACGGAAAAGGAAAAACCTAATTCGTCTGGGTATTGACCATGAACATGCTTACTCATGGAGTAGAACGAGAATGGGAGGCTGGGCAGTTGCCCAAAGTCCTATTTTGATTACAACTATTACTTTAGACCGATTGCGAAAAAGAGGTTATGAGGCTATGCTTGACCTTTACGTGAAAATTGCTCCACATCTTAATGAACCGCTGTATACGTGACCCGTACGTACAGTGGTGTGAGAGGCTCTCCCTGTCAGCTAATTACTGGCAGGGCAGTCTACTCGATTATAGCCATGTGCTTTATTTTCTGTCATTTAGCCGTCTGTTTACTTTTTGAAAT
>CAYMSF010000374.1:0-1996 GCA_964392985.1 uncultured Victivallaceae bacterium | reverse complement strand
GGTTTTCACCCTTCACCTGTCATAATTAGAGGTTTTGTCAACCGGAATTGCGAAATGAAGCTAAAATCAGGCGGGAAATGCATTTTTGAAGATTTATGGTTTGGGATGTGATTATTCCTTGTTTTGTGAGCTTGAATAATTTATTTTCATTCTTTTTTGCTTTTTTATATTATTGACTGTTGCGTTTATTAAAAACACCATGTATAATAAAATCAAGTTAAACAATAAGGGTGTTTACTAAACATGGCAACGGTAAGAGATATAGCACTTCAGGCAGATTGTTCTATTGCAACGGTATCGCTTGTTTTTCAGGGGGACCGGCGCATAAGTGAAGCGACTGCCAACCGGGTGCGCAGTACTGCAAATAGATTAGGATATAAATACATTCCCAAAACAATTCCTGCATTCACAGGTTCAAAGCAACGGCATTTTGCGTTAGTTACATCAGCTTTGACTAACAATCCGATGGGGGTTTATGTTGCAGTTATTGACGGGATTGCAGATACCTGCCGTGAACTTGGAGTCAGATTCTCGCTGCATCAGGTGAAAACTTCAGAATGCATGCGGGCGTTGTCTATAACAGAATATGATGCGATAATTTACGGCATGGCCAACGCTGAAATTGAGAACGCCATGATTGAAGGAAATAAAAAGCCGATAGTGAAGGTGATGGGCACACCCAAAGTTCCCTGGCCTTACGATCATGTGACCTACAATAACTCAATGGTCGGCCGTATTGTCGGGGATTATTTTATTAAACAAGGTCATCGCAGAGTTGTAGTTGGCGCTTATGATGATGTTATGGGAACTGAGCGCATCGCCGGGGTGTGCGAAGCCATTGAAAAAAATGGCGGCAAAGTTGACGTTCTATTATGGCCTGAAGGCACTTCCAGTAAAGAGATGAATAAATTTACCAAAGATTTTCTGGCGAGGCTGCGCGAAGACAAAGTTACCGCAATTTTCTCATCAGCAGATATATATACAGTCAATATCTACCAGATTCTTTTGTGTCAAGGTTTCCGTCCGGGCCGGGATATTGAAGTTGTTTCATGCAATAACGAGAGTATTCTGGATCAGCTTGATCCCCGTCCGCTTTCGGTTGACATTCACGGGCGCAGTATTGGCCGCATGGCTGTCCGCCAGTTGCTTTGGCGGCTTGAAAATCCCCGTGAGCCGGTAATCACTTTGCAGATGTCACCATCCCTGCCGGGTATTGATATTAATTAAAAAATTAACCAAAATAAAGGAGACAGTACCATGGACCACAACTTTCGGCAACCGGTTGTACAGCGCTGGTCATCAAGGAACTTTACATTGATAGAATTGCTGGTGGTGATTGCTATCATAGCGATTCTAGCTTCAATGCTGCTTCCCGCCTTGAACAAGGCGAGAGTCAAAGCACGAATGTCCACCTGTATGAGTAACCTCAAGCAGAACGGACTGGCCGGCAATATGTATGCAGGCGATTACTATGATTATCTCCCTCCGCTGCCTAAGTTTTCCACTAATACCGATGATAAATATAATGCCACCATTTTCTCCAACCCGGGGGGCAAGCCGACATGGTTCCGCTTCGGAAATTTGGTCGCGGGAAAATATATAGCCAATGTTGACAGCCTGTTTTGTCCGATGGCTACAGGGAATTTCTCCCGGTCATATTTCAAAATGAATAATCTGATGTATGGAGGATACAAAATGCGTGTGCTGCGTCCAAGCCCTGCCGCCGAAAATTTAAAACTAAAAGCTGTTGACGCCGGCGAAACCAGTGCTAACGGTTCCATGTGTGTCAAGGCCCAGGACATGGGCGGCCGTGCGATTTTAAGTGATCTATGCAATTATACCGCCCCCAATACTTCTAATACCCTGCATGTAAACCAGGGAATCAATGTGCTGTATGGAGACGGGAGTGTTACAACTGACACACGCAGGCGCTGGGTCTTTCATCTAGATTTCTTTGGCGTAAATCCTTCCGCATAAAAACTCTGTTTTTTTTCAG
>CAYMSF010000373.1:0-2015 GCA_964392985.1 uncultured Victivallaceae bacterium | reverse complement strand
TTAAACATGATAATGGCTTACTTAATGTCCCGCTCTACCTGATCGACCAGTTGCCTGAGTTTATTAAAATCATCTCTGCTCCAGATTAATACAGAAGTCATCAGCACCAGGAATTATGTCAATTGCGCCGCCATTACGCCAGTCAGTTGTTTGCATTATATTCAAACCTTAGAGGACAAGGATAGCACAGGGACACAGAGAAAAATTTTTCCCGATTTAAATTTTATCTTTTTACTTTTGTCCTTTATCCTTCTTTTCTTATTTGATAAAACTGCTGGGACCGCAGTCAAGCGCTGACTACTTTTGCAATTTCCTCATTACTCCTGATTATATAAAATCAACCACGCCCCGCATAACGACTCCACTGAAAAGAGTTCTGACAACTATAAATTGAATTTTTTATAAAATATCTTGTTGACAAAAAGATTAAAACAGTGTAAAATATAATAAGTAATACAAACTTACTAAGTAACGGTGATGTTATGACTAAGAGTTATGGAGCGCGAGTATCTGCGCTCAGCAAAAAAGCAATTGCATGTTTCATAAAGGATAACGGCATGGTATCACGCGCAGATATTGCGCGTGGACTGCATTTGAGCAAGCCGGCGGTATCAGATAATGTTGAGGTCCTGATCTTAAACGGGATCGTAACTGAGTGTGGGGCCGGCAGTAATCCATTGGGTAAAAAGTCAGTACTGCTGACGTATAACAACCAGCGGCGGTATCTTTGCGGTATAGATATAGGCAACTTTGTTATACGGGTTGGAATTGCAGATTTGTCGGGTAAGATTTCGGGTTATGCCGAGGAAATGATAAACGAAAGCAGACAGGGCATGGTTTTGCTTGATAAAACGCTGAAGTTGATGCAAAGAATTCTCCGAGAAAATAATATTAAAAAAGAACAGCTTGCCGGTATTTGCGCAGGTATTCCCGGAATTATAGACCGCAGCAGTGGCAGAAACATACTTTCTCCATTTATTGAAGGGTGGAAAGATATTGATTTATCTTCATTTTTTTACAAACATTTCAAAACTCAAATAACGATTGAAAACAATGTCAATATGGGTGCAATAGGCGAATTAAGCGCCTTAAAAGAACACAATCAAAAAGATGCGGTTTATATAAATTTTGGTATTGGCATCAGCTGCGGAATTATTATCAATAACACTCTTATCAAAGGGAAAGACGGTTGCGCCGGAGAAATCGGCTATATAACTCTTAATGGGAACGTCCGTCAGCGATTCAATGATTCGGGAGAATTTGAACATCTGGTTTCTACTCGTTTCATTATAGAACGTTACAATGCAATTTCAGACAAACGCATAAAAAACAATAAAACCGGCATAAACACCCTGCTTGGGCGTTATCAAAAAGGCGAAGACCAGGCGGTAAGAATAATGCAGCCTGTTTTAAATGCCATTTCAGTTTTACTTGTAAACATTACTGCAATGTTAAATCCTGAAGTTATTATCTTTGGCGGAGGGTTTGGCGAACGATTAGTGGATTTTTTTGATTTTTTTGAAACCGCGTTAAAAAGTAATGTCCCATTTGTCCCGCAGCTTGTAAAAGCACGGCATGGCGCACTTTCTGGCGTACATGGAGCAATTCATGCTGGACTGGATGCATTACCGGATAATTTACTTTACGGCATATAGCCGTTAATATTATTATATCATAGGAGATATAAAAAATGATACACCCAAAAGAGCTTTACAAATGGTGCAGTATTCCAGCGGAGCAACTGGAAAACCATGCGAATTTAAAAACAAAATTCCGAATGGTAAAAACTTCGCAGGAGCTGGGAGAATTGATGGCCCGGGAATTGGTGGATGAGATCAAAAAGGCAAACAGCGAGAACAGAGCATGCAGAGCGATTATTCCGTGCGGTCCCAAGTCCTGGTATGCGCCATACACGAGAATTGTAAATGAAGAAAAGGTCAGCCTGAAAAATTTTTATGTCTTTCATATGGACGAGTGCCTGGACTGGGAAGGCAACCTGCTTGCAAAAAACGACC
>CAYMSF010000372.1:0-2028 GCA_964392985.1 uncultured Victivallaceae bacterium | reverse complement strand
GGAAACTTTATACCTTTCAGCCGTTGCGAATTTCTTAAAAAGGCCGGCAGTAATTTGATAAAATACGAATGATTTTCTAAAATGGTGTTGACAATTGCATTGATTGAATATATAATCTGTATATACACGAACATACAAGCATAGACAGGATGCAATGAATACGACAATTGACAAAAACAGCATGAAGCCAATTTACTTGCAAGTCAAGGATTTGATTTCAACTGCTATCGAACAGGGAGAATTTGCGGCGGGGACAAAAATTCTTTCCGAGAGCTGTTTGAGTCAAAAATACGGCATTCATCGCCATACGGCAAGGAGTTCGCTGCAAATGCTTTCGGAAGAAGGTTTGGTGACCAGTATACCCGGGCGCGGCTGGTATGTAACGGAAAGGCAAGTGAAGGCAGGGAATGACAGCAAAGTACCGGCGGCAGTTGCCGGTGGAGTGATTGCAATCTACGGCATTCCGCTGGATTCAATACAGAGTTATTTCACAACGTCTTTTCTTAACTCATTGCTTACCAGCGGCGCAAGCAAGAATTACAGCATCCGGTTCCTTAGCGACAGCGACATGCATGACATCGAAGAAAACGGCAATTGTCGGTTAAAGTTTGATGTCGTCATCTGGGCGCTTCCCCGCCCTGAAGACATTGCCAGGATTGAAAAGCTGGTGGCTTCCGGAATAAAAGTTGTAGTTGCCAACCGGCACATATATGGTTCCGCGCTGCCGTTTGTCGCCATAAATCAGTATTCAGGGACACGCGAACTGGTCAGCCGCCTGGTCAATGCCGGGCATCGCCGGATCGGTTGCGTTACCTCGGATCTTCCTTACCGCTATCTTTCCGAACGCTGGCGCGGTTTCTGCGACGCCTTGCGCGAAGCGGATATCGAACTGGATGACAAACTGGCGCTGCATGTCATGGATTCATCAAACATCAGGCCGGGACTGGAAAATTTATTTGAATCAAACCCCGATATGACCGCATTGTTTCTGATGGGTGAAATATTCCATCGTCAGACGTTTGAATATATTAAGAAGTCCGGCAGAAGAATTCCTGAAGATATTTCCATGGCGGTGTTTGATAAAGTTATTTTCGATGATTTCAAAGGAAAAATAGCATCCATAGAGCAGCCGGTTGATCGAATGACTGAAGAACTTTTTGCGCTGATATCAAAGCTGCTGGCGGGGGAGAAAATCGAAAATGGCGTCGTTATCGAACCGGTTATTTTTACGGGAGAAAGCATCATGGGAATCCGGCATTAGCCTGGTTAAAGAAATCGTGTGCAATAAACGAAGCGTTGAACGTAATAGATTGTTCTATCATTTATAAAAACAACAGACAACAAAAGCGAGGTGCGGGAATGAAAGATCGAGTTAACGGGAACAACGGGTTAAAAAGTTTTACACTTATAGAATTGCTGGTGACGATCGCTATCATCGCCATTCTTGCCGCCATGCTGCTGCCTGCGTTGAATAAGGCGCGGGCGACGGCGCAGGCCTCGGCGTGCGGCAACAATCTCAAGCAGATCGGAACAACAATCGCGTTTTACCGTAATGACTGGGCAGGATATTTTCCACCGGCCGGATATTATCCCGGCAAAGCAAGCGCCACCTACAAGTGGCATAATTACATGATCGACACTTATTTAAAGAATGACAAGATATTTCATTGTCCGTCCTGTCCCAAACGCTTTCTGGCCAATTCTTCAGCTATTGCCTACGGATATAATTATCATCATCTCGGAACTTCTTACTTTTATCAGACAGGCACTGTAACCGGAACAAATTATATGTATATTCCCGCCAAGGAAACTCAGCTTAAACTGCCCTCCAAAACACTGGCGTTCTGTGATTCCATGAACCTTGGCACCGGAAATATTGATGAAGGCAATTATGGTGTAAACTCTTGGTATTCGGATACAAACGTCGGGGCGGGCGGCGGCGCATACGCCAGACATGCGAAATCCATCAATATAGACTCTGAACACATGACCTGCCCCCTTGAAAATCTTTTTTTCAGGATTTGAAGA
>CAYMSF010000371.1:0-2029 GCA_964392985.1 uncultured Victivallaceae bacterium | reverse complement strand
AAAAAGTAATTTGATGAATGTAGGCATAATAAAATATAAATAAAGTGGACAGACCACGCACAGCCGAGAGTGCGCTGCGGCGAAGCCGACGGCTGGATCAAATCCGACCAGATACTCTGCATCGCCCCCGGCAGCCATCTGCCGGAACAGAAATAGTCCACAGGGGAATATAAGTAAAAACCGCATAAGAACTATATTTTCTTCAAAAACTACTTCCGGTCATCTGTTCTGTTTCGTTATTATCGCAGACACTCTTATTCATTGCAGTCCGTACTTTGCGGTATAAAGATGGCGAACGTTCATGAAACCGTTTGAATTCCCTGGAGAAGTGGAAACGATCTTTAATCCCTATCCTCTCGCAGATATCTTCTATACTCAAATTGGAGGACTCAAGGAGTCTGGCCGCCTGCGCATAGCGCAGAGTAGACAAATAACGGTAGGGCGGAACACCCATAACTTCGCGGAAGCGCCGGGTAAAGGCGTTGGTGGCGAAGCCGAAACGCCTGGCCAGTCCTGAATTACTCCAATCATGACCAGGATTTTCCCGCATGGCGTCACAGGCCTGATTGATCCTGCCGTCGATTTCCGACTGGCAAAAAGTATCCTGAGGCAAACGCGTCAGCGTCAATGAAGTCAGCGCTGTGGCATATAGTTGCGACATCGGATCTTGAGGACGTTGTTTTAATTGTTTTTTCAGTTCGGAAATAAGACGCATGGCACTGTCATCCACCGGAATCGTCAAAATTGGTTCTTTTTTTGAGGAATGGCATCCTGGCAGAATGAAATGAATGAACAAATGTTCCGGGTTGCCGCTACAGTAGGAAGAAATCTGTGGATACGGTGCAATCAGATAAATATTTTCAGGCAGCAAATCGATTCGCCGACCATCGGGGAGAATCAGTCCGGCGCCGGGAGCACTGTTATAATAGAGCCGCCAGTGAATACCCAGCAACTGACGTTTATTCCAGAATTCGCCAAGGGTTTCGACATCGGAAAATTCGATCAGAAGCTGCATTGACTGTAAACCGTCAATGTTTGTTTTATTCATACAATAGTTATTTATATTCATGCGTAAATCCTTGACTTCACTCATATTTTACGTTATAATCTACAATAGAATGCAAAAATGGTTTTGTCAATAGTTTTATGAGGAGACAAAGAAAAAAATGAGTTCAACGCAAAATTCAAACCGACAGAAAAATCATAGGATGAGGCAATGGTAAAGATTTAGTCCTAAAAAGTTGAGTTAAAATGAGAATGGCTGGAAATACAGAAAGCTGAATGATGGCAAGTTGCTTGGAAAAATCTTCCAGTCGCCCGGTTTGCTTTTCCGTCAGCCATGAACCCATAAAAACAACTGAATAGACGCGACAACAAGTAGATATTTGGTTCCTGTATTATTAATAGTTACAGTTAAAATATCCCGCGAAAAGGCTTTTCAAACAAAAAAATTAAAATCGTAATAATGGAGGTGAAGATGGAGTTTGAAGCATCGGGTCTTGAATCAGAAAACAAAAGGGAAATAAAAAAATGAAAATATTTCAGAAAGAATCACTTTTAAACACTCACCTGAATTATTCAGGCTAAACTATTGCAATAGGAGAATGAAAATGAGTAAGAAAAATAGTTGTAAGACGTTGAATTTCACACTTATAGAACTCCTCGTAGTTATTGCGATTATTGCAATTCTCGCCTCCATGTTGCTCCCGGCGCTCAACAAAGCGCGGGATGCGGCAAAAAGTTCACAGTGCATGAACAATCTCAAACAACTCGGTCTCGGTTATGCCCAATATCTCGGCGACAACAATGATTTTTTAGTACCAACCGGAACTCGTAGTGATGGTCTTGGTTTAGAATGGCACCAACGGTTGGTGACAAAGGCAACAAGTCCATTGGCGGATAACACAATCAAAAATTTGCCGTCAACAGGCTATGTCCCATGGAAAATTTTTTATTGCCCGAAAGTCTCTTTTATCCCCAGGGCTGTTCAATGCTAATCAAAACAGCCTCAATTCTCGCTTTTTTTCCG
>CAYMSF010000370.1:0-2040 GCA_964392985.1 uncultured Victivallaceae bacterium | reverse complement strand
AGTACTTCTTTGATTCCAGCGGCTCTTCGTCAAGCTGCCAGTACTGCGTCATGCGACGTTCTTTAACAATTGGTCCTTTGCCTTTGGCCAACAGGTATCGGCTCAATGCCTCGGCGCCGATTTTTGCTTTTGGCGCAAACTTATCTGAAGTCAGGTAGCTGATGATGGATTCGAACATTCCCACAGTTTCTGGAGTACCCTTGTTGAGTCCGGTAAAATTAAAGCCGCTTACGAAAAGGCGGCCCTTGCCGACTTTCAACTCGAAAAGATATCCGAACTTGCGCATGGTGTAGGCGGGTTGCAGTTCGGAGAGCTTGAAGTTGTAAACGTCAAAACGGTCCCGCACCGCCCTGTCCACACCTTCCATTATCGGCTCTACTTTTACTGGAAAATCATCAAGAATAATCTTGTCGCAGTCATTTACCAGGTTTTGGAACTGCAGATTTAAGAATCCGTCGTTCGGGAATTTGGCCAGTGCCGAACCTGGGCGGATAAATGCGCCATTATTGTGTCCGCGATCCCAGATTACGCCCTTGAAACGGTCCCAGACTGCGGGCAGATAGTATTTCTCTTTTGCCGCCCGCACTTTCCGATCGCGGGTTACCGGCACCCGGTACATCACCCAGGCGTCACCGCCTTTATCAATATGTTCAATCAGCTCTTTTGAAAAACGATTGGCTATCATCAGTTTTGCCTCTGGACAGTTTTGAATCTGCGGATACCGGGATGACGGGAAAACTTCGTCCAAAACAATTTTAGCCTTAAGCGGTGGCAATGCTGCCGGACGGTCGGGATAAACCCAAAGATCCCAGGAGTTGTCAATCAGCGTTTTTCCCCTGGCGTCAAGCAACATGAATTCGAGTTTCAGTTGATGTGCTTTTGGACTGGCGGGCATTTTTAGGGCAAGTTCGGCGATATCCAGACGGCCGCGACGGGTCAGATCAATCTTTTCCAGCGTTCCAGCGGATATCTCCTTGCCATTGGCGTCGCTGAGAATGAATTTGAAATCCGCCAAGCCTGTGAGGTCAAAGGAAAAGTGCGATACCGTTACCGGAATAAGGACTTTCTCGTTCTCAAAAAAAGTCCGTCGCGGCATATCGGCCAGGATTACAGTGTCGCCGTTAAACTTAAGGAAAGATTTTTCGTCAACGCCTTTGTAATCATCGAAACAATCAACAACACCATTGCTGTTTTCATAGCGGTCGGTATCACAGAATTGCAGAAAATGAAATCCGCTGATGACCTTGCTCCGGCGTGCCGCCTCCAATCCCAACCGCCAGGAGAGGAATTGAAATTTAACTGAGGCTTCCCGCATAATATCATATTGTCTGGTGTAGCCTTTGGCTTTGACCATTTTTTTTAGTTCCGCCAGCCACCATGGCGTTTTTGCAGGATTGTATTTTTTAAATTTTACTTCTAGCTCATCAAGGTCTCGCAGTCCGGAATAATGGCAGATTTCATGTGCCAACACGGGGCGTGGAGACGGCATTTTCCGCATAATCTTCCAGTTGCAGTCATCTACCTTGTCCTGTTCGATCATCGGCAGATTTTTTGCGGAGCCGGCAATAATCCAGTTCTGAGTGTTATCGAACATATTGTAACTATGGCCAAGCGGATAGAAGTAGCTCATGTGTTGAACATCGAGATCAACGCTCCTGCGGTCAAATTCTCCGCGGGAACAAGTGTCAAGGAAAAATCTTGTCGGATCAAGTTCTTTTGTAATATTATAAAATTCTTCACAGATCGGGTTGCGACCGGGATGGTCGATTTCGTTGCCCATGCAGTAAATCATTAGAGAGGTGCAGTTACGTAAATTTTTGACCATGGCAATCCATTCATCGCGGTTTAGCAGGTCACCCATTTCCATCATTGTCGAGCGTTCTTTCTGGTATTTGCCAAAATATTTACGCATCTCGACATGGATCAGAATACCCAGATCATCCGCAGCCTGGAAACATTCCGCCGGTGGAATTTCGGAATGAAAACGGATGAAATTGAAGCCGTAGCGTTTCATCATCTTCATGTATTTGGCATAGAAAT
>CAYMSF010000369.1:0-2041 GCA_964392985.1 uncultured Victivallaceae bacterium | reverse complement strand
TAATATGATTCCAGTCGGTGAAAGGACCATTGTTAATAGGTTTTTGTTCGTGTCCTTTTTCCTGGAACCACCTGTTGATACAGTAGTACAGGAACCCGTCTGGACGGTATTTTATCGTTAGCATTCCCATTAACATCCGTTCATAGGAGATTTTATTGTCCATCGCGAAAAAGCTTCCTGTATCGTACCACCAAATTTTCTTATGGCATTCGCGTCTTGCCTGCTCAGCTTTAATCGGTTCATAATTGCCGTTGGGTGCAAAAATGCGAAATATGCCGGGAACAAAAGCATCAACATTTTTCAGTTCTTTTAAACAATAAAAATCATTTTGCCAGTATGGACCAAGAAATAAGGTAAAAACTTCCGGGAACTCTTGTTTTAACCTATTTGCAACAGTTCCCATTGACCAAAGTTCATCCTTGCTACGCTCATCAAAACCATAAATATATGCGTGATCAAGTATCCCAAGTTTTTTTGCTTTATCATAATTGATTTTAAGCCGCTCAATATCTTTCTTCAGTTGCATGGCTACGGCTTCCTGCGGCTTGGGAGCCGGAGTATATTTATCGCCACCTAAATCATATTTGCTACCGGGAATACCGGCGCCAAAAACACTGCCGAGATTGAATGAGACTAACAAATTTTTCTTGTGCAAATACTCTAGCAGTTCAAAATCAGGTTCTCCACTCGACAAGTAAATATTATCATAATTTATAAAATATTTTGCTAAAAAATCCGCATATTCAAACTTTTTATGTTTCCATTCCGTGTTCAGCTTAATTTTAGGAGTATAAAAAGAGATGGCCATCGGTAAGGGTGAATGACTCGGCAAGATAAAATTATAAACTCTTATCGCCAACCGCAAATTTACTTGTTGCATATTGTCGGCACAGACCGAGACGCTCCCCTTATATACCCCTGCGGCCTGTTCTGACCGAGTGGTTACTTTCAGCCAAAACGGTTGCGCCTGCATTGCTTCGATATCTGTACGGTTCATGAAAGTCAGAATCGGGTCCGGCCACCAGGGTGCAAATAGAGAATCTCCGGTATTTTTTGAAATTGTCGCAAAATCTGTTTTAACAAATCCGGTCACGCAACCGGTTACAGCATCTGTCGGCAGCAATACACCTTCAGCATTACTGAACCCGGAAAAATTCAGTCTGACGTTTTTTAAATTCTTGAAGAGTGGCAATACTATTAATTGCAATGATTCGGTCTCATTTTTTGCCAGTGCAATTTCAAGTTCTGTTCCGGCATCCAGTTTGAAAGCAAAATCATAAGGTAAAACTTTGTTCATCGAGGATGCTGCGCCAATTATTGTTTTATCGGTCTGGTTTGCGGCTGAGGACTCCCAGGCACTAATCATACAATTAATCCTGTCCCTATTTATGCGCCTGAGCCGCTCAAGCGTCTGTTCGAAACTTTCTTGCGCCGGTTTTTTTCGCAAAAAATCAACAATCTCTTTTGCGATTGGATGCGAATTACTTTTAAGCACCGACTCCAATTCTTTATCTGCCTGGTTTTGGTTGTAACGCAAAATTCTCTGCTCCGACTCACCATCGGCATATTCAGGTTCCCCCGGTTTCAGCAATCGAATATTGTCAATAAAAACGTCCACTTGGTTTTTAGGTTCAGCGACATAAAAATGTAATACATTAATCTGATTGCGCTTAAGTTTACCCAGTGAAACAATTTGCCTAGTTACCGAATTGCCCGGCAATAGAAATACGGGATTTACCCTCTTTTTTTTGTCAGAACTGTCATATATCATCAGCTTGATGATTTGACAATAATCTTTAGGATTATAACAATCAATGCTGACTCGATCGTAATCAGTCCAGTCCGAATTAGGAAAATTTATCCCAAAACCCGGCCAACGCTCACTTTTACCATCATATTTTGGGGAATCTATCAACAGTGAATTGCGCCCGGATGTGGCAAACAAATCCGAACCCTTTATGGTCATCAACTTGCTGTCGACTTTAATATCAAAACCGCTTGTATTAGCGGAATTTAAATTTTCAAAATCAACTAGAGGTTC
>CAYMSF010000368.1:0-2055 GCA_964392985.1 uncultured Victivallaceae bacterium | reverse complement strand
CATATTTCAAGGGCTGATGGGATTACATGATGACATCATTGCCTAAAAGAATCAGCGAGATCTTTGGAAGTAAAATACTTCATTACTTTATATTGATAGTCCTGCCTATTATAGTTTTTGCCCAGATACGGAATTTTGAATTCATCAATTGGGATGACGAACCACACATATTTCATAATCCTATCCTTCAGAATTTTTCATTTGAAAATATCAGGATAATATTATCTCCAGGCGGGATGCCGCTTGAACAGCTTTACATTCCCTTCACATATCTTAGTTACTTTATTGAATCCTCTATTTTCGGACTTAAGTCATCGGTGCTACACTTTGACAATCTGCTTCTGCATCTTGCCAACGTCATCCTTGTTTATTCATTTTCCATGCTTCTTCTAAGGAATAGATATGGCGCATTGATATGCGCCCTCTTTTTTGCCGTGCATCCGCTTCAAGTGGAAGCTGTGGCATGGGCAATGGGAAGAAAAGACCTGTTGATGACCATGTTTTCTCTGCTGAGCCTGATAAGTTTTACAAGGTTTATAAACACGAATGCCAGCAAATCATGGGTTATTTCATTCGTATTCTTTTTTGCGGCTGTATTCTCAAAACCTTCCGCGTTTGTCCTTCCTCTTCTCTTTCCGGTTTTGAGCTGGTATTTTGACAAGAGAATTGACAAGGATTTGATCCTGAAAATCCTACCTTTCTTTGCCATATCTGCGCTTGCCTGCCTGCTTAACTCAACACTTGAAACAAGCAATTCCGGGCATGAATTTAAATATGTTTTATATCGGTCGATATTCATCCCTGAGGTAGCGAAAGACTGGTGCATGAGAATCCTTCTTCTCAACAAACCGGCAATCTATTATTCCTGGCACGATTACTTCAAAGGAAATTGTATCACCGTATCCGACTTGACAATTGTCATAGCTTTCTTGGTCGTTGCAGCTTATGCATTATGGAAGAAAATAAAAATACTTTTTATCGGACTTTCATTTCTAATAGTCCTGTTCATTCCGGCGGCAATCATTATTTCATGGTCATTCAGGGCTTTTGTCACAGGGGACAGATACGGATATTTCCCTCTAATTGGAATTTTCCTGCTTATGGGAGCATTATCCCAGATATCAGAAAAAAAACTTTTCAGGCTTATTTTTACACCTGCAATCGCGCTCTGCATAATCGTTAGCGCCTGGAAGGCCTATGAGCAGACTGCAGTATGGAGAAATTCAGAGACATTATGGAAATTTGTTTTGAAAGAACACCCTGAATCATCCATGGCCAATCTCAGTTTAGGGAATTACTATTTTTATTACAAGCATGATCCATCATTGGGGGAATTCCATTATAGGAAAAGTAACAGCATAGCTCCCGATTCGGAGATTTGGTTTAAACTCGGAATAATCTGTGAGAGGACTGGAAGAAAAGATGAGTCCGAAATTTGCTATAGCCGAGCCGTAGTCTTGAATCCCAATTCAAGCTATGCGCTGAGAAAACTGGCGCTTGCGTGTTATGGGAAAAAAGACTTGGATAACGCCCTGAAACATTTTTTAAGGCTGACCGAACTGTCGCCTGATTCAGCAGAGCCATTTTTCTACTGCGGGAAGATTTATGCAATAAAAGGAGAAAGAGAAATGGCGGAAAAGGCATTCGAATATTTTGAGAAGCTGAAGAAACAGGGGGATTATTTTATTCCGGAGTGAGGCAATGTTTCTCATATAGTTGCTTCCCCGCATCAGAGCCATATTCCATACTCAATTTAAAATTTTCACATGCTTTTTTCTTGTCTCCTAAATACAAATAGGCCAACCCCCTGTTCATGTAAGCGTTAGCGAATTTATTATCACATTCAATAGCCTTCGTGAAATATTTAATTGATTCGAGATAATTGCCTTCCGAAGCATAAAGAATACCTAAATTATTATACGGACCCGGGTATTGAGGATCAATTTTCATAGCCCGATTATAATCGGCAATTGCCTCTTCTCTTTTATTCATTTTAAAATAGATATCGCCTCGGTTTGAATAAGCACCTACATGCGCCGGCTTAGCTTTAATAGC
>CAYMSF010000367.1:0-2067 GCA_964392985.1 uncultured Victivallaceae bacterium | reverse complement strand
ATCGGCGAAGAAGTCAGAGCCTTTGCCCGCAATTTTCCCCTCCCCCATTTTTAATACTGGGAAATTGCGGTATAATGGTATATTGGTATATTGCAGTAAGTACTGAAGAAAAAAGGGTTACGTATGATAATCAGGATTGAAGCCTTAAATTATCGCTGCCTGGAGTATGTTTCTCAAGACGTTAAAAGTTTTGAGTTGCTCATAGGGCCCAATGCCAGCGGCAAGACTACTTTTCTTGATGTCATTGCTTTTCTCAGTACTATGGTCAAAGATGGATTTGAATCAGCATTGAAAGAGCGGACTAATAATCATGAAGACCTGCTTTTCAAAAAGCAGGGGCAAGGGTTTGAACTTGCAGTCGAACTGAAAATGCCAGACGAAATAATTAAGCAGATTGCCAGAGAAGATTTAAATATTTTACGATATGAAGTTTCTGTCGGATATGATGAATCCGGAAAAGGCGGTTTTGTAATTCGGGAAGAGAAGGTTCTGCTTGCGATGGAGAAAAACGCGGAACAGAAAGAGTTTGATTTTTTCCCGCATTACATTTGTCCGCCTAAGACGATAATGACCCGCAGCGGAGAAAGAGGAACTCAAATTCTTGTTTCCAAGGCTCCACATGGAAATGATAATTTTTCTTCTGAAAAATATGAAAAAGCTGGCAAGGGCTGGGTTCCTTCATTTAAATTCGGCAACTTGAAATCGGCGCTTGGCAATCTGCCGGCGGACAATGAACGCTTCCCGGCGTCGAACTGGCTTAAAGAATATCTGGCAAATGGAGTTCAGAATTTCATGCTGGACAGTTTATCCATCAGAAAAGCCAGTCCTCCTTCAAAAATCCGCGGGTTTGAACTTAACGGTTCCAATCTGCCCTGGGTTGTAAAACGCTTGAAAAATAACCCGGAGCGTTTTGCCATGTGGATTGCGCATCTGCAGACTGCGCTGCCGGAGCTGAAAGACATCAAAGCGGTCGAGCGCCCGGATGACAAATATTGTTATCTGATATATGAATACAATCAGGGATTTGAGGTACCTTCCTGGATGGTTTCTGATGGTACTTTACGTCTGACAGCATTAACTCTTCCAGCTTACCTGCCTGACTCAACAGGTATTTTTATGGTGGAAGAGCCGGAAAATGGAATACATCCCAATGCAGTGCAGACTGTATTTGATTCTTTATCATCGGTTTATGACGGGCAAGTTTTTTTGGCTTCTCATTCTCCAGTAATTCTTGGGTTGGCCAATCCTGACTCGGTACTTTGCTTTTCTAAATGCGAGAATGGCGCCGCATCAATTGTAAGAGGCAGCCAACATCCGCAGTTGAAAAACTGGCATGGTGAAATCAATTTTGAAACATTATTTGCCAACGGAGTATTAGGATGAGTATTGAGAAAGATTTGTTTGTTCTGGTTGCAGACAAATATATGGAAGAAACATTAAGCACAATCTTAGAAAGGCATGCCAGTATTGGCATACGACCGGTTGATTTTGAAGTTTGCCGCCTTTTTTCTCATGACAGCGGCTGTTACAGAGATAGTTGCGGGTTGTTAAAAACTCAGGTGAATTCATTTCAACACGCGCTGACGGTTTTTGATTATGAGGGATGCGGTGTTGAAAATCGTATGCAACCTCTAGAAATTGAGCAAAAATTGAATAATGAATTAACAAAAGATTGGAACGATAGAGCTAAAACAATTGTAATTGTTCCTGAATTAGAAAAGTGGATTTGGTCACGTTCTCCGTCTTTTGCATCAAGTTTGAAATGGCGCGATAGAGTAGATATATGGACATGGAGTCAGAATTATTTCCCTTTTGATAATGATGGGAAGCCGGAACGTCCCAAGGAAGCCTTGAATGCAGCTATGAGAAAAGCCTGCATTCCCAAATCTACTTCTGTATATAAAGAGATTGCCGGAAAAGTTAGTTTTAAAAACTGCCGGGATGCTGCATTTAACCGGATGTTGAATTATCTAAGAAACTGGTTTCCATTAACATAATAATAGGACTTTAAAATGATAGACATAAAACTTATCAGGGAAAACGCTGAACTGGTCAAAAAGAACTGCC
>CAYMSF010000366.1:0-2068 GCA_964392985.1 uncultured Victivallaceae bacterium | reverse complement strand
CGCAATAAGGAACCGGTAGTGCTGCCGGTCAAAATCCCGTCGCTGCTGATGCTCGGCGCTGAAGGGATCGCGGTGGTGATGGCGACCAAGATCATGCCGCATAACTTCAGCGAACTGCTCCAGGCCCAGATCGCCGTTCTTAAAGGCGAAGAGTTCGAGCTTTATCCGGACTTCCAGCAGGGCGGCATGATGGACGTCTCCGAATATGACGAGGGCAACGGCAAAATCACGCTCCGGGCCAAAATCGACTTTGACGGCAGAAAATTGATCATCCGTGAAATCCCGGCGACCACGACCACGGAAAAACTGATCGCCTCCATTGAAAAAGCCGCTGAAAAGAGCAAGATCAAGATCGCCGCGATCAATGATTACACTGCGGAACACGTGGAAATCGAAATCACCCCGATGCGCGGTTATGATCCGGAAAAAGCCATGCAGGCGCTGTACACCTATACCGACTGCGCGGTGTCTGTTTCCGTGAATATGATGGTTATCTGCGAGAACAAGCCGGTGCAGATGAATGTTCCGTCCGTAATCCGGCGGAATACCGAAAAGCTGCTGGAGTATCTCAAGCGCGAACTGGAAATCGACCTGCGCAAACAGGAGGAACTGTTCCATTCCAAAACTCTTGCACAGATATTCATTGAGAACCGTATTTACAAGCGCATTGAAAAATGCGAGTCCTATGAAGTTGTAGTCGAGGAAGTCCATAAGGGACTGCTGCCGTACCGTAAAATGCTCAAGCGCGACGTCTCCGATGATGATGTGGAAAAACTGCTGGCAATCCAGATCCGCCGGATTTCGCTTTTCGACATCCGCAAGAATCAGGAGGAACTGGCCGAGATATTGAAGAACATTGAAGAAATCCACCGTAATCTGAAGCATTTGAATGCTTACGCCATAAAATACATTCAGGCATTGCTGGATAAATACGGCGCCATGTTCCCGCGCCGCACCAGAATCGAGACTTTCGGCAAGATTGACCGCAAAGCCGCGGCGCTGAACAATATCAAAGTCGGCTGGGACCGCAAGAACTGCTATATCGGCACCAATATCAAGAGTGAAGACAACGTCACCTGTAACGAGTTCGACCATCTGCTCTGCGTCGAGCGCAACGGCAATTACAAGGTCATTAATATTCCGGAAAAGATTTTCATTGACCGGCTTTACGATTTCAGGAAATACGATCCGGCGATAGAATTCGGCGTGATCTATAAAGACACAAAAACCGGCAAATGCTACGGAAAACGCTGTGTTGTCAATAAGTTCATCACGGACAAACAGTACCGGATATGTCCGTCCGGCTGCCGTCTGGAACTGATTACGCCGCGGCCTGATTCGATTTATGAAATGACGGTGGAGTCCAAGAGAAAAGAGAACAGGAAGTCTGAAATAAACCTGAAGGAGATGCCGCTGCGCACCCCGAAAGCCCGCGGCCTGGTAATCAGCGCCAAGCCATTGCTAAAACTGAATCATGTACGGTATCTTGAGGTCGAGGAAATGGCGGCTCTGGTTGTGGAGGCGATTCCGGAAGACAATGAAAATGATTCATCCGAAGTTGAAGCCGTTGAACAGGAAACTGAAGTTAAAGATTCAGTCAGAACTGTCAATGACAGGCAGAATGATGAAAGTACTTTCGGCTTGGAAATAGAAAACGTTCCGACTAAAATCAGGGGAAAAGGAATCTGCTACAAAAAGAAAACGACTGTAAACCCCGGCAAGAAGTCAGAGCGCAAAAAAAATGATAATGATGATTCAGGGATCATTCAGCCCGGGTTTGACTTTTAATAAAGCAATATTTTATAGCGTATATGAAGTCAGGCAGCAAGATACGGAATGTAAGACCTTGTGTTCAAATACGCTGTAAGAATACCATTTTGATATTAATGCCAGTTTGGCTATCGGGGGAAACTTTTGTTTTTTTGCTGTGCGGGGTCTGTCCATTTGCTGTGCGTGGTCTGTCCACTTTATTTTTGTATTTTGTGCATACATTCATCAATTTACTTCTTTTATTGCTTCTTATTTTAATATTTTCAGCCGCAAGATTTTGAAATAAGACTTAGGAGCC
>CAYMSF010000365.1:0-2071 GCA_964392985.1 uncultured Victivallaceae bacterium | reverse complement strand
CGACATAGCTGTCAAGCAGATCGCTGCCCATCTTCACAAGAACCTTGCAATCCAGAGTTTTGCCAAGGTATTTGACGAACTCGGTTTTTCCGGTTCCGGGTGGACCCGATAACAGCATATTCATCCTTGGACTGTCAATCCCGGACTGGCCTGAACTGTTCTGTTCATTCCGGAAACGCGAGACAGCGGCGACGATCCGCTCCAGCGGAATAGCGCCGTTCAGGTTTAATCCATCCAGTGAATAATCAGCGGCAACAGTTATGCGTTTTTTGTCGGATGCGGTTACACCCAGCAATTCGCAGTGCGGCTTTATGAATGTTTCCATTACCTGCTCCGCACTTTCAGGATTAACCGGTTCACTGCTGTTTAGAACTTGAAAATTACGCAGGGCAAGATCAATTCCGCCGGCGCTGATCTCATAGTTTGACGCCAGCTTATCCACCAGAATTTCAGGCAAACTATCACTCAGTTTATGCTTGGTAATGGCATTCCGCCAGATTAACCGGCGTTGTGAACCGGTGAGCGGGTTAAATTTGATGGAATAGTCAAAGCGGCGGCGGCTGGAAAAGGCAATCATTTCCGCCCGCGTATTGGCAATCCAGATGCATGGGGTCTTCAATGAATCCAAAACGCTGTTGAGCATCCCTTTGTCGCGGTCTTCCCTGCGTCCGCCGCCCAGCAGTTGCTGAATTCCACTTTCCCCGGCCAGCATTTCATCCGCCTCGTCAACAATAATTAGACTATGACTATTGTCCGCCTGGCTGTCACAAATCTGCAGCGCGGCAAACCGGAAACTGGCTGAATAATCGCTGATATCCTTATCTTGAGTACCGGTTGAGATATTTGTGTCGCTCTGCGCCACATTGTAAGCCGTAAGGCCAAGCTCTGCCGCCAGCGAAAAGGCGAATGAAGTTTTTCCGGTGCCGGGCGCGCCGTAAAGCAGAATATTCATGCCGCGTTCGCGCAAACGGTTGTTCAGCAGTTTTTTCAGCAGTTCGCCATGCTTGCTGGCCAAGTCGCCATAAAAATTCCAAGGCAGCGTTTCGTCCTGGTAAATCTTGAAATAACGCGAGGTCAGCGGCTGATCGTCAAGCCCGCTGATAAACGTTGTAAGATCAATATTCAAGTTCAATTCATTGTCAATGCAGTTATACCGGCGCAGTTTTGCATCAGGCTTCAAAAACGGGGCTAACCCGCCTGCGGCTACACCCAGCGCTGATTCCATCTTGCTGATTTTTAAAGCACTGCAGGAGCCGCGTAATTCGTCATTGCGCCAGATAAAAGCGGCGGCGGTTAATAGCAAGACATCATATTCCCGGTCATCCAGCTTAAAAAACTGGCGTAACTCCTCAAACTTTGTCTGTACCGGATCGCAGGGGAGTGACTCTTTACATTTTTGATTATCAGCCATATATTTTTCAATGAGTTTAACCAGTTCCGTTCGCAAATAATAATTGGATTTGGGATGATTCCACAACGCAGTCAGGATATGCTTAGCGGGATCGTAGTTAAAGTCAACTTTACTTTTCTCCATTTCCTGACGTATTGCGGCAGTGGTTGATACGCGCACAATCCGCCGTAACTCAGCTCGCGAGATGAAGTCTTGAATCGGGGAAAACATATCAACATCGTAGGCTTTTTCCATGCTGTGCTGCAACATATTTTTAAGAAAGCGTAAAACCATTTGTCCCATGAACCGGTCTATATTCTGGTTCAATCTAATATCTTCCGAAAATCTGTTGCGTCGCCTGGCACGTGTCTCTCTAGTTTTATCCATTTTGTCCATTCTCCTTAGTTTATATTCAGGTTGCAAGAGTATTCAGCAATTGCCGTGCCAAATATAAAAAAAGACCGGCAGTCGCAGGATTTATGCAAAATCCATCAACAGCCGGTCAAATTGATTGATCAAATTTTGATTAGCAGTGGTCAATAACTAAAATATTATGTAGTCGGTTAAAAATCTCTTTAACTTTACCTCGCTTCACTTCTTTATCAAGATTCTCATCTCTTCGAATTATATCTATATCGTTCATCAATTTATAATTCTTATAGTTAAGTGATTTACTACTAG
>CAYMSF010000364.1:0-2083 GCA_964392985.1 uncultured Victivallaceae bacterium | reverse complement strand
TGTACTTTATTCGCGAAGGATATTTATCGCATAAAGCCGTTATCTCACAGTCCTCTCTTTGTTTGATATCTCCAAGAAATGCGGTTGATCTGATTGCCATTCCCACGATTGCAATTTTCATTTTTAAAATAATTCCTTTTAAATATTCTACACCGGGAAATTACCGGCTTTGTCTTCTTAAACCAGATATTTAGTAAAAAAATCTTTCGATTTATTCCCGCCCCAGGCATGCTCTCCGGGGAACAAATCGGACTCTAATTTTTCTGCAGCGCCGGCAGCACCGTAAATATTTTTTACCTGTTCAAAACACTTCATCGCGCCGTCAACATTGAAGCAGGAGTCGTACATGCCGATATCGACCAGAAGCGGACGGGGAGCCAGCAATCCCTGCAAGTCCGGCAGATCAACCAGCGAGAAAAGTCCGGGCGCGACCTGCATCCCACAGTAATTGTAATCGCGAAAACCAAAAATTTTCCACAAATCGCTGTAACAAATGATTTCCGCCGCCTTGAATCTCTCATCACAAAGCGCTGACCATAATGTCATTGTTCCTCCTCCGCTCATTCCCATAACGCCAAGTCTTGAGGTGTCAACGTCAGGAAATGAACAGGCAAAATCGGTCGCCGCTTTTCCGTGGCTTATGTTTATCGACAGTGAAGTCATACCCAGCATTGTCGCGCTGAGATAATATAAGTTGCACCAGTCATAACCATTGCTTCTGTAATTCGGTTTATTATTATCATTTCTCTCGCCGGAGCCAATCCAGTCAATTGCAAATGTGATAAAACCTTCCTGAGCCATTTTGTGACCGTAATTGTAATTGCCGGTGCTGATTGCCGTTCTCAATTCAGCAGATGAATCATTGCCCATGACCGGTTCTTTGCCGAATTTTCCATGCCCGTGCCAGCAGAGAATAGCAGGGAGTTTTTTCCGTTTGGGTATTTTCAGTGGCCTGTTTATCTGAAAAGCCGCGGAAATATGTCTGCCTACATCAATCATCCAGCGTTGTTTATGAAGTCCGTCGTGCTCCCATTCCGCCATAAGCTCCGGGTTAAGTGGAACCATTTCCGGAAATTTGCCGAGGGTTTTCATTACTTCGGGAAGCGCCGCCCGCTTCCAGGCGTCAAAAGCTTTTTTATTTTTTCCCTCAAAGTGGAAATCAGGTTTATGTTCCTGTGCAAGCCGGTAAAACATCTCCTGCGGACTCAAGTTACGCGGTTTTGACATTTTTAATCCTTATTCTAAAAACGAAAATATAGGTTAGATTTTGATCTTTCCATCATCTGTTACTTTGTTACAAAGCGCAGTTCCCCGAAAGCCCTTTCATCGCCGAGTCCCTCTTCCACGCGTGACCATGCGCTCATTTCAAACCCTGAACCTCGTCTCTGGCGGACAAAATTCCCCTTCCAAATTGTACCGGCAGATGGTGCAGACAACCCGAGTTCACGGAACGGAACGGCCAGTTCGACGCTCCACCCTTTGTCATCCACAACTGCAACTGCCTGTACATTGGCTGTTTCCGGTGTAACTTTGACTATACCTTTGGCGTTGACCGCTATCTTTACAACCTCTTTGCCTTCGGGACGAATCAACAGTTCCACATGATCATCGGCAGACAAGCTGGCACTGTTGCGAATGGCGCAATTCTTACGAATTTTAGCCGGAACAGCATCGGTACAAGTAAACAATACATACAAATTTTCTGCGTCATAGGCAATCTGTGCCATTGTCTGTTGTTTTGCCGGTCCGCGGCGACCGCCGTTGGAGCGGAACTCTTCCACTTTTGCCGCGTTTGCCCATGCTGTATCGGAATTTTTCCCGTCAATGATCGGCGCTGTGCCAGCAGGAATGACTGCGATTTCAACACTCCGTTTTTCCGGCGCCCATATTGCCGTCTGCCAGTTACGCTGATTGTACAAGGTCAAATCTCCGCAGATTGCCATCGAATTCTTCCGTTCCGCCATGAATTTTTCAAAATCCTCATCAGTACGGTAAAGGATGGAATTCTCTCGGGTTTTTATCAATCCCGCGTGGCGCATGTTCCAGTTGAACACCACCAGATTCTCCCCGAACATTTCCAGCC
>CAYMSF010000363.1:0-2086 GCA_964392985.1 uncultured Victivallaceae bacterium | reverse complement strand
GGAAGAATAAGTAAGTTGTCTTTTCTTTTGCCTCCCACTCAATCCGGTCGGTTTTACCGGGGAATTAATAACCAAATAGATCGTCAGCAAGCGTCCGTCTGCCATTTATTCTTCAGCAACTATTGAAAAAGCGGGCGCCATTTCAGATTTAGAGCGGAAGTTTTCAGAGTGATTACTTCTATGGAATTCCATTTGGATACATGTCCATCCCCATAGCCGACATTCAGTCCGGAACCGTTCCAAGACGTGATTGTAGCGTCTGGCAGCCTTTCCACGCCTCCTTTGCCAGGATGACGATAAGCGATTCTTAAAGGAGAATCTTGATTTGCCGCCGTATGACCAGCTGGATCATTTCCCCCGTCAAAAAAGATGAAGGTATCAGAAGGATTTTTGATTATACTGGCTTTTATCCCAACCCCGGAAAAATCAGGAGACGATGCGCCAGTTCCATTCGGGCCGCAGCCGGTAATATAGTTATTGGTAGTATAACACAGTCCACCGCTCCCGGCGACTCCGGTAGAGGCGATATACATTATAGAATCTTTTGATGCGGATGGACATAAGAATGTTCCAACGACTTCATTTTTGAAACTGTTCCCACTCATCTTTGAGGCGAGTCCAATATCTGCGCCCAGAGCATTGGTCCAATTCAATACGGAAGTATTCCGCGGAGGATAATAACCCCAATCTCCTGTATACATCATGAATCCAGTATTGATCTGCTTCATATTGCCGGTGCATGAAATGCTTTTGGCCGTTTCCTTGGCTTTGTTCAATGCTGGCAATAACATTGCTGCCAAGATTGAGATTATGGCTATTACTACCAATAACTCTATCATAGTGAACCCCTTGCACGATCTTGCCGGCAGATGCCATGCCTTGATGCGCTTTCCTGCAGTCGGTTCCAATTCAACATTCATCCCCATGTCCACATCCTCCTAATTTGCTAAGTTGCTTTTGTTTTATAATTTTTCTTCCATGGTGACATTGTTAATGACAATTTTCTTGCCTTCCGATTGTCCTTTGTTTTTAATAAGCGCCATCAGCGCGTTCATCCCTTCGTACGCCACTTTGTCCATGAGGCTCTCAAAGAAAACTACAGGTATCATAAACCGGAAATCATCTGCCGGCCTCATAAAACCCAGAATAATGTCAGGTTTACGGTTAAAGCCGTAATGCGCCATGCTGAGACATTCAATCTCATGCGCTGTCCGGATGTCGATACACAAAATACTGTCAAAAGGAAGAGTCTTTCTTCTGAATACCTCTTTCATCACATCACAGGCGCCGGAATATGGTCCGGTTCCGGTGTAAATCAGAGATTCATCAATTTCCATATTATTTTCAAGGAGGGCTGATTTATATAAATTTACGGAGGCTTTCTGGGAAAAAGACTCTGTGCTTTCTGTAAAATATGCAATCCTCCTTTTTCCTTTATTCCTCAGTGTTTTAATCAGAAGCGATATGCCGTCTCTTATGTCAGGCAGGACATTTACTGCTCCCGCCGTAACAGCGTTATCGTAAATTCCAAGAATTACATATGGAACAGCTGTCTTTTTAATCACCGAAACAATGTCCGCATTCAAATCACCGGTAATAATAATCCCGTCAACCCGGCAATCCCTCAACATCGGAGGTAATTCATATCTGCTTTTTTCCGTTCCCGTCAAGGTTTCCAATATAAGGTGAAGTCCGTTTTCGTCGGCAGCCTTGGCGATCCCGTCAAGGACCGTAGAATAATATGGCTGGCTGAATTTGCGGTTTACCAGGATGAAGGCGATATTGCGGGTAGTGCTGCTCCGGCCTATTCTAACCATATCCTGAATGCTGGTATTGACCGTATACCCTAGCGATTCGCAGACTTCAATTATCTTGACCCGACGCTCTTCTGAAATATCCGGCTTGTTGTTAATCGCCTTGGAAACAGTTGCGATAGACACGCCAGACTTCCTGGCAACATCCCTAATATTTATCTTGTTAGCCGACTTGATCATTTTTTAAATATCCTGTCTCATTAGCATTTTCGCCGTGTTACCTAAAACTGTTACGTACACATTATAACCAATTCCATTCCATATTGCAATAG
>CAYMSF010000362.1:0-2098 GCA_964392985.1 uncultured Victivallaceae bacterium | reverse complement strand
CTTATCGGGGCTTCAGTTTTCATAATAGCTTCTATTTCCATGGCTATCGCCCTAGCGTGAGTTTATTCTAAAATCATAATTATTCTGATTTTTATAATCCGCAATTCTTTTATTAGCAAAGAGTTGTGGATTTATTTTTGCGCCAAATATTGTATACACTAATTAATATACTTGTAAATGATAATAATATGTATATATAAATGCTTGACAATGAATATAGTTATGCTATAATTATTTTATTATTTAATTAATTTGTATACACTAATAAATAATTTGGGAGATAAAAATGGCATCAATCCAACCTAAAATGGTAAATGGCAGGAAGTATTGGCAGATTGTCCAGTCTCAAAGAGTGAATGGAAAACCTAGGCCCATTGTTCTTGAGCATCTTGGCACGGCGGATTCATTGCTGGATAAACTCAGAAATCGCAAAGGTAAATCATTGACAGTTAAATCTTATTCTCACGGATTGGTTGCAGTTTTGCTTAAAGTAGCAGAGGAATTGAATATAGTTGAATTGATTAATAATGATGTTGAATCACAAAGGAAGTATTTTGCGGGCCGGCCAATTCGTAATAATCTCACAGTTGGGGCGACATTGCTTCTGGCCGCAATTGGCCGAGTATGCAAACCAACCAGTAAGGATGGCTGGTATGCCTGGGCAAAACAAACATCCTTGTCATATTTACTCAGAATGGATTTTTCAAAACTCGACAGTCAACATTTCTGGGATATGATGGATTCTTTACCTGAAGGGAAAATAGGTGATATCGAACTGAATCTGCTTAAAAACATCAAAAATAAATACACGTTGGATTCAGACACGATATTTTATGATACCACAAATTTTGATACCTTCATTAATACCACTAACATCAGGTGCACTATTGCTCAACGTGGCAAGAACAAGCAAAAAAGAACAGATTTGCGACAAGTTGGCTTGGCGATGGTTGTATCCAGAAAAGATTTGACACCTATTTTTCATGAAACGTATCAGGGCAATAAAAATGATTCCACTATTTTTAGAAATTTGCTTATTAAAATAAGAAAACGCATGCTTGATCTTGGTATGAATGTGGATATGCACACCATCGTTTTTGACAGAGGGTGCAATGCGAAAAAGAATTTGGAAATCATTTCAAATTTAAAAATGCACTATGTGGGTGCCTTAACTCCGTTTCATCACAAAGCGCTGGTCAATGATGCAGAGAACAATTTCAAACAAATAATTGTAAATGGAAATGAATTATCCGCTTACAGAGATATGCGAAGTATATGGGGTGAAGAACGAACAGTGCTTGTTTACATAAGTGAGAAATTAAAAGCCGGTCAACTACGGGGAATATACTCTACAATTGAAAAACAACTCAAATCTTTAGAGGAACTGAATAAACGCCTTGGAAATCCGCGCTCCATTAAATTCACACGCCAAAATCTCATTAATAAAATAGATGAAATTATCTCAATGCCGGGAACCGCTCCACGGCTTATTGATTATGGCGTGAGTAAGAAAAAAAATAAGCCTTATGTGATAACGTGCGAAATAGATAAACAGGCAATAGCAAATATTGAAGATAAGCTGGGATTCAGAATAATAATGACTGACAGGCATAATTGGACTTCATCTGAAATAATCAACGCTTACCAAGGACAGTCTTTTATAGAAAATGCTTTCAAAAATATAAAAAGTCCAATTCATTTAGCATTAACCCCTGAATTTCACTGGACTGATCAAAAAATTAAAATACATTTTTTTACTTGCGTGATGGGATATATGCTGACTACGATATTATGGAAAAAAATTAAGGAAATTGGATATAACGGATCCATGACTAATTTCCTTGAAATGTTAAGTGGAATACGCTTGGCGAATATTTTGGAATACAATGGTAAGAAAAATAAACCGCAGGTGAATTATCAAATTGAACTTATGGACGAACATGAAGAAAAATGCTTCGAGGCTTTAAATGGTCTCAATATCCATAAACAGAAAATTAAAATAGATGGCTTTAGTCTATACAAAAACTAAAGTCGTAACAATTTCGTATTAAAGCACTTAGAGTTATATTAATTTTTTCCGTGATAAACTCACGCTAGG
>CAYMSF010000361.1:0-2100 GCA_964392985.1 uncultured Victivallaceae bacterium | reverse complement strand
TTTTTTCATGGATGTATCTCCTATGGTTTACGTTTATTTCAGCTATTTTGTCTGGAAGAGCCGCGCGACCTCCGTTGCTTCCCCCCCGGGCCCCTGTGTGCCCGGTGTCTTATTTTTCTGAATCTCCCGAGAAATTTGTCACCTTTTCAAGGTTGATGTTTGGCGTATTGCCAGGCCTTGGCGGGAAATTAGTGTTTTTTACGATACGGTTACCTGAAAAGTGGAGTCCGTTGACTGATTTTGCGTGCAAAATCAAATCGTGAAAGGTTTCAAAGACATTGTCGGTAATTTTTATGTTGCTGTGGAAGGGTATTTGTTGCGCTGCCAAATCGGGTATTTCCGGATAAATATCAATGATTGCGGTACAAAATTGATAATCAGCCGTCAATGCATTGATAAACCGGTTGTTCCGAATTACAACGTCACGGCAGGCACCTGTCTCGTACCAGCCATTGCAATCCCCACAGAGCAAAATCGCCGTTCCGTGAACATGGTCAAAGACATTGTTCTCGCAAACAACCGGCAAGGGCGTACTGAACAATGCGCCCCGGGCTCGGTTGTTGCGAATGGTGTTGTTTCTGAATACCACATTTGGCACCCAGCTTAAATTCTCAATTCCGAATTCGGACGGGGCCGGAAACAATCCGATCGACTTACTGAATCTGATTTTAAATGTCTTCGCCCCATTAAAGTCAGGTTTGTCAACGGCAACTATTTCCTGGATGGTGAAGATGATGTCGCCATATTCCATTGTGCTTGATTTTATAAACTGGACGGAATCCCCGCGCCGGCCCCACTCAATCCCCCAGCATTGTTCATGCATGTAGGACGCTAGAATCGTGAATTCATCAACTTGCCCGACGAGGCGCAAATAGGTTCCGTGCACATTGATCGCGTCATCAGCCATTGCCTCGTAAAACCCATTTTCGGATATAATCGTCCCCTTGCATCCGGAAAAGTGCGTAGCATCGGCCTGGGTAGTGAAATAGCGATTACTGCCATTGGGACGTTTTACTTGAACACCGTTCAAGTGAATATTCTCCGACATTTGCGCCAGAATCCCCATCCCGTTGGCAAAGTGGATGATGGTATCTTCAATGGTCGTGTTGTCTGCCCGGTATAGAAAAATGCCCGGTGTCGGCCTAGCCCATTGTCGGAGTGCGAAAAAATATCCAGACTCAATCCCCAGCAATTCTAAGCCCAGCTTCAAGACCTCTGGTTTCAGTTCAGTAATATATTCGGGGTTGAATTCCGGATCGGCAATATTATAGGCCAAGCGTCCGTCTGGTCTGAACACCATGAACCACTCCGGGGCATATTCACAAGTCGGATCGCAAAAGAACAATTTATTGTTTTCAATCCGATAAGCTGTTCCAGGAGAGACTTGGCAAACAATCCCATTGCCCGGCGAAACGTCTTTTACTTCCAGCTGATGGATGGCCGGATGTGCATAGTCGATGCTGATGCCGGAAATGCTGCAATCCTGAGTGTCCACAAAACTGATTGGAATCAGGGTGCCATGGATTCTGAATCTCGTTTGATTGCCGACCAGTTTTACCTTTTTGCACTGTTCAAGAATGATGGCGCCGCGTTTTAGCGTTTCCTGGTCATGGTTTGAAACGTAGTAATTCCGCACCGCAGCATTATCTTCAAAAAAGTCATAGATCCCGCAGGAGAAATGGACTTCCAACCCTTCATGGTCTGAATTTTCTACTAGATATTCAAGCAGAAGTTTGGCGGCCTTACAGGAGTCGTTGCCAGCGTTGACACGGGCCCCAAAGTCATCAAATTTTATATGTTTCATTGTACACAATAATTGTCAAACGGATATTCTTTTAATTAAAAACACTTAAGCACTTAATCGTTAACGATTTAATTCAAGATTAAAATTAATATTTATCGGCTACGTTTTAGACTCAAACACAAACCAAACCAATATAATTTATTGTTTTGAATTTTCAAGCGAGTAACTGACTGCGGTACCCGCAGTTTTATCAAATAAGAAACTGACAAAAGTAAAGAAAATTAATATTATAAAAGTAAAAAAGGATTTCTCTGTGCCTTTGTGTTTATGTGGTTAAAAAAGAGTTTCAAAATGGG
>CAYMSF010000360.1:0-2111 GCA_964392985.1 uncultured Victivallaceae bacterium | reverse complement strand
TTAAAATTAATTTCTGCTGGCTGCATTTTTACCTCAAACCCAACTGACAGAACATAATTATTATTTTTGAATCTTCAAGTAATGAGTTGTTGTTGCGAGAAATCAGAGGCTGCGCTTTTAAAATAAATGTCACCTGACATATTTGTAATCAACAAGATAAATGCAAAAACGTAAGAGAATATCCGTTAAAAGCGCGCCCTGTTTTATCCGATAATTCATTTTTTGACACTAAACTTTTACACTTTTCGTGATGGTATGTTGTTTGTCAAGTAACAACACCGGCGATAAAATCGCCAAACGGAAGGATGAAAGCAACAACACTGGATGTTATAGTAATTGTTATAAGTTGGTAAATACTTGTAACAATTAGCAACTGGAGACGCTCGGGAAAAGCACTGGGGTAATTCCCCGTTTTCGTGATTGAGCGCCGGCGGAAATTACCAACATGGGGTATCGCCCCGGACATCTGAATGTAAGTTGACCGCCTAACATCCAGCGTTGCGCTTTCATTGGAGGTAATATATGACAGCGTCAAAACGAAGTCAAACGGAAAAGTCGAAAGTTATTGGTGTGGACTTGCATCCTGATTCTTTTAGCGCGGTACAAGTACGCGGAATGACCGCTGCGACATTAAATGTTGAACGTACATTTACCAAGGTAGATTGTAAGGAATGGGCCCGTTTTGTTTATGAACAGATCCCGGCAGGAAGTACCGTAGTGTGTGAAGCTGGTTCAAACAGTTTTGAAATGATGAACATTGCCAAACAAGCCGGACATAAAACCGTTGTACTTAACAGTGTTAGTGTTGGCCGTATTGCGAAAGCGTATTGCAAAACTGACAAACTTGATTCACTGAAACTGGCGCGAGTTTATCTTTGTGAACTTGCCGAAGGTATTTGGGAGCCGGACGAGGATACGTTATTGAAACGAAAGATTTTTTCTTCCTATGGTAATGCACAAACTGACGTTACGCGGTGCAGCAACCGGATAAAGTCATTTCTTTGCTCGCGCAATATTCGGATTAAAGAAAAATTGAGAAAATCTGATATTATCATTGCTGACATCAAAAAAAAATACAAATGGGCTCCGGATGAAATATTTATCCTGGAAGAAATGTTTGATGATTTAAATCATGCCAAGGCAAAACTGGAAAAACATAAAACCATGATTTATAAAAGTGTTTTAAGTAATCCCAACATGGCTAAGTTAATGAATTTATGCGGCATTAGAATGATTGGCGCATATTCATTAATCTCCGCGATCGGCGATATTGAACGCTTTAAAACACCCAAAAAGTTAGTGGCCTACCTCGGGTTAGCGCCATCAATAAAAGCAAGCGGCAACAGCAAATGGAGTTGCGGAATGCAACACGGCGGAAGAACAGAGGTAAAATCCATTTTGATTGAGGGCGCAAACTCCGTCTTGAAATCAAAAAATGCCACCGGTAACGCACTTAGAAAGTGGGGATACGCGTTATCAAAACGCAAAGATAAATGTGTTGCTATCGCCGGTATTGCCAGAAAATTAGCCGTCGCAGTATGGTACGTTATGAAAGGATTTATGCCGGATATTCTCGAAGGGGAAAATGATATCAAAGCTAAAATGCAAAAAGTAGCTCAAGAAGTAACAATAAAAACGGTTAAAGCAATGGGTTATAATAAGGTCAGTGATTTTGTTGAAGAATATACGATACTTCTTCTATCAAAATCTACTGAGGTCGCAGAGCGTTGGAAAAATCGAGAAAATAAGATCTTTCTAACCAAATAACGCTTGACAAACCACACATCTGGTTTTTCGTGTCACGCCAGAGGCGGATAAATCTTTCGCGGTAAAGTATTTCTTTATCTCCGCGCTCTCCTTGCTTCCCTCCCGCGGCGAGCAAGCAGCGTGAGACAGTCTTCCGCCGGTTTAAGGCTACCTGGCGAAATTAATATTTCAGAAGAATGCTTGCACTTTCATCCTTTCTCTTTTTGGTTAGATTAAAATACAGCAATAAATTGATAAAACCGAGGATGAAACTTTTAAATTTATATATTATTATAAGACAATAGTAGTATAACCAATCCTGTAAATAAAGCTCAGGAATATATGTGTTAACACAAGGACTATTT
>CAYMSF010000359.1:0-2111 GCA_964392985.1 uncultured Victivallaceae bacterium | reverse complement strand
TTTCCCACGCTTGCAACTTAGCCAAGCTAAGCCGCTGACTGCCTTTGATCTTTTTGTCCATGTTTCCCTTGTCCTCAATTGTTAAATATTCTTGCTATCTCTTCGTTGGCGATGCGGTTCCAGTCGGTTAACCGCGATGGTTCATTACGAACGGTACTGATATCTTTAAGGTGTATTTCCACAAAACATCCGCCATCGGCTGCCATGGTCAGCTTTTCCCTGATATCCCTGCGTATTGCCTCCGTATCCCATTTATCATAAGCTAGAAAAGCCGGATTGGGCTTCCAGGCGAAAACAAAACGATTCCGGACATTCTTGACTGCCACCGGGAAGTTTACCCATGGGCTCATGGATATTTTATACAAATTCGGCAAACATTCGGCACAAATATCAACCTTGTTATGTAACGGTTCACAACAACCATAATAGATTTTACCGAAACGATTTAAAAATCTTGCTTCATGTTCAAGTGCGAATTCCCGGTGCATTGCCGGAGACACTTCCGAAAATATTTGGGCGGCACCGCTGACAGTTAAATCCTGCAATGGCGCGGAAAGCAACCCCTGATCTACATATTGGTCAAGGCGTTTAATCCAGCAATCTACCAACCGGCCAATTAACTTATGGACATACTCCGGACGTAAAACCATATCCATAAGTATCTCTTGAATTCCCGTCCAGCGCACCAGGTCATCCCAGGGGGCAAACCAGAAACTGCTGGTTCCAACTTTATTTACGGTCAAAATGCCATCAAATATCTCACTGCGTTTCTGATAACATTCTTCGGTTTTCTGTTTATTGTGTGTGATGACAGGTTCCTGGATTTTGAGTATATCCTCTTCATCTTTGATTTGGATATTGAAATGGCGTGATACCACGTCGTTTTTTTCATCAGTACTGACTGTATCAACATTCTCGGCAATGCCGAAGCCTGTATCATTAATGCAATATGGCTGAGACGAAACAGCCGATATTGCCATATCCCCAGGATAATTATGCCATTTGTAAAGAGTGCGTCGCATCTCTTTTTCAATGTTACGGCAAAACTCTTCCTGGCATAATAAATTCAGCTCCCCATTTTGACCTAATTCCGACCACGGCTCCTGATAGATGAAAATAGTTGGCTTCTGGTTTTGAAGACTTTCAACTTGACGACAATGTTCCCGGCGTTCGTTATTTACCGGATCAACCGCAGCCTCAGCGATTTGATAACCCAGTTCCCGCAATATTTGCCGGTCAGATGGCAATATTTTTCCCATAACAACCTCATTTGTTACTATTATTACTATGAATCATGTAATTCTTAGATGCTGTCATATTCTATCGATATTCTGTGACTAATCCTTCCGCCAACGCGAGGTCACTGGCATCGCCCCAGCCGAAGGCGGTGACGGCATTCACATTATGCACGACCTTGATCGCCTTTGCCACTTGATCAATTGGAGCTATAAGTTGCAGTTTTTTACCGCTGTCCGCGATTTTATTCAATACATCAGGCCACTCCTGCAACGGCGGCGACCTTCACCGGGAACCCATTGGATGCCCACGAGTTCCTCGATGGCAAGCAGTTGATCCAGATGGGGCAATTCGCCCTTCCCGTCAAGGTGATAGAATGGTCGTTCCATTTTCAAGCACGATTTTTTTAGCTCGGGCAGGACAAATTCGCCGAACAGTTCCGGGGAAATCATGTATGAAACATCCGATTGCAGCATGTAGTGCATTAACTCGCTGATAGCCTGGAACTGGAGTGCCAAACCCCGTTAGCATTACGGAAACCAGCGGACGATTCAGTTCACCATTCCAGTACTTTTCCCAGTTCATCATATTGTTCTAACCCTACCTTTAAATGTTCGTCGCATATCACAACATATTGTAAAATATAGTTTTTCAGATAAATAATTTCATTATTTTCTGGAAAACTATATATGCGGAAAGACTTCCGCCAAGAGTAGTTTAAGCCGACACATGCACTAATCCCCGCAGTTGACGGCTCTTTTCCCGGGCTTGCTTCACGGCCGCCGGATCCAAATTCAGAATTCTCACTCCCACATCAACGGTGCTTGAAAAAACTTTTTCCATATCGTTGAGATGAGGCTGGGATAAATTAAAAC
>CAYMSF010000358.1:0-2124 GCA_964392985.1 uncultured Victivallaceae bacterium | reverse complement strand
ATCACTCTGATTTCGGTAACATGCTGTTCCATGACGGCCATGTATCCGGTTACTCCGGTTCCGCGTGGTATAGTCGTACAAACGCGGGTGGGGCTGTATCAATTTACCCGAATGTTGTACCTGCATCATAATTCAGCATTGATTACAAGTTGATTTAAAGGAGGCTTCGGCCTCCTTTTTTATTTTAGGAGGAACGCTTGAATACCGGTATCGAAAGAAAGCATTTTATATTTCCCAGCTTGTTTCTGATTGCATCGTTGTTTTTCTATCCATTGCTATTACCGAACTTGCTGTTTACTCAGGCATATCACAGCTATTTTGTCCTTTTCACTTCCGGAACATTATCTCTGATGGCTTTGGCTTTGTTCTTTTTTTACTACAGGCAGGCTCTGTCTTTTTGTCAAAAAAATTTTCTTCCGGTAGCGCTTATTTGCATTATAGCAATTGCCTGTTTGAGGCATTATCTGTTTAACCAGAATTATAGTCTTGACTACTTTTTCAGTTCACTGGTGTGGGTTTCGGTACCTTTGTTTGTTGCTCTAAACCATAAATTTTTTGAGAAGTATCTACCATATTTTATGGCGTTGCTGGCTTTTCTGAATTACATACAATCTACCCAAGATATAGTTATATTCAGTATGTCATCCGGCTGGTACAATGCTTTGCAATCATCTCATCCCTGCGGAATTTCCGGTAATTGGAACTGGAATGGTGCTTTGCTGGTAATATCCACGCCATTTCTTATGCTTCTTATAACAAAACTTGGTTGCATGTTTAAATGTAATTTAATGACTTTAAGAGTTTTAAATATTCTTATTGCCGCTTTAGCTTGCTATTACATATACTTATGTGATTCGAAGGGTATTTGGTGTGCGCTTATAATGGCTTTCCTGTTTTATTGGGGCATTTTATATAGAAATAAAAATTCAAGCCGTTGGGTTCTATGGATTATTCTGGCTATATTGATTGCTGTTGTATTATTTTTATATTGCGGGGGAGTTGCTAAATTTGGAGCATTTATGATGCGGGATGTCAGGATGCAGCTATGGACTGGCACTTTGCATCTTATTGGTGATAATTTTTTCTTTGGAATTGGTCAACCGTTATTTGAAAGTGCTTATGCTTCCTATAATCCAATTGAGTATTATTTGAATTTCTTTGCGACAGACAGAAATCCTCACCCTCACAACCATTTGCTACTTTTTCTTGTGTCAAACGGTATTTTTGCATTTATTGCATGGCTGTTTCTGCTTGTTCTGCCGATAGCTAACTGGGCTTTGCGTTCGAACCATACCGGAAATCCGCATATGAAGTTATATTTTTTTATTATGCTTTTTTTGTTTATTCACGGATTATTCGATATGACGCTGGAAATATGGCCTATGAATATAATTTTTCTGTTGATATTAGGTATTTTCTGGGGAAGGTACTGGAAGATTCCGGCAAATGCTGAAGAAACATTATTTGCGCCATGGACGGTTCGTATAACCGCAGTCATTTGTTTTGCAATTTTAATGACCGGTTTGGCAGTTCAACTTTACCGCAATTCTTCAGGTTCGTACTATTTTCGCGAGGCGCATATTGCCAGAGAGCTTAGTTCCGCAGACGCCATGCTTGCATGTTATGATAAGAGTATTGCTATCAGACCGACTCCTGAGAGTATTTATCAAGCGGCGCTGATTGCTTTCTATGATTTGAAAAATCCTGCGCTTTGTCAACTTTATCTTGACCGGTTGGAGGATTTGACGGCATTCCGGAATTATGTTAACAATAGTGGACTTAAGGCAAAAGCTCTTTATTTACAGGGACGCCGGTTGGAATCTCTAAAATATTTCCAACAGGAAGCTAGAAATTTCCCGTTAAGTTCAGTAAACTGGTATTTCTATTACAAGACATTGAAAGAAATTGGCTTTAACGAGGAAGCCGTCGCGGCATATGATAAGCTTTCTCAGTCTCTGGCTGTTAAAGGTTTGCGTTTTGAGCATATTCCTCTTCTGATTAAGAATCCGAGATGGGATATGCACTTCCGGGAAGTTCCTGGAGTGAATTCTAAAGGATTGGAATAAGGAGAGTTGCTGTGTATAATTTCGTTATTACTTTGAGTCGCGGTTATATGATACTGCC
>CAYMSF010000357.1:0-2126 GCA_964392985.1 uncultured Victivallaceae bacterium | reverse complement strand
AATGCAAGCACAAAGCATAAATAATGAATTAACTGGCCCTTGCTTTTTGCCGAAAAAGAACCATTTTATCAAGTTTTATTTTTCAGTTAACGTTAAGCAAATGAATGAGATGAGGAGAAAAGATGTTCAAGCAGATATGGTTTCCGGAGATGATTCAACAGCATATTCTGAGCCGTTTAGACAAAGAGCCGCTGAACTCGCATTACTATAGCACCAACTATCAAGATGTTTACGCGGCGGCGGAACGGGTGTTCGGCTCATGGGGTGGAGCCATTGAGGCCTGCGGTCTGGATTACAGTCTGATTAAGAAATATAAAAGCTGGACCAAACAGTCAGTGCTGGATGAAATCCGGTGTCTGGCGAAGGAAGGCGAACCGCTATTCTCCCAGCATGCACAGGATCATCACAAGCCTTTATACATGGCGGCGATCAAACGTTTCGGCAACTGGGGTAAAACCGTACAGGCTGCCGGGGTGGATTATAAGAACGTCCGCTTGCGCCGGAGTATGACGACCGCAGAGATCAAGAAAGAAGTGCTGACTTTATTCCGCAGCGGGGAGTCGCTGTCCTATATGAATATGAGAAAGAATTACCTGTACTTGCAAGCGGTGGCAATGAAAAAACTGGGCGATGGCAGTTGGGCCAGAGCAAGGCGGGAATGCGGGATCCTGACAAATTACCGGCTACAGAGCGAAAAAAAAGAAACCATAAGAGGCTAATATCATGTCAATGACCAAGCGAGATTTTGTGGAAAAGATAGCAAAAGAAACCGGTTTTATTCAGCAGGACGTAACTGTCGTGGTGCAGCGATTACTGGACACGCTGGCGGATGAAATCGCCGCCGGGCATACGGTCGAACTGCGCAATTTCGGCGTGTTTGAAGTAAGGCAGAGCCAAGCCCGTGTTGGCCGCAATCCCATGCATCCGGAAAGAACTGTGCTCATCCCGGCCCGTTCGGTTGTCAAATTCAGCTCCGGCAAAAGTCTGAAAGAACGAGTCTCGCAACTTGATACGGCCAGAATCTGCGGGGATTAACCGGGGGAAGAAAATGAATAAGATTTGCGCAATATGCCAGAATTCATTTGATGCACGTGGACTCGCAAAGACATGTTCAGAAAAGTGCTCTATTGAACTAAGCAGGATACAGAAAAAAACTTACAATCAAACCGATAAAAGCAAAGCAAGTCGCAAGGCTTATAGTCAAACCCCTGAGTATAAGGCGTACATGAAGGCTTATAAACAAAATAATAAGCACAAAGCATACCAAAAAGCATATCGGGAAACCCCTGAACATAAGGCAGCCCGTAAAGTATATCAAAAGGCTTATCAAGAAACCCAGAAACACAAAGCCTATCAAAAAGCTTATCGGGAAAAACTAAGAGCCGAAAAAGGAATGCCAACCGAGCCTCCTGCAAAATAAATTCCAGCTTCAACACAAAACTGCTATTGCTTTTAGTTATTGTCCATGGGCAGGTTATAATTTGTCACTGCTGGAATTGACATTATTTTTATTGGAGCGTTTAAACCTTACACTTATAGCCATAGCATTATTTTACCGGCAGAGATGATATTTTGTCAAGGTATTTGGGAACAGCACCCTTTGACTTTTTCATAATCGCCTGGTAAATTTCCTGGTCAGGAGCTTTGCCGATTCTTTTACTGATGATACGCTCAATATGCTTCCATAGTTCAACCGTCAGAAGCACATCATAGAGCGCCCGGTGACATTTGCCTTTCTCCGGTCGAGGAAGGTTCAGGTGATCTGCCAGTATTGAAAGCTTGTGCCTCGGCGAATCCAGAATCAGGCGGCGTGACAGCTTCATCGTGCAAAAGAATGTGCGGTCATGGGCAATCCCGGCGCGGCCCATCTCTGCATGATAGAACCCGGAGTCGAACGTGGCATTATGCGCGACACAATGACGATCGCCAATGAAATTCTTCAGCTTCGGCATGATAACTTCAGGCTTGGGCTTGCCTTTAAGCATCGTATCGGTTATGCCGGTTATATCCGTGATGATAAACGGCAGACGGCAGCCAGGATGCATAAGCTCAACAAAGGAGTCGGCCACCTCGCCATCCCGGACGATTACCGCCGCCACTTCAATGACGCGGCAGTAGTCCGCGCT
>CAYMSF010000356.1:0-2127 GCA_964392985.1 uncultured Victivallaceae bacterium | reverse complement strand
ACTTTGAGCAGATTGCAGTATTTCGCCATAAGTTTATGAATTATTCAGGCTAAATTTCGGGAAGAGTTGTAGATTCAAAAATATAGATAATATATGAATCCAGGCTTTTAGATGTTGAATTTTTATATTAAGGACTATATATTAACTTTAAATAAATAATAATTGCAATAATAGACAATATATGGACAATAAAATTATATTGCTGATGCCTTCAGAGGTAAAACTGGAAATAGCTAAAAGAGCAAAAGCATTAAGGCTTCAGAAAAATTTTAAACGAGCGACTTTGGCGGAAATGTCCGGCGTTTCGGCATCCAGTATAAAGCGGTTTGAAACAACAGGACAAATTTCGTTTGTCAGCCTTCTGCAAATAGCTAATGCATTGGGCGTACTGGATGATTTCAATGCTTTATTTATAACAGAAAAACCAATGACATTGTCTGAACTTGAAAGAATTGAAAGCGTTTCAACTCCTTTACGGGGCAGAATATGAGAAAGCTTAATGTATTCCTGAAATATACTCCTGCTGAACCGGTCATGGTTGGAACTTTAGTTGAGACAAACGACAGAAAATTTCTTTTTGAGTATAACAGTAAATACCTTGAGTCAGGACACAATATATCGCCCTTCAAATTAGATTTCTCAACAGGACTGCAGGAGAATAAAGATAGTTATCCACGGGAGAGTTTCGGCGTCTTTAATGACTCGCTTCCTGACGGCTGGGGGTTGCTGCTGATGGATAGATTTTTCAGGAAAAGCAGCCGCAATATCAGAGAGATCAGCATTATTGACCGTCTTGCATATATTGGCGGCAGAGGAATGGGGGCTCTGGCATATGAGCCTGCTGAAAAAATCAGCAGTTCAGGCAGTGATCTGCTTAATCTGCGCGAACTGTCGAAAAACTCCCTTGAGATTCTTCAAGGCAAGCCTTGTGAAGTATTGCCAGCCATGGCTGGCGCCGGCGGTTCCCCCGGAGGCACGCGGCCCAAAATTCTGGCCGGTTTTAACGGCGAAACGTTAATTTCAGGAGAATGTGAACTGCCGGATGACTTTGATCACTGGATTATTAAATTCAGATCGGAAAATGACTTCAAAGACGCCGGAAGGATAGAGTACGCTTATGCGCAAATGGCTAAAGACGCCGGTCTCAACATTTCGGATTTTCGTTTATTTGGAGATACTCATGGGCATTCATATTTCGGCACAAAAAGGTTTGACCGGATTAACGGCGGGAACAGACGTCTTCATACTCATACTCTCAGCAACTTGATTCATGCGGATTTCAGAATTCCTCCGCTGGATTATGAAATCCTGTTAAAAGTGTGTTCCAGGTTAACCGGACGCTATTCCGACGTCAGAATGTGTTTCAGATTAATGATTTTCAATATTCTCGCTCACAACCGGGATGATCATGGGAAAAACTTCTCATTTTTAATGGACAGCAAAGGCAACTGGTCTTTTGCCCCTGTATATGATTTGATATTTTCTCATGGTCCCGGCGGCGAACATTCATGCACAATAGCGGGGGAAGGTAGAAAGCCGGCGATGAAGGATGTAATGAAACTGGCTGCATTATCAGAGATACCCTCAAAAGACGCGAACAGCATTATCAATGAAGTCCGGGATGCTCTACGCAATTGGGAAAGCTTAGCTTCAAGCTTAAACATTCGAAAAGCGGATATAGCACAAATAAGCCAGGCCTTGTGCACAAGTGCATTTTAACCTAAAAAGCAGTTGAAACTACACGTAACACATAACACGTACTTCACACCATTCACCATTTACCATTCACCTGTCATAATTAGTGATTTGTCAACCAAGACACTTAAATCAGGCAAAATAAGGCGGGAAAACACATTTATAAAACTTATGCATTTGGTAATTGCGATTTATGCGATATTAGAGATTTCATGAAACCGGTTCAGCGTATGTGACTAAAAGATAAAATTTATTTAAAATTTATTTTTTACTGTATTCTGCCAATTTCTATTGACAGAGTACAGCAAATAATATATAGAGGTAATTTCAAAAGTAGTCAGAATTCAGGAGCCAGGAGTCAGAATAATTGGAAAACTAACTGGATTTGAGTTAGAATTTCATTCTGAATTCTGGATTCTGTCTTCTGAATTC
>CAYMSF010000355.1:0-2128 GCA_964392985.1 uncultured Victivallaceae bacterium | reverse complement strand
TTTCCAGCGGCAACACGTTTATTAAGGCTTCGATAAACCTGTCCAGATCATCAACCGAATCCAGCAGCGGACGCCCGACGCTGATTTTCATATTCAGCCTTTGGAGACTTTCAACGCTGCTCAGCACAGAATTATATTCCCGCCCGGCGGCAACAAACAACGGCTGCACCGCAATAGCAGAAAAACCTTCGGCATGAATTGACTGAATGACCTCGCCGACCGTATCCGGCGCAGTAAACGCCCAGCGCACCAGCAGCAATGGAAACGCAGCCTTCACCACCCGCTCAATATTATGATATGAGCGCCAGGCGCTTTCCGCCGCGCTGCCGTGCGCAATTAACAGGATAACTGATTTTGAAGTTCCATTCATCTAAGATTTTCCCTTACTATAGTATCGCAAGCATCCCTGCTTGCGACTAAAAGTCTGACACCGATGTCCCAAAAGGTTACCCCGATGTATCGAAAGTCCCGGGGGGATGTGTGGTTATTTAACATCTTTGTGCGTGGAAATAACCTTCTCGATCGTTTCAATGAGAGCAACATATTTGAGCAAAATTCCATTGTTGTTTAAATAACGGGAGGCATTACACCGCGCAAGAGATAACGCTTCCAATTGTTTTTCTGATTCATGATTATTGTGGAATATAGGACTTATGTTGATTTCATCCATTTGAGAATTCAAGAGATCATTTTTAATAAATTTAATAAATTGTAAATGGGCTGTTAGGGATAAAATATAATCTCTAATGTGTTTCCCCAAAATTACTCTTTGTGATGAAGCTTCTTTTTCTAATTGTACAGCTGCGGCTAGTGCTCCGCCATAAATGCCCACCCCCGATAGAGATTTAATAGTAATACCTCGCTCAATTCCGCCTCTCAATTGGATGCCGTTTGCAATACAATCAATGAATATAAATCTAATTCCCAAGATGAACGCATATAACCTGAACATATCCATAAATTCATTGCCGGAAAATTTAAAATATATCATTGTAGAATCAGAAATATGTAATTGACATATTTTTATATTCTCATCTTCAATATCTTCAAAAGGATCAAAAAAACCTTTACAGAATGTATGAAGTTGATTAGCTTGTCCATGAGTTAGCTTAAGTTGGCTTATAATTTCTTCATCTGATGAATCAGAAAACCATTTATCGTTTAAATCTAACAATGCCTTTTGTTGACCCAATATGTCCAGAAATGCAACGCAATAGTTTCCAGCCGTTTGAGTGTACGCTTCTGGTGTATAATATGCTTCCATGTTATAGTCATCCTTAATGAAGAGATTTATTCCGGAAGAACGAAATCAATAGAGTTAAGTTCATTTTTTGATACTCGACAAATTAACATATCAATTTTTTTTATAATACTTTGCACCGTAAATCCAGTGATCAATTCGTCATTTTTTATGTTTGTAAACATGCCAAATAACATATGATTTTTGGGATTTGATGGATAATCAGGAATATACCAAATTCCACAGCCGCTCATTCCCTTTAGGCAAGGAACAGAATCACTTCCCTTCGTTTTAAGTTGCTCCGCCGTTGAGCCATGTGACGAATAAGCTAGTATTATATTTTCGCTTGGTAATTCAGTCGTCTTGTAAATATTTATGTTAGTAGCAAGGCAAAAATAAAAAGTTTTTTGCGCTTTCTTATGTGGATTAAATTGGTTTTTGGATGATGGGTAACCAAACAACAGAAAAACCATATTTATGATATGATTTATGCCACTATTGTCATTTTTCGAAAAAAAATTAATAATATATTGTTTTATAGACAATTCCTCTATCATGGACTCGTTTATCGGGTAAGGATCGAAATAATTCTTTTTAAGATTATCTTCCATAACTTCATCTACAAGAAAAATTGCACAATCGTCACTCTGAAAGTCGCTATCATCGTGAGGCGGAATAAAAACTATCCCTCGCGAAAACTCATGTAATGATATTCCTAGTCTATCAATATAAATATCTTTAAGTTGTTCCTCTAATGTTTTGGGCTCTTGTTGTGAAAATATATGCCCTGCTGTAATAAGAAATTTTAGGTTTCTATATTGTATATATATGGAACTAGTGTTTAATTGCGTAAGTTTGAGATAGTATCTCTGATTTGCGCCCCCTTCA
>CAYMSF010000354.1:0-2154 GCA_964392985.1 uncultured Victivallaceae bacterium | reverse complement strand
AACACAATAATGAGCTCAAAAATCCTTAACTTAGCGCCATTCTGGACAGACCCCGCACAGAAACAGACCCCGCACAGAAAAAAAAGAACAGAAAGATGCGCTAAATTAATTAACTATTGCACGAAAACACAAAAGCTAAAACCCCGATGACATGGAAAAGATTGGGGGGAGATAAATCCTATATTCCTCCTGAACCCGTAAAATAATTATAATAAACGCAATGCAGAAAAAAAAGGAGTTTGAACCCACCCCAAAAGAGCGTTACACTTTCACGTCAATGCGTGATAGATATTCTGCTGTTATTGATCCATACTCCATCATTAAAAACTATATCTGTGCTGTTTCTGTATTTTCATCAATACTTTATCTAACAATGCAACATGTTTCATTGGTCTTTGTGCAGATACTTCTTGAGGCTTTTCAAGCTCCGGCGGGGCGGCCGGTTGATTTGCGGATAACCAGTTCCGTCGGTACTACGATCCTGGTGGGCGGCGTACCATCGCCGTTCAAGCGCTTCAGGATCAATTTGGCTGCATTCTGGCCAATCGCGAAACCATTCTGCCGGATTGTAGTCAGCGGTGGCGTGATATATGGGGCAAAATTTAGGTCGGCGAACCCGATTACACTAAGTTGCTGCGGAATCCGGATATTCAGCTCGGCGGCGGCTTCATATACCTGCAACGCGTTCAAGTCGGTAGTCGCAAAGTAAGCAGTCGGCGCATCAGGCTGCGAGAGTATTTTAATCAAGTCTTCCTTAAATCTCTTTAAGCAGTCGTCGCCCTGGAAAGGCAATGTCGCGGTATATTTATCGTTATAAGTCAGGTTGTGCCGGGCCAGCGCTTCACGGAAGCCCTGGAAGCGCGGTACGCAAGTACAATGCAAGCCTTCACCATAGGAACAGAAACCGATGCGGGTGTGTCCCAGCTCGATCAAGTGCTCTGCCGCCATCCGGCCGCCATTGACGTCGTCGTTATCAACTACATCAGCGTAAAGTCCGGCGGTGTTAGTTTCGATAATTACCAGAGGCAGGTTCAATTGCAACATACTTTTGAAAGAAGCGGGCTTGAGTTTCTCTTCCAGCAGACCGAGAATCAACCCGTCAACCTTATGGTCGACCAGTCGATTGATCGCAACCAGTTCGTTGCTGATAGCTGAATCCACCGCGATGGGCAGATATTTCTCTTCGAACAATTCCGCCTGGATGCCGCGGAAGATGTCAGCGAAATAACTGACGTTAAACGAAGACATAACCACGCCGATACTTCTAGTATTGCCATTGCGAGATGCAGCGCGAACTACGGAGGGACGGAAGTTGCAGGCTTGTGCCAGCGCCGCAATCCGGGTGCTGGTCTCCGGCGCAACATTATTGTTACCGGAAAAGATTCGCGATACCGTGGCCGGCGATACTCCGGCTATTTTTGCGAACTGACGTAATGAAATCATACCAGGCGATTCCTGAATCTTTAAATTTAAATAGAGTGATACATTTGATATATATAATAACCAATTATAGCGAGAAATACAACATTATTAATACATGTTTCGCGAAAATGTTTCATCACTGATGACGACAAGCAATAACTCCGTCTTTACGGAAAGCTATATACAAGTCCCAAGCGAACATTTTCAGTCACCGTCATTTGCTGATAATGATTATAGTCATGAATAAGAGTAATTCAAAGAATCGCTTACTGCAGCAGAAAATTAAAAATAGACGCTATTCAACTTAGGGGCTAGTACTCTGTAAAGCTAAAATTTGCGTATGGATTGCGAAGATTTTTAAGGTTGGTTTGCATTCTGAGGGACCGCCGATACCGGGGTATCGAAGGAGCTCGAAGAGTATAAATCCAAATTCAAAAGACCGCAACCGCTTCGCGGCGTGTTTCTTGCGTTTGTATTTTTCCGTTCCTTCTTCGTGCGATATTCATATCGCCCTGCAGTCGGGTCGAAAAAATCCAATCCGCAATCTTACTCGTCTATGCGAGAATTTTAGCATTACAGAGTACTAGATTAGCAGTAATGGCTCAGTCTTTACGGCTGACTTAGAAACACGTTTTTTTGATTAGGCTGCGCACTTAGCCGGCTTTTCTTTTGCCTTAAGTCCGAGCAACGGCGCAATATCGGCGGCAGGATCACTGCAAAGCATATTGAGCG
>CAYMSF010000353.1:0-2154 GCA_964392985.1 uncultured Victivallaceae bacterium | reverse complement strand
CCAATTCTCAAAATCTTCGCAATCCATAGTTGAATTTTCAGCCGTGCAGAGTATAGATTAAGAATTGTTTAATAAAAGGGATATTCATTATGAGCAGTCAGGATATAAGGTGGCGGCAGCGTTTACAAAATTTTGAAAAGGCTTTTTCCTTATTGGAGCAGGCTGTTAATTTAAGTAAAGACAGATCGCTCAATGAATTGGAGGAGCAGGGAATGATTCAACGCTTTGAATTTACCCATGAACTGGCGTGGAATGTGCTAAAAGATTATTTTGAATATCAGGGCAATACTGCCATTACCGGATCGAGAGACGCCACAAGGGAAGCTTTCAATAAAGGGCTTATTAAAGATGGCGAAGGCTGGATGGAGATGATTAAGAGCCGCAATCAATCTTCTCACACATATAATCAGGAAGTTGCGGATGAGATTACGGAGAAGATTATTCAGCAGTATTATGCGCTTTTTGCCGAGTTTAAAAACAAAATCAAAACACTGGCAAAATGAAACAATTCGGATTAAAACAGGAACAGATTGATGCCATATGCGGATGCTTTGCCCGATATTCCGCAATTGAGCAGGTGATTTTGTACGGTTCACGGGCTAAAGGCAATTTTAAAGACGGTTCTGATATTGATTTGACGATCATTGACGCTGATGCAGCCTTTGCGGAATTGCCGCAACTGGAAAATATGCTGGATGATTTACTGCTGCCATACAAAATTGATTTGTCTCTGAAACGGCAGATTAATAACCATGATTTGCTGAATCATATTGAGCGTGTGGGAAAGATATTTTATAATAAAGCTGCAAATGCTCCGGGCTTTCCACGACGGGGTTGATCCACGCGTTCAAGATTACGCCCGGCGGGGTCGCACCGGTACTGGGCTGGATGGCTGCGCCGGAGTTTGCCGCCGCCTATGCCGCGACCGGCATCTGCCTGCTGGCGCCGCACTGGATGAAGCGCTTTGATACTGCGAAAAATTAATAATTATTATTAATGCTTTGTACTTAAGTTTGACATTTAGCGTAATTATATTATAATTATAATGTAAAACAATTTTCAGGTGAAAATTGATACAGTTCGTTTGGGACGCAAACAAAAATCAGAGTAATCACCGTAAACACGGCATTACGTTTGATGAAGCAAGTACGGCTTTTAAGGATGAAAACGGCAGGGTTATTTTCGATCCTGAGCATTCGGAAGATGAAGACCGTTTTATCCTGCTGGGGCTTGACAGCTCACTGCGCTTACCGGTGGTATGTCATTGCTTCCGTGAAAATGAGAATACAATCAGGATTATATCGGCAAGGAAAGCAACCAGAAACGAAGCCATGCAATACAAGGATTTACAGCAATGAAAAAAGAGTACGATTTCAGCAAATCAATCAAGAATCCTTATGTCGCAAAGTTGAAGAAGCAGGTTACTATCCGGTTGGAAGCGGAAACGGTTGAGTATTTCAAAATACTCTCAAAGGAAACCGGCACCCCGTACCAGACTTTAATTAATTCATATTTGACCGATTGCGCAAAGCGTCACATCAAACCACATTTACGATGGGCTTAAGCTTAAAGACATGATACAATGCAAATGATGAAAATAAAATTGTTATGTCTGGCGATTGCCTTAACGGCTTCAAGCGTCGCATTGGGTGCAAATGACATTCCGGAAAAACAATTGCTGCAATATAAATATGTTATTCTTATTCAGGAAAAATCCTTGGATTCAGAACGAGTTCGTAAGATTTATTACATTGAGAATAAATCAGAAATGCAGAAAACGGTAAATTGGCCAAAAGAATATTATCCCGACCGTAATGCGCTAGATAAGCATATGAGGGCAATATCAGTTCGCTGTTGGATTATATATACTAACGAACTACCTGCAAGTTATAATAGCCTGTTAAAATAGAGAGAGAACTTCTATTTGATATATATATAAATTTCGACATTGACGGGAAAATATACTTTACCAAAGAACAATTGACGCCGTTGTATAAAATGTTTGAGGAGAAAGGAACTCCGCTAAAAGCTTCAGACAAATGACCGGTTGCGTTTTTTAGAGCTGCCAGCTCGTTTATCCATTGCTCTGACATTAATTCATTCCGTTGTCTTGACAATTGAGTTCATAGGCTGTATTTTGAAGAAGCAGTCAGT
>CAYMSF010000352.1:0-2160 GCA_964392985.1 uncultured Victivallaceae bacterium | reverse complement strand
CGTCGGCCTTTCTGCTGTCTTTGACGTTTTTGTATTCGGTGGTGAGGTTGTACGCGGGCGTGGGATTTTTGGTGTAGCCGAGGATGTTCACAAACAAATCAATCAGGAATTCCCCCTGATACTGTTCCTCTTTGCTGTTCCGGATGTTTTCCTGTCTGGCGGGATTATGGAAAAACTTGTCGAATCTGGCATAAGCGGCATTGATCGTCTGCCGGTCCAGGTTTTGCAGATATTTATTGATTACCGAATTTTGAAATAGAGCCATGTTACGCTTATCCTCAAAAAGTTGTGTCGCCGCATAATTACAAACGATTGCTAATGTAAACTGTAAAAGAAATAAATCAACAGAAAGACAAAAAATGATTTATTGTTCAACCACTGAACACGCGGAATACACAGAAAATTAATTGATGAACTCCATAAAATTCTATCGCCGTTTTTGATAACATATCAACTTTCCATATTTGATTCTGAAATAGCGGTTGCCATAGGCTGAATTGCCGGATATTTGCGCGATGATGACCAGTTGACCATATATAGTCACAGTGGTTGCTATTTAAATAGAGTTGCGAAAACAATCAATGCTGGTTTTTCTTTATCCATATCCATAATAATGCACTATCATCCTTATATAAAAGAGTACAGTCAATTCCGTTTATGCCGATACCAAACCGTAAACAATTATATTTTGATGAATAATCGTAAAGAAATGGAAGATTTTCTTTATCATACATACAACCCTTCTCTATTTTTTGAGAAAATGGCTCAAGACTCTTCAACGTAATAAAATTACGGAGCTTTTCTTTGTCAATTTTTCCACAAATCCAATACTCAGGGGACCGTATATTTGTAATACTATAACATGTAATATTTCCTTCATTTTGAAAAACATTACATTTTTCAAAATATGGAATCTTTTTTTTGCTTCTTCTATATCCATTTTAAATGTAGTCCGTTGGGGATTTATACTTACCCATAAATAATATAATAGTAATGGAGTAACAATTACTGATATGAAAATTATATTTTTAATTAATGATATTAAAAATGTTTTTCCCATTTTTTGAACTCTCCGGATATTTCCAATGAAATCTTAAAAATCCTGCTTGCTTATTTCTAATCTGAATTGGTGAAATATATCGGCTGCATTCAGCGCCAAAGGTTCCATGCGTTCAGGCAGGAGCTCCAATGCGTATGAGTGGCTGAAAAAATGGCGGAAAGCAAGAAAACGGCTGAGTCCGGCGATGAGATTCCCGGAAATAATATTGGTTTGTCCGGCTGTCAGCAAGAGATCGCGATGCCAGGATGAACCGGCTGGAATTGCTATGCCTTTGGCCTTGAATGCCTGTTTTAAAACATTTTCAATTCCATTATAGAAGTTATGCAGCAGCGCAGCCACGCCGGCAAGTTCCAGTTCCGACAGTTCTGAGAGATTTTTTTGAGGCATAGCCGACAGAGTATGCTCGATGGCTTCATATTCGGCTTCGATTCTCAGGTGGTAATCAGGCATAGAGCAGGACGCCTTCCTTTAAAACCAGGTCAGTAAACCTGCTTTTTTTAGAAAGATCAACCACATCAACCGGCCTGGACAATGTACAAAGCAATTCTCCGTAGAAAGCGTAAAAGTCCTTGTCTGCAACACCTTCGACCGCAAGATCAATATCCCGTCCCTCCACGGTGTCGAGAAGCGCGGAGCCGAACAGCAATACCCGCGACGCATGGTATTTGTGCGCTATGTGCTGAATTGTTTTTTTGTCTCTATCCGTAATCATAAATATTGAGCAATTCTCATATTGTTTATTGTTCTTTACAATACATCGCAATTTCGTTGTATGCAAACTAACAGTCCGAACCCGGGTTACGGCGCGACGCTTTGGGTTCAGGAATAAATCCCGGCAGCGGAAATACAAAGCAGGACAGAAAACCAAAGCGGCGCAGGGTCGCCGCAGTCCGATCCGCCATAGGCGGACAAGAGATTGCCCTGGCAATCATAAAAAACGGTAATCTCAAACGCAGATTCCTGCTGACTGTAATAAATTTTCTTAAAATTTTCAAAATAAGGTATTGCTTTTATTTATCTTTAGATATATAATATTAAGCATGTGATAAATTAAATAAAGAAATGAAGGACTAAAAACATGCTTAACCATAAAAAAGGGC
>CAYMSF010000351.1:0-2175 GCA_964392985.1 uncultured Victivallaceae bacterium | reverse complement strand
CATTCAACTGCAATTCCACCGAGAGGAAACTTTCGGACAGACCGTCGTTGTCCGTAATGCGCGAACTGATGCGTGGCTGCGCATCCGCCGGCGGAACCGGAAGGTTGAACAATGCGGTCCGCACCGCCGGGTTCTGCCAGCGGTAACCGGTATCCTTGTTCAGCAGATATCCGGCAAAGAGAATTCCGTCCTCGATATGCACAGTATGCTCAATTTGGGCATTGCCAATGGTCAATATCCCGTTCGAGAAAGAATAATAGCAATCAGCCAACTTGTCCAAAATCATCGTTTTTAAATTCCTTAATAAATTCTAATATGTGGTTACGATAGCAATGCCATCGTTCTTGTTAATAACAGCCCCAGATGGAGTTTTGGGGTTATTAAAGCAGTAATATATTCCCTAACTACTTTTTCCAAGCGCCCTCAGCATGGCGCATAAGCGTGTCAGCTTCCGATTTTGACATTTCCGGGAAGATTATATACAGACCGTCCGGACCGTACCGTTTGACCATTTTATCTGCGGAGGCGATTGCTTCAGCAGTTGTCCGAACATTGTATATTCTAACCCATATTGATTTGCCGGCATCGCGAACTTTGTCATATATCCAGAAAAACTCCTCCGATGAAGGGTTTTTATCCGGATTAGGCACCCACTGCATGGCATCGATTTCCGGCATTGCCAAGGCAGTATCAAGATGTTGTAACGCGCCTGGTCCGTCAAAATGATAGAGACGCCGGTCATAATGTCTGGCTTGTTCACGCATATAAGGCACAACAAATTCGCAGAACTGTTCAGGATTCATCAACGCTGCGAAATCGCATTGCAGTTTGATGGTTTTGCCTTTGCCCCAAAGCGCAAAACATGTGTAGCAACTGCCCTGTACATCGGCGGATATTTCATAAAAAGCATCGTAATACTTGTGATAAAGTTCATTGATCACGGCTAAATGCTTCTTAATCAGTTCCGGATAATCAACCAGGTCGTAGCAGAATTCCAGTGGTCCATGCATCGCAGCAAGAATATCAATACCTTCGACTAGATCGGGAATACCAACCAAAAATTCGCCTTTGGACATTTCCAGTTGTCGCCGGATAACTTGCAAATGTCGTTGAAACCAATAGTTTGACTCATCAAATTTAAGTTGCAATGAAGTCCAATCTTTTACACAGGGTTTGAACCAGATGGTATCGGGTTCAAATCCCGGTTCCGACCCCAAGTATACTGCCAGCGAACCTGGACCAATATTCACGTTGGTGTTCGGAAATGCTTCTGCCATTAAATAATGGCTTTTTAAAAAATTACGATACGAAGTGACATTATAATCCGGGTCAAGGTGATGTTGTTCGCTACTCACGGGTGGCGGCAACTTCGCCAACGGTTCACAAGGTTCATCCCGCCTAGCAACGATACTCATCAACGGACGTCCGCAACTTGAGCGGTTCCACCATGCTTCAAAGCGTTCTTTAACTTCGGTCCAGCTTGGCTGATATTTTTCAATATTCCATTCCATAATTTACCCATTCACACTTCGTGCGTAAGTTTTTAAACTAAATACTTAATTCCATGAGAAATTTTTATTACATTTCTCATTGTTTTACTGTTTTTTCGTCATTGATGGTTGATTTTAACATCGAGCGTATAACTCCTGTATAACTTTTAAGCACGGGGATTGTCGCCCTAACTTAAGAATTTTACAGTTGACATGACTTACAATTTTGCATCCGACAAACATCAAATCCTGCATTACTGAGTACAAACGTCGTCTTGTCACGTTGCGACTGCGTGGCAACAACGCTGTTATTTTTAGTGCGCGTTGTCCCAGAATGCACAAACAGTCATAGGTTAACGTGCCTAGACGCAGAAATAATGCGTTAGTTTTAAAACTTTCCACTCGGCAGTTTATTAATGTCTATATCTGTTTTGAATTCAAATTCAATAAATAATGCCTATTTATTAATAAATAGAGTTAAATTTGGATTCGGTACAAAAATGCAACTATTTATTAAGCTCCTTTTGTATCTCGATGATCCTGCTGGCGATCACCCAACGCATGGCATCAAAGGTTGGCGGATCCCACATGCCATTCTGCAATCGGCCGCCCACAGGGGTCACCGGGGGTTTGTTGTCGTTGATGTGCTTATTTGCCCAGACACCGTCGTCCTTGTATTTCTCCT
>CAYMSF010000350.1:0-2175 GCA_964392985.1 uncultured Victivallaceae bacterium | reverse complement strand
CGTATGCTCTGGCTGATGATCCGGATTTCGTCGCCGAAGTTTTCATGCGTTACGGTGAATGGTCTGCAAAAATTCATCGCAACCTCTGCAAGATGGGTTTTGATTTTGTCTGGAGCGGTGGCGACATCGCGTTCAATACCGGGCAGTTCTTTTCACCGGACGTATTCCGTTCCATAATTCTGCCGGCGATGAAAATATCGGCGGCGGAAATCACGGTGCCGTGGATTTACCATAGCGATGGCAATCTCAATCCGATTCTTGACGACCTGCTTTCGCTCGGCATGAACGGACTGCATCCATTTGAACCCGGCGGCATGGACATCCTGGCGACCAAGCAGAAATACGGAAACAAACTTTGCGTTGTCGGCAATGTGGATATTGATCTATTAACAAGAGGTACTCCGGCGGAAGTCGAGAATCAAACAGCACAAATAATAAATTCGCTTGCTCCGCTTGGCGGGCATATTATTTCAAGTTCAAACAGTCTGGCATCCTACGTCAAAGCGGAAAATGTCCGGGCAATGATGCGGGCAGTGTCAAACGGCACAATATTAAAGGAACTTTAAAATGTCACTTCAAAATCTGGTGAAGCGTTATTCAGGCAATCCGATTCTTACGGCGGAAGATTTGCCCGGAGCGGACGGGGTGTTTAACTGCGGCGCAATCAAATTCAAGGATAAATATATCCTGCTGGTGTCGGTCAGCAAGCCTGGAACTCCGGGCTGCGGACGCGCCATTCATGTAGCAGAAAGTTTAGACGGTCTGAATTTTAAAATCCGTCCGGAACCTTTTATCGCACCTGGACAGGATGGTCCGTTCACCGAATTTGACTATGATCTTTGCGATCCCCGCGTGGTGTTTCTGGACAACACATATTATATTACCTATCCGGCTCACAAACCGGGGGTGGGCATTGTCGGGGTGCTGGGAAAGACCGATGATTTTGTCAAATATACGCGTCTGGAATACGCATCCCTTCCCAATAACCGGGTACCCGTGCTGTTCCCGGAAAAAGTGCAAGGTCAGTATGTCCGGCTTGACCGTCCATACGGATATTACGGCGGCAGTATGTGGATTTCATTTTCAAATGATCTTTATTACTGGGGCAAACACCGCCTGTTGCTGCATCCCGGCGAGCAGGTCTGGAACTCTGCAAAGGTCGGACCTTCGGGCCCGCCGATAAAAACCGACAAGGGCTGGCTGGTGATTTACCATGCAATATCCGGAGGTAATATCGCGGCAATGGCTTATCATCAGGCCGTCATGCTGCTTGATCTTGAAGATCCGTCAAAAGTGATCGCCTGCCCGAACGAGTATATCATGGGGCCGAGGGAGTTTTATGAACGAACAGGCCGTGTCCCCAATGTCGTCTTTTCAACCGGTCATATTGTTGAACCGGACGGAGAAGTAAAATTATACTATGCCGCCAGTGACACCTGTATCTGTCTTGCTACATTCAATCTTAATGCGATGGTGGACGCCTGTCTTAAGTTTGCTGGTTGATATAATTTAAAAGCAATAAGCATGGAGAATTTGATGAATATGGCAACTCTTAAGATGATCGAAAAACTGCGGAACAAACAGCCAATAGTCATCTGTGTTGTTGGCGATTCCAACAGTGTTGTTTCCTTCAATACTCCTGATTAATTGCATCAGGCAGTTTAAGGAAAAATCCAGCGCCTCGGCAAAAAAGGTGTGCTCTTTGAAATTCCCGAAGATCTGCCGGGCAACTTATGGGAGACGATTCCGCTGGTTTTGAAAATATTAATGTTATGACGCTGACACAAGCGTCCAACATCATCGATTTAACTGTAAATTAAAGGATTACGATGCAGAAAACAGAACAGACTTTGAACGAATTGGAAAATCAGAAAGTGGAAAACCTCCAGGATGACAGCATCAAAAGCGACATTCCGGCGGCGAAACATCCGCTTTATTATGTCGGCACCTTGGTCTATTCTAAAGCAGGGCTGACTTCACTGTTCATGTGGATATTGTGGGGAGACTTTTGTTTTACCATGATGGAAACGGTTGTCCCCAGTATCGTACCACTAAGACTTAAAGAGTTGCAGTCTCCCAACTGGATCATGGGATTGGTGCTGGTAACCATCCCCAGCATTTTGAATGTGGCGTTGAATCCCATTATCAGCACGGCCAGCGACCGTCACCGCGGAC
>CAYMSF010000349.1:0-2178 GCA_964392985.1 uncultured Victivallaceae bacterium | reverse complement strand
CCTCGGTCTGTGCGGAAATTCCGGCAACTCCTCCGAGGCTCATATCCATTATCATTTGCAGAATACGCCAATTATTCAGAATGGTACTGGGATAAAGTGCATTTTTGAACGGGTGAATGTGTCACATGCCGGCTCAACCGAATCCAAGGTGAACTATTCACCGGTTAAAGGCGACACCGTCAAACCGGAGTAAATATAACCAATTACTGCGTAAATACCAAAGTTCAATTTTAGGTAACGATAATCAAGGAGGTTTTGCCATGTGGAAAATGTTGTTGACGACGATTGTCTTATTCTTTATTTTGTCAGTGCAGGGGGGCTATCTAAACGAAGTTCAAGTGCACAGCGATGCGATGAACAAGGATATTCCGGTTTCCATAATCTTTCCCGATGCGTACAAAAACGGGGGCGAGACGCGCTACCCGGTAATTTATGTCTTACACGGTGCAGGAGGAAGCCACAAAACATACGCCCAGCCGGATTGCCCCATATTCAAACTTGTTGATCAGTACGGCGTCATTGCGGTCTGTCCGGATGGAGCCAGCACCAGTTGGTGGATCGACAGTCCTATCGATCCGACGATGAAATACGAGACTTTCGTCGCAAAAGAGTTGGTGGGTTATGTTGACAAGACTTTCCGCACACTCGCGTCGCGCGAGAAGCGTGGCATTACCGGTGGCAGTATGGGCGGGCACGGAGCCTGTTTCCTGGCATTTCGCAACAAACAGGTTTACGGTGCTGTCGGTAACATCTACGGCGGCGTGGATTTGCGCCCGTTTCCTGGCAATTGGAACATCAAACTCCGTCTGGGGACAATTCAGGAGCATCCGGAATACTGGGAACAATACTCTGTAATCACCCTGGCCAGAGATTTGAAGAACGGGGAACTGTCGCTGGTCACGATGGTCGGAAATAAGGATTTCTTCCTTAAGGTTAATCGAAATCTCCATCAGCTTCTCGCCGATAATGGCGTCGAACACTACTACATAGAATCCCAGGGTGGGCACACTGGCGAATTCGCAAAGGAAGCGCTGCCAGTGATGTTCCGCTTTATCAACAACTATTTCACGGAAGGTCGCGGACACCTTTAGAAAGCACCCGGGGCAAGTTTAACTCTTGATTATAAATGGACCGCAGCCGGATTCCAGATCGTCTCTATAAGATTAATTTATGTTTCAATTATTTGTGATTAAGTGCTTATAGGCGGAACGCAGACAGCCCACATCAGTTCCCAATGCCACGAAGTTGAATCCGCGGTCAACATATTGCTGAGCGTTCATTCCCTGTTTCAACAACATTCCGGCGATTTTGCCGTGTTCACGAGCGGCTTTCAGTACGGCATTTTCCGCGTCAATAATTTGTTTGTCATCGAAATTACCGAAACACCCCATGCCGAGTGACAGGTCGGAGTGTCCAATAAAGAGCACATCAACACCATCTACTGCCGCGATTGAATCGATATTTTGCACGGCATTTTCATGTTCAATTTGAACAACGCACAACAATTCTGAATTGGCGCGGGCGAAATAGTCTTTGAATCCGGTGCCGTAGTCTGAGGCCAGAGAGGCGCCGCTCAATCCCCGGCTTCCTGCCGGCACGTAATACCGTAGACATTGTGAATGTACAGGTAACGGCGACTGCGGTATTTCTGCCAGAGCTGTTTGACTGTATCCCTGTTTCCCCCGTGGAGATTGCCAAGCCCCAGGTCGTCAATCTGTTCAAAAAGCGATGTCCAGTCTTTCGTGGCGGCTTCGCCGGGGCCGGGCACCCATTGAATCATCTTGATTTTTTCAATTTCAGCGATGGCGGGCAAGTGCTTGATCGCGGCCGGGTCGTCAAGTCCACCTTGAAAATGAGTCCCGTATATGATCATCTTCCCGTCGCAACGCTTGCGAAATGCGCGGATGCATTCGACGGTTTTTTCCCACCAAAGGCAATCGGGACGGAAACGGATTTCCTGGTCGTAGTCTTTCAGGAACGGCACAATCCAGCCGGTCTCGGCGTCGCCTGAATCCGTGCTGCCGCTGTAAATCATCTCCGCGCCGAGCAGGAGGGAAAAATGATCCGGCGCAAAAGACATGCTGTAGCCAGGAATCGCATCACCCAGCCATTCAAATGACTCTGCCCACTCCAGCGCCTGATCAATCATCGGTTCCAGCGGCCGGCGCGGCAGATTGT
>CAYMSF010000348.1:0-2194 GCA_964392985.1 uncultured Victivallaceae bacterium | reverse complement strand
TGGAAGTTTGTCGTAAAATTTCTAAAAATTGGTACTCGGTTAAATCAATCAATGGTCGTAGCTTTCTCTGTCCAGTTGATTACTGAAAAAAATTTAAAGTGTCGGATTTCAATCGGTATAGAATTGATTGACTAGTAGTCGCAGATAACAGCAAAAACGGAAATTATTTTGTTAGTAGTCAAAAATAAAAAGGAAAGAGTATGAAAAAAAATAATGGTGTTTTGGTACAGGATGAAAATGAAAAAATAATGGTTTCCCTTTTGCGTGAACCTACCCCTCCTACCGCCGAGGAATTAAAAAGAGAGAAAAAACTTCAGGATTCCATTTACATGAAAAAGACAGGATATCCTAGAGGCTACAGCGTGGAAAAAAAACTCAAACAGGGAATTTTTGCTGACAAAATAAAACTTGAGTATTTTCTGACTGGAGAAAATGACTGGCATGATGAAGATATAACCCACCTGGTGATTGAGAAAAACCCAAAAATTAAAACCATAACGTGTTCTGATAGTAAAATGTTGATCTCTCCGAATGTGCCGCTAAAGAGCGATGATGAATATTTACGGGAACCGGATTGTGCCACCTTTGCTTTGCGCACTATCGTTAACGGCAGAATTATCTGGGAAAACACCAATTTAGGTCAACTGCTTGAGATGTATAAAAACGATGGTGACTATCGACCTTTTATTTGCGGTTGCGGATGCTATGGGTGTGCAGGACTTTTTGATGATATTAAAACCGTCCACACCGATCAACACGTTATTTTATATATGGGAAAGTATGGTTTTAAAAAATGCGGACCGGATTGTTATAAATTTTCTAATTGCAGAAAAAGAAATGGCAGATGCTCAGCATTCAGGAATAACGTAATCCGTGAATTTAAATTCGATAAGGATGCATTCAAGCAGCAGATTTTTGCGGTAATCAGTTCACGGATTGCCATTGAAAATATTCATAAGGTTTGGGAAACACCGGAAGATGACCCACAAGCATTATCTGACCAAGAGCTTGTAGAAAGAATAACCAGCTTCTTTCGTAAAATCGAGCCTGATCGTGAAGTACCAGTAATAGACGTGAAAGCAATCCGGAAATCAGAAGCTGACATAAAGATTGGAAATAAATTAACCCGATTATTTTGTACTGACAGTTCTAATGGTCAATATCAAGTAAGAATCTCGAAAGAAATCCGGCAACTCCGGCAGGAGATGATTATGGAGGCAATTCAATATCATAAGGATCATTATCATCCGGAAGAACAGGAACCCAAACAATAAAGCGCGCAACGTTATGGAGTAATACCAATGATTGGCGATGAAAAAATTGATGAGATATTGAGCGCGGTACAAAATAACCGCGACATGATCCGGCAAAGCAAAAAGATATTTTGTCTGGATTGTGAGGAATATTGTATCTATGACGGCACGGAACAAACCGAACCGTTCTTGTGGGGTCATAATTACAGTTGTCGTTTTTGCGGACAATTCGCCTTAATCGGCGATGCGTCACCGGTATGGCGCGGACAGGATAATGGTTTATCCGCATTTTACTACCAGCGGCAGCGGAAATTGATAACAAACGGCAATATGCCGCTTAACCGTTATATATTTTTCCGCAGCCGGAATAATATTGCTGAATTCAAGTTGAATACCGGTTATGGTTGTTATTGCTGTGGTAAAATCGCCCGTGTCGAGGATGAAGACATGATTTTGGAATGGCATAATACCGCTATTTGTTCCAGTTGCCATGAAATAATGTTGCTCAGTGAACAGGCTATCCCGCAAATTGATCAGCAAAAATTGGCGGAAATCAAAAAATTGTTCCCGGCAAACAATGACGCCGACAACGTTGACGGGAAGACTGTTAGCTATGGTGAACATATTGCTAACAGTAAATATCATCAGGATTTGCTGCGCGTGGTTGGTGACGATACGCCGAAATATGTTCATTATGACAAGAGTCAATCAATTGGCGCGGTACGAACAGAAAAAACTTGGATAAAATCTGTCGCTAATGATGAAGTGTTATTGGAACTTACTGCCGAGATTGAACGTGAAACAAATGACAAATATCAGGTTTTCTACGAAATCACCGGCAATAATTTGTATTACCCCGGAATTATTCATTGTGAACAATGGACACCGCAATCATTAATTGACCGGGTCATGCGTGACGTCCGGCAAGCCGGAGGCAATGA
>CAYMSF010000347.1:0-2198 GCA_964392985.1 uncultured Victivallaceae bacterium | reverse complement strand
TGCTGGCCAGGCGTACTCGCGAAATGAAAGACAAAGTAGGAGATACTTTTGAAGGTGCCAAGGAAATGCTGGCCGAAAAGAAAGCCATGATTGCCGCAGCATTCGAGGCTGGAAAGCAGGCGATGAACGAGAAAAAAGCTAAAGATTCCAACCCTGCCTGATACTGCAACCTGACAGATTCAAAACAATGCGGCGGTTATCCATTTATGAATGGATACGCCGCATTGAACGTTGAATAACGCGAAAAAACTGCCTCAGGTACTCTAATTTTAGCACTCTATTTATGTAAAACTGGCCGCAACAATTTGAAACTGAAATGATTGGTTATATATTTGATGCTGTCATTTCGTGCAATAATATAAAATACATTAACAGTCAACAACCTGCAACCGTGCAGTCTAAAATCGGTGTGTATGAGAAAAATAATTGACTGGCTGAAGAAAAACTGGTGCAATACTTGTTATATCCTGACCGGACTTACCTTTCTATGCGTAATCTGGTGGTGGTTTTATGTTGAAACAATTATGTACCGCAGCCTGCTGCTTACGGCTTTTTTGATTGTTTACTTTTGCGGGGGCAAGGTACTGCGGGTTATAATGGTTTTCCTGATCATGGCGATGGTTTTGTTCGAATGTCATTTTATCCTTCATTACCGCACGGTATTCTGGCAGATCGGGGATCAAATCCTGATCGTCACCTCACTGGCCGGGGATGCTGAAATTATCAACTATTTCAAAGTGATAACGCGGTTTGAGTATACAGCCATAGCCGGAATGCTCTGCGCCACAACTGTCTTTGCCATTTTTATGAAGAAAAGCCGCCGGAATTTATGGGTGTTTGCGGCGCTGCCGTTTTTTTTAGGATACTGCTGGTTTTCCTACGGCAAGGCGATTGTACGTTATTATGAATATAAAGATATTTCAATCAGCATGCGACAAAAAGCCCAAAATCATTCGTTCTCCGCCACTGATACCGCTAAACCAGAAAAAAGTCTGTTGCTGATGGTGCTGGGAGAATCTCAGCGTCAGGATCATTATTCGTATCTGATCAACAAAAAATACACCCCCCTGCTCTGGAATGCAGAACATGACGGCAACATGATTTCATATACAGACATGACGACGCATGCCACGAAAACCCTTGAAGCCGCGGTCGCGCTGCTTACCCGCTCGTCAAACGATAACAATGCGGCTAATTTTTATGAAAAATCGCTGATTACGGCATTCAAGGAAGCCGGATACCATACTTACTACATAACCTACCAGCCCGCGCTTGCCGCCAACAGCGACGGAGTTAACGTAATTATAGCTGAAGCGGATAAATTCATTAATCATGCAATCGAGAACCGCGCTACTAAAGAATATGATACCGGAATGTGGCCGTTCGTGGACAAAATCATCAAAGAGAATAAAGGCAAAACATTGATTATAGTGAAGATGATCGGAGTTCATCTTCCTTTCTACGTCCGTTTTCCAAAAGAGTTTGCATTGTTCAATCCGACAACCAGCAATGAAGACAATCCGAAGAACAAGGAAATGGTCAGAAATAACTATCGTAACGGCATGGTGTTCAACGGGTATTTCCTGGAACGTCTGGCAACATATGTCAGTAAAACAGATTATCCGGCGGCGATGGTTTTCATCTCCGACCATGGCGCCGGTCTTTATGATGACGGGAAGAATAACTATTACGGCACTTGCAAAGGGAACTATCATATTCCATTTTTCATCTACGGCACTGATACTTTCTGGAAATGGACAGGCGGACAGACCAAAGAGATGTTATACCGCAACCGGAACAAAGCTTTGATCACCAATTATTTCTTTGAAACCATGCTGGATTTGATGCACATCACCTATCCCGGCTTTCGTTCTCAATTCGACCTGTGCAGTCATGAAGTTAACGATGTTAAAAACCGAAAAGTTTACTTCTGGAATGAACACCTTGACTATGATTCATTGTCAAATGACGATGAAAATACCAAACCGGTTCCGGCACTGTTGCAATAAACAGACATTCTCCGGAAGTTGAAAATACCTCGTGCCGTCGGCCATATCGCATCAAATATCTGTAATTCTCATTTCTCTTTAAAATAATACAGAAATATTTATTGAAAAATGAAACTCAACCAGTAGATTATAAAGATATACGCAATTTAATTTATGGCAGCCATGAGCTATACAATACACGCCTGGAGG
>CAYMSF010000346.1:0-2208 GCA_964392985.1 uncultured Victivallaceae bacterium | reverse complement strand
GGCGCAATGACTTCACATTAATTGAGCTCCTCGTGGTGATAGCCATTATCGCGATCCTGGCGTCAATGTTGCTGCCGGCCTTGAATAAGGCCAGAGAGAAAGCAAAATCGATAACTTGTGCCAACAATTTAAAACAAATGGGGATTTGTTTTATCAATTATGTTGATAATTATGACAGCTATATCCTTCCACATAAACAGTTTAACAGGGTATTGCCGGGAAGCGGCGTCTCCATCGTAGCTACCCTTTGGAATCGCGTTGCTACCACTTATGTTCTCAATGAAAAGTCCTATGCCATAACTCCGAACATGTTTCTTTGTCCGACCGATGAAACTGAAGTTTACGGAGACCCTAAGGGAGCCCCTCCTCTAAATTATGATCTGGTAAACTATATCTATAACCGTAGATTTGGCACCACCAATAACACCGGTTTAGCCTGGTCCACCCAGAACTCCGGCGATTGCATTCCCAAGAAAATAACTTATACCAAAAAACCAAGTACTACAATGCACGTTATGGACGGGCGCTGCAAAACAGTCCCATATACAACTCCTGACACTTCAGTAATGGCCTTTGACTGGAATGATGCGGGCAATTGCGTGTGGACAGGAACTGTCACGCAAGTCGATTATCGGCATAGCAGAAATAGTAATGTTCTATATCTTGATGGTCATGTCAGTGCAATCAAACAATTGCCCCTTGATAAGGCGATTTCGAAGACAAATATTTCCGGAAGATGACAGGTAATTTATAATGGCTCATTAAGCTGTGTCATGTTACCAATTCTACTTCGTCTGGCGAGTCCTGCGGAAGACGACACTTTTCGCAAGCAGATAAAATCAATTAAATATTATTTTGTAAGTAATACATAAAAAGATATTTCTCTGCTAATTTAAAAGATATAAAGCAAAAACAAAAATATTCGAAAAAGGTTAAATGATGAAAAATGGTTTGTTTACTTTTATGGTTGCAAGCGTGACTATGCTTCTCGGTTCCGGAACGGCAATGTCCCAAGGGCTTCAAGGCAGGTATGACGGAAGTTATGATCCTGCTAGCATCACTCCTCCCGACGGCAACAGCAAATGTATTGTTGTTACAGGCGCCGGTTGCAGTATTAAGCCAAATACCCCCTCTCAAGGAAAACTTCTGATTGATGACTCCAAGTCGTCCAAAGATGCATTTGTCAGTCTGAAAATTCCGCAAGATATTGAAAAGGATTTCCAGGGGCGTCCCATGGATGTTGAATATGAATACAGCGTTAGATTCGCTGCACAGTCAGCCGGCGTGGCTACTTCTCCAATTGCGGAGTGCGGCTTTTTTGATGAAGGCGGCAAAGGCTGTCGGGTCACATTGGCATGGTATAAAACTGCGGCAGATGAATATCTGGTGGCATTAAATGGCATCAACCAATATCCGCTTACTCCGGTGAGCTCATTTAAGTGGGAAGACGGCAAACCGCATACTTATACGTTAAAGAAATATCGTGATTCCAAGAGCGGTAAAATGGTAATTCAGGTACTGATTGACGGGGTGGCTCAGTTCAAAACACCAGTCATCTATGGTGGCAACATTACTTTAGTTGAACCTTGGCGCTATTCCAGCGTAAATAACTCAAAGGGTTTTCAGTTCTGCACAGGCGGTTTAGCCATTGGCAACTTTGTGCTAGATTTTATGGAATACGGATCTCTCCATGGTATTCCTCCTCTGCCGTCACAGGATGGAATTTTGCTTTCTTCCGCAAATAACCAATGGACAAAAACAATTCCCGGTCCATGGCATATGATTAAAAATGAAAACACCAATAAAAGCCAGGTACAAGTGAAAGATCTGTCTGTCATACTCTCGGTAAACGGCAGTGCGATGGTGACTTCCGGCGAACTGGCTTTAAAACCCAACCGCTCCTATACAATAAAGGGATCCTACTCAACGTCCGGCGAAATATCCTCGATAAAACTGCGTTTCGATCAGTTCACGCAAAGATACCCTCAAAACGCCCTGCCATTTTATTTGAAACCTCTTCCAGTCAGTAGTCAAGGACAGCCCGTTACTTTTGAATTTCCGGTCTATCAGAGAATTATCAAAGAACTTGCGGATGTAACGATTCTGGCTGAAGGCAATGGCACGGTAACATTGAACGACCTTTCCATAACCGGAGGCGGACGATATCTGAAATATATGGAGGTTGAGCTTGAGAAACCATATTTCAAT
>CAYMSF010000345.1:0-2213 GCA_964392985.1 uncultured Victivallaceae bacterium | reverse complement strand
AAGACTTCATTATAAAATCGCACAAAGTGATCGCTGGGAATCATTTGACACCTCGTCTGGTGATTGTCTGGCGGCATTTGCCGCAACCGGTAATTTCAGTTTTTAACTCAAAGGGAGTACCTTCACATAAAGCTTCATTGACCGTAATGGTTTGATTACAGAAAAGAGGCGAAGGAGTCAATCCTAACTTCAAAAGCTGCCGCACGGCTGGACATTCAGATACTTCCAGAACGATTGCGTCCGGAGTCTCCTTAATTTGAAAAGCTCCTTTTTCGCGGGTAAAAAAGTATTGCCAGTGTTCAATTAGTTCACTGGCGTCGCCTTGTTTCAGCTTTTCATGGATGGACTCATAAACCTTCTGCCCGACGGCAAAAAATATTTCATGCAGCGCTTTTTCGCCAAAGTTTTTAGCGATATAATTAATGGTGGTGTTAGTTGCCCCGTGGAAATCCAGGTGCAGCTCTCCGGTTTCACGATAACGCATGACACGCCTCCGGCAGCAGCCACATTTTTTCCCGCTCAATCGCCGCATCAATCGCCTTTTCGCAAGCCGCGTCAACACTGTAATTAATAATCGTTTTGTTTGTTGAGAAAACACCTAATTTTACCATCAGCAGTTTCTGTCCGGCCAGCCAGCAGTGAATATCCTTGCCGCCGAAAACGTCGAACATGAGTTCATTCATCCGGTTTTGCAGTAATTTGGCATCGGCAATTTTATCAAGTTTAGCCAGCCGGATGATTTCTCCAGCCATTAAACCGTTGAAACAGGCGCCGCCGAGCAATGCCCCGTCATATCCGGCCTGGGCGTAAGTGACACAATCAAATTCATTGCCGTTCAGGGCAAATAATTCACCTTTGCGATGATCGCGTACCTGCACGATGGCTGACATCGCCAGTGGATCGGCTGAACTGTCTTTGATGATTTTTACTTTGGGATGGCGGATAATTTCGGTCATAGTCCCGGTCTCGACCAGGGTCTTGGTATTCTTGCCCAGGTGGTAGATGCCTACCGGCAGCGGGCTGGCTTCAATCACCTCCAGATAGAGATTTTTCAAATAATCCTGCGAGGCATTGATTTGAAAAAACGGCGGCGCGATCACCGCGATATCAACCCCGGTATCGGCGATGCGTTTAATGTTATCAATAATCCGCAATGCCGAGTTGTCAGTCACCTGCATGGCTAACAGCATTTTGCCCTGATTGTGTTTGACGCTCAGCTTTGCCAGCTCCAGCCGCATCGCGTCGCTGAGCCAGGGACCTTCGCCGCAGGTCCCGGCAATAAATACCCCGTTGATCTTGAGTTTCTGCTGATGCGCCGCCAGCCGTTCAATGGATGCTTCGTCAATTTTAAAATCCGAGTTCAAAGGCGTAGGCGCCGCCGACCATACTCCGCATAATTTTTCTGTTTTCATTTTTTCTGCTTCATTTTGTTAATTTGATATAGTTATATATAATACTATATAACAATAGATTTGTCAAACGCTAATTACATTCGCAATTGAAGAAATGAAAAATCTTTTATCCGCGCTATCGGCACCAGCTAATCGTGCTTAATCTTTGCATGCTTTTTATTCGTTGCTGATTTGATCGATCCCAGGTTAAGAATTTCCCTGTCATAATAGTAGTGTGTATTATCCGCTTCGCCGGTTTTAATGATTTGGAGTAATACTTCCATAATCTTCCGGCAGCCAACCGCTATGTCGCCGCGCACAATGGACAGCGGAACCCTGGTGTGCATTGCCAGCGCGTTTTCGCCATGCACCAGGATAGAGATATCTTCGGGGATTCTCAGCTTTAGTTCATCCAGAGCGCTAAGTACAGGAGAGATACTCATCCAGTTCAGCAAAAACAGCGCATCAGGTTTAGCTTTTTTCATCATTGCTTTGGTGCACAGGTATTCGCCATCCGGCGGGTTGACAAATTCATCCAGAATCATTCCGGATATTTTATTCGTCTCTTTCCGCATGGCTGGCAACATGCTGCTTACTATGATCGCATCGGCTCCGGCGCCGATTACCGCAATGTGATTCAGGCCGCACTGATGAAAATATTGGACAACATCCCGGCCTTCCCGGTCAAAATCAGCAGAAATCACAGGGAAATTTCCCGGCACATTTAATCCTATACCTACCACGGGAATATGACATTTCTCCAGAAGTTTAATATCGTCGGGTTCAAAAATTCCAATGGTTATTATACCCTCAACTTGGGCA
>CAYMSF010000344.1:0-2215 GCA_964392985.1 uncultured Victivallaceae bacterium | reverse complement strand
TATTCGTCGTTTGCGACAGATAATGTTCAATCTCAATCGCCATTTTCTCGCTGGAATCTTTACGGTTGACGCATCTGCCAACCAGCCGCAGCAGTTGCGGTATATCTTTTACGCCGTTCAGCTTGATTCTGACCACTGGAATATTCAAGTTCGCGAGCTGTTCAGCCATTTCATCCTGATACCACCAGACAAACGCCAGATCAATTCCGGATGCGATTACATTTTCTCTGGCAATAGAACCGCCATGAGCAAGCGCCGCCGCTCCTGACATTCCAGGAAGCATTCTGGAATATTCATCGCATCCGGCAATTATTTGCAGTTGCTTGAGACGTAACAAGGTGTCAGTTACTGAAGTACATGTTGTCAAAATGCGTTCCGCTCCTGCCGGGATCTTCACTTTGCGCCCAGTCATATCGGTAATCTCCGGCATTTCCGCAACAGCCGTTACCGAGTATAACACAGCCAGCAATAAAACCAAATATCTTGACAGACTTTTCACAGTGATGCGTCCCAGTCAATTTGTGATGTTCTATCTCTTAGATTGCAGTGCCCGTCGGCATAACCGGCGGTAAACGTGTAATGCGGATGACGGAACTCCACATAAGTATCCGGAGCGGCATTGACCACTGCGCCGGGCGTATAATAGCGTGTTGCATTTCCAGCGCTCCCTGCCACATAATAATACGTTGATCTGGCGTCGGTCAGCACGATTACCTGTGATGGATGCCTGACCAGACTGGAATGCACCGGATACCAGAACGAATACTTCTGGCCTGCCGTGCCGCCGATAAAATTATAGGAATTAATCCCGTAGCTAAGTGGCATTGTTGTTGAGGCCGGAATGCCGGGATTGGCATCTGCCGGACAGACATAAACTCTGGATTTGTCAGCGCCGGTTTTCAAATACGGAGCAACATAGTCCATCCAGCGCAGTTTTACACCGCTAGTGTAAGCCCGAGGATAATAACGGCTGTCTAACGCATATAACTGCGCACCCAGCGCCATCTGTTTCATATTCCCAGTACATGAACTCCGTTTCGCCGACTCCCGCGCCTGGGCCAGTGTCGGCAATAGCAGCATCGCCAAAATCGAAATGATAACCATCACGACCAGCAATTCAACCAGAGTAAAATTCTTCTTCCTGCTCACTTCATTCACCTTCTTTTTGTATTTTTCCATAAGACAATTCACTACCCATTAAAATATTACTTTTATAAAAAACGTAATACTAACATAATCAAAACTTGCCGGCTTGTCAAATATTACTTTTACAATTTTTGTAATATTTTATTTTTAATCAAAAGACTTGCACCCGGAGCATTGCTGAATTAAACTATAGTTAACAGGTGGAGGTAATTTACTATGAACGAATCAATTATTTTTAAAACAGATCCTGCGATTATCGCATCATTACTGTTTATCGGGATGATCGCCGCGTTATATCTGGGCAGATATTTATCAAAAAAATTCGACAGCGGTATAGCCAAAGGCAAAAATCCGCTCAAGTCAACCGTAATCGCGTCAATACTGGCACTGTTCGGCTTTCTGCTGGCTTTTACTTTCGGATTGAGCGGCAACAGATTTGATGACCGGCGTAAACTTGTCGTGGACGAGGCAAATTGCATCGGAACAGCAATTCTCCGAGCAGACTTGTACCCTGATCCGGTCAGAACTGAATTAAGAGGTTATTTAAAAAATTATTTAGCCGCCAGGCTGGAATTCTATGAAGCCGGACATGATGCAGTGCTGATCAAATTATCATTGGACAAAGCTGATGTTTACGCAAAACTGCTGTGGAAAAAAGTAACCGGTTTTTCCGCCAATAAAGATATGTATCTTCAATCCATGCAAATGGTACCGGCGCTTAATTCAATGTTTGACACTGCCACGTCCAGAAACATCAGCGGGATGGAAAGTGTTCCGAATTCAATTGTTTTCTTTCTGCTGGCAATCTCTTTGATCAGCGTGTTTTATATCGGATATTTATCTACTGAAGAGAATTATTTGAATAAAACAATCGTCATTGGGTTCTGTTTACTGGTATCTTTGGTGATTTATATTACGCTTGATCTGGACAACCCGCACAAAGGATTAATCAATCTGGATATCAGTTATCGTGCCATGTATGACGTAAAAAAGATGCTTGAATAATGAGTTTTCATTCTGTCTTGTTTTTAGGAGTCGTTCAAAAATAACTGGTACTTTCTACTGGTGT
>CAYMSF010000343.1:0-2217 GCA_964392985.1 uncultured Victivallaceae bacterium | reverse complement strand
TCTCAAGCTGGAAGCTTGAGGTACTCTATTTATCATTCCCCTCGACTATCTTAATCTCATCTTGCGTCAGGCCGTATAACTCGTACACCATTTGATCTATGGCTTTATCGGTGGCGTCGATGGTTGCTTTTAATTCCTGCGCGCGTTTCGCTTCCTGCACGAAATACTCTTCCCATTCGGCTTCCTGCGCCAGCGACAGCTTGATTTTCTTTTTGCCCAGTTCTTTGATAAAATCAGAGTAGGAAAGCAGATACCAGTTTTGCAGTTTGCCGGGCAGTTCGACCAGTTCAAATTTGCGTTGCAGCGTCCGCTGGAACCTTTGCGTAACTTCCTGCAACTCTTTGTTCAACGAAAGCATCTGATCGGCTTTTTCGATGAAGGGTTGTTGTGCCGCAATGGAGATTTTTTTAATCGGAAATTTTCTTAAATCATTTAAAATGATTTTGGGGAATAATTTTCTAACCGATTTAGCAGTATTCTTTAAAAAATAATATGACAATAATGAACTATTTAATATGCCAAGAACATACTTTAACGATATGCATGAATCATCTTTTTCAAGAATCGCAATATTACTTCGATTATATAAATAAATGTCCTCGGAATATGTTGATATTAAACATCTAGGAAAATTCCCCGTAATCTCTCTAACTATTATTTTTTTGCCCTGAAATAGATTAAAAGTTCTTGGTGCTGCTAAATTCTTGCCATATTTCAAGTATAAACCTGACCAACTTATGTAATACCTTCCAACATCTTTTCCATCTAAATACTTATGAGTATCATCATCAAATTTATATTTAAAATCATAAGGTCTCTTAATTACATCTTCGGCGGTTTGTTTCGGTTCCCCTTTATCTTTTTCGTAGGCCTGTAATCCTGCCTTGATTTCAACTAAATTATCAAGCATCTCAGATTCATTAATAATTTTAAAATTTATATTATCACTCTGCTCATCTAAAAAAACTCTAAATTCATACCCTGCATTTTTAAAAAAGTCTTGTTGCTGTTTTATGTGTGACAAATAAAATTCTGTTCCATTATTCAATAAAATCTGTACAGAACTACCTTCTAGATTTTTTTCTTTTTCTGCAATCAGAATTACAGTTTCAACATTTGCGCTTTCAAAAGAATAACCTTCTAGGTTTACTATTTGATTCAACTTGCATGTTTCTAATAAATGCTTTCTTAATCCTTCCCCCGAGTAAACCATTAACCAAGAGTTAGGAATAATTAAGCCATATATTCCCTTTCTTTTTATAATTTGAACAGACTTTTCAATAAACAATAAATAAGTATTAATTTGATATTTAGCGGAGACATATTGCCTGACAAAAAAATCTTTTTCCTCTTGTTTAAAATTATCTCTTGCAAAAACATACGGCGGATTCCCAATGACGACATCGAAACCGCCTTTTTCAAAGACTTGTGGAAATTCTTTATGCCAGTTGAAAGCTTTTTCTCCGGCTACTGCGGGATCGTCAATCAACGAATTGCCGCATTTAATGTTGTTGTTTAAATCATTGAGTTTGCGGTTGGGCTGGGCGGTGCGGAGCCACAGGGAGAGCTTGGCGATTTCCACGCTTTCCTCGTTCAAATCCACGCCGAACAGATTGTTTTCGAGGATGCTTTTTTCAATATCGCTTAACACCATGGCGTCGCCGTACAGTTTGGCGTGCAGTTCGTCAATATACTGGTGTTCTTTGATTAGAAAGTCCAGCGCCTGATTGAGAAACGCGCCGGAGCCGCAGGCGGGGTCGCAGATGGTCAGTTGCAGCAGCCATTGCCGGTACGCGGCGAGTTTATCGTTCAATGCCTGCCTGGCCGGTTTATTTTTGCGTTTGTCGCCGGTATAGTCGTCCTCATTGAGCTGCATTCCGGCTTTCTGTTCGGCGCACAGTCTGCCGAGGGTATTTTCAACGATGTATTTGGTAATGTATTTCGGGGTGTAGAAAACGCCGTCTTTTTTGCGTTTGGCGCTGGTCTTGTCAACGGCCTGTCCCGCCAGTTGCGCCTTGATCTCGTCGAGTTCATTCAGGGAATTTTCAAAAATATGGCCGAGGATGTTTACATCCACTTCGCTGGCGAAGTCATATTCGGATAGTTTTAACGCATGGCGGTAAAGCAGTTCGCTGTCAATTTTCACCGCGTCTAAAATTTCATCCGGCTTGAACAGTCCGCCGTTGTAGGCGAACACATCGTATCTTTTGCCTTTAT
>CAYMSF010000342.1:0-2219 GCA_964392985.1 uncultured Victivallaceae bacterium | reverse complement strand
TACGGAACAACGCAGTCACGGTCAGCTTATTGGTTGGCGCGTATTCCACAAACACATGAAATCCGTCTCCGTAAATCCACAGGCTGACGGCATTGAACTCCTTCGGCAGCGCCAGTGGCGCCGGTGGCGAAAGCACTATTTCGCCGCGATCAATGGTATTCATTTCTATGCGGGCGCTTTTGGGCAGAAATAAGGGCTTCTCTGAAGTGCTGTTGAAATAGATTTTTGCCGGACCGGAACTCTTCCAGTCGCTAAGATTCTGGAAATCAACGAATGGTGGATATTCATCCTGATTGCGTTTTGCCCAGTCCAACTCGTATGGACGGGTACCGGAATTCACTTCCGCCAGCGATGATTTTTCAGTTAATTTCCCGTTGCCGGTGACGGCAAAGATCGCCCATTCCGCGTCATTGCCTGGATCAATAAAACCATTGGTGTCGATAATCACTTTCGAGATAGGCTTGTCTGGATTCAGTCCGCTCAGCACACGACTTTGAAAACGGGGATTGCTGACATTTTTGTCGTCGCGGGCGATGTAATATTCGAAGAAGCCGCCATTTGAAACACCAGTCTGACTGAAATTGGTGTTCCGCATGCCGCTTTTTCCGGGATCCGGCCACGCGAATTCCTGAGTAGTGCCATCGGCATAAACGACCGTGATTTTTCCAGCGCCGGAACCGCTGTCATCATAGCGGTGAGCCACGTAGAGAATGGCGAGTGAAGTGAGCTGCGCCTTGCCGGACAGCGGCACTTCGCAGTTCTTCTTCAGAGGAATCATGATAGCATTATTGCCTTTGATATCGCCAATTTTGAAATCAATATAGTTAAAGGCCTGCATGATTCCTTCCGGCGTCACCGACGGATTCAGGCATTTGGCGTTCATGTCGCCACCAAATCCGGTGCCGCTTTTTTTGTCGGCATTGTCGGCCAGAATCCTGGCGTTGAAAGAGTCTTTCAGGTTGAAGAATATTTCTTCGGATTGTGCTGTTGTCAGCGCCGCGACAAGCGACAAAGCTCCCGCTATCAGATATCTTTTCATTGGGTTATCCTCTGTAGAAATCAGCTATTATATGTTGCAAATTATTTAGTGCCCGTAAGCGCCAGTATGCCGAATTCAGCGTCTTTTCCGGAACCGTCAACAATTCCAGTAAGATCAAACTCAATGGATGAAACTGCTTTCGCCTGATCCAGCTTGATGGTCTGACCATAAATGTGCCGGTTATTGCCAGTTCCGCCCTTACCGGTAATATCAGTCATGCCTGCGCTAAAAGCCGGAGCCGCAGGTGGAGCACTGTAGAAATTACGGTAAACGAATTGCTCTTCGAGTTTGGTACCGTCCATGTAGTATATCCGGACAATCCCCCAGCCATTATCCGCTGGCGGTACGCACGGATTAAGTCCGACGCCATTGGAAATAAAACTGATTGCCTGTAGATTAACTGGTTGGGTCAGCAGAATTTTGCACGGCGAAGCATTAAGCCGCAATTTGATGGTGTTATTGTTACCATTGAGCGGCCCCAGATTAAAAACAAGTTCGTTTTTTGACAATTTTCCATTACTTATAGCCAGCTTGTCGCTCAAATATTTTTCATTATTTACGCCGCGAAAACCTTCGCCACCGGTATCATTTGCCGGTGCTAATGTACGGGCATTGAAAAACTGGCTGAGATCAAAACATATATTTGAACCTTCAGTCAATCCTGCCGTGGCACTGGGGGCAGAAGTACCAGTCACCGCGACCAGAGCAAACTCCGCGTCATTGCCGGAACCATCCTTGAGCCCGCTCATGTCAAATTCCAGTTTCTCTACTTTTTTCGCCGGATCCAAAACTATTTTTTGTCCAATAAACTGCCGGTTGGCGGCGGTGCCGAATTTGCCAGTTACATCGGCTGTAGCGACACTAAATCCAGGTGCCTGGGGATTTTGCATATAAAAACCCGCGTAACTCATCGGAACCTCAGAGGATGTGCCGTCCGCGTAGATAGCCTTGACAATAGCTTTGCCATTACCCTCTTTGTCGTAGTTCAAACCAATCCCAATCGTCACAAAAGTCATTGACTCCAAGCCTGATGGAGCATCTATTGGTATTGTTTTTACTTTATCAACCAGCCGCCAGCGTACTGCATTGTTTCCGGATGCCGGTCCCAGCTTGAATTTCATGCCATTCGCGGCTTTAAGATACTCGGGAACCTGATCAAACACATATCGATCATTTGCCG
>CAYMSF010000341.1:0-2228 GCA_964392985.1 uncultured Victivallaceae bacterium | reverse complement strand
ATCCTGACCCACCGGATTTCACCATCAGCGCAGGCATCGTCGACTGGATTCTCGTGCCGCCATCATGGAACATTACTGCCAGGCGTGTTCCGGAATTGATGGCATCCGATCATTTTCCCGTGGTGATGGAGATGGAATTGCCTGAATAATCAAAGGTCAAACATGATTTTCCGTGTTTTCGTTGTTTGTTAATGACGTTTAACGCTGAGGATGAGTAAAAAATATCATCTAAAAAATATCACCCGCCCTTACCCCGTATTATTTTTACTACATGGTACAATGCGGGAGACGGTACAGCGACCATCCCCGTTTGTTGAACATTTTACATTGGCAGCTTGAGTATTCCATCACTAGCGAGCAGTTCATGCACGGCCAGGATAACACCGGCGGCGAACATCAACAGCTTTATTCTGATCATCGCCAGACGGCGATTCCTACTGGTTGGATGGAGCAGCGCATTACCAGTGAGCCTTGCATGAAGCCGGGGAAAAATCATGTGGTTATCAATATTGACGGCGGTCCGAGAGTAGTAAGTTTTATTGTCAACGGACACTTCTGTGATGGCGGCGAATATCGCCAGTTCGGCTGGCAACGCTTCAGTCCATATTTCCGGCATGTCAACTGGTCAGAAAGATGGACGGTAAGCAATGTTGACCAACTCAAAGTATATAATCGTATTTTAATGACTGCGGAAGCGAAAAGTACCACAAGCATCCCTGCTTGTGACTCCCCCGCTTAAACCGGTCAAGCTGGAAGTTTACCCGCCGGAGGCGGCGCCAAAGGCGACCAGGGCTTGTGGTACATTTATAAAAATCATTAAATGAAGCTGGCAAACAGACAAATTGCGGCAGTATATAGAGCTGTCTTGATAGTCCAATAACTGTCTTGATAATGCTATTTACAGGCAATTTGAAAATAACTATATTTACAACTTGATTTGAAGACTGGTTTTGCCCTTGCTTCCAGCGGTGGCTTGCACGGCAAGTTTGCATTCTTTAAGCAATCGTTTATATTGATATAGAGTTTAAACCTTATTGCCGGTATTGGGTGTATATTATGGAACAGATATTTCTTTACAATAAAATTCTCAGTCACTGTACTTCCGAGTTCAGTCCGATTATTCTGGGTGGACTGAAAATCCAGCCGGTGGTATTTCACTTTACCAAAGAGAAAGAGAAAAAAACGATAGGGAACCATCAGCACCGGTTTGCCGAATTATCCTGGATGATTGACGGTCGCATGGGCTATAAATTTGGCGAAGAGTTGCAAATAATGTCATCTAAAGAGAAGAATTTCATCTTTATTCCGCCGAAGACATCCCATCAGCGAATCTCACAGGAGAGCAATTCCACCATTCTGGGCTTTCTGCTTGATCTTACACCGCAGAATAAAGCCGGAGAAATATTTTTTGAGAAGATAGTTAAATTTCTTGCTGAAAGTAATTACTTCTTTGACAACTTAGAGTTTATGAATGAATTTGAAACAAAACTTTTGTCAGAGTTAAAAGTCACAGATGCGGTTTTTACCGGCAAAATAAACTTCTATATTTATGAGTTTTTCTTGAAATTATTCGCATATTACTTTGCGGAATATCTGATTCAGAACAGTAATGACCATAAAATATCATACGACCGCGATACATTAGTCGTGACCGCCAAGCAATTTATCGAAGGACATTTGTCATCTTCTATCAGCCTGAATTATCTTGCCAAAAGGTTTAACGTTTCTGCGCGTCATCTTAATCGTATTTTCTCTGAACAGACTGGATGTTCTATCGGTAATTATATTACCCAACGCAAGCTGAATGCCGCCCAAAAGATGCTCTATAATCCTAAATTTTCAGTAAAGGAGATCGCTCATAGCCTTGGATTCCGCAGCGACTCTTATTTTTGTCATTTTTTTAAAATACATACTGGCATCACCCCGCTGGAATACTCCAGACAGGTGAATAAAAGTTAAGTTGTCCTTATATTACAATAAATGTCCTGATTGTGATATTTACTTTTAGTGCTATTCATACTATACTTAAATATCGTAGCATGTCAGTAAAAACTAATATGTAGATTAAATGCAACGAAAAACAAGGAGGCAATAATGTCAAATTCGGCAAAAACCGGATTGTCCGCTCTCGCAAGACCTAATCAGCCAAGAACAAAAAGAGTAAGTTTTACACTAATAGAACTCCTGGTGGTGATCGCGATCATAGCGATATTGGCCTCGATGCTGCT
>CAYMSF010000340.1:0-2236 GCA_964392985.1 uncultured Victivallaceae bacterium | reverse complement strand
GCCGCCTGCGTCATTCTCGCAATGATTTTTAAATTTAACCGGAAGCAGTTAATTCCGCCTATCTGATAATTTTCAGCTTTACCAGTTGACAAATTTGTGCCATAGCTGTATAGTATTACTTTGTAATACTACTAGAGGGTTTGATGATAAATTTAAGAACAATCAGAAATTTAGTACTGGCGATCGCCATGGGTGTATTGCTGTTTGCGGAATTTCTGCATCCTCTTTTTCATAATGATCACGACACTTGTTCCGGACAGGAAAGCCAGTGCTTTAGCGATGACACGCCGTCTTTAGTACAGGGGGACTTCGAGGTTGCATATGTCGAGTGTGCGTGTTCAATATGTGCTTCCGCATTTCTAAAATATTACGCCGGTGATTCGGCCGCCGTTGTTTTATCCAGCTATCATGATTCCGCAGCTTTACTGCCGCGGGATTTTATCTTTGTTAACACTAACCTTACCGGTTTCCCGCGTGCCCCGCCTGTCTTCTCCTGATCCAACATCATCTGTGATTGATTAATCCGTGTCTGAAATGATTCCCGTACTTTTTTGTGGAGCAAGTTTATACTTATATTCAGGAGAAAATTATGAAAACGATTAAAAATTTTACACTCATCGAACTCCTCGTGGTGATCGCGATCATCGCAATTCTCGCAGGAATGCTGCTTCCGGCCTTGAACAGCGCCCGTGAAAAAGCAAGGGCTACGCAATGCATGAATAATCTTAAACAATGTGGATTGGCGTTCAATTACTACTGTGACGCATGGAGGGCATTTTTCCCCCCCGTGCATGGCGGCAAATACGGCTCTCCTGAGCGGACGCCAAGCACGACTCCGCCAAGTACTGAATGGCATGTCTATCTTCAACCCCACGGCATGCAACAGAAGTATCTGCGTTGTCCGGGCGACCCGGCTGTGAGAAGCGGATTTGACGATTCCGGACTTAATACCACTTGGGAAACCAGGCAGAGTTACATATACAATGGCATGTGCGCATTCAACAGCAATGGCAGCCGGATTAAAAAAAACAGTCGCTATATTTTACTATCGGAGCGCGGCGGCGATAAGCCGGGCTCGACTCGCGACGCATTGGATCATCAAGGCTATCCATCGTTTAAGGCGGTTAATGTATGGGAAGGGCAAGTTGAAAAAGAACGCCATGCCAACAATAGATCTAACTATCTGTTTTTTGATTCTCATGCCGAACCATTAACATTTGCTGAAACCGTTGGCAATCGCACTGAGTTTGATAATCGCCATTTCATCATGGAATGGCTTCCGGCATACTTGTAATGTACGCAAGAACACAATGTGCCGTATTAATCTTAAACTGGCAGAAAATGTCATAACGGACATTCTTCCGCTATGGCAGCCGCATATGGTGATACTTTACGTGCAAAATTCATGATAAGCGTCATGCAGTTGTTTCACTCTTTTAACTACGCTTGAGTGTTCCGAGTGTGTGAAGTTATCCATTAGTGCGTAACTATTTGCGGTGACATGAAAGGGTCGCGCTTATAAAATGATGTAACTGACATCAGCTTTAAGGATTTTATTTGTCTTGGGGATTTCTGTCCTTCTCTGGAGGTTTGTGCTCCGTCACAACCGCGTTTTAGATCCTGGTTACGACGAGCGTAACCCTCCAGGAAAACATATAAAATCAGTCCATCATTTCAAAATTGAATAGCAGATTAAAATCATTTTATAGGCGCATCACACATGAAAGTACCCGTATTTTATCTTGAATTCATATCCATGCCATAAAAGATGCCGTGCAATGCATTCTTTTCTGTCAAGCAACCATCTTTGAGCGACTTTTTCTTGAAAGAGCCAGTCTTTGCCGGATGAATTTCACGAGGTTTACGCACGAACCGCCAGCCGTGAGAAATTCCGGGAATCTGTTTTTAAGCTCAAGCGAAACGACCATTGCGGAAAGGCATTGTTCCGGGCGGATAACGCAACCATGCGTCATAAGAGCGCTAGAACAGTAGCGGACTGTGGTGGAGGTAGCACCAAGGCTGTTCAATGCTGGCATTTTTACACTCCCATTTATGACTTAAATTTCAAAAAAATCCAAATCTTTTTAGCATAATTACGCATTGATATTTATATCTCATTGGGGGAATATGATTGTGAAACAATCTTTGTAGTGCGGCGACCCTGCGCCGCTTTAGCTCTGCTGCAAAACTTCTGTATTCCGGCATCTGCTGAATATTTGTGACGTCATACCATATC
>CAYMSF010000339.1:0-2241 GCA_964392985.1 uncultured Victivallaceae bacterium | reverse complement strand
GCTGAAGTCATATTTTCCTGAAATTTTGTTGAGCGATATTAATACTATTTGGGGGCGGGATATTTTGTTTCTCCAACAAGATCAACTAAATCTACCTTCTCCCAGGCAAAATTTTCGACATTGCGAACTTTCCTGCCGAGATATGCGCTATGACAATAAAGTCCGGTCACGGGCTTATTTCTCAAATATTTATCAGCCAGCGATGAATATCTGCCCACAATTGGATTTGACATTCCTGCCTCAATACATTCAAATCCAAGCGCTTTCGAAAATAAGGATTTTAACGCCATGTCGCTGAATTGAAAAAAATGCCATGGTCTTTCATGGGATGAAAAAGAAAAATGCGTTTCTATTAAAACAATCCCGCCAACTTTTAGCAATTTAGCAATTTCAGCAGCAACAATCCAGGGCATTGCAAAATGCTCAAAACAAGCGGTTGAGTAGATAATATCAAATTTTTCTTCCCCTTTAAAATAAGAGGAAAGCTTATGGGCATCGCCAACAACATCAACATTTCTGCCAGGATAAATATCAAATCCAATGTATTCGGCATTGGAGAATTCTTCTCGATCTCTTGATATCCCTGTTACCTCATTGCTGCCTATTTCCAATATTCTCATTCTCGGCTTGTTGCCAATTTCATACAAATAGCTTTGCCAATTTTGATGACTCATTATTTTGGCCATTGGAACATCTGTCGCTAAAAAGAGGTGGTCAAACTTATTCTCTATTAACAATACCAGTTTATGGCAAACTCGAAGCATTTTTTTGATTAATTTAATCATATATAGAATTTAAAATATTTCCGTTGTACCGTTAATGCTGCTTCAGAATTTTTTTTTGCGTGAAAATCTGGCACGTCGCCACATTTTCACCATTCCCGGATAAGTGTCCGGATTTTCTATTCCGCGACTCATATAATCCGCAAAAACCAGGAAACAGAAGATTAATGCTGTCGTGGCGCCGCCCATTATATAAGGATATTCCTTGGGCATGCTGATTATACCCATGGCAAACCCCTGTAGCATGGGTAAAAACATCGCCAGATAAAACCAGTGCTCATAACGGCGTGGAGAAAACAGCAATATTAAAAGCGGTAAAATAACTATAGGCCAGTGTAAATTAAGCAGATACACTATTTTGCTTAAATAAGTTTTAATGACAAATACCGGATCTTTTTTCACTATTTCAAAATAATAACGCCGTAATTCAGATTCGTAACGGATCGAGCCTGACTTTACATCAGGGGTCATCGATAAAACTTTATTTTCCGGGCAATTATCAAGCCATACAATCCCGTGCTGGTTCGGCAGCCAGCCCAGTCCCATATACATATTGTGCCAGAGGAAATGCCTGTTTGCCAGCGCATGAGCATTTACGCCATGCTGAATCAGAAAATCATTGCGCTGTTTCAACTGATATTCCATTAATCCCCAGACCGGAACGCTGCAAATCAGGAGAATTGCTGTACGGAGCAAAATATTCTGAAACACTTTTTGTTCTTTACAGCACCTGATAACGACGCAGGTAATCAGGAAGATAATTCCCATTGTTCCGGAATGGCTCCGCACCTGATTGCATAATGAACACAGCAGGCCGCCCCATACCAGGGTCGCTATCTGAATACGCATTCCGCCGCGACTGAAAGCATATAAGCCCAGCGGAATTAAACCGATCGCGATAATTGCCGGCGCTTGATATACATCCGTAACATAAAAGCCGCGCCTGATAAACGCCAGCAGCATAATCAAGCCGCAGATACGTACAACGTTTGATTTGAAAAGGCGGAAAATGCCAGTTGCACCGGCTATACTGCTGATGAAAAGCAATCCTATAAAAAATATTTGTGTAGCCAATGGCACTGAAACATTAAATGTTTGAGCTATTTGAGGAATGAAATAATAAATGCCGGGATCATCGCCAATCATCGCCGGCGTCTTTTCATTTTCCAGCAGTGGAATCCCATATTGCTTCAAACATTCCAAGGCCAGGCATATCTTGCCCTGTCGAAACGAACTCATACCATCAAACATTTTTCTCTCCAATCCGTTTATCTTTTATAAAAATACATTTTGGACAACACACGAACAGCCAGGAGTCAGCGTTTAACTGCGGTACCCGCAGTTTTAGCAAATATCTAATTGCTATGAGATGCCGAGAAGTTGCATATCAGCTCCGCACATTTTATCCTTATGACTCCGAGTGAATAGAGCGCCGTTGAGCAGATACCGCATCCATTCC
>CAYMSF010000338.1:0-2259 GCA_964392985.1 uncultured Victivallaceae bacterium | reverse complement strand
TAGCTATAATAGATTTTATTTCAACAATAGTAAAATCGCGGTATCTGATAGAATCATTTTCCGCGCCCTTAAACAGTCGCCAGATATTTTCCTTGATATTCGCTTCTACTGCCAGCACTTGCCAGATTGACGACAAACTGTTTTTTTCATTATTGAAAGTCGCGCCCTTTTTGCTTTGAATTGTTTTTATATAGGCTGCTGCTATGTCTCTGGAAACATCATTGAGAGTGTTAATTTGTGAAAATTCAGTATTCAGCCATTTAGAAAATCTATCCCAGACATTTTTTTTGCTCTTTTGTGTCCGCGCCGTCCTTTTTGCCTGGCTGTGGTGTGTGGAATACTTTTCCCAGACCAGAGACAAAGCAAGCCCCGGACTTTGAATTGTGGAGGCTGTCATTTTTTCGGCGGTGGTTATCAGAAAGTTTTCAACTCTCTTTTTCTCGGCCAGTTCCGCAGTAGCTTTTTTTAAATCGCGCTCGATCTCTCTGGCCTTTTCCGCGCCATCCGTTTTTGTGGATATTGCGCGCTTGATTAGATTGCCGTTCGTGTCCTTGACATAAAAGGCGGCATAATAAAACTGTGAATTTGCCCTTTTATAAATCATAAATCACCTCGCTGATTATGGCTTATTATATCTACTGGTATCTACTTTAACGCTTTTTGTGTTAGTTACAAGGTAGTATCATAAGAAATTAGTAAAAATCCTGTAGTTTGCTGCTTAATCTGGTTTTTTGAGGCTGAATAAGTGGCGGAGGGGGTGGGATTTGAACCCACGGTAGATTGCTCTACGGCGGTTTTCAAGACCGCTGCCTTAAACCACTCGACCACCCCTCCGGGAAAATCTCGGGCTCTAAAAGATTGCCCGAGAAAAGTTTTTTTCAAGCTGAAAAATGAATTAATTTAGCTTTTTTCGACGTTTGACACCATTAACGCGGTGATTCTTCTGGAGAAATTCATCGGGTCAGGTATCGGACTGCCTTCAGTCAAAAGCGCCTGATCATAGATCATGCCGGCATAATCTTTTAGCTCAGGAGCGTTGTTGTCCTTGTCATACATTTTTTGCAGAGCATTAATCAGCGGATGCGACGCGTTCAGTTCCAGAATGCGTTTGGTTTTCGGCATCTGCTGGTTCATGGCCTTGAACATGCGTTCCATGTGCGGGCTCATGGCGGTTTCATCACCGACCAGACAACAGGCGCTTTCAGTCAGTCTGGGGGAAAAACGGACCTGCTGGATGTTTTCATCAAGTTCTTTCTGGAGAAACTCAATAAGGGTTTTATGCTTTTCCGCCGCTTCCTTAATGACCGCGTCAGATTTTTTGCGGCTGTCTTCGTCAAGGTCGATTTCGCCTTTTGCGGCCGGCTTGAAGTGTTTCTTGTCATACTGGAACATGGACTGCATGACCCATTCGTCAATGGGGTCGGTCATGAACAGAACGTCGAAACCCTGACTGCGGAAATATTCCAGGGCGGGGGAGTTTTCAAACACGGAACGGCTTTCGCCGGTGATGTAATAAATATCTTTCTGTGACGCCGGCATCTGGGAGACATACTGTTTCAGCGAAATCAGTTTGCCGGGTTCGCTGTTCATGGTTTCGTACATGGCCAGCTCTTTAATTTTCTCCTGATTGGAATGATCCGTATGGATGCCTTCCTTGAGTATCTTGCCGAATTCCTTGAAGAAGGCGGCGTATTTATCCGGCTCGTTTTCCTGCATTTTCTGAAGTTCGGCGAGAACTTTGCGGATCACGTTCTTCTGGATCTTCATAATGAGCGGATTTTCCTGAAGAATCTCGCGGGAAACATTGAGCGGCAGGTCATTGGAGTCAACCACGCCTTTGATAAAGCGCAGATAGTCCGGGATCAGATCCTTGCATTCATCAGTAATGAACACGCGGCGCACATAGAGCTGCAGCCCCTTTTTCTGAATGTCCGGCATGAACATGTTGAACGGGGATTTTTCCGGGATATAAAGCAGCGCCTTGAATTCGGAAGTGCCTTCGGCGGAGAACTGGATTGATTTCAGCGGTGCTCCGTTGAAATGCGACAGATGGGAATAGAAGGTCTTGTGATCTTCTTCGGTGATCTCTTCCGGAGTGCGCAGCCAGATCGCTTTCTGGGAATTCAAGGTGCGCTCTTCAGTGGTTTCAGTTTTATCTTCATTGGTCTTGGTGAACGGCAGAATGATCGGGTATTCGATGAAATCGGAATATTTCTTGACAATTTCGGAGACTTTCCAGGTTTCCAGATAAGCCTTGGC
>CAYMSF010000337.1:0-2261 GCA_964392985.1 uncultured Victivallaceae bacterium | reverse complement strand
CCCCCAATAAGATATAAATATCAATGCATAATTATGCTCAAAGGATTTGGATTTTTTGGAAAAATTTAGGCATAACGGGGGTGTAAAAATGCTAGCATTGAACAGCCATGATGCGCTGGGAAGATCGGGAGTGAGCAGAAAGATTTTTGTCTTTACCCCCAGTATTCTCAGTCCTCTCAGTATTCCCGGCTTTTCGCATAATAGAGCCATCCTCTTTTTTATTATAAATAATTGTGCTTCGTAGAAATTCAATAACGATGCAGAAAATACTTTGGACTTTTCAGTCAGGGTTGCATTCGGCAACCACAAGCCTATATTGACTCATGGGTTCAAACACCTGATAAAAATAAAGGAGGTTTTATATGGCAGAGTACGGAGAATGGAATATGAAAGGGGCAACCCTCAGCGATGTGACTGCCGAAGCTGAATACGGCGTAGACAGGAGCTTCATCATCAAGGGGATTAAAACCGCCGATCTTGAATACAGGGAAGGAGCGATATGGGGAAACCCATACCTTAGAATCTTGAGGAGCCAGCTCGAAAAGTACATAAGCAAGGAACTTGGAAACGCCTATTTAGTGAAGGTGAAACATCAGGCGGAATTGCGCGAGGTCAAGAAAAATATAGCCAGCCTGAAGAAAAAACTGAAAGTTCTTGAGTCCAGGAAAACCGATATAGAGTTGTTGTTAAAGGAATAGCGATCGAGCCGAAAGCTGGGAATACTGGGAAGGAGCGGAAAAATCTCTTTCTGCTTTTCTCATAGCACCTCGTGCCACTTGATTGAAATTCAACGACGATGGAGAAAATAAAATTTTCACTTTTCCGTATGGGTTGCATTCGGCAACCCAAAGTATTATAGTAACAAAAGGTCTTATAGAAGAAGGTAAACTTGGCATTGAGCCAATCCCGATTAATCTGTGTTGTGAGGATTTGAATACAAAGCGATAAATCATATGGGAATTGATTAAAATGATTATTGCTTAAGGAGAACCTGTGACAATAAATAGCAAAAAAGAAGAAGGAGCGCAGTTTGTGCGCTATTTAGGTCCCATCTTGGATGCGTTACGAGAACTTGGAGGTTCAGGAACGCCGGACGAAGTAGTTGAAAAAATTGCCAAGGACCTGAAAGTTTCTGAGAAAGATCAGAATGAACTTATCTCATCAGGACAGTCTCGTTTCAGAAATCAAATAGCATGGGGCCGCTTCTATCTTGCCAGGGAAGGCTTGATTGATTCTTCTCGAAGAGGTGTATGGAGTCTTACTGAGCAGGGCAGAAATACATTACTTACTCAAAAACAGTCACGTGAAATATTTCTCAAATGGGTGCGCATTTTTCAGGAACAGAGGCGCTCAAAAACAAGCATTGCCGAACCTGCTGGAGAACAAGAACCTTTTGAAGAACAAGTTGCAGAAGCTACTGGTGCAACTTCAAATGATTATAGAATAAATGTTTTAAAAATTCTTTTATCGCTATCTCCGTCTGGTTTTGAACGTTTAGCACAACGGATTCTTAGAGAAGCTGGTTTTACTCAGGTTTTTGTAACTGGCAGTAGCGGAGATGGTGGCATTGATGGCTATGGTACTCTACAAGTAAATCCTTTGGTTTCTTTCAAAGTGCTTTTCCAATGTAAACGTTATACAAAATCAGTATCACCATCACAAGTACGAGACTTCCGTGGAGCAATGGCTGGACGTGCCGACAAAGGCATAATTGTTACTACCGGAACATTTACTTCTGAAGCTCGTCGTGAGGCAAACAGAGATGGAGTGCCGCCAATTGAGTTGATTGATGGCGAGAAGTTGGTGGATATGTTGGAGAATCTCGAGCTAGGACTCAAGCCGGTAAAAGCATATGAAGTAGATGAAATATTTTTCAACCAGTTTAAGAGCTGACAACTATCACAAGCAGATATTGCTATTTTCTCCGGATAGTATCTATTGTAAACTACATTTGTCATTCCCAAGTCTATATTGATACTGAATTTTTCAAAAAATTAACCAATATGTTTTCAAGGAAATAATGATTGAATTTATTAAAGAGATTGCGCGGGAGGCGGGATGCACGGCGCTGGCGGAAATGAAGCGGCTGGACGCGTCACGCGTTCATGCCAAGGGTACTGATAAGGATATGGTTACGGAAGTTGACCGGATGATTGAAGATCAACTGATTGCCGCAATCCATGCAAAGTTTCCGGAGCATGACATTTACGGCGAGGAGACCGGACGGAGCGGCAGCAATAGCGAATTCTGCTGGATTATTG
>CAYMSF010000336.1:0-2269 GCA_964392985.1 uncultured Victivallaceae bacterium | reverse complement strand
TGTCCTTTTGCGTCTTTTGTGGACAAAAATATTTTGGGAATTTCGCCTGACCGGCATTTAAAAACCATTTTCACCACAGAGGGCACTGAGCGCACGGAGGAAAAGACAAGAGTCAGCAAATGAACGCGGCATGGTCCGCATGCATTCGCTGACTATGCATTATCCTCATGCACTTCATGACCTTCATGGTAAAACTGTATTTTTCGTGTCCTTTTGCGTCTTTTGTGGACAAAAATATTTTGGGAATTTCGCCTGACCGGCATTATGATTTAACAGGGGGCGTTATTCAGCGCCCCCTTGATTAATCTCCTTCTCGAGATTCTTCAATTTGGCGATAATCTCAGCAAATGAGGGATAATTTCCATAAATCATCTCTCGCATTTTAGAATAGTCACTCGCCAGATTTGCCATGGCGTGTTCCGGCGGCAATAATTTCAGCGTTCCAATTCGCGCAAGATCATAATGAGCGTGACCGGATGGATAAAAGCGTTGCTTGAATTCGACCACTCGCGCCAGTAGTTCGGAATCTGCCAGTGCAGTATTCTTCACGCTGGAGTCCGCCATTTGGGCAGTATCATAGTAATGTCGGGAATAGCGCGGGGGAGCCTTTTTACTTGCCGGACGATGTGCCTCGGCATGTAAAATAGTGACTTTTTCCCAGAATGATCTTTCCGGCGTGGTTGCAATCAAATCAACCTTGGCGTTTTTGAACTGTTTTGGATATGCGAGGGCGGCGTAAGAATACGTTTGATATGTTGCATGTGGAATCCACGCCGCTTTGGGACCTATTTCTAACAGAATCTCCTGGCGCAAATAGCTGCGGGGAAATGCTGCCGGATATTTTATTAATATTACATTCGGATTGTCCTGTGACATTTCAACTTCGCAAATGCCGGCACATAAATCATGTATGGCCGGAAACAAGTTATTGTGGATAAAACGCTCACCTGCTTCGTCCAGTCTCTTATTTAATTTATCTTGCCGGGTTTTATTTCTTGCCTGCATCGGATCTTCATCAATGAGACCTTGCCAGTTGAGGATAAGATCAATATCTTCAGAAAATCGTTCAATCAGATTAAAAACTTTGGAAAGACTGGTCCCGCCTTTGAAAATCAATTTATTGCGGAGTTCCGACGAGAAGAGGTGATTCAGCATCCAGCATACCCAGAAGTCTTTTTCAACTATTGCCGGGTTAAAACGGCCGTCTTTTGCTGCTGTTTGCGAAAACAGTTCCGCCCGCTCGGAATTAGAACGCCTGGCGATATCATCCATGATTTATCTCACTGTGGCAAATTTGTTTAATGTTTTCATAAATCCAACCGGTTACATATTGTGTGTCCTTTAAAATATGTCTTAGCTCTTCATTGTTGAATTTCTTTTGGAGCGAATTTAATATTTCAGGCGTTACATTCTCTCTCCCAAGAGATCTAATGGCTTGAACCAGAAGTTCGCTGCGGTCGTACTTCAATCCTGATTCAGGAAGCGAAGCATGTTTAAATTCCAGCGTTTGCCCAAGAATATTATAATTGCGATTGGGCCCATCAGAAAGATAAATATTGCGACCAGGAACTTGCGTGGAAATGTCAAGATAATTTAACGCGGCGCTACCGGAAATCTGAATTCTCCAACCGAATTTGCGGGCGATAGCATGACTTACACTATCGATGTCCGGAGCCATAAATTCCTGAAGGAATTCACTATACTTGGGATAATCGTAAATTCCAGGCAAAATCGCTCTGATAATGTTTCTTTGTTTTAGACGATAAAGCGCGGAACGAACGGTAATTTCGGGGGCAATGTCACATAAATCACTGTTAGACATAGCCCATGCTCTGCCGTGTGACCTAATGCGATTATATATTTTATCTTCAATTGATTGCATCTAAAAACCTCGACTAATTTTGCAACGTAAAATATCATGTTTACGTTGCAAAATCAAGTTGCGAAAATGACGTTTCTTATAAAAAATTACTTTTTTTGTGCGCAGCTCTGACCATACACAGAGTATATGGCCAGAGCTGCGCACAAATGATTGACATTTTGCCTGTGACAAATGACGCCATATGAATATAAGCGGTGGTACAGTCATAATATCTGCATAATTATATCGGGTGTCATGAGGCGGGTTAAAGTACCACCTGGGGCAGTAAATGTTATTTTCATAATCAATTTAACCGGTTTAGTAAAGTAATTTTCGGGAGATTAGGAGTTGTTCAAAAATAAAGTTGACAAGATTCGCGAAATATCCAGAAGTGATTTGGGGGCTGCT
>CAYMSF010000335.1:0-2271 GCA_964392985.1 uncultured Victivallaceae bacterium | reverse complement strand
ACTTTTTTTGAAAATTTTTAGAATGCAGAATAGCCGGAGCGGTATTTCAACAGGGATGAACATGATGGACAGGATTTCAAACTTCCAGCTTGAGCGGTTTCAACGGGAAGTTATACTTTGCACGGTTGAAAATTCAACATAGATTGCGAAGATTTTGAGAATTGGTTCGTATTCTGAGAGGCTGCCGATACCGGGGTATCGAAGGCCTCGAAGAGCGCGAATTAAGACTCAAAAGAGCGCAACCGCTTTGCGGTGAATGTCTTGCGGCCGTCTTTTTCCGCTCCTCCTTCCTGCGATATTTATATCGCTTGTCAGTCGGATCGAAAAAATCCAATCCACAATCCTATTCATCTACAGTTGAATTTTCAACCGCGCAGAGTATACAAGCAGGGATGCTTGTGATACTCTATCTGATCCGGCGTATCCTTGTTGAAACATGCCTGGAATCGTTTTCTTCGTCAGCCATGATAAGGATTATTTTCATAGAAATACTAATCATCTATTGAATAACTCTCACACTTGGTTTATAATTAATGAGAGTTATTCAAAGGAAAGTTAAATGCAGACAAATATTGAGCAAATCATAAAAACAGCGCAAGAGCGAGGAGCTGTATCATCGGCCGAACTGCGAAAATCCGGTTTTTCGCCAAGTTTGCTTTGCTACATGAATAACTCTGGTATGCTGCGCCGGATATCCCGCGGAGTGTATACCCTTCCAGAGCATATTTCTTCAAATGAGACGTTTGTCGAACTCGCTTTGATGATTCCGCATGGAGTAATATGTCTGCTTTCCGCGCTGCAGTATCACGAACTTACCACGCAGATGCCTTATGAAGCCTGGATGGCGATTAAAACCGGCAGTCATTATCCGCGCCACCGGAAAATACCGGTAAGAATAGTCCAGATTTCCGGAAAGAATTTTTTCACCGGAATCGAGACGCACGATGAAGGCGGCGTCAAAATACGAGTTTACTGCCCGGCCAGAACTGTAGTGGACTGTTTCCGTTTCAGGAATAAAATCGGAACCGATATTGCGGTTGAAGCACTGCGCGATGCTTTGAGACAAAAAAAAGCCACCGCTGATGAAATATGGGAATACGCCCGCCAGTGCCGGATGACAAAAATTATGCGGCCCTACATGGAGGTGATTTAATGAATAATGGAACTGTTAATTCCGTACATCAAAGGTTGCTCAATCTGCGCGATGCGACCGGAGAGCCGTTCAATAATATTCTAGTAAAATATGCTTTGGAGCGTCTGCTGTACCGGCTGGAAACATCAGGCAACATCAAGAATTTCGTGCTTAAAGGGGCCATGCTGTTTTCGTTATGGCCGGAAATGCCGCGCCGTTCTACTCGCGATATGGATTTGCTCGGCTTCGGAGATCCCACCCCGGAGCGGATGAAGAATCTTTTTGGCGAAGTTTGTAAAGTTGAATATGACGCAGACGGACTCCGGTTTGATTCAGACAGCGTTACTGCCGAAGATATTCGCGAGGATCAGGAATACCTTGGTATCCGGGTTAAACTCATCGTTTATCTGGGCCCGGCGCGAATTCCGCTTCAAGTCGATATCGGATTCGGTGATGCCATAGTGCCGGAACCGGAATTGGTGGAATATCCGAAAATGCTGGACTTCCCATCGGCAAAAATCAGAGCGTACCGGCCGGCGACGGTGATAGCTGAAAAACTTAATGCCTTAGTCGTTCTCGGTTACCGCAACAGTCGGATGAAAGATTTTTATGATCTTTATATGTTACTCGAACACATGATTTTATCCGACGAAGAGCTGGCCGTTGCGATCAAAGCAACATTTGAACGCAGAAAAATTGCCTTACCGCAAGATATTCCGGTTGCATTCACGCCTGGATTTCTTGAAGACGGAACCAAAGATATCCAGTGGCTGGCGTTCATTAAGCGTAATTCCATGGAGTCGTCACTTCAACTTTGCGAGGTATTGAAGTATATCGAAAAGCGTCTCTGGCGCGTTATACAAATTGCGGCGCGTTAAATCCCGGCGGTTGGCTTTTTAAAATCTATCCTGTATATCCTGCCTATCCCTGTTAAATGGTTTTCGTGATTGGGTTACGCGAAAATACTGGCGGTATTGGTAAAATTTACGAACTTGCTGCCGGAGACCTCCAGTGACAACTCACCGGCATAAATGACCGCGCCGTTTCCGGCATCCGGCGCTATTTTTTTGAAGTACTCAAGCCGTTTAACAAAATCCTTGTTGAAGGTCATCGCCGATTTGATTTCAATGGGAATGAGT
>CAYMSF010000334.1:0-2274 GCA_964392985.1 uncultured Victivallaceae bacterium | reverse complement strand
CCTTAACAATCATTTGTCTCTATTTAAACTCATTCTCTTGTCTTTATATTTTACAGAGTTGAACAAATATGAAAATTATGGATGCTTTTTTTCTGGTAAACTTTTTACCATTCGGAATAATGGCATTGCTTGGAGTCTTCCTGTTTTTATGGGGCCGCTATAAACAGGAAAAATGGTATTACCCGTTGCTGTTTATTATTATTGTTCTTATAGTCATCTCCGCCTGGAGGATTCCCGTAGTAGAGATTGCCAGACGCTATGCGATGCCGGCATTAGTACCTGGCATTATAATCAGCGTTTTTACAATAATGCTTCTGCCGGGCATTTTAAAATATTTCAAGATAAAATATGCCACGGCAATAGTGCGAACGGCAATAGTGATTATACTGCTGGCATGCATTGCCAAAGCGATGCGAAATCAGGAGCAGAAGATTTATTTGCAGGAAATTTCAGAGGCGTTACAGCAGGACTGTGATAAAAATAATGTCGAAAAAGCGGCATTGCTGATTTTAGGCAACCCTGGAGGTAATCTGGTCTTTCCCCGATCCATAGCAGTTATTGACATTCCTAAAAAATATCTGAATAAGAAATTCACTGATGTCGAAGCGGATTTAACTTTTTTAAGCGGAGTACTGGACCCGGAATCTTTAAAAATACTATATCCGCATCTTTATCTGCTTTGCGTTGAACAGAATCCTGATAACTTCCGTACTGCGTGGGAGAAAAAATTTACAGAAAAACCGGAGTTAATTTACGAAAGCATCAACCGGAAACAAATTGCATACCGGCTGTACAGAATCAAGTCTCCATATAAAACTGCAAGGATGAATCAAGACGAGCTGGAATCCGCAGTCGCCGCCGGAAAAAATTTAATCAGGAATGATCAGTTCAAATTATGTCCGAATAAAAGTGTTGCTAACATTTTACGGGAACTTGGAATTTCAATCAATGGCGGCGATGACGTTTTTGAGCCTTACGGCTGGTATATAAAACCGGATGACGGACGCTGGAATAAAAACTACCCAGTTTCAATAACCTCTGATAACGGGCACAATATACTGACGGTTAAGAGCAATTGGGATTGGGTTACACTGTACAGCCAAGATACGCTGGAAGCCGGCAAGCCATATTTAATATCACTGGAAAGCAAAACTGCGGACAAGGGGCGGCTTACGTTATCTGCCTATACTTATAAAGGTAACAATTTTGTCCGTGACGATAAATTGCGTGAGATTGAGCTTGATAATCACAATAGCAGACACCTGATACCGATGGCGCTGACAAATCCCGGAAAAATCCGGCTGGTTCTGACGTTTTCCGGTACTGTAAGCGTTAAGAATATCATAGTTATCCAATGCGAAACAATGTCCGCAAAATGATCTTGTTTGGATTATTCACGAGCATGAGTATAATAATTGAAACCATAGGAGATTAATATTGTCGCAAAATGAATTTATAATTGCTCCGCCAAGGCGATGGCTGTCCATCAACTGGCAGGAACTGTGGCGCTACCGGGATCTTTTTCTAGTACTCGCCTGGCGGGATATTTCTGTGCGTTATAAACAGACTGCGCTGGGAATAGTATGGGCAATATTCCAGCCGTTTGTCACAATGATTGTCTTTACTTTCATTTTTAACCGCATGGCCAATATTAACAGCGGGGACAATACCCCTTATCCAGTCTTCCTCTATGTGGGACTGCTACTCTGGCAGTATTATTCGAGTACGCTGACCAATGCCAGTAACTCCATGATCAGCAATGCGTCTCTGATCCAGAAAGTTTACTTCCCGCGCCTGATTGTGCCGGCTACAGCCGCCACTACCGGACTGGTTGATCTGGCGATTGCCGCTGTAATCCTGGTTGGCATGATGGCTTATTACGGCATAATGCCGCAACTGATCGGGGTGCTGCTTCTGCCGGTATTGCTGTCTATCGCCGTACTCAGCGCTCTGGGCATGGGACTGTTGCTGGCATCGTTTAACATTAAATACCGGGATGTGCGTTTTGTACTGCCGTTCTTCATCCAGATACTGATGTATGTAACGCCGGTCATCTATCCGGTCAAGATGCTGGATAACTATCCGCTAGTCAAAGAACTTATGCTCTGGTTGAACCCAATATCTGGGGTTATTTCGAATGCCCGTGCAGGTCTGCTTGGACAAGGAACTATTGATTTCAGCGTGCTTGGGATTTCGCTGCTGGTGAGTATCGTTTATTTCATTGCCGGCTTGTATTATTTCCGCAGCACTGAAAGATATTTCGCGGATATAGTT
>CAYMSF010000333.1:0-2277 GCA_964392985.1 uncultured Victivallaceae bacterium | reverse complement strand
AATTCGGACGGAAGGTTGCGCGCATTGAACTGGGTTTTTCCGGCGACAAAGGGCAGCAGATTATACTTTGCGATTTACACGGACAAACTATTGCCGACGATAAAACGGCTGGCGGCGGGACTTTTTTGTCTGTTCAATCCGGCGGAAATGTTCTGAAACTCAATCCTAAACGGAACTTTGCCCTGGTGGAGGCAGAGGTTAACGGACATAAACTGCTGGCAGTTCCCGGGCAGGCGTCGCCCACTTTTTATGCAGTCAATGTTGCCGGAGAAACAAAGAAATTCCGGACGTCAGATGAAAATTGGAATTGTCGGATTGTACGCCAAACCCAAAACGCTTTAACCGTAAGTTATCAGAGTAAAGACGGTTCCATCATTGAGATTGAGTATGAGGTAAAACCGGACAAAATTGCGGTTACGAACCGTGTCGTAAAAGAGGCGGAATTGCGCTTTGAATCGGTTGAGAACTTTTTAATGACGGGAATGAAACCGGAAGATTACGGAATTACCCCCACCGGCAAATTGTTACAATGTGGCGACGGCAGGCAGCGCACCTTCTCCCATGAGGGACAAAGTGACTATCAGACCCCGAATATGGTTGCGGTACGGACGGGGAAAAGCATTCTTTACTATAAGCCATTGAATTATAGCAATAATTTTGGCATTACCGTCCGTCAGCGAAAAAAAGAAGCGGTAGCGGAGATTGGCGGTAAACTTTATTTCCGCCCGGCCGGATTCCTGAATCCGGCAACAAAACTGGTTCATGACAAATTAGCCTGGCAACTTGAAACGGCGGGAGATGTCAATCATGATGGCGTGGTCGATTGGGTTGATTGCGGTCTTGCCTACCGGGATCGCTATATCAAGCCGAACCGTAATCTGAACCCGTTATTACGCGATAATTTCATCTACTATCACCAGGGATTCAACTATGAAAGACTTGCCGATGTCGGTGAAAAACTGGATTTTGCCTCGGGTATCTGGTGGGTTAAGCGCATGCTGAATGATGCCGGCGCAGCGGATGCTTTCATTTATGATCTTCAACCGGTTTCCGCTCTCGGTGAACTGGCGGATGTCAAGGCGCGTATTAGAAAAACCGGATCCCGGGTCGGCCCTCATTATTCCATGGACGCCATCGGCGTGGACGGCGGCGGCTGGCCGGAAGAATTTATCAAGCAGGGGCCGGATGGCAAACCCCAGCGCTATTGCATGATGTACCGGTATGCCGACCGCAAGCCGTATCAGATTTACTACCTTGATTATCTGCGCGCCGTAAAGACCGGGAAATTCTATCCATGGCTGGATAAACTGATGCAGGCATGCAGACAGAGTGACGGTGATATCATCATGCTTGACACTTTCATCTGTTATGGACGTCCGGGGTACAATCCGGAATTCCCCTCCACGGGGGAAACAGAAACCGCTGTAAAACATGAGATTGCCAAATACCTGAAAGAGAAACTGGGTATCACGGTCACCTCCGAGGGAATTGTCGAGGGCGGGGAAGATGTTACCGATTATTCCGCAGGCGGGTATAATACCCGCGAATGGATGGCGGGAAAGTTATGGCAGAGCATACTGCCCGAAAAATATGTCCCTCTGAATACGGTAATCTATCATGGCGCCACCTATAAGGGGTTGGACTGGTACGCCTTGCGCCAGAAAGAACCTAATTACGCGGCGGCGATGATTCTCTGCGGCAAATTCTGGGACTGGAGCAGTGTGCAGTTTGATAGTTTTGAAGTATTATATGCTCATTGCGCCAAACGCTTCTTCATGAACAATCTTTTCTGGGCACAGGTGGCCGATGCAAAGATTATCAATATCCAGCAGAAAGACGCGGAATGGTTGCTAACCTTTGACAACGGGGCTGCAATAACCACCAACCCGGACAAGGATTGGTTTATGCTGAAAGTCAACGGCATCACTTATGACGGTTTTACGCCCTTCAGCAGCCGCGGGGTTATGGCAATCTTCAAGCCCGGAGAGTTGGATATGGTTCTGCCCGTAAAGGAGGATGTTGAGCTGCTGGCGTCACAACCGAATTACGACAAATTGAAAGAACGCATCAAAATATCCAGGACAGCCGACGGATTTATCAAAGTGAGCGGACGTTTTGATGATTTAAAATGGAAAAATAAATTTATGGGGGAAGTGAACGGCAAAGAACAGGTAAAAGAAATTGAAGTGGAACCATTATTGCTTTTAAACAAAAAAAACAAGTAAGGAGTTGTAAAGAAATAAGTGGAATTTTTATGCTGAGGGTATCGGGGAGAAA
>CAYMSF010000332.1:0-2278 GCA_964392985.1 uncultured Victivallaceae bacterium | reverse complement strand
ATAAGTCCGTGAGTTCTTTAGTACCATGTCCGGCTATGCCGCGAATGGCGTGTTCTGCGATACCAGCCGCCCGGCACCGGGTAATGAAAGTGTTTCTGAAACTGTTAAAATTAACAATGCCATGTTCCGTGTCTTCAATATTCAATTCCTCAAGTATCTTGCCGAATGCAGTGGTAAAACTGCCGCTATTATGACACTTGGTATCGCTGAATCCTAATACCCTTTGATTTTTTCGGGGCAGGGTGGCAAGGTATTTTGATAATTCAGCGTGTATTGGTATCTGCACCGCCTTGCCGTGCCTTGACGTTTTGGCAGGGGTAACGGTGATTATATTGCCGTTGATATTACTCCAGCGTAAATCAAATATATCTTTCTGCCGTAGTCCGGTGTGATAGGCAATGATCGCGGCAGATTTCCACGGCTCTTTTGCAGCTCCGATAATCAATTTACATTCCGCATCGGTGAAAGGTCGTTGATGTTTGCCATTATCACGCTTTTGGATTACCCTGGCGAAAGGTGATTCTGATAAACCGGCATCAAGTAATATTGTTTTGAATATTGAATGCAGATAGGTTTTATTGTTATTCCATGATTTGCCGGACAGTTCGCCATAGTTAGCGTGCAGATAATCGAAAGCCATATCGCCCGATATCTCATCGGCAAAAGTAATATTTTGCGATAGCGAGCCTGCAAAGCGGTTAAATGCCCGTTTATGATTTACTGATAATTCCTTGTATTTTTCGCAGGTGTCTAAAATTCTGTCAATTCTTAACCGGCGTTTTGTTTCCGGCAATACGTTTTTAGACGGCTCCGGCGTTGCTTGTCCAAGTAGTTTGGCGACAATAGCGCGGGTTTTATTCTGTTTCAGTATCGCCATAAACTGCGTATGGATCGCCTCTGCAATCTCTTTGTCTTCTTGTCCGGTAGTCTTCCATATCTGCCGGTTCTTTTGGCAGTAGACTATATACCAATGATTGCCTTTTTTGACTAAAGACATTACGACACCTTAAATTTAAGTTGTGACTTAAACCCCATTTTCTCCGTCTGTTGTAACTCCCCCGATTGAATCGCATCGCCTCCGCCTGACTTGATAATTTCCTCAATGTAGATAATTACCTTGCATTTTTGGGTATCGGATAACCTAGACCATTTGGCCAGTAAAGCCTCTTGAAGTGGCTCAAGCTCTGCTTTGATGCTGGCACTACTGCCGCTTTTAGCTTCAACCTTTTCAAGCATCGCCATACAAAATTCAATAGCTTTTTCGGTTTTTTCGCAAACTGGATATACACCTTTAAGCATCTTATTTAGGTACGATTGAGAATAACCGATTGCTTCACAAAAATCAATCTGTGTCATTTTGTGGACTTTAAGAAAGATTTGCAGTTTTTCGATTACTGGATGCAGTTGAGTTGTCATGATAGCACCTATTGGTTAATACCTTTGTATTAAATATTATAAATCCAAATAGATATATTGTCAATAGCAATTTTAAAAATAATCAATAAATTGGCAAAAATACCAACTATTTAAACATATTTTAAAAAAAATTGTAATTATTTTAATAAAATAGCTATTTTAGCCTTTGACAATTGTTATTTTAGCATTATAATTATTGTAGTTTCCAATATTTAATGTCGAAAATAACAACAAAGGACGCGAAAATGGCAAAGTTTTACCAGCCGCAAATCAATGACCCGAAAATGGAAATCCGCAAGGCTATCCAGAAAATCCGCAAAGAATCTAAAATGGACAAATCAAAAATCATCGAGTTGCTTATTCGATGCGGTTTGAAAAATTCAGAAAAGATTTTCAGCGAAAAAAACGAGGAGTAAGAAAATGGACTTAATCAGACGATTTGAAAACAATGATGTGAGAATCATTACAGAAGAGAATGGCGATATGTGGTTTGTCGCTAAAGATGTTTGTGATTATTTCGGTGATACCGACCATAAGCGTTCAGTATCGCGGATTGATGAAGATGAAAAGGCACTTGTTCCGGTAGTTGATACATTAGGCAGACGGCAACAGGCAACGGCGGTCAATGAAAGCGGTCTTTATTCTTTACTGTTTGGGTTTGAGCCGGAGCAGTCAAGAAAAGATGGGGGGGCGCCAAATGCACCCCATATTACAGAGCGTATTTCAAAGATTAAAGCCTTCAAGAAGTGGATTACCTCTGAAGTTATACCCAGCATCCGTAAAACTGGCGGGTATTCGGTAAATAAGACTCCGCAACTGCTATCGGTTGAAGTCATCAAATCATTACTGTGTCAATACGATG
>CAYMSF010000331.1:0-2301 GCA_964392985.1 uncultured Victivallaceae bacterium | reverse complement strand
ATGCAGTTACAAATAGGCGGAATATTATGGTTAGCAATAGTTGCAAGTCGTTGAATGATAGATACTTAATGCAAGATAGTGACTATTTTGCATTTCTTGGAATATGGCAATAAAAAAGCCGGGAAAAACCCGGCTTATTAAATTAATATTTTGATTATTTTGTTTCAGATATTATTAAAAATATGTTTTGGAAATTCCTTATTCATAGTCCTGAATTCCACTTTGACAGGTACTAATTTTCCGTCTTGAATTTTTTTGTATTTTGATTCAATCATTTCCATTGCATTTCCAAGAATTTCCTTATGGTTCCAAGTCCATGTTTTATATTTTGTCAATGTCTTTGTTTTGTCGATAGATGCTTGTATCTCTTTTTTTATTTCAGGTTTGTGCTCCGCAGGAATCTTGCTCCAGCTATGGCCACCACCTCTAGAATTTGCCTTTTTTGATTCTCTGATTTCGTTGTTTAATCCCCTTAATAAAAAATCTTTGTATCGTTGTGTAAAACCAAACATACACCAAGACAGTGTGTTAAAATCCTTTTTTGAAACGAGTTTTTTCAAGTGCAGTATTTCCTCCAGTAATGGCGTATTCCTTATGGTTCCGCCATAGTGCAGGATAACAGCGAAACTAATATTTAATTTATTTTCCATATCATGCGAACGCCATTCCGCATCAGTCGTAAACAATTTTCTAGCTTTCGATTTAAGTGATAAACCGCATGAGTAAAACATTTTTTTCTCATTGTAAGTGTTACAATTATAAATTTCATATTCGTTAAATATCTCCTCGAGATTTGTTTCTGAATTCATCCAATCATCATTGGGAATAAAATATTTTTTCCATTCCTTTGACTTGCTGATTTTCTCAACACGTCTCGCTGCCGGTGTCGCACAATGCGCATCCATAATCTTTTTTAGTTGCACATTCAAATCAGAGAAAGCATTTACTCTTTGCTTCTCTAATTCCACAGGAGATATGAGAACTTTTATTTTTTTCATAATCACCTCGTTATGGATTTCAACTTGTTTATTTTCTTGCTGCCCTTGCTGTGGTCGTAATGCTCAGTCATTGCCGCAGTGGTATGTCCGGCAAACTTGCGTATGTCTTCAAGTGATATTCCAGCTTCGCGTGATCCTGTGATGCATGTCACCCTCCAGCTATGGAATCCGACAATGCCATCCTCATTATCGGTTATGCCGCAGGTGCTCAGGATTTTTCCGAAGGCATGGCGGAAACTGAATGGGCGTTTTTTTGCAGTGGAAGGAAATACATATAATGAATCAGTCCTGGGAATCTCTTTGAGTATTTCGACAAGATCGTTATGAATGGAAATATTTATTTTCTTATGATACCTTGCTACTTTATGGGCTATCAGTTTTATAACTTTAGTTTTTAAATTAACCTGTGACCATTCAAGAAACACAATATCCTTTTCCCGCATGGCCGTGTAATAGCTTATTAGTGACGCATAATGCCAGAAGCCGGAAGAGTTTTCGAGAATAAGCTTTATTTCCTCATTGGTAAATGGCCTGTATTGTCTTGATGTCTTCATTGCGGGCATTGAAACATTTTCCCATATGTTAGACTGCAAATCGGAATCAATGGCCAATTCCTTCCACATTTGAGAAAGGTTATGGCGCTGGTTATTATATGTCGTTGTACTTCTCTTGGAAAAATTCTTTATCATGTATTCATTGGCAATTTTTGCGTGAATATCATTAAGAGATTTACAGGCAGGATAATTTTCATTCAACCATTTATGAAATTTTTTCCATATGAATTTTTTCATTTCTTTTGTCCGGGGAGTGCGGGATTCAAAAAAAGGCTTTGCCGCGTATATGTTCCATACGTCATCCAACTTAACGCCAGAACTTTGGTATACTTCGCCGGATAAGTTAGATATGAACCGAGAAAATAACTGTTCAAGTCCTTGTGATACTTTGATTTTTTTTAGATTGTTTTTCGCATCCTGTAATCCGTTCAAAATCCTTCGTTCTATTTCCCTTGCTTCATCCTCATCGTCAGTCTCGGTCTTAATCCATTGCTTCTTCCATTTGCCTTCAAGTGTCTTGTAATTGTAGACCACATACCAGTTTTTCGAGTTGTTCTTCTTGAAAATCATGGTAGAACCTCTTAGTTATGTAATTGATTGATATTGATTAATATAGCGTTCTTTTAAATGGTTGCAATTTGGTAGAAGTCTTGAAGATTAATAATAATTGTAACTAATTGATAATAAAGATAATAGGAGGCGTTAGAGAGCTGGGTCTCTTCTCAGTCTTCAAAACTGACGCTGATCCG
>CAYMSF010000330.1:0-2301 GCA_964392985.1 uncultured Victivallaceae bacterium | reverse complement strand
CGGACATTACATTTATTACAGACAATGCGCAAATACCTGATAATCTGAAAATGTCGGTGAACGACCAGCTTTATTCAAACTCAAAACGCCCGGTGCTGTTCCGCCGGGTATCGGGCAATGCCCGCATTACAGTTTTTGACGGCGGACACGACATAATCCGGGAAGCCGGTCTCGCCTGGCTGGAAAAACAGAGGAAAGGAACTGCTCCTGAATGGAATATCGCGACTCAGGACAAGGCAGTTATCAAAGATGCCAATGTGGAATCAGGAAAATAGCAGAATTACTTATATATATAAATTTTCGAATAAAGAAAACGAAGGTATGTCATGAAATTGCCGAGCGTGTGGAATGAAAAGTTCACTGACTACATCAATAATCAATTGAAGCAGGAAGCAGCGAAAGCTTTCAGAGTGCATCAACTTGTTCCGGATAAAAATTGGTGGCAGCAAAAGCGTGTCGAACTGCGCAAAAAAATCTGGCATAGCTTAGGCACAGGTATTGACCATAAACTCGATTTGGATTATCGGGAATCCGGTTCAATTAAAATGGACGGTTATACCATAAAGAACATTACTTACCAGAGCCGCCCGGGTTTCCATGTTACCGGCAATCTCTACATCCCTGACGGCAAGGGGCCGTTTCCGGCGGTTATCAACATGCACGGACACTGGGCGCAGGGAAGACTCGCTGAACGCGTTCAGGCACGAGGACATTCACTGGCGAAAAACGGTTATGCCTGCCTGGCGGTTGATGCGTTCGGTTCCGGTGAAAGATCCATGACTCACGGAATCTTTGAATATCACGGCGCGAATCTGGGCGCTTCGCTGATGAATATCGGTGAGTCGCTGATGGGAATGCAGTTGGTGGACAACATGCGCGGGGTGGATCTGCTATGTTCGCTAAAATATGTTGACCGCAACAATATCGGCGCCACCGGGGCTAGTGGTGGCGGCAATCAAACTATGTGGCTGGCCGCGATGGATGAACGGATTGCGGCAGCCGTTCCGGTGGTCAGCGTTGGAAGTTTTGAGTCTTATATTAATGCCTCAAATTGTATCTGCGAACTGTTGCAGGATGGATTAACTTTTACCGAGGAATCCGGGGTGTTGGCTCTGGTCACACCGCGTGCACTGAAAATCTGTAATTGTCTGGATGATTGCAATCCGACATTTTTCCCGTCAGAAATGCTACGCACTTTTGCAGAAACCAGAAAAATATATCAGTGTTACGATAATGCTGATGCCAAATTTTCATATCAGATATTCAATCAACCTCACGGTTACTGGCCGGAAATCAGGGAAGCCATGCTCGGATGGTTCAATCTGCACTTGAAAGGTCTCGGACACGGGCAACCAGTAAATGAAATCCCTTTTGAAACGATTCCGGAAGATAAACTTATGTTTTATCAACAAGGCAGACGCGACGGAAAAGTTATTCCAATTGCAGATTTTTGCGTAAAACAAGGCAGTCAGCTCCGTAAACAATACCTGGAACGGAATGCGTTTGCTCCTGACTCTGAAATTAAAAAGTTATCCGCGGTGCTCCGTCTGGGGAAACCGCTTGTGACTGCAAAAATTCATGAATACGGCAATGAATACGGCTGGGAAAAGTATGCAATGGAAACAGAATGCGGCAGAATGATTCCGTTACTAGTAAAACAACCCGGTAGAAATATTCATGACTATCTTATCTTGTGCCATCCGGAAGGCAAAGAGAAACTCGCTGGCTTGCAACTGCTGGAAGACCTGCCGTCAGGAAGCGGTATAATTTTACTGGATATTTACGGTAGCGGAGAGACCGGCAAGGTTGATTCTCAGGTAACATTATATCATACTCTTGCCCGCAGTTTACTCTGGCTTGGCAGAACAATGATGGGAGAATGGGCTAAAGAGATAAAGCTGGTTTCAGAGTTTGCCCAAGCAAAACTGAAAGCAAAACAAATAACGGTTGGCGGAGTAAAAGACGCCGGAGTCGCCGCATTGCTCGCCGCAGTTTTATCCCGGAATATTGCCAAAGTAAAACTGTTCCATGCTCCAATCAGTTATCTTTTTGCGAATAAAACGTTTCCCCCTGATTTTTTCTCCATGGCAATACATTTGCCCGGATTCTTGAACTGGGGAGATATTTCTCTGGTTGCCGGGCTGACTGAGGCGCAGATAAGCTTCTGTTCACCAGTTAAAATGGATGGTTCTGAGCTTTCCGCCACCGAACTGAAAAATATCAAAAATGAATTTCTAAAAATTGGCAAGAGATGCGGCAAGAGAGGAACTTGTATCTTTACAGAATGAACCAATATCAATT
>CAYMSF010000329.1:0-2303 GCA_964392985.1 uncultured Victivallaceae bacterium | reverse complement strand
CGTCCAAATGCCCATATATGCAAAGTTGCCTAAAGTTATTAAATAATTTTTCGTTCAACACTTAAATGCGAATAAAAACCTGTTGCCGCCTTCTAAGCATCGGTCGAATCAGCGCGAACTATTTTTCATTCGGAATTGCTGTAAGATACTTTATCGCATGCCTGAATTGTCGCTTAATCTCTCTCAGTCTCTTATGGTCCCTTTATCCATTAAAGTTTGACGCTAATATTCGTTAATATGCACATCACTAATATTGGGAAAGCAAACCACAAAAGCAGAAAGCAGGGGGCTAAATATCTCATAGTGTGCGAATGCTTACGTAGCAGCGGATGAGTTGTTTTGATTTTTTCTAAGGACAGCGGACCGCCTTTCGGGTTGTACCAAAAGGAAATTAAAAATAATCCCCACGACCAGCTAATTCCGATGAACATTATAGAAATCCCCAGGGAGAAAAACAGCGGTTGCTTGAATAGCGAAGTCAAGTAGCCAGACGCTGGCATAGGTATGATTGCTGCGATAATGAATGCAATAATCATCCATTTCCTGTAAGGAATAAGTATTTCCGCCAAATGCTCAATTTTTTCAATCATTTTTTTCACCATTGGCCTCAATAACAACTAAAATCAATGAATTACTGTTAAGAAAAAGCGCCAACGCTAAAGCTGACTCTGCCTAAATGGCTTCAATTTCCTTAAGATTTTTTCCATTCTTGTTCCTCCACGCGATAAGACCGTTTGCATGTCCGCCGTGAATAACGGCAGCGGCGGCGCTTGGACTGGAAAACTCTTCATCTCGTGTGAATACAAGATGATCTTCATCGACCGTAAGCGCACCTTCCTCTTTGAGTCTTTGCCGCATATGCAGCGGCCATAGATATTTTTTCTGCGAGGAAGCGCGCTCATTTAGTACTGCCTGCGATCCTTTCAATACAAGAAGGCCGTTGGGAGTGAGGCGGCCTTTTGCTTTTAGTCCTTTTATATCACAGTATAACATTTCCTTTTCTGTGTCGGTAGTGGCTTTCCCGGCAGTGGGTACCAATAACTCTACGCCAAGCACTGGCAAAAGTTGGTTTATTTTTTCCAGAAAGACTTCCATATCTTCACGGTCTGACTCCGGGAGTTTTGCTCCGCTACCCTGGCCGTTCATAACGAGCGCTCTATTAGCATGGCGGGCTTGTTCTATAAGTTTTCCTTCCAGATAACGAATATGGGCTTTAGTAAGATTTTCATCCTTGCTGATAAAATAGATGATCTGGTTCCAAAAATCCTTTTCCAGATGGAACTTAATTCGATCTTTGATGTTTTCAGCTTCCCCGACGTACAGTGCAGGTTTGCCTGATTCCGGATCGGTTCCAGTCAGGAAGTACACTCCTGAATTACCAGACTCTTCGCGCCCGATGATACCCTCAAATTCACTGCGCGGTCCCGCAACGGCTTTGCCAGTCCAGTTTGACAGTTCGGCCGTCCTGAGCCGCTTAGGGTCGCCATGCACTAGAAAAATCTTAATTGTCGCGCTTGCCATGTTTTAGCTCCATATAACAGATTACTATTTGTATATCATTTACAACTGCCGGAAAAATAGTCCTGCGATTATTCACTGTCAGCTTTCCAATCTGGTTCTTGTCCATGCTGGATTTCTTCTGCAATCAAGTACAGCGCTTATCAATATATTGTCGTCTTTTATCCGGTAATAGACTGCAAATGGGAAACGCATTGAGAGAAGACGATAATATTTATTGAAGTAAACAGGATGGATGCCGGCATATACAACCAGAGAATCTATATCTGAAAAAAGCGAATCGAGGAAATAGACGCCAAGCCCTTTATCCTGGTATTCATAAAAATAGAATCCGTTCAGCAAATCCTGGCTTGCCGATTTTGATATCTTTACTTTCACCGGATTTTTTTCCTGATTTGCTTTTTGGCGTCTTCCCAGTCAAGAAATGAATCAGCGCCAGATTTCAGGTTCTTCTCTCTTTCCTTTAAAACATCTTTGTGCCATTCCGGAGAAGCAATGTCACCTGCATTTTGGCACAAGTCTTCCCATATAGATTCCATTGCCGATATTTTGTCTTGGATGCTCATCTTTTTCAAAGGTAAAGTTGCTATCATCATCCCCTCCGATTGTTATTTATGCGAATCTTGGAAAATGCATCAGCGGCAGAGATGCCGACTGCTTTTCCTGACTTGATTTTTTTTACTCTTTTCTGAATCTCTTGCTCAAAATCATCGTCATATTGAGTTTCTCCATTCATCGTGACAATCAAGTCATGAATCAATTGGCCTCTTTCCGGCAGGGATAGT
>CAYMSF010000328.1:0-2334 GCA_964392985.1 uncultured Victivallaceae bacterium | reverse complement strand
TGTGGGTGCAAATTTTCTTCCCGTTTACAAACAGCGTCGGCTTCGGTTCCACCGCTTCGAATTCCAGGAAATAACGCTGACCGGCAGTCGGCTCGGACAGTTCCACAGTGCGTCTTGTCCAGGCGCGTCGCGTCAATGTCCAGTCAAGCGGATAGCCAAAGGCGTCAAAGAGAAACTCTGTATCCGCATTTATTGCTTCAGGTTTGTGAAAAAGCTCTTTCCGGTCGGTGAAATATTTCTCCCCCTTCTGCCGCACCCCGTCAACGACTTTGGTCCAGAATGACGGCACCAGGTATTGGGCTTCGTTCCAGCCTTCAGCGGGCACGGTGCCGGCTGTTGCGGCGTTATCAGTGACCGGCTGAAAATCCCACCAGCCGTTGAGGCATATCCGGTTATCGATTGAATAATGTCTTGGCATTGTTATTCTTCCTGTTTTTAGTGGCATTGTCCATTATTTATATTATTGTTAATAATAATTATATTATATTAAGTTGCATATGCTATATTATAAGGTAATTTATGCTCATTGTAAACATATTTAAACTTTATTATATTGTCATAAATAATCAAAGTACTGTCAAAAATGCTTAAAGTAGAATATTACTCCGATATTGTGCCAGCAGGTTCCGGAATCTTTCCTCACTATTGCTGTCACCTTAAAAATGTCAATCCAAAAAATTATTCCATAGAGTTACTTGCCTCCGGGAAAATGTATTTCCAGCATCTGCCGGGCGAAACACATCTGATTGATTATCCGTGTCTGCGCTGGCAGGCTCCGGGCAACACTTATCACTACGGACCGGCGGACAAGAACGGCTGGGAACATTATTTCATTCTTTTCAACGGTGAGCGCGGCAAAAAGTTATATGAACAAGGTTTTTCCCGGCTGGCGGATAAATGCTTTATTCCGATAAAAAGGGTAGAACACTATCGCCATCTGTTCAGCACGATACATCATATTCTTCAGCATCAAGGGCTGGATAAGAACCGCGCTATTTTTCATCTGGAGGAATTGCTTATTTCCGCAATGGAAGATACCGCCAGTCACAAAGGATTCAATAAATACCGTGACGAGATTAAAATAATTTGCGACAACATGAGGGATCATTTACAGAATGACTTCGACTTTAAGTCAGTAGCCGCATCCATGAGCGTTTCTTACAGTCATTTCCGTAAACTTTTTATTGAATACACCGGTGTCCCGCCTCACCAATACCTGCTGCGCGCCAGAATGAATGCAGCGGCAAATCGTTTACGATTCACGGATATGCCGCTCAAAGAGATTGCCTTTGAGCTTAATCTGGGCGATTCTGTTCAGTTTTCCAAGTCATTCCGGAAAATGTATGCCGTGCCGCCGGCTGCCTACCGGCAGAAAGTTTCTCTTTTCTCGGAATAGATATACTACTCCTTCCTTCTATCATTATAGATCATAATTTTTTTTTAAAGTGGTACTTTCTTCTCCGGACATTTTACAAAATCATTGCCATTTGTCAAATCATCCCCGTTCCTTGCATAATTTCAACAGACCGCTCAAACAGCCTGTTGCCAGACCAATACTGGTGTCAGCGCATCCGTAATATGCTCTTATCTCATCCAGTTCGGAAAAAACCACAAATCCGGCGGGAAACGTGACATTGGGCACAATGCCGTTGAATTCGTATGGTTCGGTGGGAGAGAGAATAGCGCTGCGGGTTAATCCGATAATCGCGTCATCATCCCGGCAACTCCGGTTGTCACTGACAGCCGCATTCAGACCGGAGTCTATGAAGCATCCCGATCTGTTCAGTCCGGTACCGGAAACGACACCCGTAATTCCGGTGACAGAGGAATCAGCGGTTATAATCGCGATCGTGGTGATGGACGGCGTTGATATTATGACCTCTGGCAATCTATCGCCGGAGGTTATAAAAATCGCGCTTTCGCCGAACCGTCGGGGAATATTTAAATCTCATTATGAAAAAGATGTCCGCTCTCTACTGACGAGATGATAAAGTTGCCAATGTAAAATATCCAACAACGGGCATGGTCGCTGTACCGTCGCCCGCATTGATACCCAGGGGTAAAATTAATACAGGGTAGGGTGTTTTAAGATATTTTTTTCATCCTTCGATGGTAAATGTCAAACATGAGTAACTGAAACAATGAAACTCAGGTTTGACCATGGACTATTTTATCATGTTATTTCACCATTGCTGCCTGGCGGAACATAATGAGTGTCGCCGCCTAGTTGTTTCCAGGTGCGATAAAGGCGGATCATGAAGAATAGGCCGACGATCAGGCAGGGCAGGCTCCAGAGCGGGGCCATGCGGTAGGCGAAGTCCTTGCCCCAGACCG
>CAYMSF010000327.1:0-2344 GCA_964392985.1 uncultured Victivallaceae bacterium | reverse complement strand
TGCCTCTTTGCGAAGCGGTTAATATGGTCAGCCTTAATACCGCAAGACATCTCGGGCTTGATGACAAACTAGGCTCAATTGCAATCGGGAAAATTGCTGATATTATAATTTTTGATGAAAATATAAACGTTGTTAATGTAATCCGGCAATAAGTGTTTTAATCCGCGATCAATTATAACGCTTGATTGCCGAATACAAACCGGCCGCGAGCCGCCGCCATTGCGCCAGTACTTACTCTCCGTATCCGGATATTTCGATACTGGCCAGCGGGATTTCCCAATCGCCCGGGGTCAAGAGATTCCATGGGGTTGTGAGTTCCGCATAAAGTCCGCCAAAGGCTATTTTGCGTAAAACCTCAACCGGGAGCTGAATCAGTTTCCCATTGATCTCGGCCGAAACGTAGCTTAGACCAATTACTGCTTTAACCTTTACCATCGTTCCAATTTTAAAGTCATCAACCGGGGTAAACTTTCCATCAAGTTCAAGCAGGCCGATTTTGAATTTGTTGCCAGACTCTTCAACCGCAATTACCAGCTTAACGCCGTTTCTGGATTTCCCGCCCATGGTCAAGATCGGGAGATATTTTTCGACATGCTGCACCAGATTGACCTGAAATTGAAAAGCCAGCACAATACTTTCAGTTCTGGTCAATTCCGGCGTCAATACCAGTCCCAGCGTTGAAAAATTCTGAGTAAAAACCGCTTTATCCTTTTCAATTTCAAGTCCGGGCCGCCCGGCTCTGGGCATCAGGAATGGTTCAGTGAAATCAGGCAGCTTAGCTATTGTTGACACATACATCGAGTTGCTGCCGGTGGTATAGCCGATGCGCATCGCCTGTCCGTCAATAAAGGCATTTGGATAGAACGCCCTGCCGCTGGCCGGCTGCACCAGCGGACCGGGCAGCAGCAGATCCGGATCAGGTACCGGCGCGACAAATAATGAGAGGTTGTAACGATCCATCGGAATTCTAGCCGGGCTGTTTACCGGATTATCATTATGAACCATCAGCAATGCCGACGGGTTATCCGGAGTTCCGCATAACGTGACATTGCGTGAATAGGTGGTTTCCACTTCGACCGGGGCCACTTTGCTCCAGGATTTTCCGCCGTCATCACTCCAGCCGCACAGCAGCATGTGGTGTGAGTCATCTTTGCGGGCCGGGTAATTCTGACTGGTGGAATTACGGACCAGCAGTCCCATTCTGCCTTCCGGGGTTTCAAAAACCGACGGTTCCCAGACAATCATGTCTTCGCCGCCATGCTTCGACGGATCCTCGCCAATCTCTGACCATTTTACCGCTTCGACCGGATCGCTCCAGTACCAGGTTTCACCGGCATCATCGGACAGCAGATTAGCACAGTATTTGCTGATTCCGACGCCGTATTGCGCCGCGCCCAGTTTGTAATCCAGGCCTTCTATCTCATAGAAACGTTTTCCATCATCAAAATACGGAGGCAGTGAACATGGCGCAATCAGGCGTCCGCCGGAGCTGACAAACCCGTGATTGGTCGGGAAGCCGATTACCTTCCCGCGGAGCGCTTCAGGGGCATTGGGGACTTCGGAATTTTTCCATTTATTGCCGTCGGTTGACACTGCGACAAATGTCTTGCGCGCCCAGAAATCACACCATACGCAAAAAAGTTTTTCATCGCGATAGTTGATGAAAACCGGCTGCCACTGGTTGTCGGAAGAAACTGGATTTACGCAATGATGGTCTGCCAGGAATGGATATGGATCCGACCATGTGATATAATCATCGCTGACTGCCATGTAATTGTACTGCCCCGGCAAATCCTCGCCCTGCGCGGCGTTGGCGTTCCAGGCGGCATAGTAACGGCCTTTGAATTTTACCACATCAATATCATGATTGTAGCGCAGCACCCGGGGGCTGGCAGTATTAACATATACCGGCGATATTTCTGCATGCGGCTGATATATTTTAAGCATTTTTCTCCTTATCAGTTTATGGACATTGGAATTTGCATGCGGTAAACGCTGAATGTATCTTCCCAGACCAGATCGATCTGACCGTTCTCTTCATAAATATAGCCGTCCGGATAGTTAAGCGAAGTATAAGGCGCGCTGTCCTTGACCAGATCGACTTTCACTGACCAGCTTTTCATCTCATCGTCACTTACCCAAAGCGACAGCGGATTGCGGGCGTTCATCGCGAATTTACCACTAGCACATTCGCCACCAGTCGGATTATGAATCAGGAAAATCCGACCATCGGCCGCCTTGAGGATATTAACCTTGGCAGAAGGATTGGGAATATCCGAGCGGATTGCAGGACTCCAGGTTTCGCCGCCGTCAGTTGATTCACTGCGCCACAGCCAGTTCTCAT
>CAYMSF010000326.1:0-2374 GCA_964392985.1 uncultured Victivallaceae bacterium | reverse complement strand
GGTTCGGAGGGAGGGGCGGCGCAAGCCAATGCGCCGTCTCTACCCCTATCGGGGTTTACTTCACTCCCTTCATGTTCTTCATGGTGAAGTGTATTTGTCTTTCCTCAATGTGCTCTGCGTCCTTCCCGCAGTCGCGGGATAAAACTGTATTGGCTTTTTTTCGTGAATTTTCGTGAATTTCGTGGTTAAAGTGTATTTAACTGTTTCTTTTGGTTGCGGCTTGCCACGCTAAGATTTTCGTGGTTAAAATGGATTTCCGGATTTGGTTTTACTTTACCCCAATAAGGATTTCTCTGTGTCTTTGTGTCTCTGTGGTTAATTTATGATTTGGCGAATGGATGAATGTCGCTTTCGGTAAGGCCGGTCGCGCGGATGAAATATTCCAGCTCATGAATGCGCCCCAGCCGCTCAATGGTGTGGGAATCGCTGCCGAAAACGAATTTGCACCCGGCCTGTTTGGCCAGCGAAAGCACCCTGACCGGAGTATCAAGATTAAAAAACCGGTTTTTGACCGGATCGCGCAGAAAACTGACGGTTATTTCCAGCGCTACTCCGCTTTCCGCCGCGACATGGAAACTGTCCAGAAATTCGTTGTCCGTGATTGTGGCGATGATCGCGTCATAACGTTCGATGTAGCCGAGCGGGAAGCAGGGATGCGCCAGAATCGTCGCCAGTTTGCATTGCGCGCCGGCGCGGAAAAACTTCAGCATATGCGCGGCGATATCGCGGTTGGAATCTGTCGGCGGCTGTTCAACGAATCCTTTGAAATGGAAATGGTCGGTGGCCAGAACGACGAAATCCAGCGATTCCGCCAATGCCGGCAGAATGCCGAATTTGCCGGGCGCGATCATTTCAGCCTCGCAGCCGATATAGATTTTCACTCCGTCCGGATTGACACCATGCAGTTTTTCCTTGAGCAGATCAATCTGTTTTTCCGTCTGCGGAAGATAAAATTCGTGCGGCGCATATTCAGGATTGGCCCACAGATGATCGGTGAAGCCGATTCGTTCAATACCCAGTTTTTTCACGACAGGAATAATATTCACCGGCAACTGGCGTTCATCCGAACAGCAGCGTGAAATACAGGTATGGATATGGAAATCATGATCAATTTTTAACATTTTGCCTCTATTTAATTTTTTTGTATTTGGTTTATAATATTAATATAATGGCTGTTTTATACAAGCAGCGAAAACCCCAAAGCTAGAATTTGATGCCGATTTTCATACAGCCTCCGATAAGCAAACGTCACCGGCAGCGTATATCATCCGATAATACGGACAGTATATGATTCAGTAACCTCCGGACTTTTTTAAATAAAAAATATGCATAATATTGCAAAAATCGGCATATAGTACTATAATATAGTATTATGAATAAAAAACAGCGGAAAACATTGGAACAAATCTTTGAGAAGCCTACCCGCAGCGATATTGCATGGCAGGATATTGAAAGTTTGCTAATAGCGCTGGGATCCGAAATTTCCGAGGGCGCCGGCTCGCGAGTAAGAATCGCGCTGAAAGACTGGCGCGGCGTTTATCACCGGCCGCATCCAAGGAAGGAAACGGTTAAGGGCGCGGTGGATCAGTTAAGAAAGGATTTATTGAAAATAGGAGTAAAGCCATGATGAATTATAAAGGATATACGGCAAAGGTGGAATTTGACGAAGAAGCGGAAATATTTTTCGGCACGGTAATCAACACCAGGGACACCATTACTTTTCAGAGTGAAAATGCTCATGAATTAAAGAAAGAATTTGAATTGTCGGTTGATGATTATCTGGAGTTTTGCAAAGAGCAGGGCAAAGCTCCGGAAAAGCCTTACTCTGGTCGTTTTGTTCTGCGGGTTGATCCCGAATTGCACAGCAAGTTGCATGCGGAGGCAATACTGCATCATCAAAGTTTGAATGATTTCATTCAAAATCAACTTCAACATGCTTTGGCGCGCTGAGCGCCTTGCGGCTGTATTTTTCCGTTCCTCCTTCCGGCGATGTGGGTATCGCCGATCAGTTGGATCGAAAAAATCCAATCCACAATCCTGTTCGTCTATTGTTAAAATTTCAGCCGTGCAGAGTATAATTCCAACTCAAATATTTTATAATTTCCTTGGTTTATAATATGAATAATATAATGGCTATTTTATGCAAGCAGCGAAAACGTCAAAGCTAAAATTTGATGCCGTTTTTCATAAAATCATTTATTCAAGAATGAGCTTGATTATCTCTGACAAGGTACTAATTTACTCTTCAATAAATTTATCATTAATGGGGCGCTGTTACGATACGAGAATGCAGTAATCGTTCCAAGAGCTTCATAAGAGGTGTGGATGAGCACTAGGAATGGCCGGATTTTGAGCATTTAAAATGGCCGGAAAA
>CAYMSF010000325.1:0-2402 GCA_964392985.1 uncultured Victivallaceae bacterium | reverse complement strand
GCGTCATGCAGGCTACTGCTGAACATGACTATTACATTAAAGTCATTTATGTCGGACAGGACAGTTCCGCCGAAAATATCGCCGGCCAGTGCATCGGCCAGCGGGTGGCCGGGGTGATATGTTATAACCTGGACAATAAAATCAACCTGTCACAACTCCATGCGCTGCTGGTCGCCCGCAAGATCCCGATGTGTGTGGCGGCAAGCTGCCGTTCATTCGGCACCGGCATTCATGTGAAACCGAACGACGAACTTGGCGGCAAGCTGGCCTTTAATCACTTGTACGAACTTGGACACCGCAATTTCCTGATTCCGTTTGATTATTGTGAAAGCAGTTGGTCCGGCCAGCGCGTTGATGGCTTCCGCCGGGCCGCCGCTGACGCCGGAGTGCAAATCAATGAGAGCCAGGTAATACGTTTTACCGGCAAGGGCATCTTTTCGGCTGAAATGCTGAAAAAGATTTTTTCCGCTAATAACCGGCCGACCGCCATCTTCTGTCTTTATGACGACATGGCGCTGCATCTGATGACGGTACTGCTGTCTATCGGCATCCGGATTCCGGAAGATGTGTCCATTACCGGCTATGGCAACATGAGCTACGGAACCAGATGCGTTCCGTCACTGACTACCGTTGAAGAGCAGCTTGAAAATATCGGACGGCAATCGGTCGATCTTCTGCTCGGTGAAGTCAAAGGCAAAAGCTTGAACAGCGCGCGCGAAGAAATGCTGACCTTGGGAGACGTGAAGCTGGTAGTGCGCAACTCGACAAATAAGATTTTAAAGTGCGGTAATGCATAAAATACAGTCTCTCACGGAGAACACGGAGCACACGAAGAATGAAGCAAGAAAAGAAATACAAGTCAGCGGATGACGGCGTTATATGCCGTCATTCACTGACTCCTGTTTTTTCTTTGTGCGCTCTGTGGACTTTGTGAGAAATAAGTTTTTCTTTTCGTGGTTAATAATGAGTTTTAAAAACTAACAAGGAAAGGGGTGCAGAATGAAAACCAACATGTTCCGGAAGACAAGTCGTAAAGCGGAGACGAAAATGAATGTGAAGAAAAGTTGCAAGTCGTTGAATTTCACACTCATAGAACTCCTGATTGTGATCGCCATCATCGCAATTTTGGCTGGAATGCTGCTGCCGGCACTGAACAAAGCGCGGGAAAAAGCCAAGGGAACCCTGTGCGCGAACAATCTCAAACAGCAAGGCAGTGGTATTATCATGTATGTAGACGACAACCGGGACTATTTTCCGCAAGCTTTCGGCACATATTCAGGCGCTTATAAAGGTTCATGGGCGTTATTCATCTATACCTATATTAAACAAAAAACTCCTGTTTTTTTAGAGGGCGGCTCAGCTTACGCTGTCCGGCTGCCATCTCTGAATTGTCCTTCAGACAGCAGCGGCCTTTGTACGAAGAATAATACCACTCATCTCCCATACGGCATGAACACTTATCTGACTGCGGCATCATGTGCTAATTGTATGGATACTAATTATGTGAACCAGCCAGGGCCGATGCGCCTGAATCAAGTTCTTTTTCCAAGCCAGCAACTTATGGTGACTGAAATTTCCTGCTCAACCGCAGATCCGACCGATGCCAATGGACACTACAATGCGGCTTTTGACGGGAAGCAATTGCGGCAGATTCAATATCTTCATAATCGCAGATTCAACGTGCTGATGGTGGCTGGAAATGTAACTTCATTGCAATATTATGCCGTGGTTATTCCTGGATGGCCTCTTCCCATGACCAGGCTTCCATGGAATAGCGCCAGAACGAAAAAACCACTGCCAATCATAGGTGGATAACTGCTTTCAAACTAGGTAAAAGTAAATAGTAAAACTGGTTTGAACGGATACCATTATCTAAGCATGAAATTGACGTATTAATTCAGGTCAGAGCGAAGTACGTCAAATGATTTTAGCACTACAACTGTAAGCATTGCAATTGTTTCAACTTAACATTAAACAAACACATAACTTAAAATTCAAGGAACGCAAAAGAATGAATAAAAATCTGACTCTGCTACTGGCGATAACCATCTGTGCCTTAACAAACGGCCTGACATCCAAAGGCGGAACAGAACCGCAAATAAAATCATATAAGCTGCCAACTGTCATTGTGTATCCGGCCAATGCTATTGAACCGGAAAAAAAGGCTGCAGACGAGTTGAAGACCTATCTGACGAAGATTACTGGCGGGAATTATTCCCTGCAAGCAGAAGACAAATCGATCGTAGGTACGTCGGCCATTTACGTCGGGCAAACAGTTTTTGCCCAAAAAGCCGGGATCGATTTGGGTACCTTTGCGGAAGAGGAATATATCCTCCGCACTGTTGGGCCAAGCCTGATCATCGGCGGCGGTCAGCCCAGAGGCACTTGGAATGGAGTTCATC
>CAYMSF010000324.1:0-2445 GCA_964392985.1 uncultured Victivallaceae bacterium | reverse complement strand
GAATACCACGCCCGATGCAAAGGCTAGCAAATATTCCATTTATTATTCTCCCCAACAATCGGATGATTCTTTAAACCACGATTCCATTTCTGAATATCTCTGACAGAGAGTCCATTGGCATCTCTTTACGGCGCTTTAGCATCTCAATCCCTCTCTTCAGACCCGATAATATTTCCGTCGCTGTCACGTATGGTTTTTCCGCCATGTCGGTCGTATTCCTCGGTCCGGGTGATATTCCCGTACCGGTCTCGCACCGTTGTGTCATCCCCATACCGGTCCTTTGTTTCTACGATATTTCCGTAACGGTCACGCACAATTACGCCTCGGTCAGAGGCCATACTTACTACTGTTGCCAGTGCGACAATAATGCAGGTTACTATTATTTTCATCTTGCGCCCCCATCAATAAAATAAAATATTACTGACGCTTGCTTCCCCCGATGCGGCATGACTGATGATACAACAGTCATAACACGATAAGTAACATTTTTCTTACTCATGCGAATCCCTCCTGATCAATATTCGGCCATAAAAACGGTCGATTTTTTCATTCTATTTCGGACATGTGTCATCCGGGGACACACGTAAAAAGAAAAATTCAACTTTATAAAAATTATTTCTTCTGGCATTTTGTGTGGCCAATAAAAACTCTCATGGCAACTGAGCGCCTCAAAGAACATGCGTTTAGCCGATGCGCTATATATTAAGGAACATAGAGAGAGGCCATTGATGACTCATGAAAGGAATTTTTTTGATTGGTAAAATACTTAAATATTTCAGTCTCTTCACGGGACCTGTAATATATGTCATCAAAAAGAGGACGTGATTGATGAAAATAGAGAACGTAAAAAAGGCTGAACTGAAAAGTCAATTTTATGAAGAAACAAAGAAGTATATTTTGCTCACTGTCTACATCGCCATGATCTTGGGTGGATTGAAAATATACAAGAGAATGATCCTCACGGAATATCACGTCAGCTATTTCAGCTACGGGTTTGGTCTCTTCGAATCCATGATGCTGGCCAAAATCATTTTGCTGGGAAATTTCCTGGGTATCGGCGAGCGATTCAGGGAAAGGCCGTTGATCATCAAAATATTATACAAGGCCTTCGTCATGAGCCTTATGGCGCTGTTATTCTCCATTCTTGAATATGCCGCCGAAGGACTTTGGTTTAACCGGGATATTGCCGGCATCTCCCTGGAGATAATTAACAAAGGGAAGGGAGAACTGCTGGCCCATACCGCCGTCATGTTTATCAACTTCATACCCTTGTTTGCTATCTGGGAGGCTGGAAGGGCAATGGGCGGCAACAGGCTTTTTTACTTGTTGTTCAAACGAACACCTGCAATTGAACCCGAAGGAGTTTAACTTTGACCCGCTTCCATAAATGCCTTACGGTTGTCTGAGAAATATTTAAAAAAAGCTCAAAAAATCTCATTTCATTTGTCCTTATTTGACACACGTCGCTTTTACAATTGAATACGATCAGGGAAACACAAAGGAAGGGCGTAGATCTAATAATTAACCTTGTCCATGTTTTTTGGCCGGCCGAACAATCTGGAGTAGGGGATATGGTTTTTGTCGACACGGATTTGCTGGTTGTTCTAGAGAATGCAGTTGAAAGGGACACAGTAGATCACTTTGAGAAAGGAACATCACATGATTGGCGCAATTGCAGGCGACATAATTGGCTCAGTGTATGAATGGAACAACATCAAGACCAAGGAATTTGAGTTGTTTTCTGAGGAGTGTTTCTTCACGGACGACACGGTCCTGACAGTCGCGTTGGCAGACTCCATTTTGACAGGAACAAGCTATGTCGATAATCTGAAAAGTTTCTACCGATGGTATCCAGGGCGTGGTTACGGTGGAAGTTTCCATGTCTGGGCATGCGGTTCAGACCCAAGACCCTATAACAGTTGGGGAAATGGAGCGGCTATGCGGATCAGTCCCGTAGGTTACTCATTCAGCGATCTTGACACCGTTCTGCGAAAAGCCGCCGAGTTCACAGAAATAACCCACAATCACCCTAAAGGTATAAAAGGCGGCCAGGCCACAGCCGCAGCCATATATCTTGCGAAAACAGGCAGCTCAAAGTCAGAAATCAAAGATTATATTGAGTCTACCTTTCAATACGATTTGAACCAGCACGTTGACCAGATCCGGCCATTATATAAATTTGATGTTTCCTGCCAGGGGACGGTTCCCCAGGCGATTCGTGCATTCATTGACTCCACAGATTTTGAAGACGCCATCAGAACTGCGGTGTCACTCGGCGGCGATACCGACACACTTGCCTGTATTACAGGTGGGATCGCCCAAGCCTTCTACGGCGGGGTTCCCAAACCAGGACATTCCCCAAAAACAAAAGGGATGGCAACTTATTTAGGGGTAATATTAGTGAGTTAGTGATTTGCATAAGTAAAAATGGGGAAACTTCTTGCA
>CAYMSF010000323.1:0-2445 GCA_964392985.1 uncultured Victivallaceae bacterium | reverse complement strand
TTTTTGTTTACTTTCTGCTATTTATGGATTTGCAGCATTCGCTTGCGCATGGTGCAGTTGTCTATCTTTCGCCCCCCAGGTTACTTTTTTTTTAAAGCTAAGATATTTGTTGAACTCCAAATCCAGTTGCTGACGTTCCGTATCTGAAAGAACCCGGTTGTATACCGTCAATTTGGCAACATATCCTGAGCGCGGCAGCGCGGCGCTTTGAAATGGAATTGTCAACCAGCCGCCGCCGAAAGAGTTGACCGGCGATATATTGATTTTCTCGCCAATAAGTTTGCCGTCACGAAATACCCTGGCCGTCCTTGCATCCTTGTTATATTCAAAAATTAAAGCGACAGGTTTGTCAAATACATCCTTGAATGATATCGAATTTTCAAGTTTATCATAAGTGAAAGTAATGTTGGTAGCATAAAGTCTTGGTACGCCGCCATCGCCATTCGGATTAGTGCCACAAATGCCGAACCCGGTATTCACCGCCTGCATCAATAGTGCAATAGTGAAACTACTGTCGGCCAATTTGTTTTTGGCAAAATCACGCAAAGTCAATCCTGATGGAACGCCATCCTCGGTTTTGAAAAACACCGCCGGACAACCTGCCATGCCGTTAGCAGAAAAAATTGGCGGAACAATTGTTTTTCCACGCAGTTTTGCCACTGGCACCACCATCTCCAGGCCTTCGGCGCTCTTCCATGTGTTTACCGGCGTGCCGTCTTCAAGTTTTAACGAGTCTGCCGACAAACTAAGGATCGGAGCATCAGGCATTTGTGCAAGCAGGGACACAAATGGCGTTAGTCCGAAGACTAGAGTTGATATGACTAATCGTTTCATGAAATTCCTTTTAAATATATTATTTGGTGCTATGATTATAAAATTACCAGCCAGCGCTGGATGAAGATTTAGCGCTATAGGTTACTGGATTAAATCTCGCCAGTAACCAGCCGCGTTTATTGTTGCCCCATTGAGAGAACCTGTCATCAACCTGGCCAACATGTGAATCGCCAAACAAAAAATTAGCCTGAGCAGAATGCACTAAATTAACTGGCCTGGCATCTCCAGAAATATTATTGTTGATATAATAACTCTGTACATACCCTGCAAGTTGAACACTATCGGAAATCAAACCTAATGTGCTTGGAGACCCCATTCGCATTACCTCTGTGTCTTTCTTGGGCTTTAATACAAAATCAGTACTACCAAAGAAATTAGTGTTGCACCCATATGTTTTAACGCCCGCCTGACCATCTGATATATCAAATTTAAATGGATTAAAAGCAGGGCATACAACTATTTGAGCGTTACGCTGGAGATAACTGGTTTTAACATAGAGATGTTGCGCCCATGCTCGTGATGCCCCGCCGTGGGAGGCGTATGTCTGCCAATAGTAACCATTTTGTTCCATTTGGTAAAAATTAAGAATTGAACCCAATTGCTTTAAATTTGACGTGCAGGAAATAGCTTTAGCACGATCCCGGGCTTTGTTCAATGCCGGCAGCAGCATTGAAGCCAAAATCGCGATGATAGCGATAACCACCAGGAGTTCAATGAGTGTGAAAATCTTTTGAATTGGTCTTTTGCTCTTTCGATTCTTTTGACCACTTTTAATTAAATGTAACATCTTTTTGCCTCAATGATTTTTAAGTTGCCGTCAACTGACTCGTGATGTTAATTATAGTGCATAATCAAAGGAAAGTAAACCCCAAAATCAGGACATTTACCCTAATATATTGACAACTTAGCTTTTGTTCAGATGTTTAGCGTATTCCAGCGGTGCCATGCCGGTGTGTTTTTTGAAAAAATGACTAAAATATGAGTCCCGGTTAAACCCAAGACTGGCAGCAATTTCCTTAACCGAATACCTTGGATTATAGAGCATCTTCTTGGCGGCATTGAGCCTACGTTGAATAATATAGTTGCCTATTGAACATCCGGCTTGTTCTGAGAAGATGCGATTGAGATGACGAACTGAAATGTTAAATCCTCTGGCAATAGCTTTCTGACTGATTGCAGATGACAGTTGATCCTCAATAATTTGTTTGGTAGTCACCACTACGTCATCTTGATCATAAAATATTTTGTGCTCATTGCTGTTATGAATCAGATCAGCAGCAAAATAATAGGAAAAAAGTTTAAACAGAAATTCATGGATATAAAGATTTATCTGACCAATTACGATTCCGTTCTTTGAAGCCAATTGCTCATACAGCCTTGACTCAAACTCATTCATAAATGCTATATTGTCAAAAATATAATTATTTTCAGCAAGAAACTCCGCTATCTTATCATAAAATAATTCCCCTGCTTTATTCTGTGGTGTAAGATCAAGCAGAAAGCCCAGAATATTTGAATTATCCTCTTGCGCGATTCGCTGGTGTATAGTTTTTGGGGGAATAAATATTAAATTCTTTTTCTCCGAGGATAATACTTGCAATTCTTCGCCAA
>CAYMSF010000322.1:0-2450 GCA_964392985.1 uncultured Victivallaceae bacterium | reverse complement strand
GATTATCTGGAAACGCTTGACTGGAACAAGACCGCGCCGGGGCCGGAACTGCCTCAGGATGTTGTAAAGAAGACTACCGAAAAATATCTTGAAGCCTATAAAGTGCTTACCGGAAAATCTCTGGTTGATGTGTTTTTCGGTAATTGATGATTACAATTTCCGGCGGATGCCGGTAGTTAAAAATTTCTAAACAAAGGGTAAGTGTTATGCGACGCATTAAGTTGATGTTACTGACGTTATCATTGGTGTTGACTGGAGTCTTATCAGCAGGAACAGAAAGCCTCAAAAATGGTGACCGCCTCGCCATTCTCGGCGACTCCATTACTGAACAGAAAATGTATTCATGCTACATCGCGACCTATATATTGGCATGTTCCGGACTGGATGATGTCAGAGTATTTCAATTCGGCTGGAACGGGGAACGCGCTTCCGGTATGGTTGACCGGATGAATAACGATGTACTTTCCTGGAATCCCACCATTATGACCACCTGTTACGGCATGAATGATGGCAGTTATAGAAAATATGACCCATCCCTCGGCAACACCTATCGCGACAACATGCAGAAAATCATTGATGTTGCCAAAAAACACAACGTCAGAATCATCGTCGGCACCCCCGGCATTGACCCGGATACATACAAGAGAGGTCCCACCGCCGCCGAATACAACGAAAACCTGGGCGAACTGGACAAAATTGATGCAGAACTGGCACGTAAAAACGATGTCGGATTCGCTGACATTTTTACTACTATGTCCGCCGTAACCAAACTGGCAAAGACTGCACTGGGAAACAAATATCATGTCGCCCCCGACGGAGTACATCCCGCTGCCAATGGACAATTGATCATGGCTTATGTTTTTTTGAAAGCGCTCGGCATGGACGGCAGAATTGCCAATATTGAAATGGACTATTCCAGTAACACCAAAGTTTCATCCGGTCACACCATTTTGAAGCAGGAACGCGGCTCCGTTGAACTGGAGAGCAAACGCTATCCGGTATGTTTTCCCGAAAAAACTGATGACCCGGCCAATCCGGCAAGCATTCTGCCTTTTCTCCCTTTCCAGCAGGAATTAAATTCATTTGAATTGAAAGTTACCAATCTGCCCAAAGCAAAAGCCGAAGTAAAATGGGGCGATAAAACCAAACAATTCTCCCGCACTGATTTGGAAAAAGGGATTAATCTGGCCGCAGAATTCAGCCTGAATCCATTCTCCCCGCAATATGATAAAATATTCAAAGGAATCAAGGAAAAACAACAAATGGAAACCTGGATGATCAAAGGATTGATTACCAGTTTCCGTAATATTAAAACCTTTTTCCCAGAGGCTGAACAGGATGCGGAAATGCAGGCGGCGATCCTCTACTGGCGCCGGAAATTGCATGAACGCGAAGCCGGTCTGTATCTGAATTGCAAGAAACTGGTCATTCCGATTGTCCACCGGATTACCGTCACTCCTTTGGACTAAGAAAATTTAACGGCTTATCAACCACAAAGAAGGGCAGAAAAGATGAAAAAGTATCTTTTCTCATTGACGCTGGCATTATGCGGGTGGTCAACTATTGCTGACAACCTTACCGACTATCTGCCGGCAAGTTCGACTCTGGTATTTTCTGTCCGGGTCAAAGAGTTGATGAATACCCCGATTTATCAGGAGTTCCAACAACAGCCAGAATTCGCAGAAAAATATCAGAAATTCGAAAAGGAATTGCAACAGAATAACCTGACCATTGCCGATATTCCCTCTGAACTCCTTGTTTTTATGCTGCCGGACAGTTCCAAGTGCGGCATTCTCGCCAGAACATCAATAACGGAAAAGCTAAATGGCAAGTTCAAAGAAAATTACCAGATCAAATACACCTCAATAAAAATACAAGACCGCGTCGTCTATCTGCTCGAAAACAGCCAGAATATGATGCAGGCGGCAAACTTGAATAAAACTGATACGAAAACCGTTGCCATTGCTTATATTACCCCGGACTAAGTATATTCGATTCATCAGGCCGCTTTCCGCCACAGTCCCACCCGGCGGAAGGCGGTTTTTTCTTTTATACAGCGCTAAGCAATTTGAGCAGTAGATTCCAGAAACGGGCGACGGAGGAAATACTGACGCATTCATCCGGCGAATGCGCATTCCGGATTTCCGGGCCGAAGGAAACCATGTCCAGCGCGGAATTTATAGAATGTATTATCCCGCATTCCAGACCGGCATGAATAATTACCACTTCCGGCTCATTTCCGGATACCGCTTTATGAACTTCCGTAAAAATCTTTAATATGGACGAGTTCCGTCTGGGTTCCCAGCCGGGATAATCACAGTCACTGGTACATACAGCACCGGCGGAAGCAAATATATCACAAATTCTGCCAGCAAGCTGTTTCTTTGAATCTTCATTTGAACTCCGCTGCGAAGTCCGGATAATGATTTTGCCGTGCTCATTTTTGACTG
>CAYMSF010000321.1:0-2456 GCA_964392985.1 uncultured Victivallaceae bacterium | reverse complement strand
AAAGAAGAAACCGCATTGCGCAGTCCTGCGGAAATACTGGAAGAAATGAAAGCCTTGGACGAAGAAAGCGCTGAAATATTAAAATCAATAGGCGGGTTGTTATGAAGAGCGAAATCATATTATATCGGCCGGACGAATTAGCTGAGCATATTGAGGTCAGAATTAATGATGAAACCGTTTGGCTGAACCGTCAGCAAATATCCAATCTGTTCAACAGGGATGTCAAAACCATTGGAAAGCATATCAATAATGTTTTTCTGGAAGGAGAAATGGTCGAAGAAGCAACTGTCGCAAAATTTGCGACAGTTCAAAACGAAGGCGGCAGAATGGTGGAACGCCAGGTGGAATACTACAACCTTGATGTTATTATTTCGGTTGGATATCGGGTGAAATCCAAGCAAGGTACACAATTTCGTATTTGGGCAAACCGGGTATTAAAAGATTATTTACTAAAAGGCTATGCTATTAATAACCGAATGAACCGTTTGGAAGACAATATGGAAGTCCTGAAAAACAAGGTTCATGAAATAGACCTGCAAATACATACCCATCTTATCCCCACCCAGGGCATATTCTTCGACGGTCAAGTGTTTGATGCTTACGAACTCGCATCCAAAATTATCCGCTCTGCAAAGCAAAGCATTGTTCTGATAGATAATTACATCGACGAAAGCGCCATTACTCATTTAGCTAAAAAGAAAACCAACATAAAAGTGCTTCTGCTTTCCAAAAATATCAGCAAAACGCTCGAACTGGATTTAAAAAAAGCCAATGAACAATATGGCAATTTTGAAATAAAAACTTTCGCGCACAGCCACGACCGCTTTTTAATAATAGACCAAAACGAAGTGTATCACTTAGGCGCTTCACTCAAAGACCTTGGCAAAAAATGGTTCGCGTTTTCTAAAATGGATAAAAAGTCAGTGGAAAGTATATTAAATTCAATTTCAGGAATGATATGACAAACTTGGGGAAAAATATTTCTACCGAAGCTGGTGGCATGGATTTGCCCGGGAACGCCACTCTCCGCAGTGGCAAATCAGCCAATCGGGAGATTGGCGATCCCAGGATGGGATGGGAAATAAAAAAGCTGGATACTGAAAGCTCGGAAATTTTAAACTCAATTTTGGGGCTGATATGAAACAAGGTTGGGAAATAAAAAAACTGGGGGAGATTGCAGAATTTTATAACGGTCTTTGGACAGGAAAGAAGCCTCCATTTATAAATGTCGGAGTAATTAGAAACACCAACTTTACAAAAGATTGTGAATTAGATGACTCAGATATCGTATATCTTGATGTAGAAAAATCGCAATATATTAAAAGAAAACTTCAATATGGGGATATAATTCTAGAAAAATCTGGGGGGGGACCCAAACAGCCAGTTGGAAGAGTAGTGGTTTTCAATAAAGAAAGCGGCGATTATTCATTCAGCAATTTTACTTCTGCTATTCGGGTAAATAAATTATTTGTTGATTTTCATTACTTGCATAAGTATTTATTCTATTCTTATATAAATGGCATTACAGAAACAATGCAAAGCCATTCTACGGGTATTAGAAACCTTAAGTTCGATGAATTTAAAGCTATTCTCATTCCGCTCCCCCCACTCCCGGAGCAACAACGCATCGTAGCCATCCTGGATGAAGCCTTTACCGCAATCGCCAAGGCAAAAGCCAATGCCGAACAAAACCTCAAAAACGCCAAAGAACTGTTTGAGAGTTATTTGCAATCGGTGTTTGAAAATAAAGGCGAAGGCTGGGAAGATTCTGTATTAAAGAATGAAATTGATTTAATAACTGGATTCGCCTTTAAGAGCAAAGATTATTCTGACATAAAGGATGATATTTTGCTTTTAAGAGGTGATAATATTATGCAGGGCAATTTACGTTGGGATGATGTGAAGCGATGGAAGAAATCAGAATATAAAGATTTTGAGAAGTATCAATTACAAGAAAATGATATTGTATTAGCGATGGACCGTCCATGGGTAAAGGCAGGACTAAAATGTGCTAAGCTGTCAAAAACAGACCTGCCTGCTTTATTAGTTCAACGAACGGCTTGCTTAAGAAACAAATCTAAATTAAATAATTCGTTTCTTTTTTATTTGATAAAATCTAAAAGGTTTATGAATTACCTAATTGATGTTCAAACAGGAATTGGAGTGCCTCATATTAGTGGGCAACAAATCTTAGATTTCACATTTAATAAGCCATCTATTTGTCAGCAAAAATCATTCGTCCAAAAACTTGATGCTCTTTCCGCCGAAACCAAAAGATTAGAAGCCATCTACCAGCGGAAAATCGAAGATCTGGAAGAGTTGAAAAAGAGTGTATTGGATAAAGCATTTAAGGGGGAATTATGAAGCATATCCCCCATGCCGTGAACACCGCCACCCCTGGGAACGCCACTCTCCGCAGTGGCAAATCAGCCAATCGGGAGATTGGCGATCCCAGG
>CAYMSF010000320.1:0-2461 GCA_964392985.1 uncultured Victivallaceae bacterium | reverse complement strand
AAAATGTCCTGGACGACGGCCGGGTAATCGGGCATGTCTCAGCAGCCGACGTGAAGTTGGTCGAAAAAGTCGATCATATTCATATTGAAGATAAATAACTATTGCTCCGAAACATAAATGGAAAACCGATCGTGATGTCGAAAGGACTTTGTCATGTTCCAGGAAATCAAAGAAGAAAGAGATAAGCGTATGAAATGGCGGCGATTTCTCATACTGACGGACAAAACGGCGCTGCTGGCGCGAGCGCATTGCCAAGATGAAGGCGTGCGGGATGAACACAATAACCTTTTACACACCATGAATTTTCCATGAACCACAGGAAGGCGTCTGGGATTTTGAAGGCGACCACGATCTGGCGCATTTCATTGACCTGATTGCCGAGGCGGGCATGTTCGCCATCTTCCGGATGGGGCCGTTCGTGCACGGCGAATATCGTAACGGCGGGCTTCCGCAGTGGCTGGTGGATAAACTTGGTTCGCGTGTCCGCACCAATGATCCGGAATACCTGGAGCTCACCGGACGCTGGTATGAGAAACAGTTGGAGATCGTGCTGCCGCGCCTTGTCACCCGTGGCGGTCCGATCATCCTTGTGCAGTTGGAAAACGAACTCGGTTCGGCGGGCTGCAAGGGCGACGACATTGCCCGGGGGGCAGTCGGTGCGGAGGAGAATGTCAAACATGTGCTGTACTACTACAAGTTGATCCGCAGTCATGGCGTTGACATCCCGGTTGTTGACATCAATAAGATTCCCGACAAAGGATCGTTGATGGACGGTCTGGTTGATTCCGGTGGCGGCTGGATTCACTGCGACAAATCAAAAACAATCGCCGGAGTCAAAAACTTTCTTGACCTTTCGAGTTACTGCGCTCTAGCGCTTCTAACCTGTTCTCCCGAAAACAGCTCATTGCCGATCTCGATCCGGTGACTGACTGGGATTTTGATTTTATGGTGCAGCGCGTCCCAGGCGGTGTTGAAAATCGTATAACTGTTATTACCGATAAAAGTAACTTTGCCGAAGTGCCTGGGGATAGCAGGATAATTGCAGTAACTGTATAACTCCGGCTTACGGTGTTCCGGTATCGGTAGATTCATTACCGCATGGCTCACATATTCGGTCAGGTTGTCATCGCCGATGATAACAACTTCCGGCCAGGTTTCTTCACGCCCGTTGAAAATCAATTCCACATACTTTTCCGCCTGCCCAATGAATTCGCCAGTATTTAAAAAGAAGTTTACCGGCAATTTTAAATCGTATTGCTCTGCAAATATCCTGGGCAAGTCATTGGTGTTATGAAAATCCAAAACCGCCACCCGCTTGATGCCCCGCTTGGAAAGCAAAGCCGCAGTGTCATTAGGCATATTACCATACGGGAATACCACCTGGCAAAGCTCATGCCGTGGGTTGACCCGGTCTGCTTTCAACGATTCTCTGTCACTTTTACTTGAAAAGCGGACAAAAGGTATTTTGGTTTCATTTATGATGGCAGCTAAGGAATCATCCCAGATATGGGCAAACATTAATCCGCCGAGCGCCTTATATTTGAGCATATCCGACAATTCGATGAAGCCGGGATCGTCCCCGGCATTCGGGATTAACGGAACCGAAAAAAATCTTAACTTTTCCTCACCCCGGCTGTTTATCTCATCCAGTGCAGGTTCATGAGTAGAGTATAAATATGAAAAATAGGTCTTTGCCGGAGTTTTTTTGCCGTTATCAATCAGGGCGTAATTCTTACTGGCCGGCAATGCCTTATTGACAAAAGTGCCGTGCTTTACGGCCGAGTGCAGATATCCCAGGTTCTGGAGTTTTTGAACCGCCTTGCGGACGGTACTGCGCCCGACATCATATTGTTTTGCCAAGTCATCCCAGTTCGGCACACGCTGTCCCAGAGGGAAATAGCCGGAAAGGATTTTTCCCACAATGTTACTGACCAGCAGTTCGGTCAGCCGTTCAGACTTGTCCTGTTTTTTCAATGCGGCAGACATGATTAAACCTGTATAGTTGTTTTTTATGCGTGTAAAATATAACCTAAATAAGCCTTATGTCAAATCAATTGGATTGCTTGAGCAGAGCATACCAGCGGCATGTAGCATACGAGCGGCATAAAAAGTTTATCCGCCGGAGGTGTGGCATCCGAAAAAATGAGAAAGCATACAGGTTATTTTGTGACAGTTCCTAAGTAAAAAGTGAAGGATTTTGGAAGTGCGTGGTTTCTGAACGATCACTCATCAAATCTCAAATCTTTTTTTCTGATTTTTTTCTGATTGCTATTGACATTTTATCTTTATTAGGTTATAATTAAATCATTGCAATAGCAACCTAATTTATTTAGGTCTTATTCAACTAAAACAGGATGGAATGAAATGAATCAAGAAAAAAGTCGTAAGTCGTTGAATTTCACACTAATAGAATTGCTGGTTGTGATCGCGATCATCGCGATTTTGGCTTCAATGCTGCTGC
>CAYMSF010000319.1:0-2468 GCA_964392985.1 uncultured Victivallaceae bacterium | reverse complement strand
GCCACAAGATTTTTAAATCAAGCAAAAAAGACATATTATCAACATACCATACATCGAGCTTGAATTTTTCTTGCCAACTGATTGCATTTCTTCCATTAACTTGCGCCCATCCGGTAATTCCAGGACGGACATCATGTCGCCGAACTTGTTCCGGAGAGTATAGCGGCAAGTATTCCATCAGTAATGGTCTGGGCCCTATAAGCGACATATCGCCTTTAAGGACATTAATTAATTGCGGCAGTTCGTCAAGCGATAGTTTTCTGGTGATTTTGCCGATAGCATGTAATCTTTCCGCGTCCGGCAATGGTATCCCGTCTTTATCTGTCTTGTCGCTCATGGTTTTAAACTTGATTATATTAAACGGCTTGCCGTTAAGTCCCGGCCGGCCTTGGATAAAAAAAACTTTGCCTTTATTGGCTAAAGCAAGCAGGCACATAGTGACAAGAATAACCGGAGATAATAACATCAAACAGACCAGAGCGATACTCTTATCAAAAATTATCTTACAATATTTATACATACATGATTCTCTAAAAAGAAGCCTGCCACTACGATAAACGGTTCCAGTATCATTGCTTGAAAAACAATTGGAATGGTATATTGATTAATGGCGCGTTGTTGCCGTTATCTCTTCAAATATATTGATGAAACGATTTATCCCGATATCCGCGGAGAGTTCTTTTTGATAAAATTCTCTGCCATTAATACCCATATTCAACAGTTCTCTTTGATCAAGATGACTGAATTTTTCTGCGACTGCCGCGATATCCAGGGGGTCTTCGGGTTTGCATGGCAATCCGGCGTTTGCGGCTTCAATCAAATTCGCCGCATCCCCCCGCACTCCAGCCATAATCGGTTTACCGGCGGTCATATATGCTTGAATTTTTGACGGGATGGTGATTTTAAACAGGTTATTATCGCTGAGGTGAACCAGCAGTACATCTGCTTTATTTAGCAGAACATTAATCTCTGAAACCGGCTTATGAGGCATAAATTTTACATTTCGGATCGCCTTCTCTTCAACCATGCGCTGAAGATTTTTCTTTTCAACGCCTTCTCCAATGAAAACAAACTGAACAGACTGATTTCTTCCCTCCAGAATTTCAGCGGCGGCAATTACCGAGTCTAAAGCTTGAGCTTTACCAATATTACCGGCATATACGATGTTAAATTTATCTTCGAAAATTTTATCAACCTCAGTCAACCAGTCTGTTCCGGCAGTTTTTGAAAGCATGGCCTGTTCATCGCACCAGTTATAGATCACGCTGATCTTTGATTCCGGCACTCCTCTTGAACAGAGAATTTCTTTCATTCCCGGGGATATGACTATAACTTTGCCAGCCTGTGAATAAACGAAATTGCACCATTTATTTATTATAGCTATTCCGGCCTGGTTGTTGAACATTCCGGTGGCGGTCAGGGAATCCGGCCACAAATCCTGAATGTGATAAACAAATGGAATCTTTCTCAGCAATTTCATTGCCACTGCCGGCAGGCCGATCGTCGCCGGTCCCTGGCAAACATATGCAACGTCAGCTTTCCGCGCCGAGAATGGTCCGACACAAGCCTGGGTTAAGGATAAGCTGGAATAGCTGATTATTCGTTTTAGAGATGAGCGATCATGGCTTGGATACAATGGGGTCCGCATTATCGGAATTCCGTTCATTACTTCGCGCTGAAGCAAACTCACCTTTTTGTATCCTTCATAGATTTTTCCTGACGGATAATTAGGCCGGCCGGCAAGCACTTCAACGGAATGCCCTTGTTTTACCAATGCTTCCGCGAAGGGTAATGCAAAGAAAAAATTCGGTTCAGGTTGAAAATAGTGTGCAATAAAAAGAATGTGCATTGTGATATTGTTTACTTCTGCCAGTCGTAGCGGCTGAATTCATCCATGTTCCGCCAGCGGTGAGTTAACTTGGCCGTGCCAATAATAAATTTTGCAACTCTCAGGGAGGTGTTCATTACATCATACTCCACAGGGATTTCGCGTTTCGGGAATAAATCCGATTCCGTAGTCACTACCTCCACGGCATTCAGCAGCACATCCGGATCAAGGCCGGTCATGATGATGGAACCTGCATCCAGCGCTTCCGGACGTTCCAGCGAATTTCTGATAGTTACTGCCGGAAAATTCAGAATTGCCGACTCTTCGCTGATAGTGCCGCTGTCGGAGATGGCGCAGAACGCATTGATTTGCAGTTTATTGTAATCGAAGAATCCGAATGGTTTGAGGAACCTGATGTCTTTGTCGGCAATATTCAAGTTCAATTTTTCCAGCCGGTTGCGGGTTCTGGGATGAGTGGAAACGACCACCGGCAGTTTATATTCGTCATGCAATCTTTCCAGGCACGCCACGACTTTGCGCAAATTGTCGGGATGATCGACATTTTCTTCGCGGTGAACACTGACGATAAAATATTTGCCGGATTCAAGCTGCAAGTTTTCCAGGATGCCTGATGCATTGA
>CAYMSF010000318.1:0-2468 GCA_964392985.1 uncultured Victivallaceae bacterium | reverse complement strand
ATTTTCTGAGTCAACGATATCCGGTAAGTGGTTATGCCAGAAAAGATTCCCATCAACAAAACTACAAAAAAGACGAAACCCAGTGTCATCAATGACATAGAACCCGATGCCGTCTTTTTCCGGTTGATACTTTGTGTCTTGATTGTCCGTGCATGTATATTCATTAAGAATCTACCTCCCCTTTTGGTGTTAGGTTATTCTCTATAGTGTCGAAATTTAAATTTTTTCTATAACTCTTAACTTGGCTGATGCGGAACGCGGGTTCCGCCGTAATTCATCTTCTTGTGCGGTAACCGGTTTTTTCGTCAGAATCCTGACCTCCGGTTGATGCTGGCACAGACACACCGGCAAACCCGGCGGACAAGTGCACTCCCGCGCCGCTTCACGGAAAAAGTTCTTCACCATCCGGTCTTCAAGCGAGTGGAACGTTATCACACCCATTCTACCTCCCGGCGCCAACAGTTTCAACGCTGCCGGTAACGCCAGACCGAGTTCGCCCAGTTCATCATTCACGGCGATGCGCAAAGCTTGAAAACAGAGCGTAGGTATCGGCAGCCGTCCGTGACGACTGCGCCCCAGAGTATCTTCGCAGCAATTGGCAAAGTCCAGCGTGCTTTCAAAAGGGCGCTCTGTTCTGCGCCGGATAATTGCCTCCGCCAGTTTGCGGCTGCTGATGATCTCACCATATTCCCGGAATATCCGCTGTAATTCCTCCAGTGGTGCATTATTTAATATCCAGCCGGCAGCGACTGGAGAGTCCAAGTCCATGCGCATATCCAGTGGGCCGTCCAGCCGAAAGGAAAAACCGCGCCGTTGATCATCGATCTGCGGCGAAGAAACTCCAATGTCCAGCAACACCACATCAACTGAATCCCACCCGAGCTCAGTTGCGAGGCTTGCCAGTTGGCTGAATCTTCCTCTTACGAGGTGAATACGCGCAGCGGCAAATTCGAGGACTTCCCCGGCTCTGGTAAGAGCTTCGCCATCCTGGTCAATCCCCAGTAACGCTGCCTGCTGATTCTTTCGCAATATCAAAGAACTGTGGCCGCCGCTGCCGACCGTTGCGTCAACTATCCGCAACGCTCCTGACGGGACCAGATATTCCAGCACTTCCCGGTACAACACCGGTATATGCTTCATTCCATCCTGGGTCGTTTTAAAGTCAGCTTCCGGCATTTATGCCTTATCCAGATATCTATCTGTGTTATGTCAATTCTGTTCCGGAACACCAGATTGCCGCTTTATTTATTTTTGCCGCCGAGATTCTCGAGCAGCATCCGCATCAAATCCCCGCCGTCATCACCCAGCAGCTTTTGAAATTCATCCAGATAAACATCATCTGTTTCCGGAGAATCCTGCCACTGCTGCGGCGCGCATAACTTAATATGAGTGAATGCCCCGACCAGTTTAAGCTGATCAGTAACACCAATCTTTTCCAGCATCTCGCGTTCCAGTTTAATCCGCCCCTGTTTATCACAGTGGCAATCACGCACTCTGGCGCCAATCCGCGCCAATGCCTCCTGCATATTCCGGCTGGCAAAGGCCACTTTCCGCGCCTTAGTCAAAAAATCCCGGAACGCCTCGAACGGCAGCAACAACAAATCCTTATCGCGACCGGGAAACAGAATCAACCGCGTTTCTCCGGACAACCGCCGCCATTCACTGGGAATAGCCACCCGGCATTGAGCGTCGAGCGCGTGCTCGTACTCGCCGCAAAAAAACAGCTCTTCCGCGTCCAGGTTGTTCTGCTCTTTATTCACCTTTATGACCCTTTTTGCACCTAACTAAACCTAAATTAAGCTGAAACAGTCCTTTTACAAGTATTTTAATAAAAAATTTTGATTTTTTTTCAGTGTCATCCCCTGCCACAATGAAACAGGAGAAAAAAAAGGAATGGCTGGCATTGGTGATTATTCAAAACGAATATGGAGTATCAACATCGACAGAGGTTGAAATTTTAGAATAGACGAGCGGGATTGTGGATTTGATTTATTATGTAATGGCTGATTATAAGTTTTAGATGATGCCGGCGGCATCAAAAGTTTTTAGCACGAAAGACCGGGGATTGTTCGACCCTGACAGGGTCGCAGGTGGATTTGATTGATTTTAATATAAATGTGTTACCCCGCCGGGATAATAAAAAGTCGAGCTGGATGCTTTTTCAATTCATCCTTAAGCATTTTACCGGCATTTATTAATTCATTTTTTGTCAGTTCAAAATCAATAAAACATTCTTTGCTTTCATCCCAACTCGGCGGCAATAATTCGGCATCAAAATATATGGATATTCTGACCTTTTCATCCGCTATCTCGGCATAATTAAACCAAATACTTGGTTCAGTGAATCTTATCCAACTGAATTTCAGTTTTTGTTTATTTGCCAGTTTATCGAACCATTCGGCAATCTCCTGTATTTCCCAGGTGAACAGACAAGAATCTATTTTAGACCATTTCAAACTGTCTTTGAT
>CAYMSF010000317.1:0-2475 GCA_964392985.1 uncultured Victivallaceae bacterium | reverse complement strand
GTTATTCTTTCAGACTCTCTCGATTCACTAAAATGCTTCTACAGGTATAGTACAACACTTTAGCTTTTGTGTTTTCGTTGCTTGAATATCGAATATCCGGAACAATATGTCGCTCCGAATGAGCTTCTGATCTGCCGGAAATTTATCGTATTTCAAGAACAGCAGCAAGCAGGGATGCTTGCGGTACTATGAAAAACAATGCCGGTCTTCAGGCGAAATTCCCAAAACATTTTTGTCCACAAAAAAAGCAAAAAGACACGAAAATACAGTTTTACCATGAAGGTCTTGAAGATAATACATCGTCAGCGAATGCATGCGGCCTCTGCCGCGTTCATTCGCTGACTCTTGTTTTTCCTCCGTGCGCTCAGCGTCCTCTGTGGTGAATATCCAGGTTTCCATAGATCATCCGCCATAAATCAAATCCTTTTTATCCACGAATGCCACAACTAATGGGAACGAAAAATACAAATACATTTTATCCCGCATGGCGGGAGAATATCCAAGGGGAACAGACAGGGGCCAGGAGTCAGAATAGGACCAGGAAATTCAGAAAACATCGGAACGGAATCAATGAATGGCGTGCGTTAACTAACGCAAATACTTGATAAACAAGCTGTTCATGTGGTAAATCTTAAAAACGTTTAAAACATAGAAGTCTAAAACAAAGATACTAAAAGCGGCGCAGGGTCGCCGCAGTCCCAAGTCAGGCCGAGCGCCTGACAGGAATGTCACGGGGCAGCCGGTTAAGTTCATTAGCACTGAACAGCCCTTTCCCCTGATGTTTTTATTTTTTTGGTTCTTTCGGTGTTTTCGTGGATAAGCTCAAAAAACACATGTCCCCATACTGTGTTTTGAGCGTAAGTTACCCACACTTGGCAGGGCCCATTCTCGTCTTCATCGCCGCCTATGGATAACTTACAATCGCGATTCGTGCGCTTAATGCCTTGATAATCAAGGATATTAAGATCATAATCAGTGATCATGGCAACCTTTTTGAATTTGTTCATTGATTTCCAATATTTGAGCTTGCCCACGAAAACACCGAAAGAGCCTTTTTTTTAAATTTTCTATTGACAAATAATCTTTGCAGATTAATTGTATATAGGTTTTACTATAATACAGCACAATAGACACATTAAAAATGCAGAGGAGAGGCAATGATTAAACGTCGTAACCATTTCACACTCATCGAGTTGCTGGTTGTTATAGCTATTATTGCTATTCTAGCCGGAATGCTGCTGCCCGCGTTGAATGCCGCACGAGAAAAAGGTCGTGCCGCCGCATGTCTTAGCAACGAAAAACAAATCGGGACTGGAGTGACGATGTACAAGGATGATTGGAGAAGCTTATTTCCGGCGGCATTTTTCTTTCGAAATGGTCTTACTGGTGACGGAGGATATTTGCACTGGAGCGGCATGATTCGTAGCTATATCAAGCAAAATAAAGTTTTTGTATGTCCGTCAATGGCGAATGGCGGCTGGGCTCCTTTCCATATAGGAAGCGCAGGCCTGGGCGCGGAAGGAAAAAACTATTGGGATGAACCAGTAAAATGCCCGTCCAATCAGCCATCGCATGATGCGGTTTCGGTGTTAGACATGCAGGCGCCCAATATGAGCTATTGCACGAACGAACTTATCACTCCGCAAATAGGCACACTGACTGGCCCGTATGCCAGACCGTGGTTGAAGCTGGTCAAGGATTCTGAACTGAAAGCGCCATCGCAGGAAATTCTTCTGGCGGAATATACGGATAATATACAAAGACTTGTCTATCCGCCCCTGCCATCGGTTGGTTACTCTTACAGTCCAGCTAATGGAATATCGCCTAATTCTTCAGGCGCATCCATGTATCAGGCATCTACAGCCGTAGCAGCGGCGTATCAACTTTATGCTGTTACTGCCGCCTCGGCCAAAGAGGCCGCATTTGTCCATCCGGAATATCAAACTCCTATTATCAAATATGTGCAATGGGACAGGCATAATAGCCGCGCTAACTATCTAATGGCTGACGGACATGCAGCCGCCAAAACGCTCGAAGAAACAATTGACCCGAATAATTTCCAATGGGGAAAAAGAGCTTACAGCATGGTTGGCGGACTGGCAATAAAGGACGAATACGGCAATTATGTCCGTTAAATCAAGCAACCACCAGTTGAACTGGTGGTATGCGCCAGCCCTGGAATGACATATTACCGGAGTCAGAGCAACGTCTTTTGTGTTTTTGCTGCTTGAATATCGGCAATAATATGTCGCTCCGATGGAGATTCTAATCTACTGAAAATTTAAAGTACTTCAAGCTTCCAGTTTGGAGAGTCGCAAGCAGGGATGCTTGCTGTACTATAAAAAACAATGCCGGTCAGGCGACCGGCGCTCACGGGGTTTCTTTCGTACTACTATCCGTCATGCATTCCATCCGTCAAGAAAAGTTCCGGAGGAGGGATGCAAGGGGGAACCTGACTTCCGCGCAATTGCGCCG
>CAYMSF010000316.1:0-2498 GCA_964392985.1 uncultured Victivallaceae bacterium | reverse complement strand
TGGCGTTGAAACGGTATTTCAATTTAGATCCGGATGACAACGATCAGCTACGCGACGCTTTAAACATTGATATTCGCGGCGTCTATCCATCATACAGCGGGCCTAAATATCATTCGGATTTTCCTGAAAGAGGAGTCAAATCTAATTGCTGGGGAGTTCGCACTAAGTGGATTGAGCATGATACTGGCGGGTATTGGGACTATTGTGATTTCCCGCTCGCTGAAGCAGACATTGAGACGGTGGCGAATTGGCCGTTGCCGACCGCAGATGATTTTGATTATTCACAGATTAAAGCAAAATGCCGGGGATACCAAAATTATGCCATAGTAACTGGCGACCCAGGAACCGCTGATGTAATTAACGCAAATGGGCGCATTCGTGGAATGGAACAAACCTTGATTGATTTAGCTCTGGATGACGAGGCCGGATTGTTATTGGCCCGACGCAGAACGGATGTGCAGTTGGAAATTATACGGCGCACTTTTGAGGCGGCATCGGGTAGAATTGATCTTTTTTGGATGGGGGAAGATTTAGGTACTCAAATTGGTCAAATGATCAGTCTTGACACTTATCGCAAGCATTTGCGTCCGATTCATCAGAAGTTTATTGATTTAGCCAAGTCATTCAATATTCCAGTAATGATACATACTTGCGGTTCAAGCAGTTGGGTCTATAACGATTTCATTGAAATGGGCGTATCAGCGGTACAAACCTTGCAACCTGAGGCAAAAAATATGAATCCGCAATATCTAAAATCAAATTTCGGCGATAAATTGGCTTTTCATGGCGCGATCAGTACGACCGGGGCATTGAGTTTTGGAACTCCGGATGATGTAAGGGCAGAATGCTGCAAAACACTTGAAATCATGAATCAAAATGGCGGTTATATTTTTGCGCCCGCTCATTGCATACAGGATAACTCTCCCGTAGAAAATGTCCTGGCCATGTATGCTTGCCCTTTAACTTTGTAAAAATACTATTGCTCCGAAATAAAACCATATTGCATTATTTGGATTACATTCCTACCTGAAAACGTAAAATTGGTTTTCTTTCGGAGCAATAGCAAATTGCCATTTATCCAAAATAAAAGCTCACTGAATGAAGAATATCAACTCGTTAACCCTTATGAGAAACTATTAATAACTTTTTAAGACGCCCAGTCGTTAAATAAAGGGTTTGAAGGCAAATACCCAAAACAATCGTTAAAGTTTAAAATCGAGCAGGATACGTGAAATTATCAAATAAAGATTAAATTTTTCACTAAATACACTTGACTTTGTTTCACTTAGCAATTAAACTATAATAACGAACGATCAATTTATTGGAATCAGATAAAACAGGGACAAAAAATGTCAGAACTAAAAAACAAAAATTGTCGAGAGCTTGCTTATAAAGTCAAGCTAAACTGCTTGAAAATGGTTTATCGCGGACAAAGCGGTCACATTGGAAGCATGTTGTCATGTGCCGAAATTCTTTCAGTACTGTATTTAAAGGTTTTACGGAACATCTCACCGGACAATGCTAATAATCCTGAACGCGACCGGGTGATTTTCAGCAAGGGTCATGGCGGCGGTGCATTGTTTGCAACCTTGGCGGAACTGGGATATTTCCCGAAAGATTGGCTGGATACCTACTATCAGGATGCGGGTAAACTTTCCGGACACATTTCACATCACATCAACGGTGTTGAATTTTCGACCGGCTCGCTAGGACACGGGATGCCGGTAGCTGCAGGAATGGCGCTGGTGGGGCATCGTACTAAACAAAAGCACCGTGTTTTCTGTGTCGTCAGCGATGGAGATTGCAATGCCGGCAGTACCTGGGAAGCCATTATGCTTGCCGGGCAGCAGGGTTGGGATAATCTGACCATGATTGTTGATTACAATCGCCTGCAGGCGTTGGGAAATTCAGAAGACATTATCAACTTGGATCCATTCGACGTCAAGCTCCGCGATTTCGGCTGGGGTGTAAAAATAGTTGAAGACGGGCATGATGTCAACCAACTCGAGAAGGCCTTGACTAAATTACCCGTGGAAAAGGGCAAACCCTCGGCTATTATCTGCCGGACAATCAAAGGCAAAGGGGTAAGTTTTATGGAAGGCAACTTTAATTGCCATTACGGGCCTGTAACTAAGGATTTATACGAAAAAGCAGTGGCGGAAATAAAAGCGAAGGGAATATAATTATGAGAGCGGCATTTAATAAGGCTTTACTGGAAATTGCGAAAAAAGACCCCAGAGTCTATATGATTTTAGCAGATATCGGCTACGGTGAAATCGAAGGATTTGCCAACGCGTTCCCGAAACGTTTCATCAATTGCGGAGTGGCGGAACAGAATATGACCGGCGTGGCTTGCGGAGTGGCAATGGAAGGAAATATCGCCATCACCTATTCAATTGCTAATTTTCCCACACTGCGTTGCCTGGAACAAATTCGTAACGACGTTTGTTATCACAAAGCCAATGTAAAAATCGTCATTATCGGCGGCGGCATGGCCT
>CAYMSF010000315.1:0-2506 GCA_964392985.1 uncultured Victivallaceae bacterium | reverse complement strand
TTACACATATTTTGTGTCCTCTCTTTGTTAAAACATCTTTTCGCCGCAACCGCGCGACAGAAACAAGATAAATTTGTTTTAGCAACAACCATGCCAACACCGGCAATAGCTACATACTATACCACATATTTCATCATTTCCACCAGTACAATTAATCCCGGACCTTTTAAAATTTCATCACCGTAATATCACCAGTGATTAAAATTTGAACATCATCCGTTAATTTTTAATCAACTGGTTACTAAAAAACAACTACCTTTTATCGCCATTACGCTCAAAATCAGCTACAAAATAAATTGGCACAGTAACTGCTATTCATAAACTAACGCGTCATGCATCCGGCATGAGCAAGTTAAATAATTCCATAAACACAGGAGATGGAACCATGGCTAACTGTTCAATCTGTAACGGTCGGAAAACAATCGAATGCCCTATTTGCAGGGGTTCTGGAAGAACGCAGAACAAAACCTGCCAGAACTGTAACGGCACAAGAAAAATCGTCTGCCCCAAATGCGGCGGCACCGGGAAAGCTTAAAAACTAAACCGTCTTGAGCAGACAACTGCTCAAGACAACATCTTTGATAACATTATGAATATTGATTTGGACAAAAAACTGGTCGCAAAATATCCGAAATTATTTGTCTATCGGAATACCGACAATCAAATGACTGGTATGTATCGCGGGTTTGAATGCGGTGACGGTTGGTTCTGGCTGATTGATAAACTTTGCGAAACGATTCAATCCCATATTGACCTTCAACCAGAAAAAGTTCCTCAAGTATCCGTTAATCTCGTTAAACAGAAATTCGGCGAACTGCGTTTCTATTACGATGGCGGTGATAATTACATCCGGGGAATGGTACAATTAGCCAGTCAGATGTCAACCGGAATTTGCGAAAAATGCGGCGCAATCGAAAATACCGGTCAGACCACCGGCTGGATTCAGACCCTCTGCGAGAACTGCGCCAATGCCGATCCCGAAGCGAAAGCCACCTGGAAGAAAGGGTAATTCAAAGCAGTTTTCACCATGAAGTTTACCCGCCTCTGGAGGGACACGAAAAGCACGAAATAAAGACCAATAGCGGTGGATTTTTTTTCTGCGAAAAATCATTCACCGCAGAAGGTGTTCATGTAAAAGGCACCAAAACAAGCAGAAACTTTAACCAACGTGCATGAAGGCTTGTCCGCCGGAGGCGAGGTTAAAGCAAAAAAAACATTTTTCACCATGAAGTTTACCCGCCTCTGGCGGGGTCAGGAAGTTTACCCGCCAGTGGCGGGGTCAGGAAGTGCTTGTCCGCCGGAGGAGGATTTACCCGCCTCTGGCGGGGGTTTAACAATTAACAATTAACAATTAACAATTAACAATTAACCACTATGATTACTCGTCAAGGCAATTTTCTCTATTACGGCATCGTTGATCATATTTGCTGCTGCTTGCTGTTTCTGGTCGGCGTCGTTATTTCATTTTTTTATCCGTTCGAGTCGAATCCTGACGCGACGGTAACGCTCACCGTGCTCTTTTCCGGAGCATCAGTTTTAATGGTGATAGTAATAGGTTATTCGATTGCGGCGCTGGATAATCTGTTCTATCTGCCGCTGTTCTTACCGGCAAAACTCATTCTTGCCGGTTTACTGGTGATATCGGGAATATTGGTATTAAGCGCATTGTCGTCCGCAACGAAACAAGGACAATCAGGCGAACAACGCATAAAAGCAGCAGGCGTCGCCACCGCTTCCGGCGCCTCCTCCTGGGGCATCTACTACCTGATGAAAAAATGTACAAAAAAATGAATGCGTGGCAATATCTTTATCATATTAGAAATGTTAATTTAAAAATCAATACTTTTGGTGATTATCGTGAAATACTTTCTAAGTTTTCATATATTTCACAGAGTTCCTCAACGTATCTTTCAATGCTTGACTGACTAATATAATCATCGTCGAAAGGATCAATTCTTACAAAATACCACCAATCTCCCCCCTCGCGATACTTGGAGTGGATTTCAGACCATTTTGATGATTTCTCTAATTCTTCATAATATTCATTATTACGTTTATCATCTTCATTCCATTTTCTTAATCCAATTTCTATTTCTGAAGAATTAGAAGTTACCGAGATTAATGCTTTATTCTTAAACGGTATTGCTATTGAATACCACCTTGTTTGCGAATAATACTCGATATCTGATTCGCTTTCTTTTTCATCCCCTTGATTTATTTTATACAATTTAGGAGACACACGTCCGATTTTAATTGTGTCAATTTTTTGTTTTAAACATGTTTTTATAGAATCTAAAAAGAGCATTAGTTGATAATTAATATATATACTATTTGACGAAGACCTTGTATTGCCTAATAATTCAATCATTAATCCATTATTATGCCTATACAAAAGCTTATTTCTGTGTTTCAATAATTTTTTATCTAAATTTGAAGCAATAACCCAACCCCAATTGTCACGGGGCGGGTAAAATGGGCCAGGTGTGGGCGGGTTAAAATGGGCCAC
>CAYMSF010000314.1:0-2510 GCA_964392985.1 uncultured Victivallaceae bacterium | reverse complement strand
CGCCATCCCGGACGATTACCGCCGCCACTTCAATGACGCGGCAGTAGTCCGCGCTCAGCCCCGTAGTCTCAAAGTCTATCACGACAAATTCATTAAACATCCTGGAGCCTCTGATTTCATGTTTGTCTATATTTCATATCACGAAAATATAACCGCGTTTTATCGTTCTGCCAGCCGGAATAATAAAAGCTGGTAAATTATATCGAGAGCATTTTGTAGCGTTTCGTGCGCAGTCAAACATGGACTTGCCGACGCAAGGAACACTGATTTTCCGTATATCAAGGTAAGGCTGCTGGTGACCTCAATTTCATCGTTGCTGCCGGTAAAATAAAGATATGGCTGTCAATACCCCATAAGGAATCTCAGGATTTAGAGTACAATAAATTTGGTTTTTTTATATTAAGCGGGATGCTTGTAAATTTATTCATGTAGGTTATTCTAACATATAGTTTACGGGATATTTAAGTTTAATGGATATCAATATTTCAGAAGGAGCTATGAGGCAAATGACGAACAATTCATCCAGCGGGATTATTGCATTCGGCGGCGTTGTGCTTTTTCCCCCGTCAAAGGCAGGAATTAAAAAAATGGTGTGGCTAATTCTGCTTATTGCTGTTATTTACTATGCCTACTTATACCTGCTTGCGCCTCCCAAAGTCACGCTTTTGTCCTATAAACAGATTCGGGAAGGAATGGATATTAAGCAAGTAGAATCAGCACTCGGTACTGGATATTTACGGGCTCTTTTCAGCGACGTAACAGAAGCGATGGAAGTTAAGAATGAATCAAAAGGAGAGGAAATTCTTAGTGAATTTGCTATTGCATCGCGAGAATTCACGGAAAGGATGACTAAACCGCCGAGTCAAATGTCAGGAATTGTTAAGGGAACGGTTACGTCAAGCGAAGGGACATCAAATTTTGACTCCATGGGGCTTTTGAATGCAAACTGCAGAAGAGAGATTGTTTCAAACAAGGGAACGTGGAAAACCCGCAACACATATGTGCCATCCATGCGCGTAATACTGCAAGCCAGCGCCCAAAGAAAAGGAGGAATGACCAGGATTGAGTTATCCGGACAATATAATTTCTGCGATTTTTTAATGGATGTGACTGTCAACAATAACCCTGGCAAGTTGATAAGAAACGGTGTCGTGTACTTCGCCCCGGAAATTGCGGGAGGGTTTAAATCCTGGAAGGGAAACGCTGGTAGGGTCATTACTATTCTGTTCACAGGAGGGAAAGTAAGTTATTTGACATACAGAGGACCGGCTGAAGATTTTGCCGATCTGCCGCCTTTGGTGAATACTGAAAAACCAATAGTCAAAGAGACCGCTTCTGCACCGGCGTCGCTCAAGATACCTGAATCTGTTGATAAAATCGAACAAACGTCATTGGACTTGATAAAAATCCGTGCTGACTTGGTAGCCGAGTTTAATCATAAATTTCCTGTGCTTACGGTTGGAGCAACTGTGAAATTCTATCAACGCGGCATTAGCGTCACCGGTACGATTGAAAAAATAACGGCTTCTAGTGTTGTAATTTCCGAGCAGGCCGATCATGATGAGATTCCGTTTGGCGGCATGGATATTGCCATGCGATTAAGACTCGATCCTATTTTTCGCGCACAGGCCATCGAACAAGCCATCCAAAAACATCTGAAAAAATCATCTGGGACATTAGCATTGCCTAATCAGCAGTAGTCTTCCACTCTGCGTGTGCGGCGGACGTCATGTGGCATGGAAGTATGCGGAGAACTGGAAGAAGCATCTGGAGCATTCAACGGTTTACGAGAGCAAGCGCTAACCCTTTCAGGAGGTTATATGACCAAAAGCAAACAACCGGCAGATAAGCCACCGCTGATGGGTGACTGCGTGATGGCAGGGTTCCCGTCTCCGGCTGAACAGTATGTCGAGCAGGCGCTGGACCTGAACGAACTGCTGGTCAGGCATCCGGCTGGTACTTTCTTTGTCCGCGCTGCTGGAGATTCAATGCTACAGGCCGGGATTATGCCTGGGGATATTCTGGTTGTTGACCGTGCACTGGATGCGGTGGACGGCAGCATCGTCATCGCCGCCGTTGATGGCGAATTCACTGTGAAGTACCTGCGGAATAAAGACAATGTGCTGCAACTGGTCGCCGCCAACCCGGCTTACAAGCCCATCACCTTTGCCGGAGAAAGCGAACTGCAAATCTTCGGCGTGGTTACCGCTGCTATTCATCAATTCGTCAAGCAGGGAAAGTAATATCATGATCGCCCTCGTGGACTGCAATAATTTCTATGTATCCTGTGAGCGAGTCTTTGACCTGTCGCTCCGCAATAGGCCCGTAGCTATTCTGTCCAATAACGATGGGTGTGTGATTTCCCGTTCCAATGAGCTCAAAGCTCTGGGCATAAAGATGGGAGTACCTTATTTCCAGTTGAAGCCGCTGATCGCCCGTCATGGCATCGTGATCCGGTCCAGCAACTATGAACTTTACGGCGACCTGTCGAAACGGGTAATGACCGTCCT
>CAYMSF010000313.1:0-2513 GCA_964392985.1 uncultured Victivallaceae bacterium | reverse complement strand
CATCTCCCCACAGCACATAATCTACAAAACCATCGCCATTATTTCCCTCGGCTTGTGGCATTCCCTTGACTGGATATTCTGGCACATTATTGCCATCAGGGTCCCAGCCTGATTCACGCAGCAGGGTATCAACGTAGATTTTACGAGTAAGTTCTTCATTGGGGTCAATGGGAGGGGGAATAAATGCTATATTTTGTTCCTTGATGGCTTTGATCCCTGCCAACTCTGCTTCCAGCTTCAGAATCTTTGCTTGCTGTTCGTAAAACGTTTTTTCTAATTGCTGTAACTCGTCTTTGCTTTTGTCACTGCCTTTTTCTTTCGGCAGGAGACTTTCATCAAACTTGCCAATGGTTATTTTTTCGTCGCTATAAACTTGCACCATCCACCCAATAAAACCGTGCAATAGTTGCAGGGAATATAACGACTCCTCCGGCTTTATTCTCGCAGAAGTATGCACTGCGTTATTGCCAAGTTTCCGGATGAGATTTATTTGGTGGAACTGGTTGGGAGCAACAACATTTTTAAATCCCTGGTCATACATTAAGGAACTCAGCGACGTATCATAAGGCAACATTAAATCCGCATCGTGTTCGTACATCCACCGAACACATTCTTCCAGACTTTTACGACATAACATCGCGGTATACAGCGGTGCACCGTAAACGTGCTTTTCAGCTTCTTGCACATCCTGGGCAATGCTTGCCCATTGGCGCGGTATAAAGGTAAAATTGCTATTCATCTTTTAGCTCGTTTTCAATTTCTTCAATCGAGGGCAAACTGCTTTTAAACTCTTCAGGAAATAGTTTCGTCAATTCATATTCGGTCACGCCAATGGGTTGATTGATGTTTTTTAGCGCATACTCGGCAATGATATTGTTTTTGTTTTTGCAGATCATCAAGCCAATGGTCGGGTTATCGCTTGGGTGACGCAGAATATCATTGGCAGCCGACAGATAAAAGCTCAACTTCCCGGCGTATTCCGGCAAAAAATCAGTGGCTTTCAATTCGATGACCACATAAGCCCTTAGTTTTAAGTGATAGAACAGCAGATCAATAAAAAACTCCTGGTCGCCGACTTTCATCGGTACTTGTTTACCTACATAAGCAAAGCCATTGCCTAATTCCAGCAAAAACCTAGTGATATTTTCTACCAAAGCATTTTCCAGCTCGCGTTCCTTGTAATTTTCGGTAAGCGTCAAAAAATCGAACTTGTATGGGTCTTTTAGTAATTGATGCGCCAAATCAGACGATGCTTCAGGCAGGGTATGTTTGAAATTGGTGACCGCTTTGCCTTGCCGTTCGTACAGATTCGATTTTATTTGCAAACTCAATATCGCCCGACTCCAACCATTTTCAATGGTTTGATGAATATAATACCGCGCTTCATCAACATCTTTCAACATGCTGAATATCAAGATATTATGACCCCACGGAATTTGGGCAACAAGTTGTTGCCCAATTTCTCCAACCACCGCTGGGATCAATTCCGAACTGGCTTTTGATTGGGCAACAGCCTGTTGCCCAATTGAATTTTCGTAAAACTGATAGAACTGCCGGCAATACTTCAAATTTCGCAACGAAAACCCTTCCATATCAGGAAACTCCGCTCGCAAATCTCTTGAAAGTTGCTCGATAAACTTACTACCCCAGGCCGTTTGCTTTTCGGTAATCATTTTGCCCAAATCCCAATACAAAGTAATAAGCTCAGAGTTTACTGCTACCGCAGCCTTGAGTTGTGCGGAACGAATTTTCCCCTTCAACCCAATTAACCAATTTTTATAAGTCTTATCTATCATCTCTTTTCTCTTTTTTTATTACTCATTCGGTTACCAGTTCACCTTTGAAAGCTTTTTGGATTAGGGAATTGAAAAGTTCACGGCTCAATTCTTTTCTTAAATTATTACATGATAGTTCTAATTTATATACTGCTTTACAAAATTCTTCTTGGAGTTTTTTAGGTGGGAAAAGAACTTTAATTTCCCTAACCTCATCCATTCCTAAGTCTGGAACACCTATACTTCTAACTTTTTTTAGAACTTCATTTAAACAGAATGAAGAATCTAGAAAATAACAAAGAAAATCTGTATTTACCAAAGCGGTATTTGGCTTGATAGTGCAGCACGAATATGAAACCAAAAAAGGAATGTCAGTTTTCACTTTCCTTGCTTTCCCAAGTTTAGCTCCTATTCTTGAATAAATAATGTCATTAAATTCAGGTTTTATTTTTCTAGACAATCTATTAAAATCATCAATTGATATTTTTTTTACATTTTCAAATGAAATAGTCCCATCATCTTTTAAATCTTTTGCCGAAATAAATGGTAACCCATTTTCATCTTCTTTAGGCATATTGTGATCAATATCTGCAATTTTCAAACAAACTTCACTTAAGGATTTCACCTCCCACCCCTTTTCATTCTTGACTGGGTCGCCAAACATATCAATGAAAATAGTTTGCGCCAATTCATCGTATTTTTTTAGCAGTTCTTGATCCTTGCGTTTTAAGGCATCGG
>CAYMSF010000312.1:0-2514 GCA_964392985.1 uncultured Victivallaceae bacterium | reverse complement strand
ACGGAAAAAAAGCGAGAATTGAGGCTGTTTTGATTAGCATTGAACAGCCCTGATTTATCTCCGGAGCCGGGATGTCAAGCAAAGTTGGAAAACTCACACGTTCCGGCGCGGGAACGACTGCGTCGCCAAACCCTATATCAAATTGAACAGGAACTATCGCATGATCGAGTTTCCCTTTTACTGTTATGCGGATTCCCCCGTAGAGCTGATCTTCTCTTATCGGCGCCGCCAGCACGCTGCCCGGCTGAAAAACTATTCCGTCTTCTTCACATGGGATACTGCAAACCTCCTTGAATATTGTGCTGAGCCGCGAGATATCCGGCGAGCCGAAAGACATTAAATCAGCATCTTTTGTAACCCGGTAACTCCGCCCCTGCCAGACTAAAAACAAACTCGCGCCTTTAAGAATAAATTTGTCAGCAAATGAGGACACGCTCAGCCTGTACAACAGGCGCTCAACGCCGTAGCGCAGCAACAAATAATTGAAGTCTTCATTGTTTTTCTTTGCCAAATTCAACAGCTTCTGAAAAATAGAATGACCTGTATTCCTATTCTTGCCGGAACTCATGCGCAAGCCTCCAGGTAGGGACGGATTACATTTGAAACCCGGCAGACTTTCGCAGCTTTCCATATCTCGTCGATGCCTGCCTTGCGATTTTTAATGACTTCTTTCAGGGCCTCCACTGCGATATCAAGGCCGATCTTATTTCTGTATTTGAAGCAGTCAGCCACTGTTTTCGCCGGCGTGTAAATTTTTACCGGTACTTTGTTTATGTGATGTATTTCTATTCCAAATTTGAAAGCATCGCCTGATGCATGCATGACGTTAATCGGAGGATATATGAATACCGGTTTGTTTACCGAACCTTCAAGCATAAGCCATACGAACGGGGAAATCTGAGTGGTCAGACCATGAAACTGAAGTGCGGAAATCAGGCAGACAACTCCGTTCGGCGCCAGTTTTGCAACTTCCGCAAGCCCTATAAATTCGTTTGAACACTTACCCGGAATCGCATAAAGTCCGCGCCCGATCCGTTCCAGTTCTCCATAATGGCACATACGGATGAGCTGCTGCCTGTTTACGCCCTTGCTCTGAACATCAATTGGGCGTATAAGGCCATGCTTTTCAACGAATTTCAGTATTTGACTTCTTGATACCATAAAATTTCGCCTATGTTACATATATACTATAAATATAAATATTATTATTAACTTTGCAACATGGGAAGTAAAAAAATCGTTAATATGTGATTTTTTACGGGCTTTTTTTCGTGAAATTTAGTGTTTTCGTGGTAAAAAATGGATTTCTTTGTGCCTTTGCGCCTTTGTGCGAGAATGGATTTAAAGTCCAGGCGCAGCCGGTTAAGTTCGATTTGGAGTTCCGTAGGAACGAAACATATAAGGATAGATATGATTCTAGCCTACGGTTCTCAAAATGTGTGGTGGGATGGTGGACGGATTAAAATCCTGCAATATGCATCGAGCCTTTCGGCGGATATGCCTTCTTTTATGTTTTTGTGGAAATTTGACCCCGGTTTCACTATGTTAAGTTTTCAACCTTTATAGAGTATATAATGCTTTGCATAAAAACGAGCTGGAGAATAATAATTGGAAGCGTCTTGCAAAATTTTCCGACAAATATATATTACGACTGCTAAAGAATGGACGATGCTAGTTCGGACACAATGTCCGAGTTTTGCGATTGGTCGCCCATATAACGTTGGGCAGAAATTAATTCAAGGATAACCCAATGACCACATACTTTACCTTATCAGAGGCGGCCACAAGATACAATAAATTCAGGCCTAAGGTTCATGGGATAATCTATGAATGGCTGAATCAACATATTGGGGATAGAAAATTTAAAAATGCTATTGATATTGCCTGTGGGACTGGCGATTCATTGGTGCCCTTAACAAAAATATCACATTATGCCTTGGGTATTGACGGGTCTGAGGAGATGCTAATTCATGCGCGTGAAAAGGGATTAAATGTAATTAATTCTCAATACAATCAAATTAAAACCGACATTAAATTCGACTTAATAACAACTTGTATGGCATTTCATTGGTTTGAAACCGACAAGGCGATTTTAGAATTTAAAAGAATCTCTTCAGAAAATTCCATTTGGCTAATTTATAACTTCACTTTCAATGGACATGAGAATAGTGATGACTTCAAGCGGTTTTTTGAAAATTATTTGGTAAATTATCCATCCCCAAAACGCAATAAATATTCTTCGGTAATCCCTCCAGGCACTCAAAATTTACATAAAATAGCTTCTGGGAATGGTACTATTCCTCTTCACTTTGATGTGGATCAATTGGTTGGATATTTGACTACTCAATCTAATATTGAACATGCAATTCAGAACGGACGATCCTACGAACAGATTGAATTTGAATTAAAATCACAACTTCAGAAGATAAATAATACACCAAAATACATTTATGGATTTACATATGAATTGCATCAATACAAATCTGCCCAACAAGGCGATGCACCGGAGCAGGC
>CAYMSF010000311.1:0-2515 GCA_964392985.1 uncultured Victivallaceae bacterium | reverse complement strand
AACTCCTTGAATTTGCGAAAAAAATGTCCTTTGCTGCATTTTAAGTCTTCGGACAACCTGTCCATGGCGATATTCTCATGAAAATGTTCGTTCATAAATTGGGCGGCTTGTTGTGCCATATTGTGAAATTGTCTCTTGCGGTCGTGCAGTTTCCGGCAAAAAAGTCCGATAATGGTCAGCAGCATTCCGTCAAGTTCAGTGCCGGTCATGTTAAAATTGCGGCAGGAAAATATCCAAAAATTTACTAATTTTTCCACAAACTGGTCAGAATGCAAATGTATTGCATAATTTCTGTCAACTTCTGGCAACTCTGCACGGAATCCCAACCAGACGGTGTCCAGTTCTTTTTCGGAGTGTTCACGGTGTTGCATACCGGGCGGAATCAGAATTGCCGTGTTTGCTTCGAGAAGAAATTTTTCATTAGCATAAAAGTATCCATTGCCTGAAACTACTCCGGTAAATTCCCAGTAATCATGCGATGTTGCCTGATCGGAATTGCGGATTCCGCGGTATCGTTCCGCATATAGTGGCGTGACACATGACAACCGTTCACCGGTAGCAGATTTATACCAGAGGGTGTCTCTGAAATACTTGATCAGTTCAGTTCTGAAGTTTCTGACTATTGATTTACTATTAATTATCATTATAATCCATCATATAAAGCATTTTTGTGCATTGATATATAACAATAATATCATTATAATATATATCAAGCAATAAATTTTAATCTAATGTGAGAAAAATCATGAAAGCAGCCTATAAGACTCCGACAGGAACGGTCACTATTAAAGATATCAAAATGCGTCCGCTCAAGATGGACGAGATCAGGTTGAAGATGGATGCCTGCGGCATCTGTGGGACTGATCTTCATTTTGATCCTAATGCCGCTGAAGAGGCACAATTCGGGCATGAAATCGCCGGCACGGTGCTGGAGACCGGTGCAGCGGTAACTAATGTGAAGCCTGGCGATCATATTGTGCTTGATTCTGCGACACCATGCGGTTTCTGCGCGCAATGCAAAAACGGACGGCAGGAGTTGTGTACTGATATAAAGAGCATCTGGTTTGTGCCGAGTTTCGGTTTCGCCGAAGAAGTAATAGCACCAGCGATCAGCGCGGTCCCCAACCCCGGACTTGATCCGGCAGTCGCGTCCATTTCAGAACCGCTCGGCGTGGCCATTGATATGCACCGCCTGGCGGACATTGGTATTGGCAGTCATGTCGTGGTATCCGGCCTGGGACCGATCGGGTTGATGGCGCTGCGTCTGGCGAAGCTGTCCGGTGCGGAGAAAATCTATGCCTGCGATGTGTCCAAAGCTAAAGCCAGACTGCAGGTTGCCCGGGATTTCGGCGCGGATGAAATCATTGAAGTGGATAAAACGCCGCTGGCGGATTACAAATTTGCGGTAAAACCGGACCGGTTCATGGTCAGTTCCCCGCCGGTTACTCTGCCGGAAATGTTCAAGATCGCGGCTAAAGGCGCAATCATATCGTTTATCGGAATAAAATTCGGCGACGGTGCGACAATCAGTTTCGATGCCAACGACTTCCATTTTAAGAAATTGCAGTTACGCGCATCATTCGCCTCGCCGGCCATGTTTACTCCGCAGGCGCTTAATCTGCTCAAGACCGGCGCGGTAGACGGCAACCGTCTGATCTCGCACCGGTTTCCGCTGGACAAAATCAGCGATGCCCTCGCCTGCGCGAGAAATATCGAGAATTCGATTAAAGTGGTAATTACAGCATAAACGTTTTACATTAAACCTGAGGATACCATAATTTATGGATACACTTTATGTTTCGTCAACAGGCAATGATTTATGGTCAGGGCGTCTGGCCGAGCCGAATTCTGCCCGCACTGACGGACCACTGGCAACTTTAGTTGCTGCGCGTAACCGCATCCGGCATCGCTCCCAACCGCCCGCCTATCAGAACAGTGACTGGACAGCGCAATGCGCAACCGAACCGGTTACAGTGCTGTTGCGTGGCGGAGTTTATCCGCTTCAGGAACCGCTGACATTCGGTTCTGACGATTCTTCATCGGTTCATTACACCGCTTTTCCCGGTGAAACCCCGATTATTGATGGTGGTCAAAAGCTCATTGGCTGGAAACATGGAAAGGTAAACGGTCTTAGTTGCTGGACGCTTGATTTGCCGGAAGTTGCCAACGGAGAATGGTATTTTAATTCCCTGTTTGTGAACGGTCGTCGCTGCCAGCGCCCAAGACTGCCGGAGACCGGCTGGTTCTGGATTAAGGATGTTCCGGGTAAGGGCTTAAAAGCTGAGTTTCATGAAGGAAGCAACAAGTTCATCGCCTGCAAGGAGGATTTTAAATCGTGGTCCAATCTGACTGATATTGAAGTGGTAGTGATGCATTTGTGGAACGATGAACACATGCCGGTAACTGCATTCGACGAAGATACTGGACTGGTCACCAGCAGCCGGCGCAGCATTTTCTGTCTCCGTGACGATATGCAGGAACATCTCCCCCCACGCTTCGCAAAATACTATGTCCA
>CAYMSF010000310.1:0-2516 GCA_964392985.1 uncultured Victivallaceae bacterium | reverse complement strand
CGAGCTGACGCTCTTATAAAAATTCAAACGGAATCCGGTTCTGCTCACATTGGACGCAAACGAATTGTTGGGCATCAAAGGTCCACCCCATTTTACTTGAACAGAACCACCCACAGAAACCTCGTCGCCAGTCGCCTTGCAGAGAAGATGATAACCACCCAAATCATCTTCTGTCGTAGTGTAGGTCAAATTCGTCTCGCCGGAAATAGCCGTCATCGCCGAGCTCAGTGGATTTACCCGATACCATTGATAGGACAAACCGCCTTCCACAACGCTGTTATCGGAAAGTTTTTTAACAACGAAACGCGATTCAAGTCCATGGCCGACCCAAGGAGGCATAGTCATTCCTACAAATGCTGTTCCAATACCCCATTCTGCAAAATAGGTATCGACGGTGGGATAGGGAACTTCGATCACATTTGAAAACTGATCGGCTCGCGGACCACCCAACACCTTCAACCGGTAGTAGTAGCTCCCGTCCGGATTAAAACTAAAATTATCCGTAGTATCTGTCGGGGTCACCAAGTCATCACTATTCCATTGCTGAGCTTCCCATCCAGTTGCCCCATCAACAGACCTCTGTAACACGTATCCGCTTGCCCCATAAGTTGCTGGCGCTGGAAAATCTAAATCCAAAATGGCGCGAGTACCAGAACCGAAGAACATACCTTCGCGGTCGATCTGTTCCACCTGCAAGCCGCCGATCTGATTGGTAATTCCTGTAAGCGGCGCAATGACAGGGATACTGCCGCCCGAGCCTGAGAAAAATTTTCCGCTGCTGGAAACCATGTCCAGACTGAATTCTGTCGCGTAAATCATCCCTGGACCTTTCTTATCGACAGCCAGACGAACGATACGCCGAGCCTCTGCAGGCAAGGTAAAGTTGGTGCTGAAAGATGTTTCGCTGGTAATCGTCAAGTTATCCGGGTTGAGCAGGAGCAGGCGGTTCGTGGAACCACTGGCGATGGTATATTCCAGATAAATGGCAATAGTGTTTCCCGGAGGTGGCGTTGATCCAGATGCAGTCAAAACAACACTAGCGGTACCGGTAGCACTGCTCGCATTGGTTACAGCTAAATTTTGCCACAAAATCGTGTTCGTAACGCCAGTATAACTGGGCAAATGAAGATCAACCTGCCCAGCGGTATCGAATGCCGTGTTCGTAAGAGATATCCACCCCACACCGCCAGCCACATCAAACGATTGATTCCTCAGTAACTCAGCGGCCGACACCCTGACCGTCAATAGACAAAGTGCCGATATACATAAAGCCCACAACTTCCACATCCTCGCCGCTCTGTTTTTCATTATTTTTTTCATACTTCTCCTTTTAAAAATCAAATGCCTTTCCCAAGAACCCAGCTGATAGCGTGTCACTTCATCAACGACAATCAAGATTTTTTTATTCCTTTTTAATATGACAAAAATGATTTTATTTAAAACCGTTAACTGAAGCTTGCAGGAATTTTCCGATCATTGATTCATAAGTTCAATTTTGCAGACCAATTATTCATCCGGTGGATACTCAGAAAAATTTATCCAAATATCTGAAAATCAGCACGATCCGCAAAATCTGTTCTTTTCAGGTTTATTTTTAAGTATCTGGTTCGAAACAGAATAAATTCTGCTATACTTTGCTCATGGAAAATAATCCACAATTTGATTTCTGGTATGCGGTAAACAACACCGAAGTAATCTCGGTGCCTGAAAAACGTCTGGAAACATTCGGTGCAACGATGGTCAATTATCACTTGGTGACGGAATTAATGGATTCCGTCAACAAAGTGCGCGTGCGTGAAGGGAAGCTGAAAGCATTCCGTCCTGAAATCATTACGCCGCAATCGATCGATGAAATGATGCTGGAAGGCTTCGGTCATGATGCCCGCAACTACGCCGACTGGCTTCATAAAAATGCACAGGAAATGCAGATTTTAAAGTACGGCTTCAAGGTGCAAAAGCAGGAGGTCAACGACTATATTCTAAGCGACCCGCTGGAAGCCGTTGTTGAGCGCGTAAAAAATGACGTCGCTGGCCGCAACGACCCGCTTGGAGCAGTGCTGGTCGGCGTAGACCGTCCGTGGGAAGTCTGCCTGCTCAAGCTGATGGTCGAACTGGTGCAACACTCCGTGGCCGGTAATATTCAGGATATCCGCCAGCAGCAACGCGACCGGAAGACACAACTTTACCATCAAATTGAGCAGGCGTTTCTGGAGGCCGCACGGAATGCCGAAAAAATCCCCGAATTGGCGGATCTGCTCAAACGAAACGGCCTTTTTGAACGCTACGAAGACCGTTTTTTCTCAACGCTGCGTGCATCCAAATAAAAAGCATTTCTGCAGATTGACACACCGTAGAGAGTTCTATACTTTTCACGTTCACTTTTCGGGCGTTTAGCTCAGTTGGTTAGAGCGCTTCCTTGACATGGAAGAGGTCAACAGTTCGAGTCTGTTACCGCCCACCATTTTAACCTAGGTCAATGACCGTCTGCTCAACAACTTTCCAAGGCAAGCCACAGC
>CAYMSF010000309.1:0-2525 GCA_964392985.1 uncultured Victivallaceae bacterium | reverse complement strand
GAGTACCACCCTGTCACGGTGGATGTTGCGGGTTCGAGTCCCGTCTCTCTCGCCACTTATTTTTTAGCATTGTACCGCTTTCAATAGCGGGGGAGTAGCTCAATTGGTTAGAGTACCACCCTGTCACGGTGGATGTTGCGGGTTCGAGTCCCGTCTCTCTCGCCATTTTTCTGCCTGCTGTAATGTGCTTTCGCTAAACCTTATCTATTGCAACTCTTAAGCTGTTTAACAAAAATGCAGTTTGTTGAATTCATTTCTGTCGCAAGCATTTTTCAACGCTTTTTTAAAAATTCAGATCGAAGTTCATATTGAACCTGCTGATCGTTATGATGACAAGCTGAACCGCAAGAGCATTCGCCTTGTTTAACTTCAACAAAACCTTTGATTAACACTGCGTCAGCGCCAACTTGCATAGCTTTTTCACGCATGGCATCTGTCACATCTTCACTGAAGAATTTCGGGGCAACTGACACGATGCCGCGCCCAATCACTTTATAGACATTTTCCGGAACATCTTTTTCTTTATAAAATAGTTTGACTTTCTCCGTCGGAGGATATTTGTCTCCAAAGTAGTTTACGCTACAGCACCCGGCGATTAAGAAGCAGGCGATTATCGCAGAAATAAATATCAATACTGGTTTCATTTTTCTCCATATTTTTCTAAGGCGGACTTTATCCGCAACCCAAAAGTAATTGCAATGGACTTGAAAAAATCATGGTGTACTTCATAATATTTTGTTAGTCAAGCAAAATAAAAAAGAGAGCACACCATGAAAAAATTTATAGAAGCACATAAAGATAATATACTCGGTGTTTTGTCGTGTGTCGACCGTATAATTTTCAAAGGTTACAGTCCGTGTTCTTCCAATGGCAACCCTATCGCAAAATAATTCTGCCCGTTGCAGTTCATTGACGTTTCCCGGAGTTGGAATATACGAATGCACATCTTTATCCTGCGGGATAAAGGAATTGGATGTGATTTTGTCGCCGCCTATTTCTCAGGCGATGAACGCTATCGGCCCGATGGTGGAACATACGATAAGTTTTGGGCTGACCTGATTCGGGGTGTTGTCGGAATAACCGGAGGCAAACAGCGTCAAAATCAAAAAAGCCACGCTCAATACGGTAATAATTTTCATAATATTATCCTTCCTTCAAGAAAGGTCCGGCATTGCACCGATCGCAATCTGCAGACAGATGATGTCTGGCAAAATCTTCCCAGTGTTTTAGCTGGTGCGGGGTCAGGATGCCACTGCCATGACAGAGCGGACAAGCATTGTTAAGCGCGGTAAGGATTGCCGACCGGATGAAGTCTGAGCGATTAGCGATACCGCGCATAGCATTTTTAGTCGTCTCGTCTACTTTAAAAGAAATGATCTCATTTTGATTTCTTTTATCCATAATATTTACTCCATGGTGTTTATATCGCGCCACTTTATCTCAAATTGCTTTACACTCTTGACTCGGATGCGATATCACACAACCAGCTATTCCGGTTGTGTGAGAAAATGGGGTACTGCTTATAGCATAACAGCCATTCCGGCGTATTTATTCATAATAAGTATCCTTGAAGTCCTTAACAAAATGCATATTTTGAATTTCGGTTTTGTCGCCGACAGTTTCATCGAACTTCAGCGCCTTGGCGTGACCGTCTACAAACAAATAGTTGGACAAGTCTTTGTGCCGGGTCTTGGCCATGCCGTCCTTCCATTCAACAACCTTCTTATAGCCATCATAACCTTGATGCCCCAGCGCCTCTTCTTTTTCTCCTGGATCAGCGAGGTCTTCGCCGCCGCGTTCGCTGACAATGATATTGTGCGAAGTGTTTCTAAGCTGACTGCTCTTTTTGTCATAGCCGTACATACAGTTATACATATAGCTTTGACGTTTGTCAACATCAGGGTCAAAACCTGCGCGCACCGCAGGATCGGCGGGACACAGCAGAAAATTGCGTTTCATGCCGAACGGGTATAGATATTCAAACCATTTAACCGGATTCGTTTCTTCTGAAATACCTTCTTCGCCCCAGGTTCCTCCATGGTGAATCGGCGGGAAAAATGACTGCCAGTCATTGCCGTAGCCGGCAAAAGCCAGGCCGCATTGTTTAAGATTATTCATGCATTGCGCGGCCCTGGCTTTCTCGCGGGCGCTGTTCAAAGCCGGCAGCAGCATTCCTGCGAGAATTGCGATGATCGCGATCACCACGAGGAGTTCGATGAGTGTAAAATTTTTAATTCTTTTCATAAGTTCTCTCCTGAATAAAATGATAAACATAAACCGGTTCCACGAAAAATGCGGGAACCATTCCAGACACAAATTGAGTAATCACTGAAAGCAAATAGATCAGGAGAAGACAGGCGGGGCGCGCGGGGGACCGGTAAAGTGAGTTTTAACAAAAACAAAATCCTGCGGCAGTAAAGCCGCAGAGTCCTGATAGCTGCACAAAACAACGGCCACGGAATCACCGGCGTAATATTTCAGAAATGCGGATGCGCATATTGAACACGCATGGTCGGCATGGACAA
>CAYMSF010000308.1:0-2535 GCA_964392985.1 uncultured Victivallaceae bacterium | reverse complement strand
AAATGAATTTCAGACGTCCCGGCGGATTGTTCAATGGAATGATTTATCCGCTCGCGCCCTATGCTATGCGGGGAGTGCTTTGGTATCAGGGGGAAAATGATTGCGCGCGTTCAGTTGAATACCGCCATCTGCTGCCGGCAATGATCAGCAGTTGGCGTGAACTATGGGGACAAGGAAATTTTCCGTTCTACATAGTTCAATTGGCAAATTTAGGACGGGAGAAAACGGACCCGAATCAGTTTGGAGGATGGCCGGAATTGCGGGCAGTTCAAGCAACAACAGCGGCAAAATCGCCGAATTGCGGACTGGCAGTAACCATTGATATCGGCGAAGCAGACAACATTCATCCGGCAAACAAGCAGGATGTAGGAAAGCGTCTGTCACTGCTGGCTTTGGCAAAAGATTACAACAAAAAAGATGTTGTTTGCAGCGGACCAGTGTTTAAATCCATGAACGCTGAGGGCGGAACCCTTTGTTTATCGTTTGACAGCGTTGGTGGCGGTCTGATTGTAAAAGGAGAGGTGCTTAAAGGTTTTGCTATCGCCGGCAGTGACAATAAATATTATTGGGCGGATGCCAAAATCCAGGGGGATACGGTTGTCGTATCGTCAGCCAAAGTAAATAATCCGGTTACAGTGCGATACGCCTGGGGCGATAATCCGTCCTGTAATCTTTATAATAAAGCCGGACTTCCGGCAGTTCCATTCAATGCAAAATTACCATAAATATATTTCATCTAGGATTCTTAAAGTATGTCGAAACAGTCTAAAATCGTAATGGTTGGCGGTGGAAGCTTCAACTGGTCGCCAAGAATAATCTGCGATATGATGCTGGATCCGGTACTGCATGGCAGCAAAGTATTTCTGCTGGACCCCAATCTGACTGCGGCCAGAGAGGTCAAGGCCGCATGCAGCACAATGAATAAAACGCTTGGCGCAAATTTCAGTTTCACCGTGACCGACTGCGAGGGAAAGGCTTTTACCGGAGCCGATTTTATCGTTATAGCAATCTCCACCGGCGGTTTGGACATGATGGCTCATGACCTGAAAATACCGGAGAAATACCATATCTACCAGACTGTCGGGGATACCTCAGGACCCGGCGGCTGGAACAGAACATTGCGCAATGTGCCTGTTTTCAGCAAGATGGCGCACAAGATTGAACAACTGGCTCCGGATGCGGTTGTTCTTAACTATACGAATCCGATGGGAACACTGACTGGAACATTTTACGAAACAGGCAAACTCAAAACAGTCGGCCTCTGTCACGGTATTTTTTCTTCGTTTAATCTGCTGGAAAGAATTTTCAAAGTTAAAGAGCAGGATATTTCGCTTTGTTACGGCGGAGTTAATCATTTTTTCTGGATACTGGATTTTACGGTAAAGGGTAAGCCGGGCTATCCATTGCTGGCGGAAAAAATCAAAGGCAGGTCTTTTAATGATTACCTTCATGAAGGGGAAAAAGATCCAGCCGGAATGGCTCATCACCGCAGCACGCTATGCGATTTGCTGTATCGTGAATTTGGATTGTTGACCTACACTGACGACAGGCATACCTGTGAATTTATTTCAGGCTATCTGAACCGCGATGAAGCCAGATTGAAGAAGTATCATCTGGTAAGGACAACCGTTGAAGAGCGGGTCGCAAAATGCGCCAATGTACGCAGGATAACTGCGGAACTGGCCGCCGGCACCCGCAAGCCCTTCACAAAAAGCAGAGAAACCGCAGTTGATATAATAAAGGCTTTTATCAGCAATAAACCATTTATTGATGTGGTGAATCTGCCGAATATAGGTCAAATCAGCAATCTGCCATTGGGCGCGGTTGTTGAAACGATGGGGCTGGTCGATGCCCGCGGTTTCACCCCGCTGGCGGTCGGCAAACTGCCGGACAAGGTATTGCCGCTAGTGGAAATTCAATGCCATGTGCAGCAAATGACACTTCAAGCAGCGCTCACCGGCAATAAAGATTTAGCTTTTCAGGCGCTTCGACTGGATCCGCTCTGTTCCCATCTGTCGGCCGAAGAAGTAACAGCAATGGGTAAAGAATTAATGACTGCAACGGCGGCATGGCTTCCACAGTTTTATAAAAAGTAAAGATGGAAATAAATCATGGTTAAATTCTCTCGATTATTATTGCCGGTTATGTTTATTATGGCAGCTGCGGGAATTGCCATCGCCGCAGATGAAAGTAAGATCATTGCGGTGTATGGAGAAGCGGCTTCGGTGAAAAATCCTCCGCCCGGCTGGAGTTTTATGTGGAATGCTAATGGCCGTATGGGCGATTCAAACGGGTACTTACTGCTCGGTTACGATGATAAATCAAAGATGTACGGAGTAATAAGCGAATCCGGAACTTTAATGGCAGACCGGCCAGGCAGCAGTCGCTATCTTGACATTATTTCGGTTAGAGACAAAGATGGCGTTGCGCGTTTTTACATCGCATCATATACCATGCAAACTGATTCAACTGGCGAAATATGGATTAACAATGGCAATATCAGAAACAAGTTTTTTGCCAATGGCACGATGCTCG
>CAYMSF010000307.1:0-2540 GCA_964392985.1 uncultured Victivallaceae bacterium | reverse complement strand
GAAAATTCAACATAGATTGCGAAGATTTTGAGAATTGGTTCGTATTCTGAGAGGCCTTCGATACCGGGGTATCGATGGCCTCGAAGAGTGCGAATCCAAAATCAAAAGATCGCAACCGCTTTGCGGTGAATGTCTTGCGGCCATCTTTTTCCGCTCCTCCTTCCGGCGATTTTTATATCGCCCGTCAGTCGGACCGAAAAAATCCAATCCATAATCCTATTCATCTAAAGTTGAATTTTCAACCGCGCAGAGTATACATACCGCTGGTATGCTCGGCTCAAGCAATCCAAAAATCAACCCGGAATTACTATCGAAAAATAAACAGGTTATTTCGTTCCAATTCCTAAACGATATTCATCTCCGTAATTTTACAGGCATGGGCGGATCCGATATTATTCAGACTGCTTAATGCCATGCGCTCGCATGCTTCAATCGTACTGCTGCCGATATGCGGCGTCATAATGATGTTTTTAAGCGTCCGCAAATCTCTAGTCTGCGGGATATATGGTTCATTTTTGAATACGTCCAATGCTGCTCCGCCAATAAGATCACCGCTTGCAGCATCAAAAACGGCATCTTCATCAACTACCCCGCCGCGAGCGGTATTGATCAGCCAACTGCCTTTTTTCATTATGGACAGGCGTTCACCATTGATAAAGTTTTGCGTTGCCGGAATATTTGGAATATGAATAGTGACAAAATCGGCATTTTTCACCGCTTCGGCAAAATTAAGGTAGAAGTCGTCAAAGTTCTCCATGTTTGGCCCTTTGACAATATCATATCCGACGACTTTCATGCCGAAACCGAGTTTGGCGATCTTCGCCACTTTACGTCCGATATTGCCGCAACCGATAATGGCCAGAGTTTTACCGGCGAGCTCAACGCCAACCCGGTTCTTCCACACGCCATTTTTATTATCCGCCGCGCAAACTGCCAAATGCCGGGCGGCAGTTAAAATCATCCCGATGGCGCATTCGGCAACTGAATCATCCAGAACCCCGGGGGTATTGGTGCAGTAAATACCTTTTGCTTTCGCTTGAATTTTGTCTATTCCGTCATGCCCGACCCCGAAGCGGGCGATCACACCTCCGGCAGGGATAGATTCATAAAGTTCTTTCGTATATTTGTTTATCCCGACAATTACATATTTTGCTTGTGCATCGCGAATTGCCTTCGCCAGACCTGCCTCATCGGATGGGGCGGAAATACACTCAAATCCGGCGGCATTCTTAAAAATATGCTTAGCTTTGTTATACTCTAAATCAGTTACCAATACTTTAATCATTTTGCCATCTCCCAAAATTGTTTTGCTTTGTTTAAATTAGCTTTTATAACATGTCTGTTCAATAAATTTTATGTTTTATAATTATGTAAAATTACTTTTTGCAGTTTTAGTCCTAGTTCTTTAAAATTTAATTTTATTGGCTTTATCTTTAATGAGTAGTTGCCGGGACGGTTAATTTTTATTATCTTGCTGTTATCGCTTGAGCGCATTCTTTTATAATAAATTGATCTTGAATTTTCCATTCTTTCGCCTTCTTCAATAGTAAATTCGACTTTTTGATCAGCTATCTCGATTGAAAGAATGTGTCCGCCTTCCCACCTGCCGATAGTTTCACCCAGCCATACATAAGGTTTTTGTATAAGGCTTATTACTTCTATAAAAAATTCGCCTGGATTTGTAACTTTTATATCCCAACTCAGCCACTCCCGGGTATCTTTCCAGTCCTCTATCACCCCGGCATTTGATAGATAGAATCCACTGTTGTTTTTCTTTTTTTCAATTTCAACTTTGGAAATAAGGTCGTCGTTATCTTCACTGCCGGATATTAAATCATTATCTGAAACCTGTTCTGCTCTATGTAAATCAGCTCTAAAAGCTTCACAAACGATTTGATTGTCGGGCTGTTGGATTAATGTGTTGTCAACTTTAACCTCACCATCGATTTCAAGCACAAGCACCGAAAGGTCTTTAACCGGCATATCTTTGGGTAAAGTTACACTTAATTCATGGAAGTTCATTGCTTTATTATAGACCTGGTTTAGCTTGAGAGGCTCATCGACAGAGCCAAGTAGATATGCTTTGTTAACATTGTTTTTCAGACCGCGAAGCACAAAATCTCCGTCAGGCCAATCAAATAGATGTGCATAAATTTTCCCGGGTTTTACCGTAATACTGCCCCAGTCAAACTCTTTTTCAAACGGACTTGCATTGGTGTTATATATCGCTTCACTATTTTTCTTTAACCAGGAGCCAACTTCTGAAAGTATTTTTTTGCTTGGTTCGGGAATAAGCCCCATACCGTCGGGACCGATATTCAAGAGGTATACTCCGCCTTTACTGACTATATCTACCAGAAGTTTTATGATCGTGGAACTTGATTTCCAGTTGTGATCATTTTTCTTATATCCCCAAGTATCATTTAGCGTAGCGCAGGTTTCCCAACAAGCCTCAATACTTTTTACTGGAGCTTCATTATCACCAAAACCATTATAATCGCCAAGATCATGTCCTACTCGATTATTGACAATACATTCAG
>CAYMSF010000306.1:0-2544 GCA_964392985.1 uncultured Victivallaceae bacterium | reverse complement strand
GGAGAGCGGCGTTCCCGGGTTTTCCTTCATGCATCTTCATGCACTTCATGGTGAAACAGGCTGTTTCTCTGTGCGCTCAGCGCCCTCTGTGGTGAAAATGTATTTTAAAAGCCGGTCAGACGACCGGCGCTCCCGGGTTTAACTTCATTCCCTTCATGTAACATCTGAGTCAAACATGAGTTTCAGTGTTTTCTAACAGTCGGCAAATGCCGCGTTGACTTTGTTCAATTCGGCATAAAACGGCTTAAGAGTTTTATTGTTTCCATTCCTGTTCGGCGTGAAGCATCAGCGCATCGGCATCGGCTTTCGACATTTCCGAAAAAAGCAGATACAAGCCGTCAATTCCATAGCGTTTGACAATTTTATCCGCTACGGCAATCGTCCCGCAATTAATCCACAGCGATTTGCCACTGTCCATGACTTTGTCATAAATCCAAAACCATTTTTCGCTCCCGTCTGGCGTATTCCCGGCGCCCGGCACCCATTGCATTGCGTCAATTTCAGGAATCGCCAGAACAGTATCGAGATGCTGCAACGCGCCGGGACCATCAAAATGATATAGCCGCCTGTCATAATGGCGGGCCTGTTCACGCAGATAAGGCGCCACGAATTCGCTGAACTGTTCCGGGTTCATCAGCGAGGCGAAATCGCATTGCAATTTGATGGTTCGCCCCTTGCCGTAGATCTGAAAGCAGGTGAAACAATTCCCGGAAGCGTCGTCCTGGGATATCTCATAGAATGCGTGATAATACTTGTGATAAAGTTCGTTGAGCGCCGCCAAATGCTTTTTGATCATTTCCGGATAATCAACCAGATCGTAACAGAATCCCATCGGTCCCCGCATTGCGGCAAGAATGTCCACCCCTTCGAGCAGATCAGGAATACCGACAAGAAACTCGCCGTTGGACAGTTCCTGCTGTCGGCGAAGGATCTGCTGGTGCCGTTGAAACCAATAGTTTGATTCGTCGAATTTAAGCTCCAGCGCCGCCCAATCGTTAATGCATGGTTTGAACCAGACTGTATCAGGTTCGAATTCCGGTTCCGCCCCCAAATATACCGCCAGCGAACCGGGGCCGATATTCACGTTGGTGTTCGGAAATGCTTCTGCCATAAAATGATGACTGTTCATAAAATTGCGATACATGGAGACGTTGTAATCCGGGTCAAGATGATATTGTTCGCTACTTTGCGGCGGCGGCAGCGTCACTACCGGGCCGCAAGGCTCATCCCGTCTGGCAATGACATTCATTAGCGGACGTCCGCAACTCGACCGGTTCCACCATGCCTCGAATCGTTCTTTTGTTTCTGTCCAGCGAGGCTGATGCTTTTCGATATTCCAGTTCATGTATTTGCCCTTTCAAAAATATGTTGTATTATAATTATATCTCTTTATATCAAAGTTTATTATGCTTGTTTATTAAAAACATACGTTATAATGTAAAAATATGAGGCATTATGTTATGGGTTGCTAAAGGCAAAGGTGGCAGCGTCAATTCGCCGCACCGGCACAGGATGCATGAGCTTTTCATCTGCTTAAACGAGTACGGAACGCAATACATCGAAGGCCGGAGTTGCAACTTCATGCGGGGGCGGGCGTTTCTGTTGCCGGAAGGCTCAATGCATTATATCGCGGCGACGCCGGAAAATCCGGCGGCGTTCGCTTTTGTCTGTTTCGACCCGAAACATTTTCTGAAAGCCGGCAATATCCAGGCACAGCATGCTGTCGAACTGCTGACCGGCAATCGGCAATATTTTTCCGGCACGGTCCCGGAATATCTGGCGGAAAATATCCAGATGATCAGCCGGTTGTTTGATGAAACCCGGAGTTCACTGCCATTCGCGTCAGGAAAAGCCGACTGTCTGCTAGGCGAACTGATTATCAATTATTACCGCAGTCTTTATCAGAACACCGCCGGGGAAGTTCGGGATGGGATGGAAAAAATTCAACAGCTTGTCAACCGGATACGGAGTCATCCTGAAGCCGGTTTTCCGCTGGCGGATGCAGCTAAAAATTGCGGGATGAGCGTCAGCAAATTTTGCCGGATATTCCGTGAATATTCCGGGACAACGCTTACCGGCTACCTTATTGCCGCCAGATTAAAAAAGGCGGAAGAATTACTAAGAACGACGAAAATGCAAATCGCGGTTATCGCGTTGGCCTGCGGCTTTAATAACCTTGGATATTTTCACAAAATATTCAAAAATTATTATAATACCACGCCTTATGTGTTGAGAAACACGTTCCGGCAAAAAGGTGAGTTTCCATGTTTTCTCAAAGAATATTGACGGCGTATTCATCGGGGTCGGATTTTTCCACGAAAAGTCCATGATATTTCTGAAAAAAGAGCAAAAAAATTCTATCTTGTCCACAAAATACGCAAAATGACACGAAATGAAAAATCCGGAACTCCGCGTATAAATTCACGGGGGATGATTATACGCTGAGTTCCATGTATTATCTTCATGACCTTCATGGTGAAACAGGCTGTTTCTCTGTGCGCTCAGCGCCCTCTGTGGTGAAAATGTATTTTAAAAGCCGGTCAG
>CAYMSF010000305.1:0-2545 GCA_964392985.1 uncultured Victivallaceae bacterium | reverse complement strand
CGGAATACTCCTCCATCATCGGCTCCCGTGGTTTGCCGGACGAGATACCGTACAGTCGTCGTCAGGAAGACATTAAAATTATTAACGAAACTTCGGAGTAATTCATGAGCGAGAGCAAACAAATCAGTTACGGGATTGTTGGATTTGGCGGTTTCGGCGCTCAACGGCGCGAACGCCTGAAAAATAATATGTTCCAGATTATTGGCGGGGGAGTTTTCGTTTTTCAGCAGGTTCACAATATTATCGCAAACGCGCCGCCATGCTGGGATTTCGTCAGAAATTCCCAGGCGTTTGACCCGTTACTTCCTTAAACTGGCGCATAAAATAAAAAATATCCCGATAGCCAAGTTGCATTGCCGTATCTTTTATGGAATGACCGCGTGTGAGCAATTCTTTTGCTTTTGAAATTCTAACCGAAACCAAAAAATCTTTAGGACTGCGGCCGGTATAACTTTTAAATACCCGGCGGAAATGGGTTTCACTCAGGCCGCAAAATGCTGCGAGATCAACGATACTCAAACTGGAGTTTTCAAAATCCTGCATCTGCTCCAGTACCCGCTCCATGCGGTCTGCCATTTGTCCCGCAGCTAAACCGGTTTTGGCAGCAATAAAAAGATCATGAATCATTTCGAGGATAATATTTTTCCGTTTTAGAATAGATGCTAAATCTTCTTTGTTCATCAAATCATGCAACTTTTCGTATGCCAGCATGACAATTCCAGCGCCGCCATTTATGCGCGAGTTACCTTTCGCGATAAAACCAAGATTCTCCAGTTGCGACGCTTCAGGCCCATGCCAGACCACCCATCTTGTTTCCCATTCCAAATCAGGTCCATACAGATGAGGATCATCAGGAAAAAGGATTATAACATCATTCTGGCGCAGTTTCATTTCTCCGGAGCTACGGCTGTAAAAGCAACCATTACCGGATTCAATAGCGACCGCACCGTAAAGCCCAAGTAAACGCGGTTTGCTCCCAATTTCTGAAACTGCCTTTGAATGACCAATCCGGTCAACCCATAATCCAATCTTCTTTTCAGCGTTGAGCGGCGTTCTAAAACGCTCTGACCTCACCACATCGTTTTTTATTGTTTTAGCCGAAAAGTCCATAAAAATGATTGTTTATTCAATAGAGTTGACGTTAATATTCGCACAATAATGTATTATAATATAAATAATGAGATATTCAAACATAAAGTTGATTTATTAATAAGGAACAAAAAAATGAATGAAAGAGAAAGATTTCTGGCGGTATTGCAGTTTGAACAACCTGACCGTATTCAGTTGACGCCAGGCAATGGACGGAAGTCAACCAGAGATCGCTGGTTCAGCGAAGGACTGCCGGAACATGTCGGCGATATTGCAGAATATGCCTACCGTCAGGCTGGCGGAACGTTGGAATGGCCGGCAAATGGTCCAGGCTTTGCGGTTGAAGAGCGGATGCGGCCGATGTTTGAAGAAAAAGTCCTCGAAAAACGGTCAAACTCACAAATTGTTCAAGACTGGAAAGGTAATGTCTGTGAGATTGGTTTGGAGTTTTCACCCGAATATTTACGCAATGCCATTGATTTCGTTACCCGTCGCTGGATAAAATGTCCAGTTGAAAACCGCGCCGACTGGGAGGATATGAAAAAACGTTATAATCCGAATGACCCGCAGAGACTGTCAGCGGATGCGCAGACGCTTGGCAATAATCTGAAACAACGTGACTACACGGTGGTTTTTCATTTCTCAGGGCCGTACTGGCAATTGCGGGAATGGCTCGGGTTTGAGCAATTATGCGTATTGTTCTATGACGACCGGGACTTCGTCATGGAAATGATTGCGTTCTGGGAGGATTATATCGCCAGATTGATGCAGAATGCGTTTAAATACTGTGTGCCGGATATGATATATATTTCCGAAGATATGGCATATAAAGGTTACTCCATGCTCTCCCCGCCAATGTGCCGCGAATTTCTGCTTCCGGTTTGGAAGAAATGGGGGGAAGTAATCAGAGAGAACAACATTCCGCTCTATGCGGTGGATTCGGACGGTTTTATCGGAGAGTTGATTCCGCTGTGGATTGAGGCGGGGGTCAATGTCTGCGATCCGATTGAAGTTGCCGCTGGCAATGATATTGTCGAATTCAGGAAGCGCTTCGGGAAAAACATGGCTTATCGCGGCGGGGTGGACAAACGCGCCATAGCAAAAGGCGGAACTGCCATTGAAAATGAAATCAAACGGCTTGAACCGGTAATCCGCGATGGCGGCTTCATTCCCGGTTGCGATCATGGCGTACCGCACGACGTATCCTGGAACGATTATGTAAATTATGTGCGACTGCTCGCTAAAGTAACTGGATGGATGTAAGTGGAGTCTGTCATCATTCAGTCATTGTGGCGTTAATCCTTACGCCATCAGTATCGTGATTATTGCTCCGAAACGAATTCTAATGCGCCCTCTCTCTTTGTCAAACTAAATGCATTTGAGGGATTGGGTGGGGGCGCATTTATTTTTCAGCCGGAATGTTCAGTTGGTCAAATTCGGCATCGACCCGTCCTGA
>CAYMSF010000304.1:0-2553 GCA_964392985.1 uncultured Victivallaceae bacterium | reverse complement strand
GACAATATTGTTGAGGAGGCAAAGCTAGTCAGGCAACAAACCAATCAATCAATGAAAGCGAATTGGTATTATTGCCGGTATTTGAGTTAAGATTATGGAACAGATATTTCTTTACAATAAGATTCTCAGTCACTGTACTTCCGAGTTCAGCCCGATTCTGCTGGGCGGATTGAAAATCGACCCGGTGGTTTTTCACTTTGCCAAAGAGAAAGAAAAAAGAGTGATTCCAATCCAGCAACACCGGTGATTCTCACCGAGCGGGCATTTATTGAAATTTGCGAGTAATAATAAAATTACTTAACATTAAATAAAAATGGAGAAAACATGGACAAAAAGATCAAAGGTAGTCAACGGCTTAGTTTAGCTAAGTTGCAGTCATGGGAAAAACTCGGGTACGGGATGTTCATTCACTTCGGAATGAGCACTTACGAGGGCAAGGAACTGCCTGACGGCAATGCCGCACCAGCGCTTTACGCGCCGGATAAACTTGATGTCGAGCAATGGGTCTCAGTCGCCCGTGACGCGGGAATGAAATATGCGGTGCTGACCACCAAACATGTGGCGGGGCACTGCTTGTGGCCAAGCAGACAGACTGATTATCATGTTGGCGCCAGCGGCAATAAAACCGATGTAGTGGAGACTTTTGTTAAAGCTTGTCAGAAAAAAGGGATAATGCCGGGCTTTTATTATTGCTCATGGGATAATCATCACCGCTTAGGTTCCCGTACTCCGTCCGATGCTCAACATGACGAGGAGAAAATAAAAACTCCCGTTGTGTTGTCATTCACCACGCGTCAATATCAGGATTTTCAGACTGCTCAAATTGAAGAGTTATTGACTCAATACGGCAAAATCGGCGAAATGTGGGTGGACATCCCCGCCGTACTGCCGCGTTGTTATCGCGAGGAGCTGTATAATCAAATCGCGGCATGGCAACCGGAGACGGTTATCATGATGAATAACGGCTTCGGTGATGGCTCTAATTATCCGGTGCAATGGGCCTGGCCGGCGGATCTGATCGCCATTGAACGCTGGCTGCCCAACAGCCAGAAAGGACACGTTCAGTGGCGCGAAATCGAAGGGAAGAAATATTATATGCCTGGAGAAGTGTGTGATCCAATCGGCAAAGAGTGGTTCTTTGTTGACGGCGATAAACCGCGCAGTGATGAGGAATTGCTGGGGATGTATCTGGTCTGCCGTTCCCGTCATACCAATTTACTGCTGGATGTACCGCCGGACAAACATGGTTTGATTCCCAAAATGCATGTGGACGCCCTTATGCGTTTACGTGAAAATTTAGATAAATTGGGAGTTTAAGATCAATGACGCATCTTGAACGTTTTTATACAACGGTTGAACGCCGCGAGGTGGATTATCCTGCCTCATGGTTAGGACTACCGCTGCCGGAAACAATGCCGAACCTATTACGCTTTTTTCATGTGGAAACTGAATTGGAGTTGAAGTCAAAACTTAACGACGACATCTATCCGGTGGAGATGCCCTATCATTCGCCGACCAGCAATGCGATTTATGCCGCCTTTGACTTTGCGGTGAAGCATCAGAATGATAACAGTGAAAGAACGCTTACCAGTCAGGGTTTTTTTGCCAATTATACGGACCCGGCAAAAGTCAATGATTTTGACTGGCCGGACCCGGCAAAATATATCAATCCGGCAGAATGCTTGGAAGTCGTAAATCACGCACCAAAAGATATGGCGGTTTTAGGCGTACTGTGGTCCGCACACTTTCAGGATGCATGCGCCGCTTTCGGGATGGAAGAGGCATTGATGAAAATGCTTACGGAGCCTGCCATGTTCAAGGCGGTGATAGAGCGTATCACCGATTTTTATTTAGAAGCGAATGAGATATTCTACTGCGCCACCAAAGGTAAAGTTCATGCAGTGCTTATTGGAAATGATTTAGGCAGTCAGAATGGACTAATCCTGTCTCCTCAGCTTATCAGGGAATTCGTTCTGCCGGGCACCCGCAAATTAATAGCTCAGGCAAAAAGATACGGGTTGAAAGTAATCCACCACTCCTGCGGGGCAATTTCGGAAATTATACCTGACCTGATTGAAGCAGGCGCAGATGTGATTCATCCAATTCAAACGCTGGCCAAAGGAATGGATATTCACCGCCTGAAAAATGACTTTGGCAATCAAGTTTCTTTCTGTGGCGGAGTAGATGTCCAGCAGTTGCTGGTTTCCGGTTCTCCGGAACAGGTAAAAGATAAAGTCAAAGAGTTGAAGAAATTATTTTCCACGGGATTGATTATTTCCCCGAGCCATGAAGCAGTTTTACCTGATGTAAAACCTGAGAACATTCAGGCTCTGTTTGAAACTGTCAAATTTATTAACAATTAAGGACTGAATAAAATGCAGAAAACTGACTGGCGTAATATTGTCAACGGATTGGAAATTCCAACGGTATCCTACAGCGATCAGCCGTTTGTGGTGAAGACTGATGACGGCGCGTGGCTTTGCTGCGTTACCACCGGTAACGGGCATGAAGGTGCTCCCGGGCAGCATGTCAGCACTAAACGCAGCACTGACC
>CAYMSF010000303.1:0-2560 GCA_964392985.1 uncultured Victivallaceae bacterium | reverse complement strand
GGTTAGTCGTCAATCGCCGGTTTCATTTTTTTTCATGTCAGATTTGACACTACCTTGCGCTCACCTGCCCGAACCGCCCCGCGGTTTCGGGTCAGGTGAAGCGACATTGTTAGAATGTTATTGCTTTTTATTCGGCTTGCCAAGTTCATAGCCATTTGCAATCCAAGCATCCTTCATAACTTGATTTTTTTCAAGATATGAATCAACAGTCTCCTTTTTGACTTTATTAAAAGGACAAGAAAAGTTAACACATCTGGAACAATTATGTGCAGATAATATTAGAAAGAATTGGATCGCGCTTACAGCGACGACAAAACACATCCCGATCATCCCCAGAAGGGCTGCCAGCCCAAATGTTTGATAATTTATTGCAATATAGTAAATTCCGTAACCTGTCCACCCTACAGGCCATACGAACATTGGAATAATGAAAAGAAGGTAAGCAACAACAAATTTTTCCAGCCCTTTCAATGGTCTGGGATCATATTTCCACCATTTAGGCATATACCTTAGGGCCCAGCAGGTAAGTGTTTTTCCATCGTCAGTATAGTAGGGACAATGCCGGCAAAGAACTAAAGTTTCAAGACCCAACGGCCACATAATCATGAGCCAGACAAAAACAGCCATGTTCCACCAATTGCCGGTAATCAATCCGATAATGATATATGCGCAAATCTGTATAAGAAATGGAGGTGTTTGGACAATGCCCATTATGAAATTATATTCCTTGGGATCCCACCGGCAGGCCAACGGACCATGTAGTTTACAGCCTTTTTCCCTGCAGTTTGACTCAGGCAGCCAAGTACAGGCTGTGTTCGAATTCTTATCGAATACTTCTCGTCCATTATGTTTAATTTTGTCGTTCATCATGGTGCCATTTTCTTGTTTCTAACAAGTTATTAAATAGTTTTCTGTTAAAGATTCAAAGCTAGCGTTTGATTTATTGTATTTCAACTGTAAAATGTATTTTTTGGCTAAAAGTTCTTGCTATCGCGGCTTAACATGTCATTTTGTAATGTTAAACCGCGGCGGTTTATTTACGGACGAGGATGTTTATGGGTAATTTTCCAGTACCTGATTTTAAATATGACGGTTTACTTATTTCAAGTCTGGTGCCTTGTGAACGGAGGAGCGAATTCAAGAAATGGGTCCGGTTTTATCTTCATTTTTGTGAAAAATATCAGCATAATCCGGCTGATGTGAAGAGCCTTCCGCTTTTCATTGAAAAACTTTCATCGAAGAATCAGACGACGGAACAACAGGCTTTCGATGAATCATCGGGGTCAAGTTTGTTTCGTCTCCGGCATTCAGAATCCGCCACGCAAAAGAATCTGGTAGCGGTTCATAATCTGGCAGATTAGAAATCCGGAAGTAGTCATTTATTAACATTTTTCCCTACCGGAGCCAAGTAGATTGTAAATTCTTCTTTTCCATCAAGATTCAATAATAAATCCATCTTATCTTGATCATATGCAGCTATTGCGCATGTACCAGCACCAATAGCTTCACACGCCAAATAAAGATTTTGGCAAACATGTCCAACATCCATTAAAATAACTCTATGGGCAGCAAGGCCATAGCGCCATTCCATTCTATATGGGATAGTGGCCCAAACAAATATTACAGACGCTAAAGATGCAAAAGTTTGATTTAACACTGCAGTGTTAAGTTGAGGGGATAGATTGTCGGATTCATGCTCAAGTAATAAACTGTGCTCGATTGGAAGATACCTGTATATGCCCGGTACCAATTCATCAACATTCAGAATGCAAAGATAAGTTTCAAAACTATGTCTACATCCAGCAGATGGAACAACCCGCAATGTCGAAGCTGAATTACGTTTTTCTTTTATTCCTTGTGTCGCCCAAAGTAGAAACGAGAGCTCATTTAAATTTATTGGTACTTTTGAAAAAGTTCGCACGCTTTTCCTGTTTTCAATGGCTTTTTTTAAGTCAATAGTTTTAATCGAGGAACAGTAATCAATAGAAGGTAGTTTAATCAGTTTGTTATTGGGAGGATAAGGCTTTTGTATTGGGGGCGCTTGAATCCCTTTATTTTGGTCTGTTGTATTAAAATCAAATTCTAAACGTATGTAATCTTTTAAAAAATTACGCTGTTGCTCAATTAAATCTGAATTCATATGTCCTTCAACACTTTTCTTTTTTAAAAACTTTTCGATGTCGCCTCAATTAGCATTTTTCTTCAAAATTGACTTGAGGATAACGTTATATAGGCGTCCAATCGCAAAACTCGGGCATTGTGTACAAGGCAATCTATCGCGCCTCAATTTGTAGTAATGTATATTTGTCGGAAAATTTTGCAAGACGATTCTAATTATTATTCTCCATCTTGTTTTTATGCAAAGCATTATAACGCTGCGATCTTCTCAGTTATAAATTCATGCGGTTTTCCGCCGTAGTGAAGCGCTTGTCGCATAACACGGACATTGCCGTGTTATGCGTCCAATCGTACTTTCAGGTTTTGCGCGCAAGTGCCGAATGTACAATACCCGCGATAATAAATGCCACCGATAATGCACCGGTGAAAATTTCGGGGATAT
>CAYMSF010000302.1:0-2563 GCA_964392985.1 uncultured Victivallaceae bacterium | reverse complement strand
ACAGTCAAAAAATAAAAGTGAGGAAATTAATAAAATTCTCTCACGGAATTAAGTACAATCCATACTTAGCGGAAGTTATAGCAAATTCTTCAATTTCCGTATCCGGCCAGCGAATTTCCTGAGTTAGTTTGACAATCTTTTCCCAGCACATTATGCTTTCATCTTTTTCTCTTAACAAGGTGTCATCAGTCATATCTGGTAAATCTGGAATACCAATGTACTCATCACGCAACCACCATGGGTGAAATTTAACTGTTCGACTGCAACGTCCCAACCATACCGCATCAGCGCTTAGAAGAGCCAATTCTCGAAATTTGGCAATGTCGTCAGGCAATATGCCAATGCGCTCCAGTGCGATTGTATTAAAAACCTCCGATTCCGACTGTTCAGGGTTCTTCGCCCATTGAGCCACAGTTGCGGCATTCAGGTCGCACCATAATTCATTTTTGATATACGGGCCTTCCCAGCCTCCGCCCCTTGTCCATGTCCAAATTCCGGCGAAAAGTTCAGGTTTTGTTTCGGCAAAATCACGAATAGAGGCGATTTTTTCCTCATCGCGAAGAAATGCATGTTCGGGGAATCCATTGATTACGCCATTAGTAATATAATTAGGAAACGCACCTTTTCCCTCATATTCACGGGCGCATTGCACCTCAATCAACTGGCGATGCCGCCCCATTCCGATAATCCTGCTGAACTGGTTGCCGCGGTGAAAATCGCCTTCGCAATGCTTCACGCAGAGGATCAGGTTTTCATGCGGTTCCACCGCGTCGCTGACCTGCTGATAAATGGTGGCGTCTTCATCGAATGAGCCCCAGGTTCGAAAAAAGAGCTCCTTGCCATACTTTACGCATATTTCTTCGCGCAGCAGCTGCATCAGCGGGATGATGGTCCGTTTCGGATTCTTCTTTTCTGTAATCCGGCCGACGTGGTACGGAGCGTCAAAGAGATAGGTTTCGCCGATGCGTACCACCAATCCGTCCATCTCCGGGAACTGTTCAAAAATCAGTGAGACAAGGGTTCTCAGCCAGCAGATGACTATAGGCTGGTTGACATCGCCGAAATCAGTTACACCGGAATAGCGCTCCAGCAGTTTGCGTGGAAGCAGCACGAGATCACTCATCGCATACACCTTCAGCCCAGTCTGACGACAGCGTTCGAATTCAACCTTCAGGCGGTTGAACAATTCCAGCCGCCATGCCTCCTCCGGTGAATCATTGGCAAACAATTCTGGCTCGACAACATTCCAATCAACCGCTAGTTCCGGTGATTCAAAAAGAGAATAAACCTTGCCGTTATATCCCATCTCTGCGATTTCGGCAGGATTATTATAACGACTTTCATAGCGCTGTTCGCCGGGATTATGATGCACCATATCTAATATATAATTTTTGTTCATAACATTTCAGTCTTAGTTTTGCGGTTTTATTTTAAATTTTAATCAAAATTACAGTATGTTCGCTGATGGCAGGCAACATAAATTCGACGCCGGACATGGTATTGCAGAACGGCAGATCCTCTCCGCCTATTGGATTCCAGACTTTTTCGGCCGGCAGTTTCGAGCGGACAGTAATACGGCACGGTACGACCGGAATAACCTCATTAGCCGATTCGAAGGAATAACGATGCCTGCGGTCGGCGATGAATGGCATAGCTTGCAATATCAGATTGCCATTTTTGCGTCCAAGCGTGACATCCATGATAGCCGGTGCATCGGTTGCCACCAGCGGAAGCGGCATAAAAGTGCGCAAAGCGTTGATTAGCAAACTGCGATGGGCGTGATATCCAGTTTGAAGATATGCCGTAAATATTGCCTGTGTGAAAAGCAGGATACGGCCGCTGCCACGGCGAATCTCGCTCAAGGCCGGACCGCCGGCAATGGTATCGCAACCATGAAAATGTCCGTAGAACGCCTCACGTGACCTGACGCAAGGCGGATACCATATGCGAGCCAGTTCCAGCATTTCCCCGCAGGGAGTCGCCACCACTGAAGGCGCGTGGACATAGTGCGCCATATCGGGAATTCCGGATGCCAGTTTACCATCCAAAACCCGGTAATAACTGCCGGGGTGCTCACTCCACTCGGCATTGGACAATCCTAAAAACTCAAGCCATTCAGACATAATTGGACCGGAGGCCATAATGCCTGCCGCATCAAGCAGCAATGTTCCGCCGTTCTCAACGAAATCTGCGATTTTCGCAAGCCAGTTTGCGTCCACCCGGGCATGGGCTTGAATCACGCAGTCAAGTCCGTCCAAGTCCATCTCCGGATCAATCACATCCCATTGGAAGTGCCCTTCCATGCAAACCTTTGCAGTGCCATATAACGTGTCCCATACATCCAGCGCGGCGGTTGTCCTGCCGGCTACGGCGGTATTGGATTCAACTCCGGACGGCACACAGATGGCGACTTCGCGCAAACGCTCCATGCCGGTGCAGTACGGCTGACGCACCTTGGCGAAGCGGAAACCGTCACGAATAATATCGTACACCGCTGGCTCCAACTGCCCGCTGCATGGCATATGGTCACCGACTCCGCAGGCGATGCCGCTGCTGAGCTGGA
>CAYMSF010000301.1:0-2568 GCA_964392985.1 uncultured Victivallaceae bacterium | reverse complement strand
GAATTTTAAATTTTATGCGGATATTTTGAGAGGCCGTAAAGACTGAGCCATTACACATTTTCACCTTTTTTGCTATTTATTTATGAAGTGCATATTGACAATTAACAGGGAATGTATTATAATTGTCTTAACAACTTAAGTTAAGTCTTGAGATGAGGGCTCTTTAATATCGCTCTAAGCGAATTATTTAGATGAAGTGTTCAAATGAATAGAACCAGAGAAAACATAAGCATGAGAGATGTTGCCACTGCGGCAGGAGTTTCCGTTGCCGCAGTGTCCAAAGCTCTTAACAACAAGGCTGATATTTCTGCTGCGCTGCGCCAGAAAATATTCAAAGTCTGCGATGAACTTGGCTATCAGGTCAACAGCAGCATACAGGATATGGTGCGGAAAGGCATGAACGGGCATACCCGCAATATTGCATTTGTGATGGTCGGATCTGAGTTTGCAGACCCTGCTTATGCGCGTGCAATGGACGGGATTGCGAAAGCGATTAACGAGTTTGGTTATAATTTGGGAATGGCGCATCTAAGCGGAAAAGAACATAGCGCACAACATCTGCCGCCGGTAATTCGGGATGACCGGTCTGCTGGTTTTATTATTACCGGAGATCTGACTGAAGATTTGGTGGACATATTTAAGAAATTGAATAAACCTTATGTCATCCTCGGAAATTACAGCGAAAAAATATCAAGAAATTCCACACGAATTGAAATTAATTACAAGTCTTTAATGTTCAATATCGTTGGCGAATTGCAGAAGGACGGGAAGAAAAAGATTGCGTATTTTACAGAAAACCCGGGTAATTTTGCTGAATCCGAGCTTTTAGAGTTATTCATAAAATCCATGAAAGAGAACCTGCTTGCTATAGACGAGCACATTATCTACTTTGGCGCTGGAGATTTCAGCGGCGCGTTCGAGCGCCTCAAGCCAGTATTTCAGCAGAAAGCTATTCCATTCGATTCCATCGTCTGCATTGATTTCAGATGTGCTCGCGAAATAGTTGACTTGATTCTTTTGCGCAGCAGAAGTGAAAGGGAAGTAGAAATAAAAATTGCATGCGTAAGACCGTTTGCCTACTATAAATTTGCGATTCCGGCGATTTACTGTGATTGCGGAATGGAAAATGTGGCATACACAGGTGTCAAAACTCTGGTTGAAATGATAGAAAAAGGCGAATCATTGCCGCCGCGCAAGGTAGAGATTACTCCACAAATTTCAGTGCAACTTTAGAAATATAAACTTGACAAGGATTGAAAAAGGAACCTTTAACAATATAAGGAGTAGGAAGAAATGAAAAGAGCATGTTTCACGCTTATCGAGCTGCTGATTGTCATCGCGATTATTGCAATACTAGCGGCGATGCTGCTGCCGGCGCTGAGCAAAGCAAGGGAGCAGGGCAAAAAAGCAGCATGTCAAAGCAACCTCAAGCAGTTGAGTACAATTTTAATGGGATACGCCAATGATGCGCGGGACTGGGGGCCGTCCGGGACCGCCTGGGCCCAGGGACAGGCTTACGGTGCGAGAGAATTATACAGCTATTTCGGCTTGAAAAACGGCCAGGCATCCACTGACAGCAACCGGCTGAAGGTGCTGATATGTCCGGGGCTTTCAGGAACGCTTGTTAGCGGCGGTTCCACATATAATGCCGGCAGATGGTCTTCTAATTCGTTCATCTTCTCCAGTTATCCGATTGCGTTCGGCACAGGCGATAACAATACTGCCGGCTACATATACGGCTTTCCTAATTATTATGCACAATATGTCAGGGTTCCATGCCCAAGTCTGCGTTTTTTGAATCGCCAGATCATTTACGCCGGAGCCACAAAGGCTGTTATCGAATCCCCGTCAAAGCAGCCTATGTCCGGAGATTTAAGCAATCCGTATGGAAATAACGTTGTCGGTTATGGCTCCGTAACTTCGGTAATGCCGCATCGTGATGGAGGATCCAACACCCTTTTCTTTGATAGCCATGTGGTTTCGACAAAAATGTCCAAAATGTTGTATTATGTAAATTATTATAACAGCAACAGCAGGTTGTACTGGGGCCAGTAAACAACCGCATCAGCATGAATTATACAATGGCGTTAACTAATCACAGGGGGTAAATATCCCGGTCTCTGATAGTAAATTTACATTCCCGTCTCTATACATCGTGAACTCCGCCCAGGGTTAGTTCATTTATAAAACCAGTATGCAACTGAAAGAAAAGGTAAAGATTTAGTCCTAAAAAGTTGAGGTAAAATGAGAATGGCTGAAAAAACAGAAAGACGAATGACAGCAAGTTGTCTGGAAAAATCTTCCAGCAGCCCGGTTTGTTTTGCCGTCAGCCATAACCCCCTGAAACAAATGAAGTGACGCGACAACAAGTAGAGATTTTGTTAATGAATAATGCAAAGAAAAATAACCATAGCACAAAGAATACAGCCGGGCTGAATACCGGAATCGCATCTTCTTGCTATGCTTTTTTGAAGTTGTTTTTCGGAACATCGGTCAAAGGGGGGAATCAGGGCGCTTGCGGCATGGGGCCTGAGAGCCCGAACCGTTCCAGCAATTCCGGCGTCACGC
>CAYMSF010000300.1:0-2578 GCA_964392985.1 uncultured Victivallaceae bacterium | reverse complement strand
TGGTTAGAAACAAAGTTGCTTGCGAACCCACAGGGACTGGAATGGCTGCCGGGCGCGTTGCAATTAGTGATTCTGAATCTTCATTGCTTTTTTTCTTTTCTCTCTTTGCATTAACATTAAAATATGCCTGTCTCTTACTGTTTTCTGAATCAACGAAACGCTTTAACTGGCTGTATTTCAAATCGCCTTCAGGCATAAATATCAATTCGGATGAGTCAGGATTGGGCGCAACCTTGATCCGATAACCAAGTTTGTTTGCCCAGATGTCAAGCAAATCTTTGCGTGGACTTGCGGGAACGGTTCCCATCAGTCTGGTATATTCTGAATCTGATATTGCATCAAGTTTGAAATCCAGGCCGAAGGCATTGCGTCCCAGGCCGCCAGCCATCTGGAATACTTCGGAAACAACTTCCTTATTCCCGCATTTCGGAACTTGCAGAAAAGACATTATTTCAAGAGAGAGTTTGACGTTCACTCCTAATTCTTTCAACCTTTCCCTGTCGTTCTCAGCCGATCCGGACAACCCTAAAACGATTATACTTTTATCAGCAAGTCTACAGACTACTGGTAGCGCCCATTTTTCTTTAGGAGCTTTGAAACTTATCCAATTAGTTGGAAGTTTTTTAGTTTTTTTATCCTCAAAAAGATTATCAAAGAGTGGAATTTCATTCCTGATTTTGTCGGCAGTAGAAGGCTCGATTTTTTCGAGCCAACTTAAAAATCCAAATGAATACCGCAAATAAATGGCAGCTTTGGCAACTCCGCCGAAACTTGGCAGGTTGTTTTTGAAAAAATATCCACTTCCGCTAAATAATGGTTTTTCTCCGAAACAACATGAAGCAGCATAAAACTTCTGCCAGCTTCCAACAAGGTTACTGCCACCATCGGCGGTGTCATTATAGTGCAGTAATTGACGAGGAACCGACTCCTCGCCGGCAATCTCCCATTCCGCCAAGCCTTTATCTTCAGTGAACCCTTTCAGTTCAGCCAGATAAATGTCGACATCACCATCGGCTTTCAGGTCAAAGCGTCCGCTTTGCGCCAATTCGTCCATATACTTTATCAGCATGGTTTTCCCTCCTGCATGAGGCCGTAGCCTTGAGCGTTCATTGAACCGAGACCGGCGGCCCAGATTAAACGCTGTATCGGAATCGGGGCGGTGATTTTTACGGGACAGCGCCATGACCTGATAGTGGAGTTTTTGACGCTGTTCATTACAGTCTTATAGGATTGGGTTGGCGACAGCGGCAGAAACTCAACAGTTATGGAATTTTCAGGCGGCAATTCGTTCAATCCGGAATTTTTGAGCCAGGCGTCGGCGATGTCCGGGCGGATTTCCTGTAAGCGTTTAAATTTATGGTAAAGATTGCCGGCCAGCAATTCACCGCAAGCCGGCGAATTATCCTGCGGTTTGTCCGGATAGATGAAGAGTTTTTTGCCGGTGTCCGGCGGACTCCATGAAGTGCAAATTGACGCGGATTGACCAAACGGACGCCAGGACATTTGCTCTTTAAATTCCGGCGGCGCGATCATATTGATCCCGCTGATTTTAAAATTTTTACCGGCGAGATTAAGTTTTCCGGCAACCAGGAGACTCTCGCCGGCCGCATTCAAAAATTCCGGCCACGGGCTTGCCAGCCTGAACCAGATTTTGTCTCCGAGCAACATGCGTTTCCGCTTTTCTCCTTCGACTTGTACCAGTCTGGGCTGCGGAGAACTGCTGAACGGCGAGAATACGAACATTTTCAGTCTGTTTTCATGTGATCCATCATGAATGTCTTTTGCCATTTCCGGATTCCGGCTGGTGAGAGTCTGCATCAATGCGGAATGCAATTGGTACAAATAATCGAATCCCAACAGACTTTTTTCTGCTGCAAGCAGTTTGATTTCAAGCTGCATATTTACAATTCCTCCAGCTTTTTGGTGCAATATTTCATAATTACATTTTTGATAACATTTAAAAATATGCCATGCATTTTTTTTAATTCAAAGAGAAAAATTCTTATATTATTTAATAAAATACTATAGCAGGTAGGACATTTTGCGTCCTGTCTGAACAAAAAGAGCAAAAAACACGATAAAAATCAGTCAGCCAATGAATGCGGATACGCCGCGTACATTTGCTGACTACGGTTTTTCTCTGCGTGCTCCGTGTTTCTATTGATTCCTTGATATTACAGAGTAAATTAAGGGACATTTACAATTATGCAATTACTATGGATTGAAGATGTTAAATTTCTTAATAGGAATATTGATTGGCCGGGAAAGTGATAGTGTTGCAACCGAGGTTGCATTGCAAAAAGGACGAGATAACCCGGCGCTTAAAGATCGCTGCTATGCAGCAATGGCTACTCTTTTTACTTCACTGTTATTGGCTGTAATAGCTATGACCATGGTATTTCCAGCAATGAGTAAACTGTTGTGCAATTGCGTCTTTTATTACAAAAATTACCGTCCTTTTGGTTTGTCGTATTGGTAACGATTTTCTCAATGTTAATGATATATGGTTTTATGCATATACAATAAGGGATCTAATTGAAAAATAATGTAATAAAGAGTGTGGTGATCGGGGCAGGGC
>CAYMSF010000299.1:2364-2579 GCA_964392985.1 uncultured Victivallaceae bacterium | reverse complement strand
TGTTCATGACGTAAATTCCCGAGCGTTGATTTCCCGTAGTTGGAGCATAGTCAACCGATAATATATATCCGTTTTCGTACAAAGCTCCGGCTCTTAAGTTTGTCCCTGCAAGAACATCGGATTCCGTTACTGCGTTTGATGAACCGTTTGCTGTTATTTTGGCAAGCATTTTTCTGTTGGCGCTGCTTGTAAACGTGTAAAGGCTTCCGTCCTGA
>CAYMSF010000299.1:1635-2354 GCA_964392985.1 uncultured Victivallaceae bacterium | reverse complement strand
GCGGTGATAGCGTCCTGCATACTGATACCTGCAAGAAGAGATGCAGGTAAAAACAGATTGTTTTTGACTCCGGAAATTACAAAATTGGTACCACCGTGACCCTGAGATAATTTCCACTCACTGAATGTTCCATTTTTAGCAATTTTATACAAACCTGAGTAATTCGCACCTATAGAGGGAGCGTAATCTATAACAACCGCAACACTATCTCCGTAAATTATTCCGCTTTTACTGCTCGTTCCAGCCAGCACATCGGAATCGGTATAAGTTACTGCATTTCCTGCAGAATCTGTCGTTAGAAGCTTTTTTACGGAGGAATCACTTGACAGGATGTAGGCATCGGAAGTTTTACCATCAAAGAATATATTTCCAAGAACCATAGACGCACTGTACATCCTTATATCTGTTCCCGATGGGATCTGAACATCTGTTGAAGGAAGAACCACAAGTGGGGATATGATTCCACTGTTTGCCGAAAAGGGTATTCCAGTTGACAGAACAGCAAAAATGATTACTATTGTCAATATTCTTTTCATTTTAAATGGTTTCCTTTCTTCGATGGTTAGATTCTGCCCTCATCAAGGGTTTTTTAGTCTTTCAGCCTTTAGTATGGTATGATTGCCTCTCATATATTTTAACGATATTGAATTATAGAGTTTTATAGTATTACTTTCCGGTTATCCTATTAAGTAAGTATAATAAATTATTAACTATTAAAA
>CAYMSF010000299.1:0-1625 GCA_964392985.1 uncultured Victivallaceae bacterium | reverse complement strand
AAGAGAACAATAAGCGATAATAAAGTAAGTATCCCCCACGGCAGAGCCTCTCCCTTGAAAAGAGCCTCTTATATTCCCATTATAGGCTTTTTATTCCCTTTGAGGCTGACCTTTGACTGGTTTTCTCACCCCATTCAAACATAAAGGGGCAATGGAATAGTGACAATATGTAGGGGCGGGTTTCAAACCCGCCCTTGTCCCTCTATTCTTCTTATATAAATGGATAACCGGATATTGCTTTGATTCTTTTTAAATAAAATATGGGATGGTTAATAAAAAGTCAAATTAAGGTTTGATTTAGTGCTTATCCGTAAATAACGCCAGTTTTTCTGAACGCAATGATGGCTGCAGCCATATGTAGTAGAGCCATGTAAGTATCGGTAAGTTTTTCATATCGAACCAGCAATTTTCTGAAACGATTGAACCATGAATGTGAGACTTCCACGACCCAGCGACGGGCTTTATATGACGGATTCGTCAGTTTCTCTTGTATTTCTTCCCCGCGCTGTTTCACATGCGGGATGTAGTGTCTTGCTTTTATTATTTCTTGTGCCGGTTCGCCGGAATACCCTTTATCAGCACAGAGGTGTTGTTCTATGTTTTCAGGCCGTGGTATAATGATTTCGTCGAGAACCAGTTCAAGTTGGCTAACATCATGCCTGTTTGCTCCGGTTACGACGATCGATAACGGGACACCACGCTCGTCCACGAGCAGATGGCGTTTGCTTCCTTTTTTTTCCCCGATCTGTCGGGTTGGGACCTACAGTTTCACACGCAAGAGGCGCTTTGATCATAACACCGTCAATACTTTGCCATCGCCAGGCGATGCCACACATCTCGTCATATTCGGCAAGACCGGCTCGCCACAGGGAAACGAAGAATCCTGCCTTTATCCAGTTCATGAAATGTGTGTGTATGGCGCTTGGGCTGCCAAATCGCTCAAAGGGCAATGCCTTCCATTGGCAACCAGTCCGCAAAACATACAGTATCGCTTCAAATATCGTACGGGAGTTGATGGGCTTTCGGCCACCTCCAGATTTTCGTTTATAGGTCTTATTGAGATCACGCTGCTTAACGGGTATCAATGGTTCTACTTTGTTCCAAAACGCATCCGATACTTCCCATGATTGGATTCGTGCCATACTCCCTCCTTGGTTAATGTACTGTATTTACAAGGAGAAATATAGCAACTATTTTGAAATAATCAATATTTATTTACGGATAAGCTCTAAGTGTCACACCTGCCATGAAACCTGCAAAAAAACAATTTCTGACAATATTAAATGTTGATTGAGAATTTACAGATTTATAAAAATAAATACCGCTATGGCTTCCCGCAACAGAAGCTGATGTCACAAATTTGATATCTTCAAAACGGCAATTTGTCCCCCCGGTAACAACAATTGCCGAATTTGCAAGAATTGAAGGATAACTCATTTCAATCTCAAAGCCGGATATTGTTATGCGGTCTTTATCGGTCATTTGAAACGCAGGCGTATTTTCTGTCATAACAATTTTTGCTTTGCCGTTACTGATTATGGTCGTATTGCTTACGGGAGTTAACGAGTTGGTAATTGTGTAAGGGTTAGTTCCCTGTTCTACAATTATACAACCGCCATTTACGC
>CAYMSF010000298.1:0-2581 GCA_964392985.1 uncultured Victivallaceae bacterium | reverse complement strand
GTTCAGGAATATTGGTAAAAACTTCCTGCCAGCAGCGTTGCAGAAAAGTCTTGTACTCAGGATCGCTCCAGCAGACATTCGACACCAGGTTTCCCATCCGGTCATTGCGGAACTTATGTCCCCACACCGGGTCATGAATGGCATCGTATTTTGCCAGAAGTTGAGGATGCGCCTGCACCCATCGTTCCGGCGCCATGAGATTGTAATGGTGAAACATCATCCGGACATTTTTTTCGCGTCCGTAAGTGCAAATAGCCCGTACTGTTGCAATATTCCGTCGAATTGTTTCGTCATCAAAACAGCGGGCGGACGGATCGTCCGGGAAGTGACAAACATAGTGGAACCCCCACTGATTGTACACCCGGTCGCTGGAATATGGCTCGATTCCGGTAATCAACCGGTCAACATTCAGTTGTGCCGCCCAGTCAATGATGGCCTTCCAGGTAAGTACCGGATCATGGCCGAAGTCGCTCAACCGGCCCCACGGTCCGTCACAAGGCTCTAACAAAGCCGGAAAAAACCACCATATCGCCTTTTTCTTTTGCATCAGGTTTATTTCCTTCCGGTCAACATCAATACATTTTCCCGATCAATTTTACGGCGTATCTCTTCCGGCAATTTAAGCGCTTCGTATAGGTCGTCATAGAATTTCATGAAGTTCTGGTAGCCGAAATAGCCGGGGGAGAACATTGAGTCATCGGCGCCGTAACATAATTTTGACACAGTCTTAGTGTCCAATATTCCGTTTGGCGCGAACATTTCTTTCCACATATTCATTGATTTTTTGTAAGCAGTTCCGCCGGACATATCCGCATAAATGCTTTTACAGCTTTTAATCATCGACCAGGCTTCTTCCCACCATGGATTACCGAAATGTGCGATAAGAATTTTAAGGTCAGGGAATGCACGATTGATGCGGTCCATTTCAGAAGGGCGCATATAATTCATGTTAATCCACGATGGACGCGGCAGCAAACCACCCGGGTCAAAACATTCATGCACGAGAAAACCGGTATGAAATACCGCCAATCCCCCGCAGTCACGAATAACTTCATATATCGGCAGATAACTGTCATCGCCATAAGGCCGCATCGGGGCAATGAATTTAATCCCGCAGGCGCCGCGCTCCAGAATTGAGGCCACTTCTTCAGGGGAACTCTCATCTATTTTAACCTGCGGACAAGGGAGTACGAAATCGCCAAATGTCTGTTTCAATTCAAACACTATTTCCGGCGGATCGAGTAGTAATACTTTTTCAATGCCGCGTTCATTGTGTTGCTTGATATGTTCAGCGGGTGTGATATCGGTATTCCGCCATGCCGACATGACTGGAGGAACGCGTTTATTATTCTCATTGAGTTCTGCGTGGAGCCCGTGAGCGTGAGCGTCAATGCGCATAATTTGAATTCCCTGTTTTATGATGCTTTTTTAGCGTAATTTTCGAGGAATTGATACCGTTTGAGCTTAATAATGTAAATATTTAACTTTCAAAAATTTAACTGTAAAAATACAGTAACAAATTCATTAGTATAAGTATATGGCTGGCGTTCTTTAAAATCAACCACTTGTAGTTGTATCTTTAGTTAAAACTGTTGTATTTAACGCGTAATTTATTAAATGGCCGGGTTGGCTCTTGCGGGAAATAGTGAATGGCGGTTTAAGATAGTCGCCATGATTCTGTCTCCGTCAACAAAAAAATCAGGCAGTTATTCTTCAGTTTAGATGAACTGAATAGAGATGCGGATGGTCGGGGCTCCGAGCGTAATCGCCGTATCAAGCACACTGGCAAAGCTCACCCCATCCGCCTCGCTGACTCCGGCACGGTAGTAGGAGCCATAAGAGGTGACTTCCAGGCCGGCTGATTGGGTAAGCGCTTTTACTTTCGCAGCCACAACAGTATCTCCGTGCGGAACATGCTCATTGCCCCACCATTCGATGCCTTCGAGTCCGGCTTCTTTGGCAATTGCGATTACTTCACTGACACTGTTTTTTGCCAGCGTCGCGCTGCATATTCCGGGTTTGATCATTATTTAACGCATCCTAAAAGTTCAATTCAGAAGCCATCCCAGATGCCGGGATTCTGCTTGCGGCAGAGTTCAAGGACGGCGACATTGTCCCTGACACTCTCCGGCGTGATGGTCAGCGGTGCGCCGCAGCGAATCGCGTCTGCCAGGTTGTCGTAGAATTCCACGAAGCCGCGGGACTTCGGATACGGCAGCAGTTCCTGGCGCCACGGCAGAATGTCGCCGTTGCCGTACTGCCGGTTGGCCGCCGGTCCTTCACGCAGGGAGATGGGCGGCGCCTCTTCGGGGATAAACCATTTTACTTCAAGCCCTGCCTTGGTGGAGATCACTCCGCCGCTTGTGCCGGCAACCATCCATTCGGGTTGAGGAGGAAAGACCATGCAATTGGATATTTCCGCGTCAATGAGGATGCCGTTGGCGCAGCGCATCACGATTTTGCAGTGGTCGTCGGCGTCACCAGGTGTCACTGTCTTCTGTAAATCGGTGAATACCGCCGCAACCGGGCTGCCGGCAAGCTGAAGGCATTGATCAACGGTATGCGAGCCCCAGACGTTGTG
>CAYMSF010000297.1:281-2584 GCA_964392985.1 uncultured Victivallaceae bacterium | reverse complement strand
TTTCACTGCCTGATTTGCCCTTGGTGTTGAGAGAGAATGTAACTTGATTGTAAGTGTATGATTTGCATAATCAGGTATCATATCTGCATCGCAGGTAAATATCTCTTTTAAAATAATACGTCCCTCTTTTGGGGTGCTTTTATAAAACTCTGACATTGTATTGTATAAGGCTGACTCTGCCCTGTAAACAACCATTATTATTGCATTCTTTAGCTTCTTACTTTCTATCCTCAACTTATTGTAACGTTGCTGCGGTGGCATTTCTGCAATACTGATTCGTGAAGGTTGTTTCTTTCTTTTTGCCAAAAGGTCTTTAATTTCATCATTATATCCATTTATCTTTTCAATCAAGTTCGCACTTTTAATAATGACATGGTTTAGAGCGTCATTGCCTGTTGTTGCATCTTTCCCTTCCATTTGTTGGAAAATACGGGCTTCAAGCCTGGCTTTTTTCTCCCTGACTTTCTTTATTTGGTAAGTAAGTTGCTTGTAATCAGGATTGGGAATAGTGCGTTTTTGATCAATCGGTTCTGTGCCGTATTCGATCATCCGGTCGAAATCAAAATCTGAGATCATGTATTTAAAGAAGTTTTCCTGTGACCACCTGGAAAACATTTTCACGGCTGTGTCGGGCAGGGACAAACTTGGATGTGTTGTCAATACCGATGCCTGGTGCCCATTTTCAGAAAGCCTGCGGATTTCCCTGAACCAGTGACCGTCCAACTGGGTTCCCATTTCGCAGAGTTGCATCGTTACATCAGTGTTATAAATTTGTTTTTTAACATCATAGAACAATGAATGATCCCATTCGTCTTTAACATTTTTACGATAGGTGATGATGGCCACATGGTGCTGATCCCATAATTTTTTAAACCATAAGGGTTCATAAGCTTCGCGGTCAACAATAATGGTGAAGATTGGTTCTCCGGGTTTGGCCAGCTGGGTTATTCCATTGATTATCTTTGGTGTGATTTCCTCTATGGCCCACTTTAACTTTTCATTCAGCTCTCCGGTGACAACCATCAGGGGGAGGCCTTGCTGATCGTTTACCCAAAATTCGGTAGTGCCACTCAAACAAAGCTTTTCACGCGATACATAACGCTTTGGAAGGTTTGCAAGATCTCCGTGGTAAACCCTGACATGGCCATCGATATAAAAAAACAACTCCGGCATTTCTTCTGCCCATGAGCGGAACAGTTCAGTGTGCAGTTCATCTGACTTTGACTGATCGGTTATTTGCTTTATTTTGGCTCTAAAATACCCAACTTCGGGTATGCGGTCTAGCCCAAGCAGTTTGCCAAGTTCTCCGGGTGGGTGTTTTTTTAATTGTTCAGGGTTTTTTATCCGGCAAAGTGCCATGAAGCACAGGATGAGTATAACATGATGCAAACCATAAAACCCCTGAGGCAGAGGTCTAAAGACTTTGAAGAACCGTTCTAATCCTTGTGATATTAATGCAGGTAAGGCAAACAGTACCCCCGCATTAAGCACGCTTTGATGATGTTCAAATAAACTGGGTGCATAATCCTGAGTACCTGTTACTGCCAGTCCGCGTTCTTCCAAGCGTGTGGCTGCGATGCCGATGCCCTCTGCGGCTTTGGCATCTTCACCGCTTCGTTGGCTGCGGGTTGTTGCTGAATTTATTTCAGTCCCGGACTTTTTTTTAACCTCCCAAGATTTATCGCATACCGGATACTGCCTTCTGATATCCCTTCCTCCTTGGCGATGGAATAGGAACTTTGCCCCACATCAAGTTTCCCCTGTATGCGATCCAATACAGTGGGCAATAATTTATGACTCCGGCCATGACGTGACTCCTCCTTAAAAAATGCAACATCTCCTTGTTCTGAAAGTTTTTTCTTCCAGCGGCGAACACTATCGGTTGATACATGAAACGTATCAGCAATGTCTTGATTGTTGCACAGCCCCTGTAGAATAAGGTTAGAGGTAATGTAGCGGAACTTGGTCAAATCATCTGATAAATGCGAAAAAATAGGCACACCGCTATGAAGATAGTAGACCGTGCCATCGTACTCCCGAACTCCCAGGGTCAGGGTGATCATTCGGGTATCCATTGGAAATATTGGTAGTAATAGTTGTCCCATGACCGCTAAGGTAAGGATTATTACTTTACGGTAATTGTCCTATTAAGAGTTGATAATCAGGAATAGGTCTTGGAGGTCTGATACTCGGTACATCGAAATATGGATCATTAACAATAGTAGATTGCAAATCGAAAATACTTTTTCTAAGTGGCTCCAGAGGTTCCTTGAACTTGACAATCCCAATTATAAAGCTAAGCG
>CAYMSF010000297.1:0-271 GCA_964392985.1 uncultured Victivallaceae bacterium | reverse complement strand
CCAGATTCTCAAAAAGCTTAATGTTTGAATTCAGTTTTTTACGCAATTCATCAGAATCTATCGGAAATATATGAGTCGGAATGCTAATCATTTTGTTTGAAATATTTGCCCCTTTGAATTCTAATTTAATCCATAAGAAATTTGTAGTATAGTATTCCAGTTTGCGCTTCAAATCGGGGTGTGTTGGAGGGTTCGCATCAATCGCAGTTCTAATAGGATTGAAATTTTCATCATTGATAACTGATGAAGCATGGAATTTAATTTGCCGCAT
>CAYMSF010000296.1:0-2633 GCA_964392985.1 uncultured Victivallaceae bacterium | reverse complement strand
ACGCAAATTGAAAAGTTATTAACAGGAAAATGCCAATACTTTTGAAATTGGCTCATTTATTCAGAAAATTGAAAAAGTAAACGCTCCCCCAAAATGAATATGTGCAATTAGTTTGACAAAAAGATTGGGTGCATTTTTTATTCGTAGATTATTCTGTCAGCTCTTTGGTATTACAAATTACTATACTCTATAACTTCTAAAGTTTAAATTCATGGCAGGCATGGAGGTAGGCTTCGATATTGGCCCAGGGCACTTCCGGTTCAACCAGATGCGTCGGCGTACACAACAGACCGCCTTTTTTTCCGGCGATTTTCAGATTGCGCAGTACCTCGCTTCTGACTTCTTCCGGTTTGCCGAACGGCATTGTCGTCTGAGTGCCGATGGTTCCCCAGAAAGAGAGAACACTGCCATATTCGGCGTGAATCTTTTCAAAACTCATGCACTCCGGTTGAACCGGATTCAGAATATCAACGCCGACTTCAATCAGGTCGGGAATAAACGGTTCGACATAACCGCAGGAATGATAACTGAACAGCAAATCGGGTTTGACCGCTTTGGCCGCTTTTATAACATGCGCGAAACGCGGTTTGATCCAGGCGCGATAAAGTTCTTCGGACATCATGATTGCGTGCTGCATGCCGATGTCATCGCCGAGATGAATAAAATCCACCCCTGCCTTTGCCAGCGCCACCACCCGCAACCGGACAATCTCAGTAATCCGGTCGAGATGATATATGGCTTTTTCATCATTAGTCATCATGTCCACCATCAATTCCTCCATGCTGCGCATATACCATGAATCTTCCCAGATGGAACCGGGGGCGCCCATTACCGCCAGTCCGCGGTCATGAAGACTTTTTACCGCCGGAATCAACGTTGCCATACAGTCATGGTGCAGTTCCGGATACGGATAGGCTTTGAACTCGTCCATGCTGGTAAAATTCTTCATCGGATGATGCATTCTGGTCATGTGCATAGAACCGGGATGCGGCTCATGCGCCACCCCGGAGCTGTCAATAGTGGTACCGGGATTAAAGTTCACTCCGGGATAATATCTGCTCCAGTCCTGCTTGTTCTCTTTCTCTGCCAAACCGATAGAACGAAACGGGAAATTAAATGTGTCCTCATAAGATTTGTCATTGCCGTAACGCCGCTTGAATTCTTCGACCTGTGACGGACAGGGGATGAAATATGCGGGGGCGTATTCAAAACCTTCGCGCCGCCATAACTTCAATAGATTTTCCCGTGGAGTAATAGCCATAATGTTTATTCCTTTTTTTACATGCAAAATTGCGAAACTAAGTTTTAATTAATAATTGATATATCTATATTTTGATGTATAATTAAAGTATTTCCAACACATAATATGCTTAATAATATTCATAATATGATATTAATTATCAGGACGTGATTTATGGTGGTCAGCGACATCGATTTTCAAGTATACCGGGGGTTGGAAGGCTTTCCGGTTCCGGTCCATTTGGAAACTGAGACGCAATTCAGTACGGTTTACCGGAATGCATCCGGACGTTTCGACGGACTGTTTGTATATACGTTGAAAGGCAGAGGCTGTTTTGAGGAGGCGGACGGACGGAAACATCAATTACTGCCGGAAATCGCCTATGTCTGTTCCGGCCTGGAACCGGGCGTCAAATATTATTATCCTGAAGACGCCACTGAACCCTGGACCTTCATGTGGTTCAGATTCAAAGGCAAATATGCGGAAGATATGCTGAAAAGCGTAATCAATCGCTACGGACGGACTTATCGCATACCGGAAAAGCATCCGGTCATTCTGGAACTGCTGGCATTGCAGAACAGCCGGGGACCGGTGCATGAGTTATCGCCTCACGAAGGCAGCGCGCTCGTATTCGCGGTCATCAATATGCTGGCGGAAACGCATGAACAGAAGCACAAGGAAAACCATTCGTCCCAAATAATATTCAAAGCACAGCAGATGATCATTTCACGCATTCATGAGAAAGTAAGTTGCGAACAGATAGCGGCGAAAATCAATATTTCACGGGAACATTTCTCCCGGTTATTCAAGCAGCAGACCGGTATCACGCCGAATGAATTTATTGCCCGGCGCAAAATCATCCATGCCTGTCATCTACTGAAAGACACCCGGATGAACTGCAAAGAAATCGCCTTCGCTGTAGGTTATGAAACTCCCGCCAATTTTATCCGCGCCTTCAAAGGTTATCAGAAAACCACGCCCATGCAATTCCGCAAGAACGGGGTAATCCCGATATATTGAAATCATAAACCCGGCAGAGTTTTATATAAATATTTATACCGATGAGCGATCAGTCATAGACAAGAACAATCAGGAATTTGGCGATGGATTTTGGTTATTCTCTATAAGAAATAACATTGACTGGTTTTGCTGAATATTCCAAGGTGATTTTTTGGATTGACAGAGAGTACTGCAAGCATCCCTGCTTGCTTTACCCGCCGGAGGCGACCATGGCCTGAGGTACTTTAAATACCGGCAACAACAGGAATTATTAATAAAAAAGTCAGTAACTGCTATAGAACAGTTACTGAATATACTCGATAAGGTTGAAATTTTAAAATAGATTGCGAAGATTTTGAGAATTGGTTCGTATTCTGAGAGGCTGCCGATACCA
>CAYMSF010000295.1:0-2665 GCA_964392985.1 uncultured Victivallaceae bacterium | reverse complement strand
TCGCTGAAATTGAAAAGATCAAGATGATTCAATGGGTGCCCGGCCCCGGCGAGGCGGCAAAAAAAGACTGGACGTCGCTTTTTGAACAGATTGACGGCCTGGGGCTTGGCAATCTCCACGGGGCAAACACAGATACTGTCAAACAACTCTGGCAGAAATACCGCAGTCGCCGCTACCTTTATATTCACAACATCTATGGCATTACATCCAGGGAGGAAGCCGGGGACTTTCTCGGAGAATTGGCAAAGTGAGCGTCATTTGTTGAGAGAAACAGCTTAAGGATTCTGGCTGACAAGTCAATAATTGATAAAGATGCAATATATTATCGTGCTGTTTTTGTCGCTACCCGTTCGGAAAAACATTGTGACGGTGCTTATCTGCCCCCAATAACAAGGGACAAGAGTAAAAATTATCTTTCAAAAAGCCCGACCGTCCTGATTAATTTTACGACCGGTGATCAATGAGGGCGACGGTACTTTACCATACACTGCCGTGGTTATATAATTTCTCTATGTGGCATAAAAAATAAAACAACTCTTGATTTTTTTCAAAAATGGGCAACTTTATGTGGTTTTTATTTTTTAGTAAAGTTAAAAAAATGAGGAGTAAAGATGTTCAAACAGCGATGGTTCCCGGAGATGATTCAGCAACATATTTTATGTCGTGTTGACAAGGAACAGCTAAATTCCCATTATTATTCCACGACCTATCCCGATGTTTATGCGGCGGCGGAACGTATCTTCGGTTCATGGGGAGAAGCCATTGAATCATGCGGTCTTGACTACAACCTGATTAAAAGGTATAAAAACTGGACACGCCAGACCGTGCTGGATGAAATCCGGCGGTTGGCTCAAGAAGGCGAGCCTTTGTTTTCTAAAAATGCCCAGAATAATCACAAGCCATTGTATATGGCGGCGATCAAACGCTTCGGTAACTGGGGTAAGGCGCTTCAGTCTGCTGGAGTTGACTATAAGAGTATCCGTTTACGTCGGAACATGACAAAAGGAGAAATAAAAAAAGAAGTACTGGCGTTATTCCGTAGCGGCGTCTCGCTGTCATATATGAACATGCGGGTGAATTATATGTATTTACAGGCGGCTGCAATGAAGAAGTTAGGCGATGGTAGCTGGGCAAGGGCTCGCCACGAGTGTGGCATTCTCACCAATTACCGCTTAAAGAAAACAAAATAGTACTTTATTACATTATAGCGAATGTTAAAATATTATCCCCGGCGTCCTTAGACCGGATTTGTTGATTATCGGCGGGATTTGCCATAAAAATTATATTGAAGCAATACGTAAAGTGATTGAAATGACCAGAAAACAAATTGGTTGTGAGATATTATTAATGTCCGGACCGCTGAAAAAGCAAATTGACTGATCCAAATGGTGAGAAAAGTCAGCATGGAACAGGCCTTTTTTATTCTGGCACCAATTACATATTCATTATCGTCGAACCGGTCAAATAAAGCAAAAATGCTCTCAAATATTGAAGGATACCAGAAGGAAATGTCGGATTTTTATGAAAAAATTAGTGATTACAATGGCTACCGGCGTTACGATTTTCACATCGGGGAGAATGCTGTAATAATCGTGGAACCGGAGAACCCTGCGCCCGAAAGACGCTGGATATGGCGTGCTGAGTTTTTCGACGCTTTCCCACAGTTCGATCTGGCAATGCTGGAAAGAGGCTGGTGGCTTGCCTTTATTAACGTCGGAAACACTTTCGGCTGCCCATCAGCCATGAAACGTTTCGATGCTTTTTACCGTGAAATCACTGAAAAATACGGATTTAACCACCTTCCTGTGCTTGAGGGCTTAAGCAGGGGCGGTCTCTATGTGTACAACTGGGCGGCGGACAATCCCGGCAAAGTGGGCGCGATTTACGCCGATAACCCGGTGTGCGACTTTAAAAGCTGGCCTGGTGGCAAGGGTACGGGCCCCGGCAGTCATGACAACTGGGAAAATTTGATAAAATGCTATGGCTTTGCATCAGAGAAGGAGGCCATGGCCTGGTCAAAAAATCCGGTTGACAACATGGAGTCTATCGTCAGCGCCGGAATTCCGCTTATACATATCTACGGCGATGCCGACGAAGTAGTGCCATGGGAGGAAAATACAAAAGTCATGATCGAACGCGTCAATGCGCTTGGTGGCAAAATAAAAATCATCTGCAAACCCGGTGGCAAACATCATCCTCACGGGCCTGTCAATCCGGCGGACATGGCGGAATGGATTATTAAAAACGCGCTGACTGAACGGCATTAACTGGCAGCAGAACTGCAGGTTGAATTTCTTGATGCCGCCACAATACCTCGGACAGTCCGGCAAACCGAGGCAGTGGTTCAATCGCGACGCAGTACATGGCAATGATCGCGGCAAACTGATTGTCGCAGATTATTACAGCGTATTTCAAGCTTTAAGGTAAAAGGTCTATTAATTAAGCTTTCATATAACTTTTAAAATGGCAAGGATTTCACGTTTGCCTGGTTGAAGATAAGAACTGATGATTCTAATCGAGGTTGCAGTAGAGTTTATTATCATCTAAAAATATCACCCGCCCTTACCTTGTATTAATTTTACGACAGGGTATCAATGCGGGCGACGGTATAGCGACTGAGTATTTATGGCAAAAATCGGTGCTAAAGATTAATCGAAAGTTCAGG
>CAYMSF010000294.1:0-2681 GCA_964392985.1 uncultured Victivallaceae bacterium | reverse complement strand
AGCAGGCGGATTTCATGCCGCTCCGGCGCGGTCTTGAAAAAGAATTATCCGCACTCCCGAAAGATACCGTTTGGCCTGACGCTAGTGCACTATGGGAAAAGATGGATGATTACTTGAAGGGGCAGGGGATTTGACCATATCGTTCAGGAAGTATAATATGCTAATCCGCCATTGGGAATTGTTTTTAACTGGAATAAAATCAGCTGATTTATTGCAAGGAAAGAAAAATTATGCAAGCCATTAAATTTGGAGTCTGCGGCATCGGCCGTATTGGTACTAAACATTGCGAGTTCTTTTCTCAAGACAAGAATAGCTATGAACTGGTGGCGCTTTGTGATATTGATCAGGAACGGGTCAGCGCGATGACGGCGGAATTTGGCGGGAAAGGCTATTCCGACTACACCGAATTTCTAGCCGACCCGGAAATGGAACTGGCGATTATCGCAACCCGTTCGCTCGATCACGCCTGTAATGCCGCGCAGGCGCTGGCCGCCGGAAAAATTGTTCTGCTGGAAAAACCGATCGGGGTTACAGCGGAGGATTACCGGATTCTTCAACAACTTTCCAGAGATTACCCCGGCAAACTCTACTTTGGTCACAACCACCGTTTCGAACCTGCTTTTATGAATACATGTGCGATCATTGCCGAAGGATTACTCGGGAAGATTCAAGTGGTGAAAATCTGTAAGCACCATCCATTCATGCGCCGTAACGATTGGCAGATGCGACTGGACTGCGGTGGCGGTCAACTCAGTGTCTGGGGACCTCATCTTCTTGATCAGGGATTGCAACTCCTCGGCGCTCCGGTGCGGGAAGTATGGAGTTACCTCCGGCGCATCCTTACGCCCGGCGACGCCGACGATCATGTTAAAATCACGCTACTGGGTGAAAACGATGCGGTCGCTGAACTGGAAATCAGCAACTCTGTTGCGTTGGCTGGACCTTATTGCACGATATATGGTGACCGTGGTACGCTGACTTATGATCAGGATCAGAGAAATATCCATCTCAAATACCTCGATCCGCAATTCCGTTGGCCGGAAGCTACTGCTAATGCGGGAACGCCGGTGCCGGGCAAAGGCATGTGTGCCGAGCCGGAACTTCCGTGGATTGAAGAGACCCGTAAAGTCGTACCGGATATCAGCATGTGGGATCAGGTGGAAATCGAAATTGCCCGTCATTTGCATCTGGCCATCCGCGAAAATATCCCGTTCCCGATAAAAAATTCCGATGCATTGGAAGTAGTCAGGATTACCGAAATAGTGAAAAAACAAAATCCGCAGTTCAACTGGCTTTGATAAAAGGTACATAAAGAATATTATGAAAAAGATTAAAATCGGGCAGATTGGCGTTTGCCATGAACACGCTTCGGGAAAAATCATTGCCCTCCGGAAAATGCCCGAGCTGTTCGAGATTGTCGGTCTGGTTGATGACCGGGGTACGACTGCCGCCAGGCGCGCAGGTGACGATCTGAAACCTTATGAAGGCTTGAAATGGATGACTGAAGCAGAGTTGTTCAATACTCCCGGACTTCAGGCGGTGGCGGTCGAAGTACCGAACACCGATTTAGTGCCGACCGCAATCCGCTGCATGGAACGCGGTCTGGCGATACACATGGATAAACCAGGCGGGGAGGATCTCAAACTGTTCGGCAAACTGCTTGACGGTTGCAAAGCACGTAATCTGCCGTTTCAGATGGGATATATGTTCCGTACCAATCCCGCTATGCATTTATGTTTTAAAGCTGTGCGGCAAGGGTGGCTTGGCGATATTTTCGAAATTCAGGGGGGCATGAGCCACAACTACGGCGGAGATGAATATCAGCAATATATGGGTAGTTTCCCTGGCGGCATAATGTTCAATCTGGGCTGTCATCTGATTGACCTGATAATCACTATGCTGGGTAGACCGGATGCGATTACACCATTCCTGAAATCCACTCCCGGACTGCCCGATGCCATCAAAAACAACTGTCTGACAATCATGGAATATCCGCACGCGACGGTAACTTTGCGTGCATGCAGTCTTGAAGTTGACGGTTTGAACCGCCGGCGCTTAAAAGTCTGCGGTACTAAAGGTTCTATCGAGTTATGTCCGTTGGAACGCTTTGACGGTCAGCCGTTGCAGATGCGTTTGACGCTGCTAGAGGGCAATGCCGAATATGCCGCCGGGACCCATATCATTGATTTCGGTATCAAACTTGACCGTTACGAAGACCAGATGCTGGAACTGGCGAAGATTATCAATGGCGAAATCGTTAATCCGTACACATATGAACACGATTATCTGGTACAGGAGGTGGTTTTAGCCGCCGCCGGATATACAACTTGGAGAAAATGAAGATGCATGCAATGATTCTTGACGAAAAATTGAATTTTTCCTGGCGCGAAATGCCGGACCCGGTCCGAAAAGTCGATGAAGTTTTGATCAAAGTTTACGCGGCGGCGATCAATCGCGCCGATCTGATGCAGAAGGACGGTTGCTACTCCTCTCCTGAAGGCTGGCCTCAGTGGTGCGGACTCGAAGTTTCCGGCGAGGTCTTGGAAGCTCCTGCCGGCGCCGCGTTCAAACCGGGCGACAAAGTCTGTGCGCTGCTGGGTGGCGGAGGATATTCGGAACTGGTCACGGTTCCTGCCGGAATGGTTATTCCAATCCCGGAAGGCTTGTCGATGATCGAAGCC
>CAYMSF010000293.1:0-2709 GCA_964392985.1 uncultured Victivallaceae bacterium | reverse complement strand
ACTTCTATTTAATAATTTTTAAAATTAACTACTGCTTCCAAGTTTGAAGTTTTAGGTTTTATTCTGGATACTGCTATTAATATTCCGCTCCGCTGGAGATAATACTGAATCAGGGAATCCCGGTTGTGACGGAGCACAACCCTCAATTAAAAACAGTTCTAAAGTTCTAAAGTGCCGTGAATCTTGGAATCCCGGTTGTGACGGAGCACAACCATCCATTAAAAACAGTTCCTGTCTCCTTCGGCTGTTCCACTTGGATATTGGATATTTCCCGCCTTGCGGGATCCCGGTTTACGGGACCGGATATTGGTTATTGGTCTCTGGTTTTAAGTTTTATTCTGGCTCCTGAATTCTGACTCCTTCTGTCTTTTGGATCGCTGGTAAAATTCCCCTTTAATTATTACCGCCTGATTATATCTAATTCCACAAATCAGTGCTGAGATATTTCAGGCCGGAATCACAACATAATATTACAATAGTTTTACCTTTATTTTCAGGTTTATCAAGCAATTTTAAAGCGGCGGCAGCATTCGCCCCGCTTGAAAAACCGCCGAAAATCCCCTCCTCTCTGGCAAGCCTTCTGGCTGTGCGCATGGCGTCTTCATCGGAAACCTGCACAAATCCGTCGATATCCTTCCGGTCAACAAATTTAAGGCCGGGTATGGAATAACCGCCGCCCTGTATCCGGTGGCTTGGATTCGTTGTTTTCTTCCCGGCGTAAACGGCGCAGTTTTCAGGTTCAACGAAATAGCACTCTGCCCGGGGATTGTGCTCTTTCAGCGCTCTTGCTATTCCACCAAAAGAGCCTCCGGTACCCGCAAAATCGCAAAAAATATCAATTCTGCCGCCCGCTTGAACTATTATTTCAGGTCCTGTATGCAGATAATGGGCATCAAAATTACTTTGCAGACTGAACTGGTCAGCCCTGAAAGCGCTTTTTTCTTTAATTATGAGTTGAGTTTCTTTTTCGACAAGAGCAAGGTCTTCTCCTGAAACTTGTCCTCGCTGAGAACCGGAGGCTTGCTCCACAAGGACGACTTCAGCGCCAAGCGCCAGCATCATTCGCGCTCTTTCAATTGAATTGCCTTTGCTCATTGCCGCGATAAAAGGATAGCCTTTTATTCCACACACAATTGCCAGGCCGGTGCCGGTGTTGCCGCTTGTGAGTTCCACAACTGTCTGACCGGGTTTTAACGCCCCTGATTTTTCCGCGTCCTCTATCATTTGCAGGGCAATGCGGTCTTTTTTGGAAAATCCGGGGTTTAGATATTCGAGTTTTGCAAGTATCCGCCCGTCGACATTTTTAGTCAGTCTGGAAAGTTCCACCAGCGGAGTATTCCCTATCACGTCGAGTATTGATGAACATAGTCCGAATCTGTTATTCATGTTCTGCTCATATATGATTTTATTAAGTGTTTATAATGCTGTTCAAATATAAATCTTTACCTTCTATAAATCAACTTATCGACAATTTTGCGGGATTATTCCCAGCTTAAAACCACTTTGCCGGATTTCCCGGAACGCATGACATCGAATCCCTGTTCAAATTCAGTGTAATGAAAACGGTGGGTGATGATGGAGCCGATGTCGAGTCCGGATTCGATCATGCTGGTCATCATGTACCAGGTTTCGTACATTTCCCGTCCGTAAATGCCTTTCAGCGTAAGGCCGTTGAAAACCACTTTATTCCAGTCCACCTGCGTCTTATCGGGAAGAATGCCCAGCAGCGCGATTCTGCCGCCATGGCACATGCTGTCAATCATGCTGTTCAATGCCTGCGCATTGCCGGACATTTCCATGCCGACATCAAACCCCTCTTTCATGTTCAGGTTTTTCCGCACATCTTCAAGTTTCTCTTTGCTGACATCCACGGCGCGGGTGACGCCGATTTTTTCCGCCAGCACCAGCCGGTAAGGGTTGACGTCAGTGATGACCACATAACGTGCGCCGGCATGTTTGGCAATCGCCGCCGCCATGATTCCAATCGGGCCGGCGCCGGTAATCAGCACATCTTCGCCAAGGACGCTGAACGACAGCGCCGTATGAGTGGCATTGCCCAGCGGGTCGAAACAGGATAGAATATCGTCCGGGATAGCTGGATTGCAGTGCCAGACATTGGTCACCGGAATAACCAGATATTCCGCAAATGCGCCGTCGCGGTTGACGCCGACGCCGCTGGTGTTGGGACAGAGATGGCGGCGGCCCGCCAGACAGTTGCGGCAGCGGCCGCAGACGATATGGCCTTCGCCGCTGACCAGATCCCCGATATTTACATCATGCACATTGCTGCCGAAAGCCTCGACCGTGCCGACAAATTCATGGCCGATAACCATCGGCGGCTTTATTGTCCGCTGCGCCCATTCGTCCCAGTTGTAAATATGCACATCCGTGCCGCAAATGGATGTTTTTCTGATCTTAATCAGAACGTCATTGATACCGTATTCAGGCTTGGGGACATCAACCATTTTTAAGCCGATGCCGCGCTCATGTTTTATTATCGCTTTCATGGATTTCGTCTCCTTTACATAATTTCAAATATTGAATTTTAAGTTTTGTTCGATATATTAAACATTGTTTATTATTATAATTGATGTAAAAGCAAAAAGCAACAGGCTCGTTCAAGATAATTAACAAATTTTCATTATAGTGAATTATGACAAAAGATATTCCTGCTCCGCCGTCAATCGGCAAAAATGTAAAAAAAGAACG
>CAYMSF010000292.1:0-2715 GCA_964392985.1 uncultured Victivallaceae bacterium | reverse complement strand
CGTCGTAACCGTCTGAAATAGATATCCAGTTACAAGTGACGATACGCCTGTCGCGACATTTAAGCATTTTTTGAACTTGATAGATCGATAATACTTCGATTTCCATTTTTCCTCCGTAAGTTTATTAAAAAGACTCTCTCTATATATACAACATAATTTGAACAAAATGTATGGAATTCATTGGCGGACAATTTTTTACAACTTTTAAACAGGGTGTTTCGTCAGGCTGATAGTTGCCTGCCCGATGGGCGGCATTCCGGTTTCATTATTTATGAGATCGCCTTCAATCGAAAATTCCATTACGGTTTTTGCGTCGTATGCGGTCCGATAGTAGTAACCCAGTATGTTGCCGAATGGGAAAGCGGAGCCTCGTTTCCGCGCATAATGTTCCAGGATTGCAGCTTTGATTATTCGCGCCTGTTCCGGAAATTCCAGCGTAATAATGTTTTCCGGCAGGTCACAGCGCAAAAAAGTATCCTGTCCTAATAAGGCAACAACAAATATCGGACTGGGGACGCTGCAAGACTTATTTACCCAGAGATGCGGCTTGAAATTCGCCCGCTCCAGTTCCCGCTGTTTGCTGATGTGCGCCAGCCTCTCCTGTTTGTAAATGGCCGCTGTATCATTCATGGCCTGTTCAAAAACCTCCAGGTCAATACCGAGAAATTTAGCCAGCGGATATCTGAACAGGCCTTCAAGCTTGCCTGTCCTGAGATCATTGGCAAACTTATTGACCCCTCTGGGTATGTTTTTATAACCGACCCCGATGACCACCGCTTTCCTTTTCACACCCAGTTCATCCATCCGGTCTTGAACCAGTTTGGTAATTGGCAGGCTCATTTTTGCTCCTTTTATTTGTTAATGATATATAATACATTTTTTGCTGGACAACATATGTCCGGCAAGATACATGGCTCTTTCTCATTTTAAGTTGGTGCCTATTTTATGTTAGTGGTTCGTAACTTGAGAGTACCGAGTTTGTGAAGTTATCCATCATGGCGTAACTATCTGCGGCGACATGAAAGTAACCGTATTTTTTCTTGAGTAATGTATATCCATGCCGAAAAAGACGCAGAGCAAGTAATTATTTTTGTCAGGCAGCCATCTTTGAGTCTTTTTGTCGTGAAAAAACCAATCTTTGACGGATGAATTTCACAAGGTTTGCGCACGAACCGCCAGCCGTGATAAATTCCGGGAACTTGATTTTTAGCGCAAGCGAAACGACCATTGCGGAAGGACATTGTTCCTGGCGGATAGTCCGCAAACCAGGAGCCGTAAGAACTCCATGCCAGCAGCGGAAATAGACATGGTCAAACAGGAAATAGCCTGGATCAGGCCGATGCGGCCAGGCAGCTTGTCAAAACAGAAAAGGGCTTGGGGCAAAACTTACTGGCACTTGAGTTATTATCATCGCGGACAAGGTCATACCGCTTATGTCAGCGAAGAACAGCTTGAAAGCGTACAGCAGACATTGCAAAATTATCGTAATTTTCAGGAGCTGTGTAAATCTTTGATTGATTATTCGCTGGAGCTGGCTAATTTAACTGACAGAGAGAATGGTTCTTGACAGTTGAGAACTCGGTACTCTAAAGTTATGTCCGGTAAGATATATTTTTTAAAATAATGAAAAAAACAGGGGATGATTGCCATGCCGACCAATAAGCAGCAGTTAGCTCGAATTATGACTCTGGTTTCCATGATGAAGGAAAACCGCTATCCCAACCTCGCCTCTTTGCAAAGGAAGATGCGGCTGCTGGCGAAAGACACTGATCGCCTGGACGAATATTCCATCACACAAAAAACGGTGCAGCGGGATGTTGGATATCTAAAAAAACAATATAATGCGCCCATCCGCTATAATCGTACCAGAAATGGATACTATTTGACTAATCCAGAATGGTCGTTTGATGTGCCGATGCTGGACGACAACGAAATGAAAGCAGTCGTAATCGGCGCCCGGCTGGCGGAGTGTCTGATGCCGCCGCCCATTGCCGGTGAAATTTGCGCAGGCTCGGACACTCTTTTGTGTCCCAATACCACAGGATTGGATGAAACAGTATGCCTGTTGTCGTTAGTAGCCACTGGTTCCAGGGTGCCTTTGAATCCGGACATTTTTCAAAAAGTATTCAAAGCCTGGCAGGGACAGCACAGTTTGACAATAACATATAAGAAGGCGATGGAAGGCGGGATTCAAGAGTATTTGATCGAGCCGCAGGTGCTGGTTTTTTACGAGGGATTATGGTACCTTAAGTCAATCATTCTCGAATCCAACGGGCAGCTTAATCCGGAACGTACTGTGCGAACTCTGGCTTTGCACCGGATAGAGGATGCCTATGTCCATTCCGGAAAGTTTGAACCGGATGAAAAATTGATTGCTGAAGTCAATGGCGGCGGCGTTTTCAACTTTCCGACTGTTCCAGAAGCGCGTCTGCGTTTTTGCGGAAATGCCATTCCGTTTGCGCGTGAGAATTACCCGTCTGAATCAATAACTACCGAACCGGACGGCAGCCTGATTGTTACAGTAAAAAATGCGGTAGAATTCAAGCTGATCAATCTGGTATTAAATGAAAATGGCGCGGTACAGATAATATCTCCGAAGGAATTGGCGGCAAAAGTAATCGCTCAAGCCGGTAATGTCATCAGTCTGCAAAAGAAATTCTTGTAATTTCTTCTGAATAAAACCATGCCGGACTTAAGATGTCCGCCTGTTTTTGT
>CAYMSF010000291.1:0-2721 GCA_964392985.1 uncultured Victivallaceae bacterium | reverse complement strand
GGACTGTTGTGGTTGAGTTTCCGCCTTATCTTTATTTTGATTATCGCCAACTTATTTAAAATGTGGCCGAGTATTTTTACTGCAGTATGTATTCACCGCCTGAAATCTGAAAGATTTAAGTACCTTTACCGTGTTCTCTTTGTTGTTCCTATGATTATTCCGTCCATTGTCGAATTGCTTATCTGGAAATTTTTCTATGATCCTAATGTTGGCGTATTGAATAAGATACTCAATGGCACCGGGCTTAATGAACTTCTAATCTGGATTGATGGCATATTCAAATGGAATATATTCGTGGACAAGGTCAAGCCGGTATGGCTTGGCGATCCATCACTGATCATTCCTTCACTCATCTTCTGGGGATTCCCGTGGGTCGGGGTTGTCGGCGTCCTTATTTATCTTTCCGGGCTTCAAAATATTTCTGAAAGTGTATACGAGGCGGCAGAACTTGACGGAGTCGGATGGTGGGGAAAATTCTTCTACATTGAACTCCCGTTAATAATGACTCAGATCAGACTTAATTTAATCTTGATGGTTATCGGCACATTCCAGGCTTATGGCTTCCAGTTGATCCTGCTTGGTCCTGAAGGAGGACCACAGAATAAAGGTTTGACGCCCGGTCTGTATATGTACTATAAGGCATTTTTGGAACAAGAGTACGGATATGCTTGTGCGATAGGACTGATTCTGTTCTTTATTATTCTATTCTGTACAATACTCAATCAGCGCTTTGTCCGAAATAAAGCTTAAGGAATTCATATAATGAATCAAAAAAAATCCCATGAGTTGTCCAAACACATTCTTATATGGTCGGTACTGGTATTCGCCTTTTTCCCGTTATACATAATGGTTATGATCAGTTTTAAAGATAACACTCAATTCATACAATCTCCGTTTTCTCTTACTTTCCCGATACACTGGTCCAATTGGAGCAAAGCATTCGCCACTATTGTTCCATATATTGCTAACAGCGTTTTTGTGGCGGTGACAAGCGTTGTGCTTATATTGATAACGACAATCTGTTCCGCTTACGTGTTTGCCAAATATGATTTTCCTTTCAAAAATATATTATGGTATGCGCTTATCGGACTTCTATTCATGCCGGGAATTATGAATCTGGTGCCATTGTTTGTTATCATGCGTGACATGAACATGCTGAATTCGCTCATTGGACTATCAATATTGTATACCGCTGGTGGACAGGTATTCTGTGTGTTCATTCTGCGTAACTTTATTGAGGAAATACCGCAGGACCTGTTTGAGGCGGCGCAAATGGACGGGGCAACGCCTTTTCAACAGATTTATACAATAGTGGTCCCGATGTCAGGAAGCATTATCTCGACACTGGCAATTCTGCGATTTATTGATGCCTGGAATAACTATATTCTTCCGCTGGTATTCATCAGTGACCGCACTAAACAATTAATTCCAATTGCACTGATGGAGCTTGATGGCGAATATATCAAGGAGTGGGGGCAAATGATGGCATGTTTTTCAATTGCCGCTATTCCTCTGGTTATAATATTCCTTTTCTCGATGAGGTTGTTTGTTAAAGGTCTTACCGCCGGCGCAGTAAAAGGTTGAAATATAACATTAAAGGAATTTAATACTATGGCTGAAGTAACTTTAAAAAACGTGGCAAAAATCTACCCCGGCAACGTGAAAGCGGTCAAGAATATTGATTTGGATATCAGAGACCGCGAATTTATGGTACTGGTCGGACCTTCCGGCTGCGGCAAATCCACTACCTTGCGTATGGTTGCCGGACTGGAAGAAATCTCCGAGGGTGAAATCCGTATCGGCGGCCGCTTAATCAACGATGTGCCACCCAAAGACCGCGACATCGCCATGGTGTTCCAGAACTATGCACTTTATCCGCATATGACGGTTTATGAAAACATGGCTTTTGGACTGAAACTTCGTAAATTCAAAAAAACTGAAATCGACAGACGTGTGAAAGAAGCCGCCAGAATTCTCAGTATTGAAGATTATCTGGACCGCCGTCCCAAAGCCCTCTCCGGCGGGCAGCGCCAACGCGTCGCCGTAGGCCGCGCGATTGTCCGCAAACCGGAAGCATTCCTGTTTGACGAACCGCTCTCCAATCTTGACGCAAAAATGCGTGTCCAGATGCGCACGGAGATCAGCAAGTTGCATACCCAGTTGGAAACTACGATGATCTATGTTACTCACGACCAGGTGGAAGCCATGACTATGGGAGACCGTATCTGTGTCATGAAAGACGGCATTATTCACCAGGTTGACAGTCCAATCAATCTTTACGACAATCCGGCTAATCTGTTTGTCGCCGGTTTTATCGGCACTCCGCCGATGAATTTTTTTAATGGCGAAATTGTGACGCGCGAGGGGAAACTCTATTTCAAGGAGGAAACCTTTGAACTGCCGCTCGTTGAATCATGGAAAAGTACGGCCAGTACTTACATCAATAGCAAGGTGGTATTCGGTATCCGGCCGGAAGACATCTGCTGGGAAAAAACCGGCAACGGCGATTACCCTAAGATCAAAGCAGAGGTAGAAGTCATTGAACCGATGGGATCAGAAACCTATCTTTACATGAATACCGGCATTAACAGTTTCATTGCCAGAGTCGAGGCGCACAAACGGTTCAGGGTTGGAGACAAAATTGAATTACCGCTGTTCATGCCCAAAGCTCATCTGTTTGACAAAGAAACGGAAATGCTCATTATTTGATTTTTCCGGATA
>CAYMSF010000290.1:0-2723 GCA_964392985.1 uncultured Victivallaceae bacterium | reverse complement strand
TCCGAAAAGCCTTGGAACTCCGGAAAAAATACGGACTCACCGGACGCACCGTGCTGATGGGCGGCGTTTGGAAAACCAAGCCCATCGATACGCTCTATCGCCGCACCTTCGAGGAATTGACCGCATCGCCGGTTTTCCAGAATAACTGGAGGCTGTTCGGCAAAGGCTATACCGACCTCGCCAAAGAGTTGGGCTTCGAACACCCCTATGTCTACGGACTCGATGAGCCGGGCTATGACCCCACGGGGAAGAAAATGAAGATTCAAAAACTTCTCTGCGAGTGGGCGAAAGAAGCGGGGTTTGAAATTTGTTCGGCCATCACCCTTTCAGCGGCGGAAACGATCAAGGACATCCTGGGCGTGGCGAATCTCGACGGCCCCAGCGCCTCCATCGGCGCCCAGCGCCGCAAGCTTCCGCTCCCGGGAGAGGCCTGGCTTTACACCCACCCGACCGAAGATCCGACTTATGATCGCCTCTTCGCAGGCCTTTTGATCTGGTATGGCGGCTACACCGGGGCCGCGCCGTGGCTCTACCAATGGGCCTTCAAAGGGGAGGGATGGGACGATTGGGTCAAGAACCCTTATGGATATCGCCTGCAGAGCTACACCTACCCGGGCGAAACAGCGCCCGTGCCGACCCGTCAACTGGCGGGATTCCGCGAGGGTGCCGATGATGTGAAGTATCTCGAAATGCTGGAAAATCGCGTCAAGGCATTGTCGGGAAAACAGGATAAACTTGATGAGCCCACGCGCACGGCGTGGCAGTCCGCCAGAAAGCTGATTAACGAACCGCCGAAGCAATTCCAAGGATCCGGCGCCAGCCTCCACGAAAAGGTGGATGGCCAGATGCTTGCCGACTTTAGAGCACAGACAGCCGACCTCCTGGTAAAACTCGACGCCGCCGTGAAAAACCGGAATCCGAAAGGCGAGTGAGCCAAGCGTCAGCTGAGAACTCCGGCGCAGCCGATTATTGCTCCGCGCTCGCTGGTCGTTTGTATCTAAATTACCGGCAGTAACAGTTCTCCAGTTCATTACGGTATCTGTCCGTGGGGTCTTTGAATTTATTGTTATAAAGAAATAATGACTAATCAAAAAAGATGCCATAATTTTGCGAAGAAATTGAGACAGTCATTCTATAAATATTAGGTAAATTAAATGACTCGGGCGAATAGGACGAAAATAGGCTATCGGCGATTTATATGTTTGGTTCATCCGCAGCGAAAAGTTAGGGTTTAGGAACAAGAATTAAACTTAAAACCAGAAAAGCAGTAGTCAATTTAAAAAAACTTTTAAAACATGGAAGTCTAAAACAAAGATACTAAAATACTTTGAATAACAATATGTCTGATTTTGACAGGAGAACAGGATGAAATGGATTTATTTAGCAGAGACTATAGGTGAAAAATATGACCAAACGTGAAGATTTTTTTGCTTTATTTGATAAACAAAAGTCATAATCTTCCCATGATATGCAAGTACAAAAAACTCTAGAAATAAATGGTTTCCAAACAACGAAAACACTGATAACCCTAACAACAACATACCCTTCGTGACAATCGCAGCAGCGGGAAAGCGCCTCGCGCCAGTGATTATGCAGCGAGAAACTGGTGACGCAACGGTTATCGATATTCGTCCACTTTAAAAATTTATTTTCATTCTTTTTTTCTGAAGCTATAAACGCGGAACTTGACATTTTTAGATGACATTGTATGATATGTCATATCAACATAGTAAAATGCAATTTTATAATATTGAATTGCGAAAGGGAGATTTTTGTGATACAGGTGATAAACAGGGCAGTTGATATAATCGACATACTTTCGTCAGCACCAAACCAGACGCCTGGGCTTGGAGAGATTGCCGCAAGGCTTGGGTTGAATAACGGCACCTGCGCTAACATTCTCAAGACGCTTGTCGATTGCGGATGTGTCGAGCAACCAGAGCGCAAGAAGGGCTATCGGCTTGGTCCTAAGATTTTTCAATGGACCGGCGGTTTTGCTTATCGGGAGGATTTAGTTGCCCCGGCCCGCAGTATAATGACAAATCTTAGGGATGCAACGAATGAGAATGTGATTCTAGCAATTGTTCAGGGCGGTAATCGCGTTATCATATGGGAGGAAAACTCGAGCAGCGAACTCCAAGTGCGCGGCAACACAATGAAGCCGTTATATGCGTCAGCTACAGGCAGGGTAGTCATTGCGTTTATGAGTAATGCCGAGCGTTTAAAGCTCATTGAACAGCTTGGATTTCCTGACAAAACAATTTGGCCAGAAGCGGCTACAGCGCTAGATTTTGAACATGAACTGATGAGAATAAAGGGCCAGGGGATTGTCACACAGGAGACAGACACTCATATATTTGGTATGGCTGTTCCTTTGTGGCGAGGCGGTAAAGTTGTCGCCGCACTGGGCATGTATTTGCCGGCATCGCGGGGGAGTAAAACAAGGCTTGAGTCGTTAAAAAAAGATTTGATTCAAGCTGGTTTGGAATTATCAAGGCAGTTGGACATTCATTCTATAAGTGGTTGAAAATTAAAGCATACAAGCGGAGTAACAGCACTTACTGTCTTAACTGACAAACGGCAATAAATATTTTAATAGGAGCAAAATGCAATGCTGAATTCGCAGATGACAAGCAAGGAGCGCATCCTGTGCGCCATGAAGGGGGGTACGCCCGACCGGGTGCCGGTGCAACTGGGGATATACTCAATCGCGCCGATTTTTT
>CAYMSF010000289.1:0-2746 GCA_964392985.1 uncultured Victivallaceae bacterium | reverse complement strand
GGATGAGAACATTTTTCTTAAAACACCAAAGCTAAAGTTTGACCCTAATGCTGGGTATGTATTAAAAAAAGGATGAGAACATTTTTCAGAAAACACCAAAGCTAAAGTTTGACCCTAATGCTCCGACCAAAGCTAAAGTTTGACCCTAATGCTCCGATAACTCCAATAAATTTCATCCCACCGAATCAATAGCAAGAGAATTTCCCCGGATTCTTCACATTTCCCGAAATGCTCCAAAGCGGGCTGTTAGAAGAAAAGTTTAAGCGAGAGGTATTGGCTGTAAGAGGCATATTTGAATTGCAAAATATTCATTAGTGGTTGGATTACAACAAGATGTGTACTTTGAAAAGGGTCAGACCCTTTTGCTCGAGCTTTTGCTTAGTTTTCACTAACATTTAAACAGCGTAACAGACTCACCTTCTATCATGATCATATCCGCGAGTTCTGGGGTTGGCAAATTGTAAATTAGTCCACCGCGAATCTGTTCGTGTTCTGTGGCAAAAGAAAGCCCCTCCTCGATTACAAATCCATAGCGAGTGAAGCCATGTCCCCAGAGACCATCGCTGCTCTTTGGGTAGCTATCGTACTGCTGCGTATTGTAGCAAGATTTCATGATTTTCACGAAAGCCTTTTCTGCATCTGCGGCCAATATTTCCTTGGCAGTCGTTTTCTCGAATTTAAATGGTTTGTCGTCATTAAAGAAATCTTCGTCTCCATACATGTCAATCAGCAAATCCTCAACCTTGAATAAAAAGAGAATCAATTCATCAGTAAGTCGTGCCGTAGGAGTAATTTGGGTTTCATTGCCGAGAATACGTGAGCGGTTTGCATGAGCTGTTTCAAAGAGGCGAGAGAAGCTATCTTCTTTTTTTGAAATGCCTACGTAGTACAAGTAGAATAATGTGAAGTTTCGATAGTCTTCTAAGCCGAACGCAGCCACTTCTTGCCTTGAATATAAATAAAATAGTTTGTTAGGCGTAAACCAATGAACAACAGACTTAGTTTGTGGCTCTCCGCTTATGCTGACATGTGATATTCTGATGAACTTAGGGCCAAGTTCAAAATAGAAATTATGTTCATTGTCTGGTTGAGGAAATTGGTTAAGAGGTAATGAGACACCGCGTATCCACATTCCCCCACTTCGAAGATCGAATTTGAAGCACAATGAATCTTGGTCAAAACAATAATTTTCAAACAACGTTTCTTGCCGTTGTCCAATCATATACAGATTACTCTCTCGCGCAATTACGCGAACTTCATTATCGTCGCGAAACCATTCGCCTTCCTGATTAGAAAAAGGCGTAAATACTAATTTTAGTGAATGTAATCCGCACTTAATCATGGTTTTCTCTCCTTTATATCATCTGCGGAGTGGGGAAGCAATCGGTTGGACTCATTTCAAGCTTTTGAATCGTTCCGAAAGCGTCGCTGTTTTTGCTTCATCAATAAAAACAATATTATTTCTTAGAGCGTGTGATTCAATCTTATCGCAAATCTTCTCGGTAGCATTTTCAGTATAGTGACCAGTAATAATTATGCATCCTTTGATATAGAGATAATTTCTCCAGAATCTTGTTCAAGCGGTCTTGTATTGGGTTGTTCGAAACTACATCTGCCCTTACGACGTTCCTGGATTAGATATTATTTTTATTCTTATTCAGTTTTGATATTAATCGCTTTGATTGCCAACGCTTATATATAATCCTACAGCGTAAGTCATTTAAAGGGAAATTTACCCAACTGTCTTTGTAGTCATATTTATTATCGCCCATTAGGAAAATTATAATATCATCAGGAACTCTTCTTTTTGGATTTTGGAATATAACAAATTTTTCAGGGAATGCGGTTATGACAAAATTTATTTTTGATTTATTTTGGAACTTTCCATTAAATTCCATCATGTAAAAAGTATCCATCCCAAATTCAACCTCAAGATTGTCGTATAATTTATCTCCTTTTTTGCCATACATTGCCCACCATATTGCGCCTGTCATATATGAATTATTAAATTTTTGGATCGGTTCAACTTGGTTTACTAATGAAAATATCCATGAGTCTGGATCAAGATAGTCGATCCATAGAATATTGATTTTCCATTCCGTAAATTGATGCTCTTTACATTTTATTCCTGCGATTTTAGATGTCCCGTCACCTTGTACCGTATCTGTATGCTTTTCAGGAAATCCATATGGAGCATATTCTGTTATTTTTGACATGATTGAGCGACCATCACTAAAATTACGAGTACTTGCGGGATGTTCGAGCTTTGTGTTTGTTTTTTGTGAGCCAAGCTGAGTATTTAATTCGATTGCAAATTCATAATTTTTATATTTCGCATCAAAATCACACCCATTGCCATTTTTAGGTTGCAACCCATTTGCAGGGAATAACTGATCCAAAAACAGGATGGTTCGCATCTCTCCCAATATTGCAGATGCTCCAGTTTTGTCTGTCTTTTTTATTTCTTTAATTTTAGCATCAAACCAAGGTTGATATTTATTATATCTCTTTAATGATTCCTTAAGGAAATAAACAGAAATATGGTCATTGCCATTTTGTTGTTTGGCATTTAGGATTTTGGATAAATGTTCTTTAGTAGCAATTGGCGTTGAAAGAATTTCTTTTTTAAATTCGTCAATGTTCATTATATTCCTTTGAGGTGATTTCAAAATTACGAAAATGAAATAAAAACTGAAAGAATTCCGTGCTATTTTATTTTGGTTGAAAAAAGATAGCAAACACAAAG
>CAYMSF010000288.1:0-2746 GCA_964392985.1 uncultured Victivallaceae bacterium | reverse complement strand
CCTTTCATCACAGCTTTCATATAATCATAACAGACAGGCAATGCGTTTATATGAGTTTCGCCTGCGGGTATTAATGATCCTTCAGGATATTTAGCGCGTTCCGTTGAATATATTGCCTTCACATCAGTATCGGCAAGCGCTTTATTGTAAAGGCGCAAGTCGTTTATGAGAATGTTGGCCGACATATAATTCTCTTTGCCCGCATCTATTTTTTCAGCGCCAATCCATATTGGAGAAGCGTTTGCTGTAAGGCTTTCCACCTTGTCTTTATACTCTGCGGCTAAATCGCCATCCACATATATTTTTACAACGCCTTTGTTAAATACCGCTGTAAGGTTTTTCCAGTAGCCGGATGATTCCACAAACTTAGCGCCATTCACCATGCAGTTTTCATCGCCGTACCTGGATGAACCGCCGCCCAGTCCATTTATGTATATGCCGCTCCAGCCGTTCTTGCCTGGCGTTTTATAACAGAACGCCGGATAACGCCAGCTCAAAGTAAAAAGAAACTGGACAGGGCCGGAATGAGCGCCTTTGAATAATATAGGGGCATATTCCGGAGTGCTTTTTTTGAGTATCCACGCGCTGATGGTCAGTTCTCTTTTCAGTTCAGGCAGTCTTTCCGCCGGAATATATATTTCCGCACATGGAGCTATTCGTAGCGCATCTCTTTGTATCACAAAATCCCGGTTACTAGAGTAGCATTTAAATTTCCCTGTTTTATCTGTTATTTCATTTTTGCCCTTGGCGTCTTTGAAATCAAAGTGGAAAACAAGATCATTACTTTGTGAAAAAACAGCAATTGATAATGTAGACATTGCCATCACAGCAGTAAGCATTTTAGTAAAACGGCACATTGGTCCCTCCATGGTGATTTTTATTTTTTAAAGGAAAAATACTGAGATGCAGGAATAACTCTCCTCTGTCTGACAATTTAACTTAAGGCACTCTTTGAGCGTAATCCTTATTGAAATAAGTCAGAATATTAGCCTTTTTCATCGTCGGTTTAGTGGCCGCCTCGGCATGTCCATCCGAGAAAGCCGAGTTCAGTTGATCGTTCAAATGCGCGGCAAAATGTCCGCCAAAGGAACCATTCAAAACAGTGGTATAAGTCTGTACATTATACCACTGTCCAAAATAGCCCGTACTCGATCGTAACGAATCGCTGAATAAAATAGCTTGGGAAGGCGCACCGGTAACAATACCTATGGCATCCTGCCAGACAATTACCGGCTTACGGTAAATATTCAATGGGTTGGCTGTTCCTGCCATACGCATACCGTAACAGTGACCGTCTGAACCATCAAATTTGTATGGATAAACTGACGGACATATCAGGATATTGCGATTAGTAACATATTTATTATTCACCAGTCTACGATCCCACATAACAGAATCTCCGTAGTATATTGGAATAAAGCCTTTATTGTCGTCTGCATAAAACATGGCTGAACTGCCGGTCTGCTTTAAATTAGACAGACACTGGATTGCTCTGGCTTTTTCTCTAGCTTTATTCAGCGCCGGCAGCAGCATTGAGGCCAAAATTGCGATGATCGCGATCACAACCAGTAGTTCAATGAGTGTAAAATTTAATAGCCTATTATTTCTTCGCATTATTATTTTCCTTTCTGTTGTGATGGCTGGTTGCAACTTTAAACACGTTAAATTATCCTCACGATCTTTCATTTTCCACTTCTCCTTGTTATTAATTATACTGTTTGAAGTTCAAAATGCTTTATTATCTCTGACTTATATTCCGTTTTTTTATTTAAAATCACTACACCCGCCTCCTGCGGATTATACATGCCGAGATTGAGCCGGTAAGCCATCGGATGCTTTTTTGCCGGCCAGCAGCAATAATCCGGGTTGCCGGTGAGATTCACAAATCTGACGATATTCAATCGCACGGACTTATGCGCTTTGCAATCAAGAATGGCCGGCTTAATCGTGATTTCAGCATTCCAGCCGTCAGGATGATTTGTTACTTTAGCGGCACAAACGGACTTGCCGGAAAACAACTTTCCGGAACTGCTCAAGTCGACAAGCAGCGGGTAACTGTTGTTCCCGATGCAGATTGATAAAAATAGCTGATCCGGACTGCCTTTGCGGTCGCATTCGATTTCAAAAATGAGCGCGTTATTTTTAATATCAACTTTCCAGCGGAAAGTTTCGCATTGTTCAAAACGGTTGCTGCCGCAAGTGTGTATTGACGCGTCTGCGGGAACCGGCAATTCCAGATGGCCGCAGTCAATAGTGCTTTGAGCCTTTGAAAAATCTTCCGCCAGCAGATTTTTCAACATGGCAATCCGCCATCTCAGTTTTTCCGGAAAATATTTATAGCCTTCTGATTCCGAGTGAAAACCAAGACGCGAATCGTTTTCGCATAATTCAATAAGGCGTTCGCTTCTGCCGATTTCATCCAGGACAATCGTTGTCATTTCATTAAGCATGGTTTTCTGCCTGACTGGTTCCGTGCCGAAAAGCTGTTCGCGCAACGCATAGAAACGCAGGATATTATATCCGCTTTCAAACTGTATTCCGAGCGCTTCCGCCAGACCGATGTCTTTGAGCCGTGCCGGATTATTTTTGAATTGAGGCCGCAGTTTCTTCAGGATGTCAACGCCAAGGTTCCATTTCACGGACATTTCACGGCAGAGAATGATGGCTTCGTCAATGTTGTGGTTTTCCAGACATTCGCCGATGCTGTCGCCGCTGGTGCCGAATTCCAGTTTCCAGGTCGGAGCCA
>CAYMSF010000287.1:0-2810 GCA_964392985.1 uncultured Victivallaceae bacterium | reverse complement strand
CATACTTGTATTGAAAGACATTGTTTACGGCAGCATGTTCCAAAATCTTAAATACGTGATGTTCAGGTACTTCAGGAGCCACTATTCCAATAAACGGATATGAATTTACATGGCCAATATTCTGGCAGGCCGGAACAATGCTTTTTCCGCCGACATACATGCCGCTGCCGATTATTTTATGAATAAGCCCTTCCCTTTGCAGAACGTCAAATGCCCTGCGAACGGTCAGCGGGTCAAATCCCCATTCCTTGCTCAACGACCTTTGGTCAGGCAGAGCGTCGCCAGTCTTATAAATACCTTTTTCAATCCGCTGCCGGTATTCATTGGCCATGCAAAGATATTTGGGTAATTTTTTTACGGTTACTTTTTCCATAGCCATTCCCTGATTGCGATTCATTACTTTAATCTTATCACTCAATTATACTGCAATTTACTATTTATGTCAATAGCAAAACAAAAGAATCTGCAAAAATTATTGAAAATAAATTTTTTTGAAAATAATTACAAATGGTATATGTCAAACATAAATAGAGAAATACCAATGGTAAAAGTCAAAATTCATCACATTGGTCTGCAATATGGATTACGAATAAATGCAATTGTTACTGGTAATTTCATCTCTTAAAAAGAAAAATCCCACCCATTTTTAGCCGTTTGTCAAACTAAACGCACGACTTTTCCTAGGTAACGTGCGTTTAATATGACAAATGTGCGTTTAACTTGTCAATTGACCCGAATGCAACTTATCACACAGGCGTCCGACGATATTCATATCGGGTCTCTGTCGCAATCCCCAACTAATCCTCAAAATTTCTCTTGTCTTTACTAGTTTTTTGATTGCTACTTCAGTATAAGAGCAGAATATCTTGAATATTTTCAGTTAAATTCTATCCTGCATATGTTGACAGCAAGCTTTATTGGTATATATTTGACACAAATAAAACATTATAAATGTGTCAATAATATTATGGGTAGACATATACATAGCATTGATAATAAAGTGCTTGACAGGATTTACGGGCATGGCATGGGGTGGGTATTTGTTCCAGCCAGCTTCCTTGACCTGGGTTCACGTAATGCCGTTGCGTCCGCATTGAAACGGCATAAGAAACAAGGACTTATCCGGCAGCTTGCGCGCGGACTTTATGATTACCCCCGCAATGATTCCCAGCTTGGCGAACTTTCGCCGTCTTCGGATTCAATAGCCATGGCCATGGCCGGCCGGGACGCGGTGCGCTTGCAGCCTTCAGGAGCGCATGCCGCCAATCTACTGGGACTGTCAGATCAGGTTCCGATGAAAATTCTTTATCTGACTGACGGACCTTCGCGTACCGTCAAAGTCGGAAACAAGCAGATCATCTTAAAAAGGACAACTCCGCGGAACATGGCCGCCGCCGGAAAAATCAGCGGACTTGTCATCCAGGCATTGCGCTATCTGGGTCAGTCACATGTCGATGACGCCATAATTGCAAGGCTAGACAGGCGTCTTGATGCAGATGCCCGCAGGCAGTTCTTAAAAGAGTTGCGGTATGCGCCGCGCTGGATTGCGGACATCATGGGCAAGCTTGGTAATGAAGGGAACTCATGAATAAGTTCCCAGGATTTTCCGAAGACAGACGGCGGCTTTATTGCGAACAAGCGCAGGAAAAGTTTCGTCTTCCACCGGCAAGTATTGAAAAAGACTTCTGGGTCTGCTGGACTCTGAAGGAACTGTTTGGGCTTGCGGAATGGGGCAATGCGCTTACGTTCAAGGGCGGAACCTCACTGTCAAAAGGCTGGGCGCTGATAGAACGGCTATCTGAGGACGTTGATATTGTAATAGACAGGCATGCTCTTGGCTTCGGTGGTGAAAAAGCTCCCGACAAAGCCCAAAGCGGTAAGCAGATTAGAAAACGTCTTGAGGCCTTGAAGGAGGCGAGCCGGAGTTGCGTCAATGAAAAGTTGCTCCCGCTGCTTCATGATGCATTCTCGAAGAGTTTGACGGATTCCGCATCATGGTCCCTTGATCCGGATCCGGATGATCCGGACAAACAGACTTTACTTTTTACATATCCATCGGTTTTTTTCGACAAGTTATCCTATGTCCGGCAGACGGTGAAGATTGAAATGGGCGCCCGTTCCGATACTGAACCAACTTTGGACACGAATATTCATCCCTATCTTGCAGATGCTTTTCCCGGCATCTTTACTGAAACAGTTTTTTCGGTCAAGGCGGTTTCGCCTGTACGGACATTCTGGGAAAAAGCCATGCTGCTGCACGAGGAAACATTCAGGCCGCCGGGCAGGAAAAGGAAAGCCAGACTGGCCAGGCACTACTATGATCTCTGGTGTCTCATAAAAGCTGGAATCGGCGGGAAAGCCGCTGATGATATCGAACTGTTCAAGCGCATTGCCGCACACCGCCAAGTGTATTTCTCCTACAATTGGGTTGACTATGACACCCTGCGCCCTGGAAGTATTAAGCTGGTTCCGCCTGATAAACATCTGCCGGACTGGAGAGCAGACTATAATTCCATGCGCCAGGAGATGTTCTTCGGAGAAGTTCCGAGCTTTGAAAATATCATGCAGTCCATCGCGGAATTTCAGGACGGGTTTAATCGAAAATCAGCCGGATGCGATTCAATCCATTGTTAATGCAATTGCCCACCGCGACTATCACAGCAGTGCTGAGTATATTGTCGCCCGCATTGATACCCTGTCGTAAAAATAATACATGGTATGACTGTGTCATATTTTCGGGTAAATATCATTCACAAGCAATCAAAACACGTAAATACATGTTTTGACCCTGGAATACCACTTGGGTGATT
>CAYMSF010000286.1:0-2821 GCA_964392985.1 uncultured Victivallaceae bacterium | reverse complement strand
AAGAGATGCGGCAAGAGAGGAACTTGTATCTTTACAGAATGAACCAATATCAATTAATCTGTCACTGTGTTACTGACATCCCAGTATTTGACGGACGATTGCCACATTCTCCGCCAGTTCGTCACTGTTTTGCTGGAATACACCAACGGCAACGGCATCGCCGGGTTTGATATTCGCATAAGCATACTCAAAGGCGGCACGTATTTCGTCTTTGCTTCCACAACGCCGTCCGGCGCCAAGTATCTTGAATGCCAGACACGGTTTGCTTACCGCTCTTATCATTGCAGTCATGAGCGGAGGATCAGCCGGGTCAAATACCTCATCAGTGGCTGAACCTTGCAGCGCAACCACCTGTTTAGTTTTTTTAGCGATGTTATAGAAACATGCCATGTAAAAGTCTATGTCCCAGCCGCAACTTTCAGCATGAGCAATAACCTCAGGGCGATGCGTGCCAAGACCAACCGTCCTGCCAGTGTCACGGATGCGTTTCAGCAAGTCGTGAACTTCCTGATCTTTGCCGGCATGAAAAAGATTGTCCACCATGGTGCCATGCAGATAAATACCGGCAGCGCCGATACCGGCAAGCTGTCCGATATGCGCCGCCTGATCCGCCAGTTCACAAGTGGTCTGGGCAATCCAGGTAAGCTTACCGCCTTCCATACAGTAATCACGGTAGAGCCGGCACATCAGCCTGTCACCACGAAGCAGTACCGAACGCAACCCGAGTCGCTCACAATAACGCAACAACTCAAGAATCCGCGCCGCCGTATAATATTCAGTCATGATGCGGTCGCGTTCAGGCGAGATGTGGCTGAACCCGCTCATAGGGTTTGAGCCGATCATTAAACGGCTCACCTCACAACCGGAACCGAATTTTACGGTCGGCAATGGCGGCATTGCAACATTGTTCAGTGCTGAATCCATTTTCTTTCCTTAACGTTTATTCAAAGTATGAATATTAATCCGTCAATAATTACCCGCCTTGACGATTATTTATTCACTACATTTACGGGATTGCCTTGTAAAAACGAGTTTAAGTTTTGTACTGCGATATCCATAAGTCTTGACCTGGCCTCTTTTGTCGCCCAGGCAATATGCGGAGTAATTATGCAATTCTTCGCATTCAACAACGGATTTTCCGGTTTGGGCGGTTCAGCCGACAATACATCAAGACCGGCACCGGCAATGATACCGTAGTTTAACGCTTCCGCCAGCGCCGTTTCGTCAATCAACGGACCCCTGGAGGTATTAATCAGGAAGGCTGACTTTTTCATTTTGGCAATGGTGTCTTTGTTAATAATGCCGGTCGTTGCCGGCGATAACGGACAATGCAAACTGACAATATCCGCTTTGCCCAAAAGTTCATCAAGTTCGCCCCAACTAAAGTTATCATGACTATATTCCGGATTCTTATGCGTAGCACAGCCGATAACCTTCAAGCCGAAAGCATAGGCTATTTCCGCCACCTGCTGCCCGATTCTGCCAAAACCGATAATCCCGATAGTTTTGCCGGACAATTCAGTCAGCGGATAATTACAGAAACAGAAATCTCTGCTGTTCACCCAATCACCGTTATGGACCGCGGTACTATGTTCCTGCACATGATGGCACAGCTCTAAAAGCAATGCAAAGGTCATTTGTGCGACAGATTTGGTGCCGTAGGCCGGAATATTGGTTACAATAATGCCGTGGTTTTTCGCGGCATTCACATCAACGACATTATAACCTGTCGCCAGCACGCCGATATATTTAAGTTTCGGCAGTTGTGAAAAAATCGCCTTATTCAACGGTGTTTTGTTGGTGTAGATAATTTCAGCGTCCTTTGAGCGTTCAACCACCAGTTCCGCAGGAGTCCGGTCATACACGGTAAATTCGCCCAGAGCCTTCATACCGTCCCAACTTAAATCGCCGGGATTTAATGTGTAACCATCCAGTATAACTATCTTCATTAACATCTCCTTAACTTTAAACTTTACCCCCTACCCGATTCAGCAAAAAAAGACACTGGTAAAATATCAAGCTTTATTAATACTCCGGAAAGTGTGTTATGTCAAACATGATAGATAAAACAAGTATTATACCAATTCGTTCATATTGACAGATACCCGCATTGATACGCCGGGTGTAAAATTGATACGTTGCCGAGCAGTATTATTAGATAATTCAGCATCGGTTTACCCGGTTCGCAATATTAGTAATTATTCGGGATTAATTTTAAATAGTCAGTTTTAACCAGCTTCGTGGCTATAAATAATATCAGCGCGATTTTTTGCCAGTTGTTGTAAAGAAGTTTTCGGACTGATACTGGAATACTGAATGGAATTTCGATTATTCTTTTTCGGCAGGCTCGCCCAGACTTTGAGAGTAAGCTTTGGGAGTCATTCCGGTAAGGCGTTTGAATATTTTAAAGAAAAATGAGGTGTAGGGATAACCTACGGCATTAGAAATATTCTCGACGGAAAAAGTTCCTTCGCTCAGGAGGCGTTTTGCCGCAGATATTCTTTGTTTATGTAGTAGAGTACTGAAATTGTAGCCGGTTTCCTTTTTGATGATTGCCCGCAAATGCGATTCGCTGACTCCAAGGGCTTTACTCATATCTTTCAGTTTAAGCTCTTTTGAATATCTGTCTGATATGAATGCCATAGCCCTGTTGACTATTTCCGACTGATAACGATTCCGGATGGAGGACTCCGTAAGCTGAGATGGCACGGAATATTCAACCTGCCGTAAAAGGCAAGCGATTAATTCTGTCAAAATGCCGAATACCGCTTCCCGGTAATAGGGCATGCCTTGTATGCTTTCCTGTTTTAAATATTCCATT
>CAYMSF010000285.1:0-2910 GCA_964392985.1 uncultured Victivallaceae bacterium | reverse complement strand
CTTTTGCATTTTAAGGTAGCTTTGAGTCAGGTTTTAGAGTCTATAAACATAGAAGCTGAACTGGAAAAAGGCTGGAATACACTAAGCATTAGTGCATTTCAGCCTTTTTTATTGTCCAAAATTAAAAAAAGGAACGAATTATGAATGTAAATGGTATGCCGCCACTGGCAAAAGCTCTTAATGATGACATCATAAATACAGATAATGTTGTTTTTGAATTATTGTCTGCAAGGGGGAAAAGAATTTTTTTCCCTTCAAAAGGAATACTTGGGCAGTCAGGCGAGGCTAAAGATACAGAAATAAACGCTACTATTGGAACCGCCTTTGAAGAAGATGGCTCGCCTTTGTGTCTTGAATGCATAGAAGATTTGATTAACATTCCGTCGCAGTCATTTCTATATACGCCAAGTTACGGTCTGCCGAAGTTGCGTGAACAGTGGCGGGAGATGATGATTGCGAAAAATCCATCTCTTGCTGGCAAAGCAATAAGTATGCCGGTCGTCACCTGCGCTCTTACTCATGCATTGAGTGTGTCTGCTTATCTGTTTGTTGATGAAGGAGATAAAATAATCTTATCCGATTTATACTGGGATAATTACGCGTTGATTTTTGAGCAGGGATTTGGAGCTGAGCTTGAAACCTACCAGACATTCAAGGATAATAAATATAATATACAAGGAATAAAAGCAAAACTTCTTGAACCGGGCGATAAGAAAATACTTCTGCTCAATTTTCCTAATAATCCTGGGGGCTATACTTTAACCGCAACAGAGGCGCTTGAATTGCGCGAAGTTCTTCATGATGCCGCCGAAGCCGGAAAGCACATTGTTATAGTGCTTGACGATGCCTATTTCGGGCTGGTATATGAAGAAGGCGTGTTCAAGGAATCTATGTTCAGTTATTTTGCAGACCTTCACAGGAACATTCTGGCGGTAAAATTGGATGCGCCGACCAAGGAAGATTATGTTTGGGGTTTTAGAATTGGATTTATCACTTTGGGTGTCAAAAACTCGACACCGGCGCAATATAAAGCACTGGAGGCGAAAGTTGCCGGAGTTGTTCGTGGCAGCGTATCAAATTGTTCTAGCATTGGGCAGCATATGCTTTTAAAAGCTTTTTCCAGTGTCCTTTACGCTTCTCAAAAAGAAAAAAAGTTTGATATTCTCAAAAGCCGTTATTTGAAAATCAAAGAGATACTGGCAGGGCATCTGGAATACCAGGAGTCATTTGCTGTTATACCTTTCAATTCCGGTTATTTTATGTGTGTGAAACCTCTTGGCGTCGATTCTGAGGCGGTGCGAAAAGAACTCATCGCAGCGTATGGAACCGGAGTTATCGTCTTGTCCGGATTGATTAGAATCGCATTTTCAGCGGTTCCGTTCAGCAAACTTGAGGCGCTGTTTTTCAATATTGATTCAGCGATAAGAAAAATTAAAGCATCAAGTTAAAGTGTTATAATATTTTACAAGAAAAGATAGTGGTAAATTCAGTACCCGGGTTGATACAATGATAAAATCTGAAGTAAAAACAAAGAGCGCCGTTTTTTTAGATCGTGATGGCACGTTAATTCATGATCGAGGTTGCTTGCGCAGCCAGGAAGACGTTGTTTTTTATCGTCAAACGATTGATGCTCTGAAAAGATTACAGCAAAAGTTTGAGCTATTTATCATAACCAATCAGAGTGGAATCGCGAAAGGCAAGCAGAGTGTTGAAGAAACAGAAAACGTCAATAAATATGTTGTTCAACAGTTAGCTTCACAGGGAGTAATAATAAAAGATTTATACTATTGTCCGCATGACAGAAAAGATAATTGTTGCTGCATGAAACCGAGGCCGTATTTTGCTCACAAAGCGGCGGCTGACTACGGGATTTTGCTGCACAGTTCATTCGCTATTGGCGATCATCCGCATGATGTTGAACTTGCCAGAAACTTTGGTGGCGGCGGTGTTTTTCTTCTCACCGGGCACGGGAAAAGACATGTTTGCGAACTTAGCGGTGACGTATTTACCGCCAGAAATATTTATGCCGCCAGCAAACACATCTTAAAACAATCCAGAGCTGAACGTAATTATAGTTCTGCTATTGAGGCGGCGGAGGTGATAAAAAATGGAGGCGTTGCGATTATTCCGACAGAGACCGTGTACGGACTTGGTTGTAATGCGTTCAACGAATCGGCGGCGGAAATGGTTTTTAAATTGAAGCGACGTCCTTTTTTTGATCCTTTGATTGTGCACATAAGTGACATGAGGCAACTTACGGATGTCGCTCAAAATATACCTGCGCAGGCGATGCGACTGGCGGATAAATTCTGGCCGGGACCTTTGACGTTAGTTCTGCAAAAAACGGATAAAATTCCAGATGTCGTTACTGCCGGGCTGAACACTGTGGCAGTGCGTATGCCGGCGCATCCTGTCGCACTTAAGATTATCAGAGAAGCTGGCTGTCCGATTGCGGCTCCAAGCGCTAATATTTTTGGAAGCGTTAGTCCGACAACAGTGGCAAATGCGGCAATTCAACTTGGAGATGTTGTCGAATGCATTGTGGACGGCGGGCCGTGTGAAGTAGGCGTAGAATCGACTATTATTGATTTAAGTGGAGCCATTCCTGTGCTTCTTCGACCGGGAGGTATTGCCCGCGAAGTGTTAGAGGTATTTCTTGGTAATATCGCAGACATGAAAAATAATTTGGGTCAAGTGTCAAGTCCAGGAACCATGCTCAGACATTATTCTCCAGTAACAAAACTGATTGTAAATTCCTCGAATATAATTTTGAGCGAAGATGAAAAAATCGGAAGAATTGTGTTCGGGGAGAATCATCATGAGCATTGTGAATATGTTGAAAACCTGTCTCCGTCGGGTAACCTCGAAGAGGCGGCGCGAAATCTGTACGCGTCTATTGTAAAGCTTGAT
>CAYMSF010000284.1:0-2925 GCA_964392985.1 uncultured Victivallaceae bacterium | reverse complement strand
GGTCAACATTGCTTACCGTCCATTTTTCTGACCAGTTGAGATGCCGGAAATAAGGACTGAAGCGCTGCCAGCCGAACTGACGATATTCGCCGCCATCACAGAAGTGTCCGTTGACAATAAAACTTACTACTCTCGGACCGCCGTCAATATTGATAACCACATGGTTCTTTCCATTTTTCAGGCAAGGTTCGCTGGTAATGCGCTGCTCCATCCATCCGTCATTCATTAAGAGTTCCAGACAGCCGGTTTTAGTGATATTCAAGTTCAACCCGCGACCATCCTGACGCTGCCCGTTAATCAACTGTAAATCCTCCAGCTTATCAAGCGTCAAATCCAGTTCTAACGCAATTCCGGCATTGGTAGCCATTCCGCAATAATCCGGACTATGCAAGTTACGGGTAAAAAATTCCGGCAGCACCGGAGCGTTTATCGTGCCGCCAGCGCTGGACAATATTGGTTCGCACCGTGGAAATTCCTTATTCTCCACTCCAGCCCAAATCTTCTCAATAAAGTCAGTGGGAATCTCGTGAACTCTTGCCGTATTCTTTTGCGTTTCAGTCAGAAAATATTTGCCGTCATCTTCAATCAAATCCGGATAGCTCATCCGGACAAACGGGTCATCGGTATATAAGACAATTTCCGGCTGGCTCCACATGAGAATTTTGCCATCCGGTGAATCGGCTTCGATTCCGCCGCACAACCAGACCGGATTGCGGTCATCATAAGGACTGCCACCGCCCTTGACCAAACCATTCGTTTCGGATGGCCGCCCCCACATCTCACGGATAAAATGTCCGCCATTATTATGGAACCAATAGAGATATCTGCCGTTGGCGCATTTCCAGGCGAAATTTGCCGCTCGCGGATTTTTGACAAGCCGCCCGTCCGCGTAACGCATATACTTTGGTTCACTCCAGGTGTGACCGTTATCCCGACTGTAGGCTTCCACCGGATAGCCGTCTATCGAGCGGTAAACCACATAAAATGAACCGTCGCTTAATACCACATAGCTCTGCTCTTCAGAAACCGGACCACCGCCCTTTGGCGTGCGCAGTCCAATATCACCATCCGGCAGCGTTTCCCAGCGGATCTTTTCCGGATCATTTTCCGTCAGCAGATTATCGCTGGCCAGCAGACACCCTTCCGACTGCTGGAAAAATCCTTCCCCCATCTGACCGACTTTGTGCAAAGAGACGAATGCCGTTCCATTATGCTCAAACGGCTTGCCGACATTCCAGAAGAAACAGAGTTTGCCGCCATAAACATTATCCCGGTCGCATTGAAACAGCCGGAATGGAATGTCGTAACGTTTTACCGACCAGTTCTTGCCGTGGTCATCGCTGTATTTGAACACAAAATGACCAAGACTGTCTACGCGTGTGAACACATCTTTACCGTTGTGACATTTAGCCTCCCGCACATTGTCGGTATTGTGATTGTAAAAGATATAAACTCTTCCCGAAGGCACTTTAAGCATCACGGCATAGGAGTTCTCAACATCCCCGGGTTTTTCTACCGGTACTGGAGTGCTCCAGGTTTTACCCTGATCCATGCTTCGCTTCGTGCTGACATGCTGGCCGGGCGCCCCTTCATGCCCGTTGCCGGTGGTAACGCAGCACAGCCACGCATTGTCATCCGTCTTCACTACAAATGGTTGATCACTGTACGATACCGTTGGAATTTCCAACCCGTTGATAATATTCCGCCAATCAATTTTCTGCATTTTTGTTTAATCCTTGGTTATCTGTTCAGTTACTTGTTTAATTTCATTTTCATTAAGCACACGCTCGAAAATCACTAAATTCAATAAATATCCTTCCTGGGGTTTACCTGCGGCAAGAAAGGGAACCGCTAAAGCATCACCGCCAAAGGAATTGACTTTTTTTGCACTCTCTCTTTCCTTGACAAGCACTGAATTCACCATAAATTTCATAGTTGAAAGTTCAGCATCATAAATGTAGGTACACAGCGTTTCCTTGTTTAATACCTTGTTAGCTGAAACGCTGATATTATTAGCCATTTGATCATAGATAAAGCTGTTGGCGGAAAGATACAGGCGAGGGATACCGCCATCACCATTGATAATGTTGCCACATATACCAAAATCCGGCACTACCGGGATACTACGGACGAAAATAGTGAAACTTTTACCGGCCAAATATTGTTTGGAAAATCCCCGTATACCTAAACAAGTATTCGCAGTAAAATGTACGGCTGGATTCCCGAATGGAGATTTCAACACAAATACTGGCGGCTTCTGTTTGGGATTGGGATTATAGACCAGATCCGGCCCGATGACTGCCGGCCATTTAATCACTGCTGCGCCATCTTCAACCTTTCCGGCTAAACTTTGAGCACTCAGATTTAGAACAGCCCCGTTGACTTCCGTTTTATTCTCAACGTTGTTTGAGAACAGAGGGAGTAATCCTGCGACCATTAATGCGAGCGAGAGCGACTTTTTCATTTTATCTCCTTTTTTAAGTTGCTATTTTAGGCATAATAATTTTGATTTCCAGTTTAGCTTCAAAAAGTTACTTTTTCTGAAAAAAACCATGTTTTTTCAGCAGAATCAAAAGGCAAAGCGCGACCCCGATATCTACAGTCAGTTTGCCGCATTTTATCCAATTCCTAATTAACGCTGTTGTTCGAAAAGGCAGGTTTGTCCTGCTTTAAGATCCAGCGTGTGCTTTACCGCCTTTGCCGAGGTAATTTTCCCGGGCTGTATTTCCATCAATGCGGCCGGCTCTTTGAGCACAATCTCGATTTTGCCTGATTGGAGAGGATGAATCATAAGCATTTCCCTGTCGGCGGCGATCGCATTGCCGGGGGGCGATACGCGCCAGGCGCCGGCATAGGCGGCGAGACGGCTGATGGCATCCCTGGACAGGGTGTAAGCGCCGAGGAATACCACTTTTGACTTGTCGT
>CAYMSF010000283.1:0-2935 GCA_964392985.1 uncultured Victivallaceae bacterium | reverse complement strand
CCGTCCAGATACCGAAGAACTGGCGCAATAAACGCATTTTCCTGCGCTTTGATGCGGTATATCCGGCAGGTATTTTTTATTTGAACGGTAAAAAACTGGGAGCTCATTATTCGGGACTTACCCCAGTGGAATTTGAAGTTACCGGGCAGGTTCAAGCTGGCACCAATGCGGAAGTTGCAGTCCGTCTGATAAGGAAACATAAGTTTGTTCAAATGGATATGCCGCGTCATGCGCTGGAGTTTGCCGGACTGGCGCAAAGCGCCTACTTTTTTGCCGTTGAAAAGAGCTGTGTCAAGGAATATCATCTGATAACCGCGCTGGACAAGTCATTAAAACACGGCACCGTTTCGGGAAAAATCACTTTGGATAATCCGGACAACGGGGCGCTTATGGTAGAGATTTCGCGTAACGGGATGTCCGTTGCCACGTTCAGCGTTGATACAACCGCGACGCAAGATTGTTACCCTGTATCACTCGAGATTGAAAATCCGGATTTATGGAATGATGAATATCCGAATCTTTACGAAGTAAAAATAGTGATTGCCATTGGCAAACAACCGCCGCTGCTTTACCGTTACCTTACGGGTTTCCGCCGTCTTGACCTGTCACCGAAAGGACCGAAACTTAACGGCAGTTTTATTAAGTTTCGCGGGGTGAACCATCTCACTTTTCATCCGGAACACGGTATGTACACCCCGAAAATGTGGTTGCGACAATGTCTGGATTTAATGAAGAAGGCAAATGTAAACGCCATTCGTACCCATTTTCTGTCGTCGCCGGCCCTGGCGGAACTTTGCGATGAGATGGGGATTTATCTGTTACAGGAACTGCCGATCGATTGGGGAACAAATTATATTCACAATCCGGAGTGGGTCGGACCGGCGTTGATGCGCATTGAGGGTGGTATCCGCCGCGACCGTCATCATCCGTCAATTATGGTATGGAGCGTCGGCAATGAAAATATGCCGGAATCTCAAGCAGTGGCGGCGGATGGATGGAATCATTTGCGTATTTATGACCAGTTTTGCCACTTGCTTGACCCGAGCCGCCCCACCATGTTCCCGCCTCCGGGGCCAGCCAACAAAATCCGGGGGATTTTTGAATTACGCGTCGGCGAGATTGCCGATATTCATTATAGTTTTGTTCTGCAGAAACAGTTCCGCGATGAGGGCAAAATCGTCAATCCCAACAGCTGGGAAAGCGATATGGTAGAAATTACCCGCGAAGAAGCGTTGAAGCGCGGCTGGAGCGGCTGCTGGTTCAGTTCTGAATATGGCATCTTCTGTCTTGAACCGGATATGATGAACAGTCCGTATCTGTCGGTAATCGCTGATGAAAAGATTGATCCGCTTTCCGGTAAAAATACGCTGGAAGTATTTCATGAGCGGTTGAAAAGTGAGTGGGGCAATATGCGGCACGATCCTGCATGCCTTGGCGGGGCATACTTTCCGTGGCTCTGCTGTGGCGCCGGCAAAGGAACCGAAGGCAATCCCTGGGGCTGGACAAGATGGGGTGAAGATGCCAACTGGGGAGTAGTTACTGCCGATCTGCTGCCAAAGCCGCAATTCTGGTCGTTGAGGGTGTTGTTCTCCCCGGTATGGTTTCCGTCCAGAATATCATGGAAACCAGGTGACAAATATATAAAGTTCAAAATCACAAATCAATACAATGCCATCGACCTTTCTGAGTGTATTATCCGCACCCAGCAGAACGGCGGCGGAACCTGGATGTGCATGGTGCGACAGTTCCGTGACGTTAAAATATCCTGCGCTCCGGGCAAAACCGTCGAAGTAAAAATTCCGGTCTGGTGTGATTCGCTGAAAAAAGCATTGGACAAAGGCAATTTCGGCTATTGCCGCATTTCATTGCTCGATCCGAAGGGATTCTGCCCAGTCAAAGCTGATATTCTGATTATACCTGAGTCCATGCAACAACGGGACGATATGGGTATGCCGATGGGACCTGACGCAATTCTCTAAAGTTTAAAAGGCAATACTATGACTACTACGCAAAAAAATATCACCACCGCGGCAATATGCGCCCTCTCCATCGCGGGAGTTGCCGGCGATGTGCTCTATTCCTGTCCCGGTAAAATTAACGATAAAACCGCCGGATGGAAATTCATTCCGTCCGCCAATCCCGGCGGACAGACCTTTAACCAGGCGGAAGGGTATTATCCCGATAAAGGCGGCCAACTGCTCGGGCCGTCTGTTCCGGCCGGCAGGAATGAGTTTGAATTCTATTCACTAAGTTTCGATGCCAAAGCTCCTGCGGATTGTTACTGGGGGGTATTTTTCAATGACAAAAACGGCAGAATGCTGGTTCCGGACGTCTATTCCAATGTATATGGCGGGAAAGACAAACAACACTATGAACAAGTAATTTACGGACGGGAAAATGCTGCCGGAATACAACCTTTTCTGCAATCGGTAAAAGGCATTGAAGTATGGGATATGCAATTAAAGTTGATTTCAGCTAAAGAAGCTGCCGAATGGTGTGACCGGCTTTATCAAACTTTGCCACCATTGTCCTATACGCCTCCGGCAGACCGGCTGAAATTGCTGCCGAAAACTGCTGAGGCATTGCAAACCGGCAAACCGTGGCGTGTAGTGATGCTGGGCGACAGTATTATCAATGACACGTTCAATTCCAATTTTCAGTCGCTGTTGATGCGGGATTATCCGAAAGCCGAGCTTAAGTTCATCTGTTCGGTGCGCGGCTCGACCGGTTGCTGGTACTATCAGGAACCGGAACAGTTCAAGAGTTATGTTACTAACCTGAAGCCGGATTTGTTGATTATTGGCGGCATTTCCCATAAAAATGATATCGACGCAATCCGTAAAGTCATTGAGATGACCAAGAAACAAATTGGGTGCGAGATATTATTAATGTCCGGACCGCTGGATAAAGACTGGCGGAAACATGATGAACAAAC
>CAYMSF010000282.1:0-2965 GCA_964392985.1 uncultured Victivallaceae bacterium | reverse complement strand
AATTCTGCTGCATTAATTTAGTGAAGATCACCGGCGCCGGCGGAAAATTGCGCATTGGCGCATGTTGCAGGTAATATTCCCAGATCAGCAGTTGATCTTTGTTGCTTAGTTTTTTCAGCCATTCATCGCGGTCGCGCAATTCCTCGTTCGGCAACATCCAGAATTGACTGGTTTGGCAAAAGCCGACGGTGATATTCTCCGGGATTTTATCTATATTAGTGGGGGGGCGATGGGTGTAGGCATAAGCGAAAACGGTAAACTTTTTGTCCGGATATTTTTGCATATAACGTTTACGGATATCAAGAATGAAATCCCACGTGTAGTTACTGAAACGTCCGAACTGTCCGCGCTCCGCTTGTTTGTCCCAGCCGGCGGCGGCATCGGCGCTGTCCATGTTTGACCAGCCGTCGGGTTGACCGATGCAGGCGTATTCGATTCCGGGGAAGGCCTTATCTACAAATTCGATGTATTTGAGAAAATCCGCCCGCAACTTTTCACTGGTCAATTTGGGTATGTTATAGTCGATCTTGCCATTCACCACTCCAAAATATTCATCGGGTTGATCGTTCCTGTCCTTTGTGCTCCGGTGCAGCAACGGACCGCTGAGACTGTGATAAACAGGCATGACGCGAGAGGTTCCAACCCCCATGGATTTATACCATAGAAACTCATCTTTATTTCTTCCTATACGAGGATCTGAGGACATTCGCTGTGAAAATTCAGGCTCACGCTTGAAGTTCTGGTCGTTAATAGTGATGTTTTTACTTTGCGGGATAACGATGCCCAGTTCCATGACCGGCATATACCAGCGAAAGCCGAGTTGTTGCAGCAATTCGTAAACCGCATACAGCGTCCCGGTTCCATCCCCCAAATGAAAGCCGCATTCCTTGTTGCCGTCCTGATGATCTATAATTGGCGGAAATCTCCATTTGTGTCCGGTATATTCTTCCCATACTTTCTGTCGCTCCTTACTGGCAACATCTTTGAATTTTGAGAATGAATTTTTTTCATTTTGAATCTCTTTGCCGGCGAGGACAACATAATTTTTATCGGCGATAATTTTGAATCCGTCATATTTGACATCATCCAGTTTGACTCCGAGTTTTCCAGTGTAGTCGCTCTCGCCGACATAAACTTGATTTTTGACATCAGGAGAGACTTTGCTGACTATGGGCAACTTTGCGCCGGATATTTTCTCCAGATTGCTCTGCAGTTCATTCGCTGCGGTTTTGACGCCGGGATTTGCCGATTCGGCAATTACGATTTCGGCAACCGGTTTACCGTCTTTGACCAAATCCACGGAATTGGATATTACCGGCAGGGTTAAGAGGAGAAATACTGAAAGGAAAACTTTATTCATGATACTACCTTTTTTCGTTTTGTCGAAATGCAGACTTCGTTCCATGCTTATGATTATATTGCCGAAATGAGTTAAAAGCAATTTATTGCGGTTGTATCTTATGCAAAATCAGTTGTATTTTTCAACCGTTACAGAGTATATCTTCAGTCATTGCCTGGTTTGAACAGGTGCATTCGTCAAAAATATGGTAAAATACTACTTTTACACGCAAAAATACAACGCCGTAAGGTTGATTACAACGCGTTCTAAAGATATAATAGATAGAAACATAAGGATATGCTATTATGACGCAAAATTTATATTATGGTATTGGCAGAAGATGCATAAATCCCGTTATGCCGGTTTCGCTGGCCGGTTATTTCAATGCCCGGATGTGGGAAGGTGTTCTGGATGATATCGAAGTACGGGCGTTGGTTTTGCATCAAAGCGGGCAATATTGTGCGATTGTCCAATTCGACCTGATTAGTGTATCCCATGAGCTGTTGGAACTCTTTTATAATGAAATTGCCGATATTAAAGAGCTTTGTCGTGAAAATATGATAATCACGGCAACACATACCCACACCGCGCCTGAAGTAAGAGCTGTCAGGCCGGGCAGTCACAAGGATTATGTTCCATTTGCGGTCCGGCAGGGCGCCGAAGCGCTACGGGAAGCGCTGACCAATATGCTGCCGGGAGAACTTTTTACCGGCTTGACGGAAGATAAACGCTTCTGTTTCAATCGCCGGTATTGGATGAAAGACGGTACCGTCCTGACCAACCCCGGAAAACTTAATCCCGATGTGGTCAGGCCTGAGGGGGAAACCGATTATGAAATTCCCCTGATTGGTATAAAACAAGCTGGCAAGTTGAAAGTTCTTCTCGCCAATATTGTCAATCACAGCGATACTGTTGATGGTTGCAAGGTGTCCGCCGACTGGCCCGGCTTTTTTATTCGCCAGTTACAGCTTGAACTGGGTGATGATTCGATGGTTATGCCGTTGATTGGCGCTGCCGGCAATATTAATCATTTCGATATCAGCACGGATATCGGTCAGTCTTCCTATCAGGAGGCAGAACGTATCGGTTGCGGTTATGCCAATACAGTTAAAAATGCACTGAAAGATTTACACCCGGTTGCTCAATTCACCTTGTTCACCAGGAATATGGAAATTGCCTGTGCCCCGCGAGCGATATCCGATGATGAATTAATTGAAGCCCAAAATATCCTGGAAAAATACAAGGATACCCCGGAGCCGGCAAAAGGGACATCATTAACCTCGGAAGATCTGGTCAGAAAAACACCTGCGGTACTAAAGTTTTTCGCCAGAACCCTTGTTGAAATGGCCAATAATAAAGAATCCGGAAAATTCAATCTGGTCGGAATTTTTCTCGGCGAATGCTGTATCCTCGCTTTACCTTGTGAACCGTTTACGGAAATAGGCCTGGAATTGAAAAAGAGAATATTCCCTGAATATAACGCCATGGTTGTGTCGCATGCCAACGGAACCGGAAGTTTAAAACTGCCAGGCGTTTATATTCCCAATTCATGTAATTACGGGCGTGGCGGTTACGAGACTACCCCGCGCTCCAATCCTTTTTCAGTAAAAACAGCAGACCAGTTGC
>CAYMSF010000281.1:0-2970 GCA_964392985.1 uncultured Victivallaceae bacterium | reverse complement strand
TCAGCTTGCGGCCGGCCTGCTCACTCCAGCTGAACAGATGCTTGACAGTGCGCATAGGTCATATACTCAATAATATTGAAATTTTAAAATAGACGATGGTCTTGCGTCCGTATAATTCAAATTTCAGTGTTTATATCTTTAGTTATTGTCATTCAGCGCAACTCGATATATATTGAGTTGCGAATATCTAATTCAAGCGCAGCGTCCTGAATAACGACGAAGGACAATATGAAACCATGGCCGCATTATCCGGTAATATATGAGATAAACACCATTGTCTGGCTTTACGATCTCAGCCGGAAATATCAGCAGACAATCACTCTGGCAACAGTCCCGGTCGCGGAATGGGATTATCTGGCATCGCTCGGTATCGACGCTGTATGGTTCATGGGCGTCTGGGAGAGAAGTCCGGCTGGAACTAAAATCGCCTCAACCAACAATGGTTTGATGGCGGAATTCAAAAAGGCACTGCCCGATTTCGAGGACAAAGACCTGATCGGCTCGGCATACTGCATAAAAAATTACGTCGTTGGCGCAAAAAACGGCGGCACTACCGGTCTGGCTCAAGCCAGAAAAATGCTCTCCATACGCGGCATTAAAATGATTCTTGACTTCGTCCCTAACCATGTCGCCCCCGACCATCCATGGGCATCAGTTCGCCCGGAATATTTCATCAGAGGTTCAACTGAAGATATCGAAAATAACCCTGCATCATTTATCCGGAACGGGGGAAATATTATAGCACTCGGTCGTGATCCATTTTTTCCGGCCTGGCCAGATGTACTCCAGATCAATGCCTTCAATCCGGAATTAAGGCAGGCGGTGCTTGATACCGTTTCAACCATCGCGGAACAGTGTGACGGCGTCCGTTGCGACATGGCAATGCTGATGCTGAACAATATTTTCGAAAAAACCTGGGGCGCATCTGCCGGACCAAAACCGGCAGCGGAATACTGGATGACGTTGATTCAGGCGATTAAGACTGCATTCCCCGGCTTCATCTTCATCGCTGAAGCCTACTGGGAACTGGAATGGGAACTCCAGCAACAGGGATTTGACTTCTGCTATGACAAGAAACTCTATGACCGCATGGAGCATGACAACGTTGAAGATATCAGGCTTCACCTCCTTGCCGATATGTCATATCAGAACAAGTTGATTCGCTTCATCGAAAATCATGACGAACCTCGCGCTGCAACGGCATTCCCGCCGGAAAAAGAAAAAATGGCGGCAGTAATCTTCTCGACATTACCGGGAGCAAAACTTTTCTATGACGGGCAACTTGAGGGACGCAGAACACGCGAACCGGTATTTCTGGGAAGACGTCCACAAGAAAAGACCAACACTGATCTGGCAGTATTCTATCATAAGCTGATGGCGCAGACAGATAATGAACTATTCCGGAGCGGAAACTGGCTGCTGGGCGAAATTCACGGTTGCCCGGATAATACGACATACAGGAATCTTTTATCATGGAGCTGGCGCAAAGAAAATAGCGGTTATCTGATTGTTGTCAATTACAGTCATTACGAATCCAATGGATTACTGCGCCTGCAATGGCTTGACATTCAAGATAAAATCTTACGCTTGACCGATGTGCTGAATAATGAAAAATATGATCGTTCCGGCAGTGAACTTACCAGTAGCGGCATCTTTGGCAGCACGCTTTAGCCAATCCGGGGGCAACACCAATCGCTTCACTCCAATATGCCTCGCGTTCACGGGAAATGCAAATTAATATTGTCTTGATTTTTTCACCACTAACCTGCGCGAACAAAACACTAACGGGAACTTGTTTTAGCAATTTAGTAACATTTTCTACTGTGAATAATTTTTACAATTCCGGTAAAAGAAATTCACAGCATGGTTAATTAGTGTTTAGTCAGTATTAGTTAGTGGTGTAGTATTTTCCTGTCTGTTCAGTCCGGGGTTAAACATTCCCCAACTTCCTGTCATTTATTTATTATTTATGTACAAAATTAATTATTTACACATAATTATTTACAGCTCCTTAGCTTTGAATATCGGATTTATTTTTATTTCAATAAAGATAGACAACTATCCATAATTTAAAATCCTTATACTCATCATCTCAGAGACCCGGACGAGGCCGTTGAGATTAATTTTTTTATGAATTGTCAGAATTCTTTTACCAACCCCGTTTCTGCCGTTTCTGTTTTTTCAGGAACGATCTCCGGGTTAATATCCCCGGAGCCGGGCGGGACGTAGCGTGCTTCGCCGCCGAGTTTCTGCCATTCGCGGTAGAGGAGGACGAGGAAAGTCATGCCAAGGATCAGGAACGGAATGGGCCAGACCGGGGCAAACCGGTAATAGAAGTCCTTTCCCCAAGTGGCATCGGGGAAGAAGTGCCGCATCAGGTCGATGTAAAGGCCGCCCAGCACCCCGCCCAGCGCGACCATCGAGGCTGTGCAGATTGCGTTGAACGAGCAGAATTGCCCGAACTGGTTCTTGGGCAGGATGCGCATGCACATCGGAAGTGACACCGCCTGATAGATGAGCGAGAGAGGAATGTTGAACACCAGCAGCACGAGGATGATGTTGAAATTCACATCGGGAGGGAAACGGGTGAAGATCCAGATCAAGTTCAGCGGTGCGACAGCCAGCAGCCCGGCCTTGATCCACAACATCACCCGCAGCGGGTGAAAACGGTCGGCCAATGCCCCGGCCGGATACGTCAGGCAAAAATTGACCACCCCGGCCCCGGCCGCAATCGTGCCGATCTGCGCAAGCGTAAGCCCGAGCGACAGCTTCAGGAAGACGAGGAAGATACCGCAGGCGGTGGACAGACTCCAGAATATGTTGTGCAGGTAGAAGAGCCGGTAGATGCGGTGGCCGAGGCATTGCTGCGCATAGGCTTTGATCACGACAAAAATGTTTCTTCGCTCCCCGGCGAGCTTGGCGGGAGGCGGGTATTGCCCCTCCTTCACGATGAAGCACATCAGCCCGAAC
>CAYMSF010000280.1:0-2987 GCA_964392985.1 uncultured Victivallaceae bacterium | reverse complement strand
GCACATTTCCGGAATTCCTGACTTTCGCCTTGCCCTTGGATACCAGGAAATCAAGATACTTGGAGTTCCATTTGGGATTGAAATTGAAGAACTGCGTCTTATTCGCGCCGTTCTGGTCAATTCCGCCAGCCCAGGTGTTTGCCCAATTGCTGCGGTAACGTCCGCCCAATGCGAACAGGTCAGTTCCGTCATTATTTTTCCATGACTGGAAATCCAAGCCTATCTTGCCGTCGTTTTCGGCATATATTTCATAGACGGTGTATTTGACTTCCGCCTGCAGTATAGGCTGGTCATAGTATAACAACTGCGCATCAATGTTCTTTTTGCTCCATGCCGGAATGGCTAAGAACAGCGCGTTCAGGCTTTCCTCAACCAGAACGACATCCTTACCCTGTTGAAGTTCCCAGGAGGAGTCGATGGCATAGAGCGGCGTGCCGGGAGGATTCGCCGGCAGATAGCCTGTAGCGGGATTGTATGTGCTGGTTGCACCGACGTTCAGGAGCAATGTCCTGAGTTCGTTGGCGCTGCGGTATTTCGGGAAATACACGTAACGAACGGTACCGGACGAGTTAATAAGTTTCGGCTGATCCAGTGCCGCAATTATCTCGTCTATGCCCATACCGTTATTCTGTTTGCCGAAGCGATCTGCTTCCGCCGATATGATCAGGTAACTTGCCCCGTTGTTGTACCTTATGGCTTCAACGTAGGTGTTGTCCTGAGTGATCTTCTTCGTACGTATTGCAGAAATGATTAACGGGCGCAATTCATACACGTCCGTATTCTTCACTTCATACACCTTGGTTACGACATATGGATCCGTGTTGTTCCGGATAAAATGTATCTTGTCGGTATCATTTTCCAGATTCAAGCGGATCTGCGGCTGAATTGCCGTTTGCCCGTAAGGCTGTGTCGCATTGGTGTTATTCGACTTGACTGCCTCAGAGGGTATAAGCGACTGCCCATACACATTCAAGGCGGTTGCGGCTAAAATACCAACCGCTACGCTAATTACTTTTTTAATGTTCATGATTATTTATCCTCTTCTTTAAAAATCTCTATGGCAGGGAAATCGGTTTCCGTAAGCAACTTCCCGGTCCATTTCTCATAACTGTCTTCGGGATGCACCAGCCGCCCGCTGACCGTCACATACAGTTTTGTATCGGTATCAATGGATGTGGTTGTTCCGAACAGATATTTAAGATACGGGATATCTGACAGGAACGGGATGCCGATGGTCTGTTCAACCTTCTGCGTCTGGTTGAAAACTCCCAGCAGATGCTCGCCCTGAAGTTCAAACGTCAAAGCCGAGGCAATCGCGTTGCTCTCTGTCAATTCCGTACCGCGGTTATTACGTTCAACCACGTTATTGATATTCAAAGTATAGGCGAGCTGGACGGTACCGGTCAGACTACTGTAAGTGGTCTGATCAAATGCATCCCCCTTGTAAATCTGATCCTTTTCACCGGTTGACGTAAAGCAGATGATCGGCCTGGTTACTGTAAGCGCAAAATCAGCATTCGCGCCGGTAACCACGGCAGTTCTGTCATTTGCATCCTTTGCAATATTCTGGAACTGCGGAGAGATCCTGACATTATAGCTGCCCAGGTAGTTATTGACCACTGTCAATGTGCCGGCCGAGGCAATCTTGGCCCGGCCTTTCTGCGACAGCAACCTGACGAAACTCAGGTCAAACTGAGGTGCCGTAAAATATCCGCCATAGGAAAAGTTGGAAAACTTATCCATATTGGAAAGGAGCTTCTCCACCGTCTGATAAGTTATGGATTCGTAACCGGCCTGAAATATGTTCAGTCCCGGCCCGTTTTTCCAAGCCAGATAATCCAGCCCGATATCATCGAGTTCGCTGTCTCTCAGTTCATAGACTTTGAACTGGAGTTCAACTTGCGGCACCGGTCGGTCAAACCCCTTAGCCCAAGCTAAAATAAGCTGCCCCCTGCCCGGAGTATCCTTCCAATAGATGAGGTTGGATACAGGATCACGCCACACGTATCCGCTGTTGTCCCTTACCCCTGCATTCAGTGCCGCCACCATTGTGTCGGTTGACCGATGTTTTGGCAAATAGGCATAACGGAAAATACCGGTCCCGTCAATAACCGATCCCGACTTGTCGGGTTCACCGCCAACCCTGTCCAGGTTCTTGATGATATCGTCCACATACGGCATAAATTCCGGAGGTGTACTGACTAACAGGAACTGTTTCTTGCCTTCAGTGTAGTTCAACGCCTCAACAGTCGAATTGATGTTGTAACGCTTGACCGCACCTTGAACAAACGGAGTTGCATCCACCGACTTGATATTTTGCAGCGTGTACATCTTGGACACGAATTTGTCCTGAGCATCATCCTGCAAAAACTCCAGCTTTTTAACTTTCTGGGGATTCGGCACATTTGGGGCATTCTGCGCGTAGGCAGTGCCAAACTGAGCGGCCACCGTAATCATGGCGACCGCCAAAAATCGTCCTTTTCTTTTATTCACATTCATAATAATTATTTTCCCTTAAATTTATATATTAATTGCATCAAGTTTCTTAAATCATATTTGTTTTACAACACATTATACACTCCTCCGCTTATGGGTTTCCGTACGCTTTTTAAGATGCCAGCATATTCATTAGAGATCATTCTCTAGTATTTAAATCGTTTTTGTTATGATGGCGTATATTATAACAAACGACACCTGTTATGTCAAGTAATTTTATTAGTTTAATAGTGTATTATCTGTAAATACTTATATTGCAATGAAATATAGATAATGTTAATTCTTCAAGCAGTAAGTTATCAGCGTCAAACTGCGATTTTCGCAGTTTTATAAATTTGTATAATTTTTCATTTCAATAAATCCGAAAGGAATTTATTTAAATGAAAAACTTGCAGCAGGCTTGCTTTTATTGATGAATGTGGAATATTATCAATCAAATGTAGATAGTAATACTAATGATTCAAAGGTAAGTACATGATAATCTCTACGAG
>CAYMSF010000279.1:301-2988 GCA_964392985.1 uncultured Victivallaceae bacterium | reverse complement strand
GTGGCCCGTTTTGACCCGCCCCTGGGTGGCCCGTTTTAACCCGCCCCGTGACACTGAATTAAATTTCTTTAGGGGTGATCCTGAGATGTTCCATTTAATATTGAGTCACGCCAATTTCGGCAGATTGCCAGACTGGCCTTACGCTGGGGCATTGTGGCTGGAAAGACATAAAGGAGCATCCCCTGAACAATTCTACAGGCAGTTAATCTGTGAATTAAGAACGAAACCTAAAACAGCAGAAATGCGAATCAAGAATAATTAAAAGCTTTGACTGCTAAATTATTAAAAAGTGGGTATATAGATTTATTTCAAATTAAACCTGCTTTATTTCGCCATCTTTCATTTCAACTACTGGAGCTGAAAAAATATTTTTGTATTGACTTCCGCTGAAGGTATGGATGGGGACAATGTGCTTTGGCTTTAATGCTTCAACCATTTGCTTCAAGGTTTCAGTATCAGCATGTCCACTGGTATGAATATTGTGAGTCTTAAAATTTCTTCTTTTTAAATAATTAATGAATTTTTTAGTATCCGGTTTTAACAAATATCCTTCCCACATGGAATAAATTAAGTTTCCACCATCAATACCATATATTCTCTCGAGATCACTTTGCATTGAGGGTCTTACAGTCATTACTATTTTGTCTGCCTGGCTCGCAATTTCTTCTTTGGTGATTTTGTAGTTTTTAAATTGATACAAAATATTTTCGTTTCCTTCTTTTTTTAATTTTCGGCTTATTTTATATGGAAACATTACCTTTATATTTTTAAATTTTTGAGACGGAGAATGTATGTTAGCAAACTTCGATAATTCTTTTAGCACAGTCGCCACATAAACATCAACCACCATAATTTTTTTGGCTGTATTGCACGCTTTGTAAATCGAAACAAGCCGGTCAATGTTCTGCCCGGAAGTATAAACTAGATTTATTTTATCCGGTTCTTTAAACCATTCAACCAATTCCTTGTAAATAGCCGTTTCTGTTTTCGCTTTAAATGCTTTATTATCTCTGCCAATGGTTGTTCCTTCAAGTAACAAGTAATCAACATTTTGAGGAGCGTGGCTGGTAAACCATCCAAAGGCTTTGGCTTTTCTGCCATGATTCCGGAAGTCGCCGGAATAGAAGATACTTTTTCCGTTAGCTTCAACCAAGAATGAATAAGCATCGAATGCGGAATGATCTGCCCAATAGGGCGTAATTCGAAAATCCCCGATTTGAAATGGTTGCGCCTTTTCAAAATATGTAACGTTTTCAAGATTTATTTTGCTTGAAGTAAATAGATTATTCAGCTTGATTATTGCATGAGAGGCTTCCCCTAAAAAGTGCTTGACATTTTTATGTATAAAACTGGTTAATCCATAATGGTCCAGATGCGGATGCGAAATAATCACGCCGTCTATTAATTTATCAGCATCATTATAAAGCCCAGGTACATCCGGCAGAATACCTTGTTGTATTAATTCATCAGTACTTAACGTTTTGTATTTGTTGAAATCAAACTCTGTTCCGTCTTTCTCAGATAACGGCATACCAAAATCAAGCAATATTCTCGTGTTTTCAGTCCATACTTCGACACAGGTACCGCCAATCTCTTTGGTACCGCGATGAATTTTAAATTTCATAAACTTGCTTTTCATAATAAATTTATAAACGAATTCAGGTCATGGATATCGCAACTGTGTTTGCATAATCCATAACCCATAAAATTTGATATTATGAATTTCGGAGTAAAAGCTAGGATTTTTTGGCAGGCTAGTAACTCATTTTTTAATTGTGAACTTGACTGAATGTGATTTGCGAATAAAAACGCGAATTCAATATTGTCCGCAAATTTTATAATTTGATTATTATTTCCCTTTTTATCAAATCGTATTAAGCCTAAATCTCTTTTTTGTTCAAAAACTTTAAGCATTTCTTTCTTAAAGTCATCAACCTTTTGTGTATTAGAGATAAAATTGTTATAATCAGTAAAATGTTTTCCAATACCTGCCTTTCCGTTTATATTTTTATAACCATATTTCATCTCAATAATAATCAGTTTGGGATTTTGGGGTGTTTTTCTGCCAGAGGAACTCAACGGCCATTCGACAGCAATCAGGTCAAAACGGAAACCTTTTCTAATTTGGTATTCAATATCAATGATAAAATAGTCGGTACTATTTGATATTGACGAATAATTGTTTTCACGAACTACTAATTGTTGAAATTCCCTTTCCTCATTAGCTTTTTTAGAAAAATGAAAATCCATTGCTTGTTTCATTATCGGGAAATAATTATTCCAGTTAGGTGTTCCAATATTTAAATTTAAAACTGCTCCTGGAGGAACCGCTAAGCTTTTGGGGTAATTTTTGTGATAGGCATATTTGTATTTACCTCTGGCATTTGTGGTAACCTCTAGTATATTTCCGCCTCTATAATAAATGTTTATGTAATTCTTTCTAATCTCAAGATCTAAAGTGTTGTCTTTTTTAACGTATGCGAGTATTTCTTTCAAACACCCGGTGTTAAGGTTATTAATAAAAATAGGCGATAATCCTCTATTGCCGCCCTTATTGTTCGCCTGTCCGCCTTGCTGAGACCCGCTGGTTGGACTATTACCTCCGCCAGTATTGTTCGGTTGTCCACGTTGTTGAGACCCGCTGGTTGGACTATTACCTCCGCCAGTATTGTTCGGTTGTCCACGTT
>CAYMSF010000279.1:0-201 GCA_964392985.1 uncultured Victivallaceae bacterium | reverse complement strand
GTTGAGACCCGCCAGTTGGACTATTCCCTCCGCCAGTATTGTTCGGTTGTACGCCTTGTTGAAACACGCCAGTTGGATTAGTGTTTCCCGTGTATAATGGCGGGTTCTGGTGAATTGAATTATTGCCACGAGCTATTAAAAGAGCGTTGTTATACTTAACGTCATAAATATTTGCGATTTATATAAGGCGTGTTATATTAC
>CAYMSF010000278.1:0-3001 GCA_964392985.1 uncultured Victivallaceae bacterium | reverse complement strand
TGCTCTTTTCCTTTACCGCTAAAGAGAATCGCCAAAACGTAATCTTTTACGTTGTTGAGCATTGTGTCTTCAATCTGATCGTGCGCGCGGGCGAACATCCTGTACAGAATCTGTGCCAGGAGTTTAGTCTCTTCCGGCGTCAGACGCACCCCGTTCTCCTGTGGCTTATCGTATAGCAGGACGTATCCCTTGATATCAGTATCGCCGGGAATAACTGTGGCGTAGTGACCAACGAATTCCTCCGTCTGGCAAATTAAAACTTTTTTCTCATTACCATGTTCAAAGACTATTTCGAATCTTCCTGACGCAAAAGGCTTTGGCGGTACGGGTCGCCGGATTTTTGCGGGTTCAGGCATAGAATCGGTTGTGTGTGCAACGGAAGTTATGGAAAACTGCTCTAATGCCCGAATAGTATTGATTATGTTGCTTCGTGTTTCTGTAACGGTAACATCGGGCTGGACTTTTACCTCTTGCGCCGCCAATATATTTCCACCGGGAGTAACAATGGTTGCAAAAAATATCAACAGCGCAACATTTATTCCCAAACGATGACGATTGAGATCGGACAAGTTGAATAAAGATTTATTTTCAATACGTTTTTTTTCTTGTTCAGCTTGTTTCAATTTTTTTTAAATTACCTCTATAGAGTGTATATTTTACCCAGTATCAAAACTGCCAGTTGCATTCGCGCAGCAACGTTTCAAATCTCCGGCCATATTCGACGTAGGTTTCAAATTTACGCTGCATCTTAACAGCATCATCATTCAGATTATCTTTTTCATGGAAGATCACTGCCAAATGCGGCTCGATTGAGAATCCGCCATCATAGCCTGTTGCCAGCAAATCTTTGAGGATTGGCCGCACATCGCCACAGCCATCGCCGGCAAAGGTAAAGGTTCGCTGAATTTTACCTTCGGCATCAATCATGGAAGTGCCGTCCTTGATATGAACATACTCGATAAATTCGCGTACCTGTTTATAAAACTCCCATGCAGACTGTAAGGGGTAGGGCGGCGTGCCGATTCGACGCAGGGTGAAAATCGGATTGCCGGTATCGAAAATCAGCCGGAAATTAGGTGATTTGACATTATCCAGCAGTCGCAGGGTGTGGACATAGGACATACCGCCGTAATTCATGCAATTTTCGTGTCCGTAGATTACTCCGGCATCTTCGCACATTTTTACCAATTCATTGACTTTGCGGAAGATTACCGCTTCCAGTTCCGGCGAATCCGGCTGGACATCGGCTGGTACTTTAAAACTCATTCCTCGAATCAGTTTAGTTCCCAGTTTCGCCATGCGGGGCAGGGCAGCTGCGAGTTCCTTCCGGCTTAACTCAAAATCTGCATCGCTGCGTGGATCCCGTGTCCAATTAGCGACAGCGCTGCCGTAGCAGTTGATTTTTATTCCTGCCTGTTCGATTTTTCCAGCAAAGATATCAAATTCCGCATCGGTCAATGATCCGAGATTTTTTTCGCCGATAGCCCGGCTTTCGATATATTTCCAGTTTAAAAGTTTAGTTGCGGCAATCTGGGTTTCAATCGCTGCACCGGCTTCATCCGCAAAACCTGTTAAAAACATTTTTACCTCAATAATTGTTAATTATACTCAAATAATGTTGAAATTTTAAAATAGATTGCGAAGATTTTGAGAATTGGTTCGTATTCTGAGAGGCTGCCGATACCGTGGTATCGAAAGTTTCGAAGAGTGCGAATCCAAAATCAAAAGATCGCAATCCCGCAGTCGCGGGACGACGAGTGTCTTGCATCCGTATTTTTCCGTTCCTTCTTCAGGCGATATGGGTATCGCCAATCAGTCGGATCAAAAAAATCCAATCCACAATACTACTTGTCTATTTTAAAATTTCAACCTTATTGAATATAAATTTCAAATTCTATTTGTTTCTTATATTACGACGGTATTCTGACGGCGGCATGCCGCGATATTTGTGATACAGGCGTGAAAAATAAAATTGATCATTGAATCCCACCTTTTCGGCAACCTCTTCAATGGACATTTCCGGATTTGTACTGAAATATTCTTCCGCCTTTTCAAGCTTCCGGTTAAGTAAATGATGCTTGAATGATGTATTCATCTTCAGCCGGAAAAAGTGGGAAATTGATGATGGACTCCTGCCAAGATGTTTGGCCACTTCAGTCAGATAAATATTGTGGTGCAGATTGGCATCAATATAACCATTCACCCGGCTGATAATACGATTCCCGTGGATGGTTACCAGCTCTTTGGTGACGATATAATCAACCAGCATGGAGAACATGCCCAGCACCTCCCGGAGCTTTCCCGGTGAATAGTACGGCAGTTTGTTGAATCCGGACTCAAGTTTCTGATAAACCGCCGGTGACGGGCAGGCGGTTTTTACTCGTGAACTGATTTTGTGTGATGTTCTGAATTGACCGATCATCGCAAATCCCGCCAGTTGATTCGCAACATAGATGGGGATTACCGCTTCCTGAATCCCGGCATGGCAGCGGTAGCAAACCAGTCCTTTGCTTTTGACACTTTCTTCCATTTTAGCTGAGTCAGTTCGGGCGCATCGTTCCTGTCCGAATATTTTTGTCTGTATAATCCGGCAGAATTCGGCGTTTCGGCAATTCAATCCGTTGGTAAGTATTTTTCCGTCAGGGGAAAAGAATACGATTTTTTTGTTGACCGTTGCGGCAAAATTATCAAATATTTTTTGAATATCTGACCGCAAAATCAGTTGTAACGTATCTTCCATGACCGTGTGTTCCTTGAAATAAATATTTTAGCATTGACAAATATATACAGCATAATTGCATAAAAGTCCATGTATTTGCAGTTTATTCCATTCATTTTCTTTGAATTTAATAGTATTCTATGTGCGGTAAAACGCAATATTAATAAAATTATATGTGTTACCATGAACTGAAAATTAGCTTTATATATAAAGGAGCAATAAAATGAGAGCACTGAGCAAAATCGCGCCGGAATGGTGTGACTACACAACTTTGGACCGGTC
>CAYMSF010000277.1:0-3046 GCA_964392985.1 uncultured Victivallaceae bacterium | reverse complement strand
CTGAAATGTTCCCGCTTGCTGATTGCCGGGTCTTGAGGAATACCATTATACGATGCACTGTTCCTGCTATAAACGCCTTGTCGCTCGGCAGCCATGGCGGCCAGGGAATATTCTGCAGATGCTTCAGAACAATACGTCAATTCATCATTGTGGTTTATCACCTCCCAGCCGAGTTGCTGGAGCTTATCGAGGAATGGACGCTCGACATTCGTGTATTCGGACATTAGATTACCTCGATTCCTTCAATTTTTCAGATTTCTAAAGCTAAGTTGGAGAGCAGCCACTGCCGTTTTTCAAGATCCCTTTCTGAATAGCGTACAAGTTCCGGCATCTGCAGGAATTCAAAGATATAAGGGTCTTTTACAATATCAGTTGCAAATTCTATCAATTGTCCTTTTTGCGCAAGTTCAAGCACCCCTGCCTTGTCTTTACTCATCGCGAGACGTTCAAAAAGACCGGTCTGCCTTTGGCGTTTTAACTCTCGAATGGACCAGTTTTCATTAATACATTGCTTTTCGTAAAAAGAGCGAGAGAGGTCATCGGAAACACTTAACAGTTCGGCAAAATGAGACCAGCTTAATTTGCCAGACAATGTCTGGCATTTCGGATATTTCAGGTACAAAAGCAGCATACGGTCATCAAAACAAGTCGTTTGCTTATTTGCGACGGCATCTGATGAAATGTTTTGCATCACATTGGAGCATAGAGGACAATGCAAATCAGTTAATCTCATTTGTATGTTCCTCGTCGTTGTATTTTACCCGCACCTTGCCGGTGAGAAGGTCGGACATGAGGCCGGATTTGAGTTGCTGATGTTTATGCAAGTTCTTATTCTCACTTGTAAGCAATGCATCTTGGGTAGTTATCATTCTTGAGATAGCAATTTGCTCATTCTTTTCTGGCAGTGCAATAAATAATTTGTGCAAACGGCTACCTTTAATCCCCAAAACCGTACTGCCTGTAGATTCGGCTATTAACCGGCGTTGGAAACCATCGCTCATTAAAAAGATTGCTAAGAAATCATTAATCAACTTATTTGATTTTCCTCTGTATTTAATTACTCGTTGCGCTAAAGCAAGATGACCGCGGTCGATTTGTGCAACATTTCCCATCGGTGCTTCAGTGGTGATTACAACATCTCCAATTTCTGCTTTACCACGCGCCATGGCTGCTTCATAGGCATACTCGGGGATGTATTCTTTGGAATTGTCGTAATCGATAAAACCTTCTTTAATATTGCGGGCAGTAATCAAAAAGATGCCGAATTCGCTTTTCGGTGGGGTTTTCCCTCTGTAATCAACATAGTCTGTTGAATTTTCCAATGTATCCACCTCCCATTCGTTCGGAACCCACCCCAACTCGCTCTGTTTGTATAACTCCGGTGCATCTTCATAGCTCGGTCTGAGTTTTCCTGTTTTTATGTCAATGCCGCGGGTAAAGAGGTCGCGCATCATGCCGGACTTGATCGCCTTATACTTGGCAATAGCCGCCTCGGTCTTTTCAATCACCGCATCCACAGTGGAAAGAATACGGGCAATTTTGCGCTGTTCGGCGAGGGAAAATGTCTCGAATGCAACGCGATATAAATAATCACGACTAATACTTGGAACACCTGTAGATTCGTTTAGCTTTTTCAGATCAAACATGGACAAATTGTAATACAGCCATTTTGCATCAACATTTGCATTCGGTAAGACGGCATAGGCAGTATCAATAACCCAACAGTCACCATTTATAAAAATCGGTTTATCTAAAGTTCCTTTTCTGGCGACCACAACCAACGGGCCATGAAATAGTGGCTTTGTTGCCGAACCAACTAAACCACCTGTGCCATAAATACCAATGGATGTATAATCATTCGATCGAATTTTTTTAGGACTTGCGCCGTATTCAATCGTTGAGAGTTTTTTTAAAGACTCACTCATCTCCCGCCACCTTCTCCCCTGCTCATCTCATTCTCAATCTCCTCAATCGTCGGCAAGCTGCCCTTCAGATTATCCGGCAGGGAGCGTGTCAGTTCGTACTCCGAAACGCCAATAGGTTTATGGATATCCCTGAGCGCGTATTCGGCAAATACCTTGTCTTTACTTTCACAGAGTATCAAGCCGATGGTTTTTTCATCGGTTGCATGTTTCAGCATATCATCGACAGCGGAGCAGTAAAAATTCATTTTCCCGGCATATTCCGGTTTGAACTCACCTTTTTTTAGTTCGATGACAATAAAACAGCGTAACCTCAAATGATAAAAGAGAAGATCGATGTAAAAATCTTTATCGCTGATTTCAAGATGGTACTGTCTGCCGACAAAAGCAAAACCGGCACCAAGTTCAACCAGAAATTTTTCGAGATGTTTGATAAGTTCCGTTTCCAGCTCCCGCTCGGCAAAGGGTTCAGATAGAGTAAGGAAATCAAAGATATAAGGGTCTTTTAAAGCCTGCCGGGCAAGGTCTGATTGGGGTATGGTCAGCGTGTGGTCGAAGTTGTTCGCCAGCGAACCCTGACGGCTATACTGGTCGCATTTTATCATTGCGGCAAGGGTATCGCGGTTCCAGCCATTTGTTGCAGTCTGTTCCATGTACCAGAATCGTACTGGTACATCCTTGATTTTTTCAATCAACAAGCAGTGATGTCCCCAGGGAATACCTGCAAGCAAAGCCTGCTCCGGTAATTTTGCCACAGGCTGTGGCAAAATTGTCTGGGGGGCAGGATACTCTCGATAAAAGGCAATCATTCTGCCGATATTTCTCTCTGAAAACCCTTTGATCTCAGGCAGTTCGTTGTGGATATCCTTTGAAAGCCTGGGAATTACCGCAGCACCCCAACCAGCCACTTTTTGTTTTTCCACAAGCATCTTTCCGATATCCCAATACATGGAAATCAGTTCTGAATTGGCGGCGAGGATTGCTCTAGTTTGCGCTTGCCGTATTCGCTGCTTAATGTCGATCAGTAATGTCTGGTAAAACGTCAGTTCACTCATAACCGAGCTCCTTCAAATAGCCGGAAAGCTCCGCACTCGCCGCATCCCGTTCTGTTAGAATGCTGTTCA
>CAYMSF010000276.1:0-3089 GCA_964392985.1 uncultured Victivallaceae bacterium | reverse complement strand
CATTTACTTTTCCGCAAACCTGGGCAATTCCTGGCGGCGGCTGGGGGAAAAATCGCGATGAGTACAACGAATGGCGTTTACTTAGAGTTCCAATCGGGCCGGTGACAGGATCGGATATCACGCTAGAACTCAGTCCTGTTGACGCGCCCGGTAACGACATGGCACGAATCTGGCTTGACGGGATGCTCCTGAGTGATGGACTGATTATTGGTGACGATGGCGCAGATGATCTGCTATCCACAACACTGATTGATGAACCGCTGCATGAGAATGGCAGGGTTGAACTGGAAGCAACAACTGGCACAACTTCAACATTCAAAATCGTCATCCAGGGCGGGCCGGCCTGCCGTGCCACAGTAATCATGGAGAACGAAACACGAACGCACGCACAAAACGGGGATGGTTCATTCCTGAAAAGTCTGCGTCAACGGTTCAGCTTGCCGGATGCCCGCATAGAACGCGATGCGAAGGTATTGCCGTGGGGTTCGGTGGACATCACCCCGGTTATTGTTCCTGCAAGGTCACAGCAAACTCTATGCTTCAAGGTACTATTTGATGACGAGATAGCAAGCCACACCATTGATTGTAACAAGAAATCCAATCACATTCAGCCACCATGCGGACCGTATTCGGGTATGATTGCACATATTAGAGATATACTGCTGTTCAATGTCAATTATCCGCTGAATCTGTCCGGAACTCCGTCGCCTTTCTATGTGCCGGCTAAATATTTTCCGATTCCATATTCCTGGGATGGCGGATTTATTGCTGCGGGAATGAGCACTTTTGTACCGGATATTGCCATGCAGCAAGCCTCTTATTTTATGGCAGATGAAGAGTATGACTTTCCATGTTTGTTGTGCGGTTCTCCGGTTCCTACGTCGTTGTATGCACTTTGGGACATATATCAGGCAACTCAGGACTTGTCAATTCTTTCCCGCGCCTATGCCGGAGCAAAACGGATGTATGACTTCTACCTCGGACGCACGCCGGGAAGCATTGTTAACGCTGCCGGCGACGGAATGCTGAGTACTTATCCTTATTGCTACAATCTGGGCATTGATGACCATCCAATTCAACGAATGGCCGAAAAGGAACAGCTTACAAGCAACGGTCTTTATTCAATCATTCTCATGGCACAGATGTTGCGCATAGCACGGATTATGCGCAATATTGCCATGCTGTTGGATCATTCCACGGATGCTGAACAGTACCGTCAGGATGCCGATTTGCTCAGCGATATTATTGACAATCGCATGTGGGACGAAAAGAGCGGTCTTTACGGCTGGTTATGCCGGATGGAGAACGGCGTGGAGCCGGTAATTATGGACGGCTGTGCCGGAGACCGTTCGGCATGCGCTTTTCTGCCGCTTTTCGCCGGGCAGACTGCGCACAAGGAGCGGTTGATTCAACAGATGATGAATCAATCACGTTTCCTTACACCGTTTGGAATATCGTCAGTAGATATGAGTGCTCCATCCTATAATCCGCATGGTTATTGGAACGGCGGAATCTGGCCGGTGATGCAATGGTACATTTGGCGTGGATTGCTGGAATCCGGAGAACCGGTTCTGGCAAGACAAGTTGCTGAAACAATTTTGCGGACATGGCAGATCTTTTTCGAAAAAGAGCACTATCTCGGCGAGCATTTCATGATTACACCGGAACAGATGAACGGCGCACCAAATTTTGGTGGTTTGAGTGCGGTATTACTTCCAATGCACGCGGCATATTTTACCGCATACCATGTTACCGCATGCTACGATGTCATCGTGCTGAAAAAATCTCCGGATTGTGAAACAGACACCTTGTCACTTCTACTTAGCGCACCATTTCTGCAAATGGAATTTTATGATCTGTTAGTTAACATGGGTTGTGGTGACACCCGATATGAGTGTATAGTTAATGGGAAACGGTATGGCGAGTTTATAGCTGACAGATACGGACACCTGTCGTTACGACTGCCACGCCATGAATCTCCGGCCGAAGTAATATTAAAACCTGCAGTTACCTGCTCGTTATGAACTTAACGGATTTCAAATCGTAGAAGGAATTTTCGATGGAAAATAGTCCATTAGCGCCACCTGCAGTTGCAAATACGGTTCATGCCAAAACTTATCATTGCGGGACAATTACCTATACAAAAATGGGGTTGTTTGCGATATTCGCCTGGCTGCTATGGGGGGATTTCTGTTTTACCCTGATGGAAGCGGTAGTGCCGAGCGTGCTACCGTTGAAGTTGAAAGATTTGGGATGTGCCAACTGGCTGATCGGGATGGTGATGACAACTGTTCCGGGCATTTTAAATATGACCGTTTGCCCCTATATCAGCTTTAAGAGCGACCGTTACCGCAGTCGCTGGGGGCGGCGTATTCCATTCATAATATGGACGATGCCTTTTCTCTGTATCACGCTGGCGCTGATCGGCTGGAGCGATGAGATTTCCGGATTTCTGCGCGGTAATTCATTTTTTCTGCAGCAATATGCTCCTGCGACCGTGACCGTTGTCCTGATTGCCGTATTTATTGCCATGTTCCAGTTTTTCAATATGTTTGTCGGCTCGGTCTTCTATTATCTTTTCAATGATGTTGTGCCGCCGCAGTTTCTCGCCAGATTCACCGGGGCGTTCCGGATAGTCGGCATCGCCGCTTCGGCCACCTACAACTATTTCATCTTTCAATATGCCGAATCCAATATGCGCGAGATTTTTATTGGCGCGGCAGTCCTTTATTTTCTGGGTTTTGGCATGATGTGTTTCATGATAAAAGAGGGCAACTATCCGCCGGTGGAAGGAGAAACCCCAAAGCAGAAGAGCAGAATACAAGGACTAAGGGACTTTTTCAAGGAATCCTTCACTCATAAAATTTATTGGCTGATTTTCTTTTTTACAACATTCACCGCGGTGAACGGCGCCATTAATACGTTCAACGTATTTTTCTATAAGAACATGGGGTTGTCTTTACTCCAGATCGGCAAAATGTCCGCAATTACCGGTATCGCCGCATTGCTGGCGATGTATCTGGCATCCATTTATATTGACCGCTGGCATCCGTTGCGGGTGACGGTTTATGTCGTGGTTTTCGGCGTCG
>CAYMSF010000275.1:0-3159 GCA_964392985.1 uncultured Victivallaceae bacterium | reverse complement strand
TTCATTTCGGCTGGCAGCTTTACTCGCTGCATCAGGCGTTCAATTACAACAATCTGATTGACGCGTTTTCAACATTTTCTCTGTTTTTGACTGTCTTTGCGGCATTGTATATGCCGCCGCGCCGGCGCATGACCGTGGTGGTTTCTGTATTGTTCGGACTCGCTTGCCTGATACGGCTGAATAACGTTTTTTTCGCGCCGCTGATCGCCCTCATTTTCTGGCACAGATTGAATTTCTGCTGGAAAACCTGGCCGCAGATAGCGCGTTATATTGGCGGCAGCCTGATCTGTTTTATGCTTGCGTTCGGCATCCAGTTCGTTTTCAACAAACTGCATGTCGGATCCTTTCTGACCTTTCCGTATGTGCTGGTCGGAAACGGCACGGAGAGAGGCTTCGTCCTGGAATTACTACCGCTGCATACGAGATTCTTAATCGGCTGCAACTTCCTGTTTTTTGTCCTGGCCGTCTGGGGGATGATTTTCTGCAAAGACAGATACTGCCGTAACTTTCTTATCCTGATGGCTGCCCCGACCGCTATTTACTTCTGCGGACATTCCACTACCGCCAGCGATCCGGTGCGTTACATTTTAAGCGTTTACCTGCCGTTTCTCGCGGCATTCGTCTGCGCCGGACCATGGAAAGCCTTGAATCGGGTTCAAGTTTCATGGCTGACCGTCATTTTTGCCATCAGTATATTTTTCTATCAGCCGCTATATTTCAAGTGGATCGTTCTGCCGTCGCAGGTTCCGGGAAATTACCTTTGCGGCATAATTGCGCTTGTGCTGTGCGCCGGGATTATTTTATGTTTCATGCATGAGCGCAAATTCATGCTGTACGCCGGAGTTTTCATGCTGCTGTATTATTTGAACAGCCCCTGGCTGCTCCTGGCCGCGCTAGTAATCCTGACGGTTTTCGCCGCGCTGGATTTCATCCTGCGGGATGTCAAACCGGGCATTCAAAGAATAATCTCCAGACAGCAGTAATTTTTCCAGCGGATTAGTCCTTTTGCCAGGCTCCTGGCGTTGAACGTATTCTCGCACGAAGACACAAAGGCGCAAAGTGGGATCCAGCCAAGCGGGAGAATGTCCAATATCCAACATAACAGCCAAATACTCAATATCCAATAGCCAACAAGGAATATCCAATGTCCAAGTGAAAAAACACAACAGCCGATATTTTATCTTTCCATACGGTTTAAACGGTTGCTGAATCTGGCTTTCGTCAGGCAAAAACTGACTTTGGAGTGCTGCGCACTCATAAGACCCGGAAAATCACAGGAACAGTATTAAGCAGGTTTAATTATTCACCGGGGTTATGCATTACTAATTTTTCAGCCATCCTTCGATGGCATATAGTGGAATAGAATCAAAATTCACATTTTGTGAAAAGTCTCCTGAATATATTCTCAATCCTTTTTCCGCACATTTTTTTTCGCTAAGAAAAAGATGCATGCTGTGCATTTTTCCCTCGCTGCCGCTTTTGACTTCGACTGGAACAATGCGATTGTTCTTTGAAATCACATAGTCAATCTCTGCACAGCTTGCTTTGGCTTCGCGGTGCCAGTAGTAGATTTCCGGTTTCGAATGAAAGTCGGAATAAGATATTAGTTCAAGTCCGGCCAAAAGTTCTGCAATGGACCCTTTATTCACCAGCATTATGTCGGGATTTAAAATGAACTCCCGAAGATTGAGTCCAAGTATTTTCAAAGCAAGCCCGGCATCAAAAAACAGCACCTTGAATTTACGCGAGTCTTTTTCAGCTCCGAGCGGGATACCGTTGGAGGAACTATGGTAAACTTTATACGCCAGTCCAGCCATCTCAAGAATATCCAGAGCCTCTCCGATATCTCTGCCCCTTCCATGCTCTGAGATATTTTTGAAAACAATTTTCTTCCCAGCTTCTCCGGGAATGGCGTCAAAAACAGTTCGGATATATTTTATTTGCGACAGTTTGGCGTATTTCGCAAAATCAGCTCTGAATGTCTCAATTAATGATGAATGTATTTTAGAACATTCAAGAAAATTTTTCGTCTCAATAAATGAACTTACCGCCTGCGGCATTCCACCAACCAGAACATAATCTCTTAGATGTTCAAGCAATAATTTGTGCAGCGGACCGGGGATTGGCTTCAAGCCGTTCCCGATCAGCATTTCCCTCAGATCCCGCCGGCCGGCGGCAACCAGAAATTCCCCCAAGTTCATCGGATAAACATATATGAATTCAATTCTTCCAACAGGAACTGATATCTCGCGGAGCGCAAATTCGATAAGAGAGCCGGCTCCGGCCAGATGCAATTCCGGCATTTTCTCGTAAAAATATCTGAGTGAAGTTATCGCCCTTGGACAAATCTGCATCTCATCGAAAAAAACAAGCGTTTTCCCTGGCGTAATTCGAACTCCAAAATAATTTGAGAGGTTGATAAGTATTTGATTTGGCTCAAGTGATTTTTCAAAAAACACTTTTACTTCAGGATGCTCCTCAAAATTTATTTCGATAAAATTATCAAATTCCTGCCCAAGCCGCCGGATAAGCCATGATTTGCCTACCTGACGCGCACCTCTCAGAAGCAGCGGCTTGCGGTTCATGTTATTTTTCCATTGGAGCAGTTCCTTGTAGATATCTCGATCCATCGCATACCCCGCCGTTTTTGTGCTTAATATAGCCATTGTCAAGATATATGATACATCCTTGCGGCAGCAAATCAAGGTATTTTGTCAATTAATTTGTCAATAAATAAAGACATTGTGTTAATATTTTTGTCATCAATACAAGCAATAGTAATGATATTTATGGCAGTAATATAAGGCAAAAGGCCGACAGGCTACCATTGTATTGGTAAATAAATAGCATTCCATTCGGAATGGAACATATAAATCCGTTGCTTGAATATCCAATATCCAGTTCCGCAAAGCGGAATCCACCGGGACGGCAAAATATCTATGTGCAAGTGGAAAGCGCTTTCCCTTCCTAATTGGTTCTTCCGTATTCGTTAATTTAATCGTATAGGAATTTGTATTTAACCACAAAGGCACAAGACACAAAGGAAGGCTTGACAGATTAAACAGCCGGAAGGAGATGAAGATAGAAGTTCCTGCCTTAACTTTCTTCATACTACTATCCGTCATCTTCTTGTTTTTTTAGAAAGATTTTCATGCAGCC
>CAYMSF010000274.1:0-3159 GCA_964392985.1 uncultured Victivallaceae bacterium | reverse complement strand
TGTGAAAGCGACGTTGTGCCACCGTGGCACTTAAGTCGTTGATTATCAACATGCAAATTTTTTGCCTGCGGAAGTTGGGTTAGGAAATGTCAATAAATAAACTTGACAAGTCTAGCGAAATATCCCAAAGAGATTGGGCGTGGCAAAGATATGTTCTGTGGCTTATCGTACGGTCACACAATGGACGTGGCTTTATAACCGGAATAAAGTTGAAGACTATTTGCTTGCTGGTCGCAGTGGCCGCCGCAACAGCCACTTGCCGGAAGCCGCCGATATAAAACTGCTCGAAAGCTTGTGCGAAAAAGCGGAAAAAGGGCAAGTTGTCACAGTTCAATCGGTAAAAAAGGCAGCAGAAAAATCAATCGGGCATGAATTGCCCAAAGACTACGCATATGACCTCCTGCATCGTCACCGCTGGCGCAAAATCATGCCGCATACCTATCATCCCAAGAAAGACCAGGAAACGCAGGACGCTTCTAAAAAAACTTTTCGAACAGGGGCTAACTAACTTCCGTCTTTTATTTTTCACCTCCTTTTCCCATGAGTTATTCTGGCTGGCTAAGTTCAAATAATTTTTCTGCAATAGTATTGTTCCACAAACATTTTACTGATATTTTCCAGTTGCCCGGCAAGTCATCGGTGGCGGCGGCAAATGGAATTGAAACGATGCCGTCAATCGCGCAAAGGAAACTTGAATAGTCGCTTAATGCTCCGAGCGGATCGGTTATTTTTGCTTGCAAGGGCAACGCGCCCACGCCGTTGGGAATTTCCACTTGATAAATAAATTCTTTCCCGCGGATTGAGATTTTTTCTGGACCGGTTATTTTCAATTTGCCCGCAGGCTGCGGCAACGCGACAATAATTGCCCCCCAGGCGGGTTCCAATACCAATTCAAAATGTCCGGTTCCCTGTTCATCAATTTGACAGTTCAGTTTTTCTCCGGTCACCAAATTGTAGAGCTCGCTTTCCAATGCCAAATTCCGCCAGACACATTCAGCTCTTTGCGCCACTCCCTGATCCAGAGTGGCTTGAAATTTCCCCACACGGAGATCATAGGCGCGATTATCATTTACGGCAATCAAATATTTAGCGCGTCCGTATTCCAGTTGATTCAGCAAAACCCGCGGGGTATCACAAGCCACTTCCAAGGTTAATTTGCCCGCCAACGCCTGAGTTAAAATTGCACTATAGCATTCCATAATATCCCGGTCAACTTCTGCGGTGACGCCTTGAGCAGTTTGCTGCTCCCATGCGCTTTTAACGGCAGTGTCTTCGTTACTGACAAATTGGGTTCCCCGGACAATCGCGTTGGCGTTAACTTGTTTCCGGTAGGCAAAATCAAAATCAAACCTGATAACACCAGGAATGTCGGCACGGAGCCACTGATCAGCGATAACAATTCCGCCGTTTTGGGCGAAATTTAAAATTTCCCGATAGACGCTTAACGGAAGGGTGTCGCAACACGGCAACGCTAATATTTCATATTGGCCCAGCCTGCCGTCAAGAACAGTTTCTTCAAAAATCACGTCGGCCGGAATATGCGCCATTGCCAGCAACGTGTAGAAATTATAAATATAGTAATTGGGATAATGGTTATGCGGTGGCGGACATAATCCATACACTCTGGAGCAACATGAATCCAAAACAGCTACTTTCCGGGGAGTATTCCGCAAATAGCGCAAAACCCCGCCTAAAGGCTGGATGACGGTCTGACTTAGCTGACGCATCTTTGTCAATATTTCCGGCGGACGGGTAAATTCAGAAATATCCTCAACGGGAAGGTCCAGCAGACTACTGAAATATATCCCCATGCCGTTCGGTGCGCGCGATAAATTTAACCACGCACATTCCAGATAGTGGTCCGCCCCCATGCAAATGATGTCTTTTAACGATTTGCGGTCGCTTCCGCAAGGAGCGATATTTCCGCCATAATTGTACAAGGTAATGGACTGTATCACCTCTTTATTTTCCGGAAGCGCCTCGCAGCGCAGGGTTTCAATAAACAGCATTGCTTTGGGATCAGGGTGTGAATAAGTCCAGGAGCTGACTGCATCCACGCCGTCAAACCTGCCGTAAAGCGAACACAATCTGAACGGATCGGCAATTATCTTGACATCTGGACGGTAATCATGTATAATATCCGCCATCATGCAATTAGTAGCGACCCAGCCGTCTCCCGCTTTGAAATAATATTTTGAATATAGATATTCCGGATCATCATCCGCAATCACGCCTGCTTGGATATAGGCCGCATCATCGGCAGGCTGGGCAAAAACCCGGTCAAGCCGTTTAACTTGACACAAATCAAAACCCAGTTGCCGTTCATGATGTCTTATGGAATCCGGGTCCATCGAAATTGACAGACAATCTTCCAATTCACTATTCATGAAAACCGAGGAGCAGCCAGGATAGTCCTTCAATATGTTCAACATTGGTTCAATCCACCGGCGATTGCGTTTTATCACCTCGGGATGAAAGGGGTTGGCCACATCTTTGCGTGAATTGTCAGACTTCATGATCAGCGCGCTTTCGGGCAATCCGCAAGTTTTAAACGCGCCATGATCAGAATTTGATATCAAACAGCCTAATTCCATGCCTAATGTCAATGCATAATCAATAACCTTGCCGGCCGCGTCGGGATTCGTCACCGCCCAGTCCCCGAGCAATTGGGCATGAGTAAAACCTAAATCAGCCAGCTTATCCAATTCTTGAAACGCCAGCTGCTCCGACATCATCAAAGAGTTATAGTGAACCGTTGACGGCCAATGCCAGAGTACGAACCGGTCAGGATTTATCCGGGGGGCAATCGTTATTGCAAAATTCGCATGGTCAAGTCTCTTATCCGGTTGTGACAAAGCACATTTCAACTCATATTTTCCAGTTTTGAATAACTTTGATTCAAATTCAATTTCCAATTTATGGGTCGGAAAATTGAGCTCTTCAATCAATCTGGTCTGCTTCCATTCGCCGACTTGTAATTCAAATTTAACATCGCGAATATCAGCCGCCGTCAAGCTTATAATTGAGAATTGCAGCTTGATTTTTTTGCCTCGTTCGAAAGCGCGTGGGCGAGTGTCTAAAGTGATGTTATATTTTAAATCCATAATTTGGCGTTACTAGAAAGTATAGTAAAACAGCCCGTTTGGAGCGGCAGCCATA
>CAYMSF010000273.1:0-3177 GCA_964392985.1 uncultured Victivallaceae bacterium | reverse complement strand
TGTTGTAACCATAGCCGGAACGTATTTCGCGCTGCTGCAATGCAGGTTTCCATCCTGAGCGTTCTTCTTTCAGGTTGAATACGGATTGCGGCTGATATGCTATGCCGGCGTCTCCGGGGCATATCCAGCGGACTCCGAATTGATCTTCAAGCAGATTATAAACCGCAAATAATGTTCCGGTGCGGCTTGTCTTTTCATAAACAACCTGCGATGTCTTATTAGGATTGTCCTTCAACATCCAGTCTTCGCCGTAAATCCAGGCTTCTGCGGGAGTTATTACCCGGCGGGCTTCCTCTTTGGCCAGCGGAATTTTGTCCTCCGGCGCGGGAATTCCGACATGGAAAATAAACGAATTTTTCGCTGCGGGCGCCGCGGCATTAAATTCCCTTACCGGAACCGGCTTATTACCGATCATTTGCAAATGTTTTTGCAGCTCGGAAGCCGCAAATTTTACTATGGGGCCGGCATTCGCCGGAATTTCAATGACGCAACTTGAAGGCTTTACTTCCACGCCGCTGCACAGGTTCATATTCAGGAACAGTACCGATATTATCACTGCAAAACGAACTGTTTTCATCGCTTGTTCTTTCTTTTTATGTTTAACAATAATTACCACTTCGTGCCGTTATAATCAGATTTTCCGTACCAGAACAGCATTGCGGCAGGCTGCGTTGTCGCACCATGATAATTTGTCGCGCCCCATTGCCGGTTATGAGATTCGACATGAGCATCCGCCATCAGCGCATTGAAGTTGCCGTTATCATGGATAAAACCTACTCGACCGGCAGTATCGGTCAGCCTTGAATACAAAACATCTGACGGCGTAACTCTATTTGCGACTCCGGAGATATTCCATGTCTTGTCCGCAACCAGCATAAGCGGTGATAACTTTGGATATATTGAAAGTTTTACCAGCCTGGTGTAAGCCGGAGTCCAGCCGCCGTCATAGCGCAGGGTAATCCTTGAATTTTGTCCGTATGTAGTCTGCCGGAGGGCCGCAAGGTCGGTTGTGGTCTCGGCCGGGCAGAAGAATAACTTCGGGTTGGATTTGTTTTGAAAGTAAAGCTCCTTCAATTTATAGTTCCACATATCAGCATTCAGCGTTGCGCTAACAGGCAGAATCCAGCCGCCGTAATCATTCATATAAAATTGATAAAATGTCCCGATTTGTTTTAAATTGCTGGCGCAACTGATGGAACGCGCTTTCTCCCTCGCCTTATTCAATGCAGGCAGCAGCATTCCTGCCAAAATAGCGATGATCGCGATCACCACGAGGAGTTCGATGAGCGTAAAAAATTGTCTTTTCATCACTTGTATTCCATTCTGTTTTACCGGTTTGTTTTTCATGTTTTTGTTTCCTTCTGTTTATTTGCGTTGATTGCTGTTTATTGAAATCTATGCTATTCCCGGATGTGGACAATTGGCGGAATCAGCATGGAGATCGGGAGGTTCTCACTCAGCGATTCGCGGATTATTATCCCGGTAATCTGTTTTATGTCGTGCTCCACTGATGAGATTGGATAAGGATAATTTTTAACCGCAGGAGTTTCATTGAATCCCGCCAGAAGTATATCTCTACCAATAGTAAAACCCCTTTCCTGCAATAATTTTGCTCCGCCGATGGCAAAAAAGTCTGATAAGTAAAAAATAGCTTGAACACCAGGGTCGTCTTCAAGCAGCGCGGCTGTCATCTCATAACCAGTCTTGACAAATTCCTCAAGCTGATTTTCCATTGTATTATCTATTTTATTCATCTGAATCACGTAGCGCTTTATAAGCGTTTGTGCATCAATATCCGGAAAAACTGTCATCAGGCCGCACATACGATTGTTCGCCTCCGGGCTGTCATGCGAAAATGGATTAATCAACATGCGGAAATTGGTTTTTCCCCGGGACAGGAAAAATTTGATAATCGAGGCCACGCCTGAAGCAGAGTCACTCTCAACATATCTGTTAAGAAATCCTGGACTGCCGTAAACAATATAGTTTTTTTCTCTGTTTTCGATCAACTCCCGGATTTGGTACCGTCCCATCGGAGAACCAAGAAATACAAAATGATGAACTCCGCGAGAAATCAACTCCAGAACTTTTGAATAGTTGGTTCTGGCGTCGCAGGTAATGTCCGCCAGATAACAGGCATAGCCTTGCTGATCAAACTGCGACATCAAGGAAATAATCGTGTCTTTCATATAGTCTTCAGACTTATGCCATGCCGAACTGATCAGCAATGCAACAGTTCTAGTTTTCTTGCCGCTCAATAATAATCCGCTGAAATCAGGCGTATAGTTCATCTCTTTCGCAAAAGTTAAAATTCTCTCCCGAGTTGCAGCAGAAACCCGGCAATTTGTCCTGTTGTTCAATACCGCAGACACTGCGGGAGCCGACACATTTGCAGCTTTTGCTATATCTCTAATTTTTATCGCCATACGAGAACACCAAATTATTATGATTAAGCGGTTAATCATAATTATAATGCGAAACAGAAATAAAAGCAACAGTCAAACTTAAAAAAAACAAAACTTTGTTTCAAAACAGCTCGTCAGAGACAGGTGAATGGTGAAAGATAAAAGTGAAGAGTATTAAGTGTTACGTGTTAGGTGTTACGATTAAATCTCGAACAAAATACATTTAACGAGTTTATTTATAAGCGCTAACACCGCCATCCATTGACATTTTCTTATATTATAGATAACCAACTGTATGTGAAAAATGGAAAGTTTTTAAAACGGGGAATCATGAAAACAGGGATATTTACCACAGAGCGCACGGAGGACACAGAGGTAAAACCAGGGAAATGTTAACCACGAAAAACACGAAAGTAATACAGAAAATGAAAAAGAAGAAATAATAAAAGACAAGTCAGCGGATCATTGCGTGGAACGCAAATATCCGCTGACTAAGGTTTTTGATTTTTTTCGTGTTATTTCGTGCCTTTCGTGGTTAAAACTGTATTTCTCTGCCGCGCCTACGGCGGGTAAATGTTCTCTGTGACCTGTGGTAAAATAGGATTTTGATTTATGGACGTGTTTAAATTTACTGAAGACCAGCAACTGGCGCTGAAACTGATCGGCGGGACGGTTCGGAATCTGCTTTTGTTCGGCGGTTCGCGCTCGGGCAAGACGTTGATTCTGCTCTTCTCCATTGTGCTGCGGGCGCTGAAAGCGCCGGGCAGCCGCC
>CAYMSF010000272.1:0-3183 GCA_964392985.1 uncultured Victivallaceae bacterium | reverse complement strand
GTCTCCATCTTTCTCGATAAATGGTTTAAATGCTTTGATGGTTATCAGGAAAATCAGACAGGAACCCTCCAGCGCATTATCGATGGCAACAGCTTAAAAACTGCCATTATCGTTGGTGACGGTGTCGCTTATGAAATAGCCGATCAGATTGCCGCAAAGGTTAGCCAGAAATTTAAACTGACCAGAAATACGATTATTGCGGACATTCCTTCAGAAACCGAAAACAACATGAGTCGCATCTATATGGCGAATGGGGAATTAGAAAGCATTCAAAGTAACCGGGAAAAATATCTTTCCGGACAAAATGTTGACACCACGATCAATTTTATCCGGCTGGATGATGTGAACGAAGAAGCAAGGCCTGCTCAATTCCTTATTTGCACCTACAAGGATATTGATGATATGGGCGAGAAACTACAGCAGAAGGCGCTTAAATATTTTGATGAAGCCATAGATTTCTTTGCGGAGAAAATTACTCAGCTTCTCAATAGCGGCTATGCAAAGGTTTATTTAATCACAGATCATGGCTTTGTATTGACCGGTTTGCTCAGTGAGGCTGATAAAATTTCAGTTCCTCCGGAATGCGTAGCAAAAGTAGCTGAACGGTATCTCAAAACCAAAGAAAAAGAAAGTTTTCCTGGCGAAAAATATGTTGTAAAAGAAGAATGCGGCACATATCTGTATTTCTCAAAATCCATGAATCCATTTAAAAGTATTGGTAGTTACGGGTTCTCTCATGGAGGTATTACGCCGCAGGAAATCATAACACCGTTTTTCTGTTGGGAACGTACAAACGTCTCAAGTCAATTGTTAGCTGTTTCATTTGAGAATAAGAACGATCTGAAAAGCGTTACCGGAGAATTATTTCAGTTGAAAATCCGTTCAGGCAAAGGCACTGACGATCTTTTTTCGATGGACAGGAAGGTCTATCTGGTATTTTTCAGCAAAAAAGCTCAGGTCAATAAAAGCGATGTTTTTACCATTTCAAGAGATCAACTGGTTACAAAGGAATATACCTTTGATGGGAACAACGAAATTGAAGTTCAATTACTGGATGTCGAAACAAAAGAACAACTTGATAAAGTAGTTATCAAACAAAATAAAACCCGTGATTTAGGCGGATTATTGTAAAGACAAGGAGCAGATTATGGCAGTATTAAATGACTTGGATATAAAACTTCTGGAACACTTCCGGGGGTATGTTGTAAAAAAGGATTTGGTTCTCTCGATCAAAGCGGGTGCAAATGTTCCCGTTTTTGTACTTGAGTACCTGCTCGCCAACTCCTGCTCAACTGATGACGAGGAAAAAATCCGTATCGGCATGGACAACGTTAAAAAAGTGCTTTCTGAACACTACGTAAATCCTGAAGAAAGCTCTCTGATTCATTCTAAGATCCGGGAAAAAGGCCGGTATAAAATTATCGACAAAATATCTGTGGAGCTCGATTCAAAAAAGGATATCTACTGGGCAAAACTGCAAAACAGTAATATCAAGAACGGAAATATTAACGATAGTCTTGTTAAACAGCATGAAAAAATGCTTATGGGCGGAATTTGGGCGATTATCGACATCGAGTATGATCCAAATATCAAAATCGGTCAGAACATCTTCCCCTTCGTAATTACTGAAATCAAGCCGATCCAGCTTTCATCTTTTGATAACAGCAGGGTTCTCGATAAGCGTCACGAATTTACAAAAAGCGAATGGATTGATGTGCTGTTGCGCAGTTGCGGATATGAACCTTACGCAGAGGGAGTGTCAGACAGAATAAAGATGTTGCTGATTGCCCGTTTACTGCCGCTGGTTGAGGCTAACTTTAATTTTGTTGAGTTGGGACCGCGTTCCACTGGTAAATCTTTCGTCTTTAAGGAACTGACCCCCTATGCCGTTTTGATCTCAGGAGGGCAAGGAACAGTTGCAAAGCTTTTTGTCAATGGTTCAACAGGGAAAGTCGGCGCGGTTGGTCAATGGGATGCGATATGTTTTGATGAAGCAACCGATAAGATTTTTAAGGACAGTGATGCCGTTCCATTGATGAAGGACTATATGGAATCAGGATCGTTTTCCAGAGCTGGTGCCGGTGGCGAAATCACCGGAATTGCATCTATAATCTTGAACGGCAATATCAACCAACCGGTGGCAACGGTTCTCCAGACATCTAATCTGTTCAGCCCTTTATCCGACGAGGTGAACAGCGACACCGCCTTCCTTGATCGTATTCATTTCTATTTACCCGGCTGGGAAATGATAAAATTTTCACCCAAACATTTTACTTCAAATTTCGGTTTCAGTACCGATTATTTTTCGGAAGTTCTTAAATCGCTCCGCCGGGTAACATATACAGATGTTCTTGAAAAATACTTTACACTTGGCGCCCACCTGAAGCAACGCGATACAAAGCCGGTAAAAAAGACTGTTTCCGGACTAATTAAGCTTCTTCATCCAGACGGTAATTACACCAAAGAGGATATCCGTGAATATGTTGAAATCGCCTTGGAAATGAGACGTCGGGTAAAGGAACAACTGAAGCGAATCGGAGGTATGGAGTTTTGGGATACTAATTTTTCCTACATTGACAAGGAAAATCAGGAAGAGTTTTTTGTTGGGCTCCCGGAAGAAAAAGGCTCTCATCTAATCGAAAATACACCGCTATCTCCGGGAGTTTGTTATACCGGTACCAGCGATGGTGAAAACGTCGCGCTCGTTCGCATTGAAACCGTTGCCGTTGCAGGAACTGGCAAACTGAACATTACCGGGGTTAATAATAACGCAGTAAAAGAGAATATCAAAAATACCTATCAGTATATTAAAGCAAACGAGAAAAGTATTCTGAGTGACAAACATTCACTGAAAAATTACGATATTACTATTCAGGTAACCAATCTTCTTGGAGCCGCGATCTCATCTGGAATTGGTTCAGCCGTTTACGTCACAATTGTTTCATCTCTCTATAAAAAGAACCTCAAAGCAGGATTGGCTGTTCTTGGCAATATCTCTGTAGGCGGTGCAATCGAACGTGTTGTAAACTTTGCGGACAAAGTGACAATGTTGTCAGAAAATGGTGCGAAGGTAGTTATTGTCCCTATGGATAATTTGGCAGAACTAACCAATGTACCTCCTGTAATCCTGGGTAATACAGACGTGCCTTTTTACCAGAACAATCAAATGCTCATGCAAAAAGC
>CAYMSF010000271.1:0-3183 GCA_964392985.1 uncultured Victivallaceae bacterium | reverse complement strand
GAATCATTTCAGAAATGGAATTCTGAAGCTTTTTCATACTTGAACCCATACCGGTGAGATTAGTATCCAGTTCTTTGCGGTACACCGTGAATTGCAGATAAAATTTTGAAAATTTGGCCACGCCAAGAATAAATACCAGCCAGGTTAAAGAGCCAACCACAATCAGTGTGATATTATTAGCAGTAAATTCCATTCTATTCTATTTGATCTCCTGATTTTAATTATAAACAGTAACAGATCAATTGTACATGACAACCGCATAAAAAGCAAGTGTTTTCCATTACTTTCCTATAATTTCTTATATAATCCAAACAAATCCTGTATATCTTACAATTCGCCCAAAGTAATTCAGGCAACGAAAACATCAAAGCTAAAGTGCAGCAGCGACGTTGTCACCATCATCAAAACCCGATTGTTTTGCTAATCTTTGTTCCTTGTTTCAGAACACATTCATGTTCGAGAGCTTCCAGCAGGCTGGCGTTGTCCATAGTTTTCTGCTCTAAATAGTATAAACTCTGGCGTACAGTGCGGAAGTCGCCAGGAGCTAGATTGGCAATGTTTTTCAACCTTGATTCATCTTCCGGAGTAATGGTGGCCTTGAACATGCGTTCAAAGAATATTTTTTTCCCCGCCTCATTCAGATAATCGAACTCCAGTTTAAAAGTAAATCTCCGCAATGTCGCCGGATCAAGATTCTTGACAAAATTAGTTGCTCCAACTAAAACTCCATTGAAGTTCTCCATTTGATAGAGCAGCTCATTTACTTGTGTAACCTGCCAGGAATTCTTCGCCAGTTCCCGGCTTTGCAGCAAACCGTCAATTTCATCTAAAAAGAGAATCGCCTTTTCCGATTCCGCTTCATCGAATGCGCTTTTAAGATTCGCCTCCGTCCCGCCGACCCATTTGCTCAGCAAATCACTGCCCATCCTCACCATGACTTTGCAATCCAGGGTTTTGCCAAGATATTTTACAAATTCGGTTTTACCGGTTCCCGGAGGCCCGGATAGCAGCAGGTTCATGCGCGGGCGATCTATTTCATCATCGTTTCCAGTTTGGAATCGTCTGATGGCCGAAGCAATACCGGCAAGCGGCAGGCTGCCTTTGATATTCAAGCCTTCAAGCGAATAATCACTGGCAACCATGAATTTTTCATTATCCCCGTCAATCCCCATGAGTTCGCAATGCGGTTCAAGAATTTTAATGATGGATTTTTCCAGATCAGCAATCTCCTGCAATTTGCTGCAATTGCTCAGCGCCAAATCAATACCGCCGGCGCTGACCTCGTATTTTGCGGCTAATTTAGTTAAAATATCTAACGGTAACTTATCATCCAGCCCATGTTTCTGAGCCGCGTTTTTCCAGATGAGCATTCGCTGGCTGGTAGTAAGTTTCTCAAACTTTATTGAATAGTCAAAACGTCTCCGGCTCGACAAGTCAAGTGCGCCCCCGGGGGTATTGGTAATCCAGATGCAAACATGTTTAGCCGAGTCCAGGACGTTGTTCAACATCCCCTTATCACTCTCATTGGAGCGGGAGAACAGCATAAATGAAGACTCGCAGTTTCCCAGCATTTTATCCGCTTCATCAATTATGATTAAACTTTCCAGCGGCTCCACCTGAAATTCGCAAACCTGCAATGCGGCAAAGCGAAAGCTGTTGGAGTAATCGCAGGTGAGTCCGTCTTCGACGCCTTTGCTTTGAGCCACAAAATAGGCATTGCGACCAAGCTCGGCAGCTAATGAGCAGGCAAAACTGGTTTTGCCGGTACCCGGCTTACCGTATAGTAAAATATTTATCCCGCGCTTGTCTTCATTTGATGCAATCAGCTTTTTCAGAAAATCGCCATGCTTAGTTGCCAGCTCGCCGTAAAACTCCCACGGCAGCGGCGGATTGTCATTTTTGGTAAAATAGCAGTTGGAAAGCGGCTCATCATCGAGTCCGCCCAAAAATTGCAGCAGTTCCTTGTTAAAGTCTAAATTATAGTTAATACAGTTTAATCGCCGCAGACGTCCGTTCTGCTTGCTGATGCGCTGCAATTCTTCGTCAGCAATACCAAGCGCGGAGGCGATGCGGGATATCTTCCCGGGGGATACGCTCCCTCGAAAGTCATCTGTAGGCCATAATTCACCCGCCACAATCCGCGCAAGCATCAGTAATTCAATTTCCATTGGTTCAAGTTTGAACAAATCGCCCAGTTGGCTGAATTTTGCGCTCGCTGGGTCAGGCTCCTTCTCCAGAGACGCACTCAAGACGCTGATCTGCTTATCCAGATATTCTCCGAGCGCTAACCGGAATTTCGGATTGGAATAGGAATTATCCCACAGCAATCCAAAAATCTCCGTCGGATTTTCCAGGACAAGATCAATTGTCTCCCCTTTTTTCAGTTTTAACAATTTCAGGCGCAATCGCGGTGTTGTGCATTGATTAAAAATACGCCTGAATTCTTCAATACTGATGCGCGCCGCTATCGGCTTGAAGGTCTCCAGGTCATTGATGTAGCCGCGATAATTATGAACAAAGCTTTTCAGATACTGATAAATTTTAAAATAAAAAAAACGGCACACATGATCAAGGCTCTCGCTGTTTTTAAAAAGCTGAACCTTGCGATTCTTTCTTCTGAAGTGATCTGAAATGCTCATAACCGAATGCCTCCTGTTTTGTAAATGATATATAATACAAAAACAGGCGGACATCTTAAGTCCGGCATGGTTTTATTCAGAAGAAATTACATGAATTTCTTTTGCAGACTGATGACATTACTGGCTTGATCGATTACTTTTGCCGCCAAATCCTTCGGGGATATTATCTGCACCGCGCCATTTTCATTTAATACCAGATTGATCAGTTTGAATTCAACCGCATACTTTACTGTAACAATCAGGCTGCCGTCCGGTTCGGTCGTTATCGATTCAGCCGGGTAATTCTCCAGCGCAAACGGAATGGCATTTCCGGAAAAGCGCAGCCGCGCTTCGGGAACAGTTGGGAAGTTGAAAACGCCGCCGGCATTGACTTCAGCAATCAATGCTGCATCCGGCTCAAACCTTCTGGAATGGACATAGGTAGCCTCTATCCGGTGTAAAGCCAGCGTCCGCACTGTGCGTTCCGGATTAATTTGTCCATTGGTTTCAAGAATGATTGACTTAAGGTACCATAATCCCTCGTAAAAAACCAGCACCTGCGGCT
>CAYMSF010000270.1:0-3188 GCA_964392985.1 uncultured Victivallaceae bacterium | reverse complement strand
AGCCGTCGCTAATAGATATTACGGATATGCGTCCGGCGGCAATCGACAGGATTGTCCGGGGATTTCCCGAATTGAAGATACTCATGGCTCATTTTGGCAATCCCTGGTGGGAAGAGGCGTGGAAAATGATTTCTGCACACAAAAATGTTTATGCTGATTTTTCCGGCGGAACCGCATACAAGCGTTCAATGTTGATGTGGAGTGAAATGTTTGCCCCGGACGGTGAACTCGATATTGCTGCTGCCGGAAAATTGTGTTTCGCGTCGGACTGTACTTATTTTATTAAAGATTATTTTGAATTTGAAAAATTCATTTCTTTCTATCAGCGTTTTTTTGATAGAGTTAAGATGCCGGAATCTTTACGTGAAAAAATTAATTCAGGAAACTGTATGCAACTTTTTAAATAATCCGAATATTCGTTGTTCAAAAGCAAACATATAAAGGCAGTGCTCGTCGTGTTATACAGTAATTGAGGGAATTCTTTATAAGAAAGGAGGTTCTCTTCCAAACACAAAAACTGCACGAAGGCAGCAATATGAAAAAATGATCAACGAGTAGAAGGCTGATTAAATGTAAATCTTAGATGAACGAAAAAATTAACGAATGGCGAAATGAAACAAAGGTGGTACAAAATGAAAACAACCGGTACTCAGAAGACAAAAAGCAAACCAGAAACTAATGCAAAAAAAAGCTGTAAGTCGTTCACTTTCACACTGATAGAACTCCTCGTCGTGATAGCAATCATCGCGATTTTAGCATCAATGCTGTTGCCGGCGCTGAACAAGGCAAGAGAGCAGGCAAAGAAGATGTCATGCCTTAATAATTTGAAGACTATGGGAGTGGCAGTTGGTTCATATACTATTGACAATCATGACTGGGTTCCTGCATACTATGACTACGACAGTTTTTATTTTGTTCAGAAACTCTTTCCTTATATGAAGAACGATAGAGTATTTATTTGTCCGAATTTGGATACTATGGGTGCGTACAAAGCTAATGTCCAGGTGCGTACATCTCTGGCTTACCCGTCAAAATTAATTTCAAATACATACGCGGCAAATATCTATTTTGGCAACTGGTTCAGTGGTAACTGGAGATTTACCGGTGCTGCGCAGCAAAGACCGAGAAAGATAACGGCATTAAAAAATATATCATCTATAGCCTATATTGTTGATAAAAACTTAGCTGCTGATATGTATTTTTCCTCCAGTTACGGCAATCCGTCGGATAGTCATCGATGTTTTGGTCCTCATTCAAAATCCAATAATGTTCTATTTGTCGGCGGTAATGTTAAATCGTTTACTGATTATGAACTTTTTCGTCTTTATGCGCAATATCTGGATATGGACGTGGATGGCAGATCACGTGCTTTCTGGTTCTATTGAGTAGTGTGATAATTTTTTGATTCAGGGAAAATTCCCAGTGCAAGGTTGAGTATTCTGAACGCAATTGCTGAAAGCGTTGGCAATATGTTATTCCCTCAATTTCCAATTGTTGCGGGGTGAATAAAGCTGTTATGTTCAAATACATCGTAACCGTTTGAGATAATTGACGTTTCCTTGTTTGGGTTTTTATGCGCCGGAGTTGCATTACAACTGAATAAGTGCCGCGAATTTATTGTAATTATAGTAAATTTAATCAGACAATTTTAAAATAGTTCCAGTAAAAAATTGAGAAGGGGAAAAATGAATTCTCGTTCACTTTCAGATTTATTGTCATTCAAAAATAAGACGGTGATGATAACTGGCGGCTGCCAGAATTTTGGTTTAGAAATCGCCACCGGTTTTGCCGAATCCGGCGCTAATTTGATATTAACATCCAGAAATAACGACAAGGCCGTACAGACGGCGGGTGAATTTTCCGAAAAATATGGTATTAAAGCACTGGGACTCGGACTTGATGTTACCGATGAAGAGTCTGTTATTGAAACATTTAAAACCGCCTTCGGCGCTTTCAATGAAGTGGCGGCACTGGTTAATAATGCAGGCGGTCACGGCGCTGGCACAACCGGAACATTGGAAAATGAACCGCTATCCTCTTGGAACGGTTATCTGAATGCCAATATGACGGGTACTTTTCTTTGCATGCGGGAATATTCACGCTATATGATAAGCAAAGGATACGGTTCAGTTGTCAATATTGCCTCTGTCACCTCGCTTCTAGGGCGAGACCGCACGGTATATGAAGATCTTCCTATGATGCCCAATCCGATACCTTACACGGCATCCAAAGCGGGCGTAATCGGATTAACTTATGATGCCGCGGCATATCTGGGGAAATATGGAATCAGAGTGAATGCAGTATCGCCGGGAGGATTTGAACGCGGTCAGCCGGAAAAATTTATAAAGGCTTATTCAGCGCGGACAATGCTGGGGCGAATGGGTAAAGACGGGGTGGATTTAAAAGGTGCAGTGGTATTCCTCTGTTCTGATGCGGCCGGATATATAACCGGTCACAATCTTTATGTTGACGGCGGGTTCAGCCGTTTCAAATAACGGGAAGATATAAATAATGAAAATTAAAATTCTGGTTGCCGGATGCGGGTCAATAGGGTTAAGACATATCACATGCCTTCTCACGAGAAAAGATGTGGAAATATCGGCATTCGACCTCAACAAAGAGGCCGGGCAGAAAGTCCGGGAGTTGGACGACCGTATAAAATTTTTTACTGATTGCGATGCGGCGTTTGAACAAGTGCAACCGTTGATAACGATTGTATGTACTCCGAACAGTTCCCACAAGGAGATGACCCTTAAAGCTTTTTGTGCCGGTTCGCATGTTCTGTGTGAAAAACCGATTGCCGACACTGTTGCCGATGGGGTGGAGATGGTTGAAGCCGCGAAAAAATATTCCAGGTTTCTTGCAGTTGGATACACTGAAAGATTCAGAGAGTCTTTCGACTATATCACAAAGAAAATAAAATCCGGGGAGCTGGGAAACCTTACAGGCGGACGGGCTATGGTGGGAACTTACAACACTCTGCTGTGTGCGAAGAGCGATTTCCGCAGCAAGGTCTTCGGTATTTTGATTGTCGATTATACCCATGAGATAGATATGCTGCGCTCGATATTCGGAGAGGTAAAAGATGTAGTTTGCAAGGCTAATTCAATCGCGGTCAAAGAACTTAAAGCCACCCCTTCATTAGCTTCATTGCTGTTGGAATATGAGAGCGGGGCACTCGTTTCGAT
>CAYMSF010000269.1:0-3211 GCA_964392985.1 uncultured Victivallaceae bacterium | reverse complement strand
TCAATTTTATAGGCCAGTTCCGGCCTGGTATCCAAAATCACCGACCACTCTTCACTCAAATATTCCCACGGTACCACACTTAAATCACAATTACTATCCTTCAAGTACTCAACCCATTCATCGCGTGTTTTTCCAGATATTAGTTGATATTGAAGATTTGGCGGGTATAAATCGTATTGAACAACACCAAATTCGCTTCTAAATTCTTTTTTCATACTCTTTCCTTTTTTTGACTACTGACAAAATAATTTCCGTTTGCCTTCTGCGTTGCCGGGCGGCAATCCTTACAATAAACCGGATTGCCGCCCGGTATCAGTTCCGTTGACGTTTACGCTTTCTCTCCTCGATTGCCAAACAACTGCTGATCACTTTCTCCTTATGAAAAATTACAAAACGCAATAACTCACCCACTCATTATAATATTTAGTGATCTTCCTACACTGACTATAAAGAGCGCAAAATTGAAATTTCTCCACTTTATTGTAAAAATTTGCAAAAAAAAGCGTGCCTGCCATCAACTGTAGATTTTTGGTTCATTGTTGCTGGCTTAGTATTCTTCCTACACTGCTATAAAGAGCGCAAAATTGAAATTTATCCACTGTTTTGTAAAAATGCGGTGTCAAATAAAAATAAAAAATCTCCTCCTGTCCATCCTATCCCCGTGGCAATACTCGAGGTATTGGACGGATTTCCAAGCCCTGCGAGCGTGTCGGAGATTTGGAAACAAAAACTAATACATAAAAGTTAACGCTGACCAATGATGCGTGGAATTTTCCAGGTGAAGATTTACAATAAACCACATTTTGATTTGCATAATTTACAAATATAAAGTATATTTATGGGTATCCGGTTCGTAATTGTAATGTCTACTGGTTTTTCGATTTCACGCTCATATAATGTAAATTTTAAAAATTTGGGGTGGCAAATGAATGATTATTTTTACAAAAAATTTCCGGGACAACTTCGCGGTTTAGAATACCAACGCCCCAACCAGGTTGTGATCGAACACATAATGCGAGACAATGCTGTCGTTTTCTTCGGTGGCCAACATTGGGACAACGTATCAAATGATCTTGCTGCAATCCCCCCGGAGGATCGACCACGTTTTATCCTGAGTCTTTTCATGGTGATTTTGACAGATCAGTGTTTATATACCTATTACAAAGATTCGTATAAGCTGTGGCGCGAAAAAACCCAATTCCCAAAATTCGGCTGGTCAGGGTTTGGACCTCACAACGAAAATCCTTTCATGGTTCTCTACATTCCAGAAAGAAAAAAGGTTGTTGACACAAATAAAGTGATCGAATTGCTACCTGAGTTTGTAAAATTTTTCGTCGAAGAAACGAAAAATTACTTTAAAGCTAATCTGCCCGATGTTAATACCACCGAGTTTTTTAACAAAATCAAAAATGATAGTTCATTCATATCAATTAATAAGGGTACGATTGTTAAGAGTTTCAAAGAAAAATTTGAAGCTTTGTTAGCCAATTAATCAACCTGACATTACCCGAAAAGAGACACTAGAGCGCTGTCACCCGCGCCGGTTTTCTTTTACCAATTAGTATCAAAATCCCTGTGCTAAATGTCTCCGCCTGAGATATGGTTGTTTTTAAGATATATAAAATAATTTTGCCGCCATTGCCTACCAATCTCTCGACGAAACGGTCTTGATTTTATCATTGACAACTCGACCACCTTGACAGGATATGACGTGTTTTTGGGTCTTGATATTTCAGTATTTATTTGATTTTACATCATTATAGTTGAAAAACCGTAACATTATAATACTTTATACCAGTGAGTTGATTGCAAAACAACTTATATTTATTTTGATGACATTTTCCCCTTCCCATTCTTTTGCTGTTTCTGCTTCTTTTTGTTTAATTCATCAATAATGAAGAAGAAAAAACCTCCAAGTTGCGGCGCTTTAACATGCTTTCTTTTATTCATTTTTTACTCCATTTTTGTTTTATGATTTTATCCAATTGCGATTATAAATTGTCACGCGTAAAGCATTTACTTCTTACTGCTGATCTGATTTGCTAACCCGCCGCAGAATTGCGCAAAGGCGTATGCTCAATAAAGATAGGAATTACCGGCTCGTGTTTTTACCATTCACAGGCCGATTAAATCAAATCTTATTCTTCAGTGAACTATTGCTCTTTGAGCCAGAGACTACCCGCCTTGTGCATGTACCCATTACTGTATTGTTTGTTGCTTTACCTCAATTTTTGGTCCTTTCCAAAGCGTAATCTTTGATATGGTGCTTTTCGCTTTTATCCGCGCCTGCGATTCCGATAACCATGCCCAGATTGCTTCTGTGCCGCAGAATGGATAGACATTCCCTGACAGACAAAGATAAATTAATTCAATTTTATTCTCACTCAGTACCTTTACGTTGAATACCTCGTCGTCAACAAAGCAATACAGCAACTTGGTCTGTTCAAGTTTTTTCCCTTTCTTTAAATTAAATTCAACGTCAACGTCCATGAGAAAACATTTACCATAATCTGCGGACTCTTCCGGGGTGTCTCCGGTCTCGTTACTTAATGGCAAATTCAATGTCGTAACTTGCTGCACTGTTTTTACCGTGATTTTGCCCTTGGTGTCATCATGTAAAACTTGCCCGGGCTCAAAGGTTAAATTGCTTTCCTGCGGATTACAATCAACGTGCAAAAACAAACTTGCCTGAATATATTTTTTTCGATACTCAGGTTCTAAATTTTCCTTTCTAATGCAAATCATGTCCCGATAATCTTTACCAGCTGACGGATAATAACAAATCTGTTGATCTTTCAAAACACTTAATAACTTGTCCATAGCGCCTCCTTTCATTGAGTTTTCATTAACTGACTTTTTAATTTGTTTCCCGTGTCACCGGGTGGCATTCCTTATAATAAACCAGATTGCCACCCGGCATCAATTCTGTTTACTTTTACGCTTTCTCTCCTCGATTGTCAAGCAACCGCGGATGACTTTCTCCTCATGAAAAATTACAAAACGCAATAACTCACCCACTCATTATAATATTTAGTGATCTTCCTACACTGACTATAAAGGGCGGAAAATTGAAATTTCTCCACTGTTTTGTAAAAATGCTGTGTTAAATAAAATTAAGTCGGCGATAATCCTTACACTGTATTATTTTTACACCAGGGTCTCAATGCGGGCGACGGTACAGCGACCATGCCCGTTGTTGAACATTTTACAT
>CAYMSF010000268.1:0-3213 GCA_964392985.1 uncultured Victivallaceae bacterium | reverse complement strand
TATCTCCAAAATGGCAAATCTGTGACGGATTTTTTATTCTTTTACTTTGCAGCCAGCGGGCCAGATTTGCTGCTCTTGCAGGATCAGTCAAGGTATCTGAAGCGCCAAAACAAGCTGTATTTATTCCAATAGTATACCGGTCTGTATCCCCGTCCGCAACCTCCGGACAGGCATAGTTACTGCGTAAAGACTTAACCAGGCCGCCTATAGCTGTGCCGCTTTTACGGATAACGCCAAAGTAATTGCCATTGACATCCGGCAGATAAGCGCTCAACGCATGATTAGGCCAGCCCCAGCTGCCGGTCCAATATGTAGCGTGGCAGCCGGTATCGCCAAAGTACATTTGATTGGCAAGTCCAATCTGCTTCAGATTGCCGGCACACTTTGACTTGCGGGCGGTCATGCGGGATTTGTTTAACGCGGGCAACAGCATTGCGGCAAGGATCGCGATGATTGCTATCGTAACCAGGAGTTCAATCAAAGTAAATTTTTTCATGTCTATAGTTCCTTATCGCTGTTTTATAAATACTTAGCCTGTATTTATGATTATACTGTGAACTGTAATTAAAAACAACTGCCGCCGGTTGTATCTTTATTGATAATAGTTGTATATTTTACTATAAAGTCTTGTCCAATCGCTCAAGCTATGATCTTTATTATAATTCCTTATTTACGGAGAAATAAATTTCCCATGCTTTTCATGTCCTTAAAATTCGTTCCGCTTGGCGAGAGCATGTAAAATTCAGGTTTTTCCTCGGCCATGCGCTGGCGGCAGATATTGACGCCCCATGGATATGTTTTTGTCGGGCGCTCGCCGGCGAGCGTTTTGGCGTCAATTTTCATTTCCACAGTCCAGCGGTCAGGATATTTTTTTACCGCCACATCTTTAACCGTGTAGAATTCGGGGAGGTCTGCTACTTTCGCGAAGATGCATTCATCTAAAACGGCTCCTGCCGGATTGACAACAATCTTGGGGCGTATTCCCTGGGGCGTTTCCAGACGAACTTCAACGAAGTCGTCGGAATAGATGCCGGCTGAATCCCTGATTTTGCAGTTTTCCCGTAATTTGTCCATTTTCGGTTCCATACATTCAATGCCGACAATCAGCGCAGAGTTGTCCGGCAGCCAGCGGAATGAGACCGATGTACTTACATGTTTGGGGTCCTTGCCGGTAATCATGTCGCGCAGTTTGTAGAAACTGTATTTGCTGTTGTTCATGGCCTGCCAGAACGGTTTATTGAGGTCTCCGTCTATTTTGGGCGGTTCATCTGCGACAAACGCCTGTATCTGCGGTCCACTGCGTTTCAGATTGTCGAACAGGATTTTCAACGGCGCCATTTCGGTCGCTATCAAGTCAATGCGCTTGCCATAGATGGTGTCACCGGCCTTCGCCCGGGCGCGTTTCAGAATTTCAAAATATTTATCCACATCCGCCTGTTTCATGAAGCCGCCGGCCGCAGTAATCTGGCGCGGCTCAGGCCGCATCCATACGGATTCAGCAAATTCATAGAACTCTTTCATTTCCGCCGCCGCCGGGCCGAAGAAAAGTTTGTAATATTCATCAAGAACTGCTTGCAGGTCAAGATTACGGTCCCAGCAGAGACGATTGTGCAGATAAAGCATCAGATGAGAAAGTCCGGGATAGCGTGTTCCCAGATTGTTGAGTTCCCGTTCCTTCGGTGTTGCCCAGGCAACTTCCAGCGTGAATCCCGCACAATAATCATAAAGTCCTTTAAAATTCTGCTGCATTAATTTAGTGAAGATCACCGGCGCCGGCGGAAAATTGCGCATCGGCGCATGTTGCAGGTAATATTCCCAGATCAACAGTTGATCTTTGTTGCTTAGTTTTTTCAGCCATTCATCACGGTCACGCAATTCCTCGTTCGGCAGCATCCAGAATTGACTGCTTTGACAAAAGCCGACGGTGATATTCTCCGGAATTTTATCTACATTAGTGGGGGGGCGATGGGTGTAGGCATAAGCGAAAACGGTAAACTTTTTGTCCGGATATTTTTGCATATAACGTTTACGGATATCAAGAATGAAATCCCACGTGTAGTTACTGAAACGTCCGAACTGTCCGCGCTCCGCTTGTTTGTCCCAGCCGGCGGCGGCATCGGCGCTGTCCATGTTTGACCAGCCGTCGGGTTGACCGATGCAGGCGTATTCGATTCCGGGGAAGGCCTTATCTACAAATTCGATGTATTTGAGAAAATCCGCCCGCAACTTTTCACTGGTCAATTTGGGTATGTTATAGTCGATCTTGCCATTCACCACTCCAAAATATTCATCGGGTTGATCGTTCCTGTCCTTTGTGCTCCGGTGCAGCAACGGACCGCTGAGACTGTGATAAACAGGCATGACGCGAGAGGTTCCAACCCCCATGGATTTATACCATAGAAACTCATCTTTATTTCTTCCTATACGAGGATCTGAGGACATTCGCTGTGAAAATTCAGGCTCACGCTTGAAGTTCTGGTCGTTAATAGTGATGTTTTTACTTTGCGGGATAACGATGCCCAGTTCCATGACCGGCATATACCAGCGAAAGCCGAGTTGTTGCAGCAATTCGTAAACCGCATACAGCGTCCCGGTTCCATCCCCCAAATGAAAGCCGCATTCCTTGTTGCCGTCCTGATGATCTATAATTGGCGGAAATCTCCATTTGTGTCCGGTATATTCTTCCCATACTTTCTGTCGCTCCTTACTGGCAACATCTTTGAATTTTGAGAATGAATTTTTTTCATTTTGAATCTCTTTGCCGGCGAGAACCACATAATTTTTATCGGCGATAATTTTGAATCCGTCATATTTGACGTCATCAAGCTTGACACCCAGTTTGCGCGTATAGTCGCTCTCGCCGACGTAAACTTGATTGTTGACGCCGGGGGAAACTTTGCTGACGATAGGCAGCTTTGCGCCGGATATTTTCTCCAGATTGCTTTGCAGTTCATTCGCCGCGGTTTTGACGCCGGGATTTGCCGATTCGGCAATTACGATTTCGGCAACCGGCTTACCGTCTTTGACTAAATCAACGGCGGACGATATTCCTGACAAGGCTAATAGGAGAAACAGTGAAAGGACAAACTTATTCATGATATTACCTTTTTCTCTTTTTGTCCAGATGAGGACTTTGTTCATTAATGATTATATTGCCGGAAAGGGTTAAAAGCAATTTGTTGTGGTTGTATCTTTTGTAAAAACAGTTGTACT
>CAYMSF010000267.1:0-3216 GCA_964392985.1 uncultured Victivallaceae bacterium | reverse complement strand
TAATGGCGAAGAAAGTAAAAGAGAGTTTTCACAGTCTGCTGGTGTTGAATCACTGGATGCTGAGTTTTTTTCATGGGACGGGTTTTGCCCGGCTTCAGGAAAAGCTGCGCGATCCGCGCCTGGAAGGAATTGACTCCGATACCGGACAGACTAAATATTTCCATGCGCTGACCGACTATCTTTTCAATGTCAACCGGCTGCCGGAAACGGATTTGCGGCGATATGACCTGAATATCATCCGTTACTGGAATGCGATTACAGAAAAGCGCAATATTGCCGAAGATACCGTCATGAATATGAAGTATTTTCAGTATTTGTCACTGCTTTTTACCGAGCTCTATCTTGACTGGTACTGCAACCGTCCGCAAGCGCTATTGGCGGAACTGAACAGAGCGCTGGAGGAATTCAATGAAAACCGGGATGCGCTTGAGCGATTTCAGCCGTACACGCTTGATGAACTCAACAAGATTGCGTTCTGGAACGCCACCGGTTCGGGGAAGACGCTGCTGCTGCACGTCAATATTCTGCAATACAAGCATTATCACAAGGGCAGGATTGACAAGATCATTCTACTGACGCCAAACGAGGGCTTATCGCGGCAGCATCTCCGGGAACTGGAACTGTCCAGCCTGAAAGGCAGATTGTTCACCGACTCCGGAGATCTCTTTCACCAGGGCGGTCAGGATGTTGAAATCATTGACATCAACAAGCTTGCCGATGATAAAGGCGATAAAACCTTTGCGGTGGAATCATTCGAGGGCAACAACCTGGTGCTGGTTGACGAGGGGCATCGCGGGACTTCCGGCGGCGGAGACGGCGAATGGCTTAAGCGGCGCGAGGTTCTCTGCAAAGACGGTTTCTCCATTGAATATTCCGCAACTTTCGGCCAGGCGGTCGCCGGCGGCAAAAATGTGGAAGCGCTCAAGGCGGAATTACAGCGCGAAATCGCCAAACGTACTGTTGCCAAGCCTTCCAGGACGGACATTGCCGCTGTTGTTATTAAAGAAGACGATATGTTTGAGTTGCGCCGCAAATCTGTAAAGGAAAGCTACGCCAAGTGTGTGTTATTCGACTACTCGTACAAGTTTTTCTATGAAGACGGCTATGGCAAAGAATCCCTGATTTTGAATCTCAAGGATGATAATGACAGCGAGGTTAATCACCGTTATCTGACCGCGTGTCTGCTGAGTTTTTATCAGCAGCAGTATCTCTACCGGACGCATCAGGAGAAGATTGCCGGGTTTAACATTGAGCAACCGTTATGGATCTTTGTCGGCAACAAAGTTCAGGATGATGATTCGGATATCTTGACTATTCTCAAGTTTTTGGCCCGTTTCGTCAATAATGCGGAGGAATCTATCAGTTGTATCAGTGAACTGAAGCATGATGAAGCCCTGCTGCTCGATACCAATGGGCACAATGTGTTCGGCAAGCGTTTTGTTCCAATCTCCGGTCGTAATGAAAATGAAATATTTGACGATATTATGCGGACGCTCTTTAACAGCGAGTCCCGCCAGCGGATGAAGCTGCTGGTACTGAAAAACGGCAGCGGCGAGCTTGCCATGCAGCTTGGCTCAAATGCTCCATTCGGGGTAATAAACATCGGGGCTGCGGATAAATTCGCCAAACTTTGCGCCGAAGACGCCGGATCAATAGCTCTTTTCGATACCGAACCGGAAGACTCCTTCGGGGAATCGTTCTTTGACTTGATCAACAAGCGCGACTCAAAAGTAAACATTCTGATTGGTTCCAGAAAGTTTACAGAAGGCTGGAGTTCATGGCGGGTTTCCACCATGGGGCTGATGAACATGGGACGCGGCGAAGGCACCCAGATCATCCAGCTTTTCGGGCGCGGTGTGCGTCTCAAGGGCAAAGGTTACTCGCTACAGCGGAGTCATCCGCATGAACGTCCGGAAGGTTGTTTTCTGCCGCTGCTGGAAACGCTGAACATCTTCGGCATCCGGGCAGATTACATGGCGCAGTTCAAGGATTATCTGCGCGAAGAAGGAATTACTCCCAGCGACGAAATGCTGGAGGTGGAATTCGCGACACAGCGCAATGCGGGTAACGGCAAACTGAAGACCCTGCGGCTCAAGGACGGCTATAAGAACAATCAGATTCAAGGTTTTAAGCGCACTACGCCGGTGACATTATTTGAAATTCCCAAAGCTTATGCCGGAAAAATCAAGCCGGCGCATTTCAAGCTTGATTTGTATCCGAAGCTGGAAGCATTGAGAAGCAATGAATCTAAGATCAATATTGATTATGATGATAAGAAACACGCCAAACTGAAACGGCAGTATTTTCATTTCTTTGACTGGGATAAACTTTATCGTGTTCTGCTGGAATTCAAAGCTCAGCATAGTTTTTACAACCTCCGGCTGGATAAACAGCGGATGATGGATTTTTGTCAAGCCAAAGATGATTGGTATACTTTACTCGCGCCGCCGGATGAGTTTGAATTTAAAAACTTTTCCGACATAGAACGTTTTGAAGCGGTATTACTGGAACTTTTACTTGGTTATACCGGCAAGTTCTATGAGACATTGCAGAATGCCTATGAAAGCCAGTTCCTCGAATATGTTACGCTGACTGAAGACGATCCGAATTTCATTGAATCGTATAAATTTGAAATTGATGAAACTGACGAAGGGCGTATTTACTTTGAGCGTCTGAACAAACTTAAAGAACTGGTTGAAAAGAAGGAAATCGGGGAAATAAGCCGCTGGGATGTCAACCACATGGTGGCAATCTGCTTTGACCGGCATTTGTATTATCCGCTAATGCACATAACCGATCCCAGGAAAGTGCCTTTAAAAATGCGTCCGCTGGGGATTGGAGCCGACAGCGAATATCAATTTGTGCGGGACTTGATGAGCTTCTATCAGAGTCCGGCTGGCGAAAAAATGTTTGCCGGTAAAGACCTTTATTTGATGCGCAATGCGTCAAGCAAGGATAAAGGGGTGGGATTCGCTCTTGCCGGTAACTTTTATCCCGACTTCATGCTCTGGCTGGTCGTTGGAGCAAAGCAATATTTAACCTTTATTGATCCCAAGGGCATCCGGCAGCTTGACCTTGACAGTCCCAAGCTCAATCTTTACAAGGAAATCAAACAACTGGAAGCCGACCTTAAAGATCCAGATATCGTTTTGAACAGTTTCATCCTGAGTGTTACCGCGTTCGACGATATCCTGAATAACAATCAAACTCAAAGCG
>CAYMSF010000266.1:0-3264 GCA_964392985.1 uncultured Victivallaceae bacterium | reverse complement strand
AAATCATAATCCCTAGCGTATGTAGTTAATCATGGCATTAAGTTGGAATGAAATAAAAGACCGGGCTGTAAACTTTTCTAAAGAATGGGCAGATGCTTGTAACGAAGATGCAGAAGCAAAACCATTTTTGGTTAAGTTTTTCGAGGTTTTCGGAATAAGCAATCGAAGAGTGACCACCTTCGAACATAAAGTAAAGAAACTTGATGATGGCGATGGTTACGTTGACTTGCTATGGAAGGGAACGATTTTAATTGAGATGAAAAGCCGAGGTAAAAACCTCGATAAAGCCTACCAGCAAGCAATTGACTATTTGCCCAGACTTAAACAACATGAGTTACCAAAGTACATTCTTGTTTCTGACTTTGAAAACTTTAAGCTTTACGACCTAGAAGAAGATATAAAAGTTGAATTCAAACTGAATGAACTGGTAAATAATGTTCAACATTTCGGCTACATTTTAGGTTATCAGAAAAAAATCTACAAAGAACAAGACCCTGCAAATATTAAAGCAGCAGAGTCAATGGGAAAATTGCACGACCGACTTAAAGAAATTGGCTATGACGGACATCCGCTGGAAGTATATTTAGTTAGACTTTTATTTTGCCTGTTTGCTGAAGACACAACGATTTTCAACAAGCAACAGTTTCAGGATTATCTTGAACAACGCACCAGTGAAGATGGTAGCGACCTTGCATCAAAACTCCAGGAACTCTTTCAGGTTCTGAATACTCCAAAAGAAAAACGGTTCAAAAATCTTGACGAACAGCTTGCAGACTTTCCTTATGTAAACGGAAAGCTATTTGAAGAAGTTTTACCTACGGCAAGTTTTGACGCAAAAATGCGACAAGCTTTATTGGATTGTTGCTATATTGACTGGAGCAAAATATCTCCTGCCATATTTGGGGCAATGTTTCAAAGCGTAATGAATCCAATAGAACGCAGAAATCTTGGCGCACATTATACCAGCGAAAAGAATATTTTAAAACTAATTAAGCCTTTATTTCTTGATGACCTTTGGACAGAATTTGAATCTATAAAAGGCAATAAAAACAGGCTTCCAGAATTTCATAAAAAAATAAGTACCCTAAAATTCCTTGACCCTGCTTGCGGTTGCGGAAACTTCCTTGTCATAACATACAGGGAATTACGCTTATTGGAAATTGAAATTTTACGTTCGTTACATAAGACAGGACAAGGATTCTTAGACGTTAGAGACATTATATGGCTTGATGTTGATATGATGTATGGAATTGAATACGAAGAATTCCCAGCACGAATTGCAGAAGTAGCGATGTGGTTAATAGACCATCAAATGAATATGGCAATTAGTAATGAGTTTGGACAGTATTTTGTAAGACTACCATTGCAGAAAGCGGCAAAAATTGTTCATGGAGACGCATTACAGACAGACTGGGAAAATATAGTTTCAAAAAGCGAATTGTCGTTTATTTTGGGTAATCCGCCTTTCATTGGCTCAAAACTAATGAAGCAAAATCAACGAGATGAAATCGTGAAGCAATTCGATAACGCAGGAGGAACTGGAGTCCTTGATTATGTTACAGGCTGGTACATTAAGGCTGCAAAATATATTCAGAACACTAAAATTACAGTCGCTTTTGTTTCTACAAATTCAATTGTTCAGGGAGAGCAAACAAGCATTCTCTGGGGGCAATTATTGAACAAATACAATATTAAAATTCATTTTGCTCACCGTACTTTTAAATGGAGCAATGAAGCCAAAGGCAATGCTGCCGTTTATTGTGTAATTATTGGGTTTGCAAATTTTGATAGTTCCAACAAAACTATTTTTGAATACGAGAACATAAAAGGCGAAGCTCACGAAATAAAGGTAAAAAATATAAATCCATATTTGGTAGATGCCAAAGATATAATTATAACTAAGAGGAGAAGTCCAATATCTAAAATTCCCGTAATCTCCTTTGGTAGTATGCCAAACGATGGCGGTAATTTTCTTTTTACCGATGAAGAGAAACACAATTTTTTAAAAAATGAGCCTAGTGCGAATAAACTCTTTAAACGTTTAATAAGTGCTCATGAGTTTCTAAATGGTGAAAACCGTTGGTGTCTATGGCTAGAAAATGCCGACCCGGACGAACTCAAAAAATTTAGAGAAGTAACACAACGAATTATTGCCGTTAAAAAACTAAGAACAGAGAGTACAAGAGAAGCAACTAAAAAACTTGCTGAGTTTCCAACTTTATTCGGAGAAATTCGCCAACCACTATCTGAATATATTCTCATACCAAGACACTCGTCAGAAAATAGAAAGTATATTCCTCTTGGATTTCTTACTCCGGATTTTATTGTGAGTGATAGTTGTTTAGCTATTGATAACGCATCCTTATACCATTTTGGCATTTTGCATTCTGTAATGCACATGGCATGGGTAAAATCAGTCTGTGGCAGAATTAAAAGCGATTTCAGATATTCAAATGAAATAGTTTACAATAACTTCCCCTTTCCAGACAACCTAACTGATAAACAAATCCAAACCATAGAAGCAGCAGCTAAAAAAGTATTAGACGCAAGGGCAGAATTTCCAGACAATTCTTTAGCTGGCTTATACGACCCTATAACAATGCCTCCATCGTTAGTAAAAGCACATCAGGAATTAGACAAGGCAGTTGACGTGGCATACAGACCGCAACCATTTATCTCCGAAGCAAAACGTATGGAATTTCTATTTGAGTTATATGAAAAATATACGGCTGATTTGTTTACTGCCGAAAAAGAGAAAAAAAACAAAAAGATTAAAACTGGTTAATCTATAGAAAGGTATTTTCTAACTAAGCTACCTGCCCATCCCTGATAATATGCCACTTTAACTTTCGTTGATATTCGTAATATTTTATTCAAAATGACGGTCACAATCTATACAGTAATAACCAGTAAAAACCTTATTGTCCTCTTGCTGCTCTAGGTCATAAAAATAATCATGTAGAAAGAAATCTCCTGAAAATGCTCCGCAAGGGCAACAACTTGCTAAATATGTTTTGCTATGTATTTGATTTACTATTGCGCCAAGTTCTTTTGCCACGGCACAATCCTTCTCAGAGAAATCACGAGCTCCATTCCAAGAATTCCCAGAGCGGAATGCGGCTAATTTCATTTGTTTATGCATTTCCAACATTCAATAGAAGCAACATGAATGTATTTCTTATAACAATTCTCCCCACATTGAGGACATTGCTTAGGGTGCGTTACATAATAACTTGAACAATTCAATAAGCCGTGTATATTGTT
>CAYMSF010000265.1:0-3277 GCA_964392985.1 uncultured Victivallaceae bacterium | reverse complement strand
TTTCGTCAGAATGGACAGAAGTAAAAGGTCTGGTCAAACCGGCAGAGCTCATTGATAACTTGAATTTGACCGTTAACTGGTGGCCTGGTGTGCAGAAAGTAAAGTTTTTTGTCGCTTTCTATCCTGAAAATTCTGATTCCGCGATAAGCGTCTCATTTAAAGATGTGAAACTGGAAGAAGTTAAATAATCCAATTGGGAAATCGCGTTTTGCAGGAATACAGAATCTTGAGTCAGGAATGAGTTGCTGACTTAAATCATTCTCTTCTTCTTTTCTGATATGGACTGATCGATTCTTTGATTGGTATCAGGCAGCCTGTCGTTATCTTTTGTCCGGTTGCCACTAACACTGGAAAAGGTTTTGTTGCCTTGGATAGCCGGTCAAAGAGCCTTCCGGGAGAAGAGATACGCGATTTTAATCCTGACCAGTCTTGCTATTGCGTGACGCAAACGTGCCAATATCAGTTTTGAAATAACGACATTTCTGGAAAATAACAGTGGGTGGACGGTAATGAGTTTCTCTTCTCAAGTAAAACATGGCACCACCCTGGCAACTCAAAGCGAAAAAAAATTCCATTGCGGGACTCTCACTTATACTAAATTCGGGCTGGTAATTCTTTTCTCCTCACTTCTCTGGGGGGATTTCTGTTTTAATTTAGTGCAGAACGTTCTACCTGTGGCGCTTCCGCTGAAACTCAAATCGCTGGGCACGGAAAACTGGCTGATGGCAGCCATTATGCAGACAATGCCCGTCCTGCTGCTCCCCCTCCATCCATGGATCAGCGTCAAAAGCGACCGATGCCGTAGTAAATGGGGCCGGCGTATTCCATTTATCGCCTTGGCTCTACCGTTTCTGTCGGCAAGTCTTATAACGCTGGCTTTCTCTGAGAGTATCAGCGCATGGCTGGGAACACACATCTTGATTTTTCACAGCATTGCACCGGCAACGTTGACAATTGCGGTGATTGCTTTGCTCTATCTGGTCTATATGTTTTTCGGCGCGTTCACCAATTCAGCGTTTTATCTTGTCTTTAACGATGTGATTCCGCCGCAGTTTATTGGCAGATTCTGGGGAATGTTCAGGATTTTTTCTGCGCTGGCCGGTTTGACATACAACTGGTTCGTTTTCAAATATCTGGAATCCAATATGCGCGAAGTTCTTCTTGGCGCGGCAGTACTCTACTTTATCGGCCTGGGCGCCATGTGTCTATTCGTCAAGGAAGGCAAATACCCGCCAATAGAAACAGAAATGGGCAAGGCAAATGGTTCGGTGGAAGCCGTAAAAATTTTCTTGAAAGAGTCATTCAGCCAGAAGTTCTATCTTGCCATATTCGGCTTTACAGTATTCGGCGCCCTGGGTGCTGCCGTTAATATGTTCGGCATATTTTTCACCAAGGACTGCATGGGGCTTTCAATGGAGCAACTGGGCAAAATGGGCGCATGGGGGCAGATATCCACGTTGCTGGCGATTGCTGTTACCGCAACATTTATTGACCGCTGGCATCCTCTCCGGGTATCTGCGTATGCGGCGATATTCGGTATCATCCATACTTTTATGCCATGGGTATGGATATTTGTCTCTCTTCCAACTCAAATAATCTTTTATCTCTTCTCCGCCTGGATTATCATTTCTCAATTTCAGGGCGCGATAGGAAGTGCTGCCGGAATGCCCCTGTATATGAGGGTCTTTCCTAAATCCCGTTTCGGTCAATTCTGCTCGGCGCAGGGACTGCTTACCACTCTGGTTTCCGCGGGCGCGGTCATTCTGGGCGGGGCATTTATAGATTTACTGGGTCGCTTTTTTATTCAGCCTAATTTTGAGTACCGTTTTCTCTGGGTATGGCAGCTGGTTTTTGGGATACCGGCAACGATTTGCATAATATATGCTTACCGGACATGGCACCGGATGGGTGGAGATGCCAACTTCCATCCCCCCGCACCATGGGCAAAAAGCGGAAAAGAGGAAATGCCCATCGTGACAACCATCGGCCCCAGTTCCCGCTGGCTCAACATTGCCTTGAATATTTTTACCGCAATCATGACATTGACAGTGACCGGGGTAATTTTCTTCACTTGCTGGATGCACCTGAAAGGCGCAATGACAGCATTCTGGTGGCTGGCATTTGTCTTGCTGCCCTTATCGATTCTGGCATGGCTTTGCTGGGCTTTCGTCGCAAGGGGAATCCGGCGGGACATTGAACGCGTCCGTCGCAATGAAACTCCACGGAATGGAATACCTCATCATGGTGTGCTTATTATTGCCGGAACAAAATTTCTGGCGGCTGTCGGGATTTGGGTATTTGAAGCTACGGTGAGCAGCCGATTGAATGAACAACTTGATGTTGTGATTTTTACCCTTGCATTTATAATTGTCTGTTTTGCCTTGATTGCTGCCGTTTACAGCATTATTCGCATGGAGCGCGGCTTCTCTGCCACGATTGACCAGAAACTCGCAGAATCCACCGGATAAATCAACCGTATCCCAACAATGTTCTAATTTTGTTTTTATCGAACTGACAGGCATGTCTCAACAATGATTTCCGTTACGGGTATATTTCCAGTAGGATAATATTTACTTGAAAAATCCAGGCAATGGTTACGCCTTTTTATTAATCACTAATAAGGAAGGAGACAGGCAATGTTTGCGTTTAAGTGGAGTCATGCCACTGGCGTGATGGCATGACTGTGCTGGTTCACACTTAAACGTGCTGTACGGCGATACCGCAGACGGGTAAAAAAGTAAACTATGTTATCTGTGTAGTGGACGATGCACGTATTCCGCTACCATGATCTGACAATCCTGCCAATCCTTCTGCCTGGCCTTCGCATTGCCGCCACCCTTTAAATGATTACCACTACATCACCATCAACGCCCCAGTCTGTGCGGAAATTCCGGCAACTCCTCCGAGGCTCATATCCATTATCATCTGCAGAATACGCCAATTATTCAGAATGGTACTGGAATAAAGTGCATTTTTGAACGGGTGAATGTGTCACATGTCGGCTCAACCGAATCCAAAGAGAACTATTCACCGGTTAAGGGCAACACCGTCAAGCCGCAGTAGTAATGCCGGAATCCGGAAGTGAATACCGTACGAGATGGGTTCCACTCGATGTGGGCATCATGTTGGTTCCACCTCACGCAACAGTCGCCGTAAGATTAATTTAATACTGAGCAGCATTCTAAAAGATAGTAAAGATTGCACAGATTTTGGAATACTAGGGTCAGATTTGAATAATTTATTATTGCAAGTATCTGATAATGAGGTGGTTTGTCAC
>CAYMSF010000264.1:0-3302 GCA_964392985.1 uncultured Victivallaceae bacterium | reverse complement strand
GCCTTGAATATTAAGTTATTCAGGGCTTTTTTGTGTCTTTTAGTGGAACTATAGTGGAACTTTTGGGATATTTGACTTTTTAATCTTTGTCTAACGAATAACTTATAACCCCTGTTTTATTAATCGAGGCATAACCTGTTTTATGATATAAGTGGAAATTCCGGACATATTGACCCCCTCTTACCGGCGCAAACTGACCCCCTCTTTTCCGGAGTAAATTGACCCCCTCTTACCGGCGCAAAATGACCCCCTAAAATAGCATGGTTGTTTAAGCGATTATAGTCACTGTCTTTGTTTGCCCAAATGGCAACATTCATGTCTAATAATCGAATCAACATGTTCAAAATTAAACAAATTATTCAACATTACACAGAAGGTCATGGTAGCAAGGCTATCAGCAAAATTACCCACACTTCGAGAAACACTGTTAAAGACTACATCCAGAGGTTCAAGACCTTTGGAGTTCCCTGGAATGAAATTCAGAATATGGATAACCAAACGTTATTCAATATTTTCACAAAACGTTCAGAAGAGAGTAGTCAGATTCTGGATCCTAAATACACAATGCTACAAAGCCTTCTGCCTGAAATTGTAAAGGCATTGAGAAAGAAAGGTATGACCATTTTTGAGCAATGGAGTCGGTATAAACTAAATCATCCTCAAGGGTATCAATCGTCTCAGTTTTCATTCTATTTAAGGAGTTACCTAAAGACAAAAGAAACCTCTATGCATATTGATCACAAGGCAGGAGATAAGATTTATGTTGATTATTGCGGTGATAAACTCAAGATTGTAGACATTCTTACTGGTGAATTAATACCTGTTGAAGTATTTGTTGCCATATTGGGTTGTAGTCAATTAACCTTTGTTTGCGCTGTAAGAAGTCAGAAGACTGAGGATTTTATTTTGGGTTGTAAATTGGCTTTTGAATATTTTGAAGGAGTAACAAGGGCGATTGTACCGGATAATCTTAAGGCAGCAGTAATCAAAACAAATAAGTACGAGCCTCAATTAAATCCACTTTTTGAGACCTTTTGCGAGCACTATGGCACAGTTGTAATACCTGCAAGGGTTTATAAGCCCAAAGATAAGGCGCTGGTTGAAGGAGCAGTAAAGTTAACTTATCAGAAAATCTATGTTGGCCTTAGAGATCAAATATTTTTTAGTCTGGAAGAATTAAATGCGGCAATCCTTGAACTTCTCGAATTATATAACAATGCTCCTTTGAATAAGGAGGAGAGCCGCAGGGTTCGGTTTGAACAGGAAGAAAGGTCGGAAATGATTCCGCTTCCAGAATTGCCTTATGAAATAAGGGAAATGAAAATTTGCACGGTTTATAACAATGGTCATATCAAACTCTCTGTTGACAAGAATTTTTATAGTGTACCCTATGAGTATGTTGGAAAAAAGGTGAAAGTCCTTTACAACTCTTCTGTTGTTGAAATATTCCACCAGTACACAATGCTAGCCAATCACCCGAGAAGTTACAGGAGAAATGCCTTTACGACTACCATGGATCATTTGGCCAGCACCCACCAGTTCATTGGAGGCAGGACTGAAGAATACTATTTAACAAAAGGATTGTCCATCTCTCCTGAAGTTGGCGCCTACCTCAAAGTTGTGTTCGACAACCATGATCACCCTGAGCAATCATTTTTAATATGTCAAGGAATCCTAAACCTATCGCCTGGTGTAGATCCCATAAGATTATCAAATGCCTGTAAAAGAGGTATGGAATATGGAGTTTACAATTACCACACTATCGTAAATATTTTAAAAAAGGGATTGGATAACTATTCCTTAGAAGATGAAACACTATCCGAAAAAACAAAAACACCAAAACATAAAAACATTAGAGGCAAAGCCTACTATAATTAAAAACAAACATGAAAAATGAAGTAACACTTGAACAGATGAGAAAAATGAAGCTCACTGGAATGTACCGAGGCTTTAAGACAGCCTTAGAGACTCAAAGCCTTTCAACACTCACAACGGATGAATTATTATCAATGTTGGTCGAACAGGAATGGGATGATCGACAGAACCGTATGGTAGAAAGATCGCTAAGAAATGCCAGGTTCCGCTATAAAACAAGCTTTGAGCAAATATCCTTTACAGAAGAAAGAGGAATAGACAGGAATCAAATAAACAGGTTGATGAATTGTGATTACATAGAAAAAGCAGAGAATATAATCATAACCGGAAGCACTGGAACTGGCAAGAGTTTTTTGGGTTCGGCTTTAGGAAACCAAGCTTGTTTGGCTGGATATAAAGTGTTTTACGCTAACACCAATCGATTATTTACTCAGATAAAAATGGCAAAAGCTGATGGGTCATCAATAAAAGAGCTAAGTCGACTCGAAAAAACGGACTTAATAATACTTGATGATTTTGGAATTCAACCCTTCGACAACCAATCAAGACTGATATTAATGGAATTGATTGAAGACAGGCATGGGAAAAAATCTACGATATTTACTACCCAGGTACCAGTTACAAATTGGTATGAAATTATCGGAGATGAAACAATTGCAGATGCTATTTTAGACAGGGTGGTACATGATGCCCATCGGATAGAATTGAAAGGAGATTCATTACGAAAAAAGGGAAGGCCTAAAATTGAATAAAAATCCCTTTATTTGTATGTGACTAGTTGCTTAAATAATCAATGCTATTTTGCATCACCAAATGGGGGGTCAATTTCAAACGGAAACAGGGGGTCAATTTCACCGGTATATGCAGTTAAGGATGTTTATATTTGTGGTGGTGGGACCATAATGATAGATTGTAGAAATTAATAAAACCCAGTATCCAACTCAGGTATGTGCCAATTTATTTAGAAAATATTAGCATCAATAAAAATAGGTTTCTCATTGGTTTGTTCCTACTTATCCCAATAATTTATAATTGCCTTTATTCCCTCTATATTAGCAAAATAGCAAGCAAGATTTTGTAATAAAAAATATTAAATCAGGTTTCCCGGATTTAATATTCAACCCTTATAGGAATAATAACTCAAGATGTTCATCTTTGATTCTTTAAGCCAATTTTATGAACAAAATGATAGAAAACCTCGAATCAACATTATTCTGTGTCATACAGGTTAATGAGTACTACCTACATCAAATGTTAAACACTAATATTCCATTGCGTACACCAACTTTTGGAGTTCCACGCCATACAACAGTAAATATAATTGGGCACGGAATGTGAATTTTAGTTCAAATGCGGTAGGCAGATTTTACGGAGCTCTTTTATCTGGCTTTCCGTGCAGATGCATCAAAATAAAGTAGGCATAAAGC
>CAYMSF010000263.1:0-3326 GCA_964392985.1 uncultured Victivallaceae bacterium | reverse complement strand
TCCGCAGGAGTGCATGAATACTTTCAGGCCGCATTCATGTGCGAGATCGAAAAGCCTGCGATATAAATCGCCGAAATATTCCTGCCACAGTTCCGGTGAGAACAACAGTCCATTCTGGGTGCCCATATCTTCACAAAAGAAAATTCCCTCGGCTTTAGCTTCCCCCGCCGCCAGAATTAATTTTTCGAAAACACTTGCCGTTTTTTCATGCAGTTGTTTGAGTTCTTCCGGATAGAGCAGCATATCCATCAGATATATTTCCATTTTGCGCAAGTAGCGCGAGGATGCGAAAACCCAGCCAGGCATCCATGCCATTTTGAATTTGTCTTCCATGTTGGCGAAGCCATTGCGGTAACTGTTGACCGTTTCCGCAAAATCATATTGCGGAATTTGGTAGTCTTTCAATTGCGCCCAGTCTTCGATGGCCGGTTTGCAAATTTCTCCGGCGGCGCAACCATCGGTCATGCGTGCCCATAGATTGCCCCACATATCATCGTAATATTCATATTGTCCTTCAATCCATCTTTTTGGCGTATAGCCTTTCGGGGTGCTACCACCGACCCCGACCATATCATTGATGCGATTATTGTCGAAGGTAAGTCCGGGGCGTGGCGGGTTGCGATGTTCCAGATTTGCATAAATTATTTCTTTAGAATTCATTTTGTAAACCTCATTATTTGTTATTTATTATTTAATATAGTATATTACTCAAGAAAGATAAATGTTTTAAATTGATATAAATTTGTTAAATATTGATTATGTCAGCAGAATTTGAATATTTAAGAGCAGGTTCCGGAATACCCGATTCGCAACTGTTGAGCATTAACAGTGCGGAAGGTTTTTGCATTTTCCGGATTCAGACGCTTCATCTTGGGGAACTCCCATCGCACTCCCCCCATAAAGTTCCCGTTCAACATGCCCATAACGTGTTTCATCTCGTGTTTTATCCCAACGACAATAACCGGAACGGTATCTTGCTGAATGACAAAGAAGTGGAAACATTACCCGGAACTCTGGTGGCGACTTCTCCCGGAGAACCGCATTCATTCCAGGCAATGAAGTCTGGCATTACGGTCTATCACGAACTTACATTCAGCATCGGAAATGTGGCAGGCGTTTTCTGCGGTAACTGGAATGAGTTGATGCGGTATTATTCCGGAGTTGACAACGTGAACATTCCGGCGGTCACGCTGCTGGATGACGCAGGAATGGCAATACTGGATAAACATTTCAGAGATTTGGGCGGTAAACTGAAAAATCTGCAGGATAGCATGCTGCCGGCATTTAAAGTTGTAATGAGTATGCTGGAGTTTTTATTCAGTGAAGTTTATATGGCGAAAGACTCTGCCAGACAAGACGACGTAATGGCCAGAGTAAAACTTTTTATTGAAAAAAAATTCAGCAATGATTTGAATTTAAAAGACCTTGGCCGGCACTTTTTTATGTCGCCGGAACACCTTTGCCGTAAATACAAAGAAGCTTACGGGATTTCCCCTTTGAAATATGCCATTGAGTTAAAGATTTCCACGGCGAAAAACATGTTATCGCATTCCGAATACACTATCAAGGATATCTCTGACCGGTTGGGATTTTCTGACGTTTATGCCTTTTCACAATCGTTCAAGAAGAATACCGGGATTCCACCGGGCAAATACCGCCAATCCGGATGATAAATCAACTGGCTATAACCTTTTCTGTTTAACCTATTTTATCACAAGTTAATTTTGTCTAAATATCCTGATTGGTCTATTTCATCTTTCGAATTTGATTCATTGACATTCCTGTTGTATCGTGAAATATTGTGCTGATAATATCCGTATTCTAGCCAGTTTATTAACCTTCCAGTGCGAAGACGGAGAAAATTGTCAATTGACAAGTTAAACGCACTGGGAGCTTTTTGTCAGAGTTAATGCGCCCCCCTCTCTTTGTCAGACTAAATGCATTTGATAACTTTGGAGGGGGCGCGTTTACTTTGTCAACTTTCAAAAAAAATAAAAATTGCTTTTTTAATTTTTACCTATTGACAAATGTCAAAGTTTCTGTTATAATATAATCACTGGACTAGTCCAGATTAAGCCAGTTGTAAAATAAGGGAATGATTGATGCCTGAAGTTATTGACAAAGAAAGTAAGACCGCGTTGTCAGTGCAAGTGAGCGAAAGACTGATTAAAGAGATTAAACTTGGAGTATTCCTGCCTGGCAAACGCCTTCCCGGTGAAAGAATGCTTGCTGAGAAATATGGTACCAGTCGCGGCACCGTTATTGAAGCCTTGGACTTGCTGGAAAGACAGAGTTATATTGAACGTATTCCTGCGAAAGGAACGTTTGTCAGCGATGACGTAAATCACGAACTGCTTACCGCCAGAATTATGTTTCCGTTTCCTGAAGCATCGCTTTCGCCGGACGCGGTTGGCTCCATGGAAAATTGGGGCGTGGTTTCTGAAGTCTATCGTGGCATGGTAACAGAGGCTAAAGAGCAACAGACTGAAATTTCGTTTCAGCATTTTGAAGACACCGATAATGAAATTACGATTCGCCGTCAGAGCCGTCGCATGGAAGATTTTGATGGAGCAATTTTTATAGGCGATCAGTTGGCAGGACTGCGTCAAGCCGCTATTAATGACAACAAGTACTGTGTCTTGATTGCTCCAACTGTATCTTCCCCGGGTAATATTTCAGTTGTTTCCAGAGAATTTGCCTCTACATTTGATTTAATGGCTGCGCATCTGGCGGCAAGAGGTTATCGCAAACTCCGTGTACTGGACATACATACCCAGCGCACCACAGGTGAGGATGAGCAGGAAGCTGTCAAGCTTAGCACAATGCGTGCCGCCGCCATAAAACATGGTATTGAGGCTGACCCCTCCTGGATATATCGCGCTGATGGACAGGATTTTAACGTTCTGAGCAAATTCATTGACAGTTCCGACTGGGATATGAAGAATCGGACTGATGCGATTTTCTGTATTTATACACACGGGGTGCCGTTGCTATACAAATACTGCATGGAGAGGAATATTGTTCCTGGCAGAAACTTCGGCGCTTTCGGTTTCGCCTCCGGCGTAACATTCCGCAATTTGCTGCCGGAATTTACTTACTGCAAAATTGACGACTTTAAAATTGGTCGTACCGCCTGCCGGATGGCAATCGAAGCAATCCGCAGTGGCAACCGTACTCCGCGCCATGAAAGCATCCCTTCAAAATTAATCATACAAAGATCAACTTGAAAATATAGGAGACGTGAAAATGATAATAACAAACCATAGTTCCCAAATGACTTGTGCGAAATAGGACAAAAATAGGCGATTGGCGATTCATGCGTGCAG
>CAYMSF010000262.1:0-3341 GCA_964392985.1 uncultured Victivallaceae bacterium | reverse complement strand
TGCTAAAGTATGTGCAGGAAATGGAAGCGTCCATATTTGATGACAAACCGATTACAGTGAATGAAATCGAGGGAGCGAAATGCATTGCCGTCTGTGCCGCCTGCTGGGAATCAATTAAAAATAAGCAGAGCGCAAAAGTGTTCAATGAGTTTTGACGTGAGTAAAATACATATGATGAATATACGAAATAGATTTGAATCCGCTTTGTCCGGAGAGAATTTTGATCGTCCTGTCTACGCGGTTTATGACTGGTTTGTGAAAAACCGGCCTGCGGTGGACTGGGAAATGCTTTTCTGTCTCGGGCTTGGTCAGATTAATCACGCTAATCTCATTAAGCATGAACACCCGAATTTTGAGATTGTCAGAGCGGAATCAGAACAGTCCGGACAAATGCGCCGCGACATTCGGTTGATTACCGACAGAGGTGAGTTGCACGAGTGGTATCTGGGCGAATGGAAGCAGGAGCATTTCATCAAGACGCCTGATGATTACAAGATCATGAATCGGGCGCTCGAAGGAGTCCGGGTAATAGCCGATGACCAGCCGTTCCTGAAATCTGAAGCCGTTATCGGCGACCGGGGAATTACGCTCGGTCAGATCGCCGGACTCGGTTCCGGACGTACTCCGTTGATGGTGCTGCAAATTGACTGGGTTGGTCTGGAGCAATTTTCTATGGATTTGGCTTCCGGATTACCGGAATTATTCGACTTGATTGAATCAATGACTGCAATCAAACTGGAAGAATTCCGGCAGGCTGTCAAGACGCCCGCAAGCCAGATCAAACTATGGGAAAATTTGTCTATCGAAACGATGGGGCCGGTTTATTACAGGAAACATTTAGTTCCGCTCTACAAGCAAATTCTTGAAATCACGGGCAAGGCCGGCAAACGGCTGCAAGTGCATTATGACGGACAGTCAAGAATAATTTCGCAGGATATTGCCGCTTTGGATTTTGATGGAATTGATTCTTTCACCGAGCCGCCGGAAGGCGATATGTTGACATGCGAAGCGCGAAAAGCGTGGCCGGATAAATTTCTCTGGCAGAATATCAATTTGAACTGGTATGAACTGTCGCCAGAAAAGTTTAAAGAAAATCTGCATCGGGTTATCAATGCTGCTGGACACAAACGACATTGCCTGATGATCAGCGAAGAGGTGCCGCAAAACTGGCGGAAAGCCGTTCCCATGGTACTTGAAATGCTCAATAATAATGAATGATATGAACAGTCAGTTTCTATTTACTGATTTTTGCAGCAGCATGAGCGCTGAAGAACGTGAAGCATTCAACCGGACAGTGGTGATGAATATGGATACGCCGGCGGCGGCGGATGCCAGAGCCGGATACTACAAATCCAAACTGCGGCATATGGGTGAGAATGTCAAAATTGGAACCGGCGTCAGAATAGTCAATCCGCAATTTATTTCTCTGGGAAATAATGTTTATATTGGTGATAACTGTATCCTGATTGCACATTCGGAAAGAGGTATCGAGCTCGATGACAATGCCCGCTTGAAAAATGGAGTATATCTGGATACGGAAACAAACAGCGGAGCATATATCAAAATCGGCAAAAATGTATATATTGGAGCACGGTGCTGCCTGCACGGACATGCCGGCCTGGAAATCGGGGATTACTCGCTGCTTGCGCAAAATATCACCATAACACCGGCTTCCCATACTTTTGAAAAAAAGGGTGAGATCATCTATAAGCAGCCTTGCACTGTAAGAAAAATAGTTATTGGTCGTGATTGCTATCTGGGAATGCATGTTTGTGTCGTATGTTCGGCAGGAAGCATCGGCGAAGGGTCTGTGATTGGCGCCGGGTCGGTTGTAGTGAATGAAATCCCGCCGTTTTCAGTAGCGGTCGGAGTCCCTGCGAAGGTAATTAGAAAACGCGGTTAAATGAAGGCATTATTCGTTATCGGCAGCTATTACGGCAGATACTTACAAGACGATGAATACCGTAGTTGGTCAGTCGCATCCCCCCGTTACAATCGCAGAACAGGAAAGCCCCTCGCGCCGGGGATTGTTTGTCAGACTATTGGAGCCGCAATCTTTGTTGATATTCGTCAACTTTTAAAATTTATTTTCATTATTTTTTGCTGATTTTTTCAAAAAGGGTATTGACTTAACTCACTTAAACGTGTAAAATCATAATATACTTAAACGTGTAAATGAATTAACAATGATCGCAGCAGCAGGTTTAAAGTTATGGTAACTATTAAAGATGTAGCCAGACAGGCAGGCGTTAGTCACGCTACGGTTTCGTATGTTCTTAACGGCAAGGCCGGACAAGCGAAAACCAGAATCAGCGATATTGCCAGCGAACGCGTCAGAGCCGCCGTCTCCCTGCTCGGCTATCAGCGCAACGAAATCGCCCGTTCTGTTTCCACCGGCAAGACTAATGTCATCGGCTTTCTGGTGCCGAATACTTCCAGTGAACATTGCGCCCGTCTGCTTGACGGCATAATGCGCGGCGCATACGAAAATGATTATTTTATCAAAGTTATTTATACGGAACCGGGTTGCAGCGCACTGGATATTTCAAAAATTTGCATTGGCCAACGACTAGCCGGCTTGATAGCCTACGGATTGTCAGACAGTGATTTCTTCGCACAATTGCAACAGCAGATCGCGAGACATGAAATACCGCTGGCAATCGCCGCCGGCAATTGCTCTACTTTCGATAAATGCATAAGGGTATTGTCCAATCATGCCCAGGGCGGCAGTATGGCTTTCAAACACCTCTATGCGCAAGGCCATCGTTCTTTTATAATCGCCGCCGGATATTGTAAGTCGGAATGGGCAGCTAAACGTACAGCCGGATTTGTCGCGGCGGCAGAAGCCGCGGGAATCGCCATTCCTGACGCCAATGTTCTACATGCGGAAGAATCAATTTTATTTGAACAGAATGAACTGAAAAGATGGGTTGCTGAAACCGGTGCAACCGCGCTTTTCTGTATGTCGGACTATTCGGCGCTGACGGCAATAAATACGCTGCAACTGGTAGGAATTAAAGTTCCGGAAGATGTTGCGGTTGTCGGCTATGGCAATCTTTCGCTCTGTAAATTTTCCAGACCGGCAATTACCAGCGTCGAAGAACATTTGTCGCAAATTGGAACCCGGACAGTCAAGGTTTTGCTGGAGAAATTAAAATCAGGCAATACAGAAGAACATTCTGAAATCTTAAATGTTGAACTGATAACAAGAGATTCCACTAATTTTAACCGATAATTCAAAAAGGAGACAAGTCGTATGGAACAGAAAAGGCAAACTCTTAAAAAGGTCGACGGGAAAGTCAATGTTTTTACGCTCATTGAACGTGTGTCCAGGTAAGGTA
>CAYMSF010000261.1:0-3365 GCA_964392985.1 uncultured Victivallaceae bacterium | reverse complement strand
GAACGTAATATTGCAAATAAGATAAGTCAAAGCCTTGTGCATTTTCCTGTTGTTGTCCTTTTGGGGGGGCGTCAATGCGGGAAAACCACTCTAGCCCGTATGTTAAAACCGGACTGGCGTTATTTTGATTTGGAAAAAGGAAGCGATTTCGACTTTATCACTCGCGATTTTGACTTTTTTTTTCAGCAGAATCCTTCGTCAATTATTATAGACGAAGCGCAGTTATCCATGGACTTATTCAAAGAACTTCGCGGCGTAGTTGATCAAGATCGTCAGCGAAAAGGGCGTTTCATTCTAACGGGCTCCAGTTCGCCTGAACTAAGAACTGGAATCTCAGAAAGCCTGGCTGGGCGGGTTGCCATCATTGAAATCGGCACCTTTAAAATGAATGAGCGTTACCAGACTCCATTACCTCAACTGTATAATATACTCAATACATTGCCGGAAGAGCAACATCCTGATGCGTTTGCCGGTTTGTCACCAATGCTAAATACTGCGCAGGTGCTAGAACACTTTCTTAAAGGCGGGTACCCTGAACCGCTAATGATGAACAGTGACGTCTTTCAAGCACAATGGATGGCTAACTACGAGCAGACTTACGTGCAACGTGACATCCGCCGTCTATTCCCCCGCTTGAACGCTGAGAACTACCGCCGTTTCGTTACCATGCTATCGGAACTTTCTGGAACAATCATCAATCGTTCGGAATCCGGACGGACACTCAATGTTAGCGAATCTGCTATTCGCGACTATCTGGATATTGCGGAAGGCACCTTTATCTGGCGCAATCTGCCAAGCCTTGAACGCACCGTAAGTCGCTCTGTCGTCAAAATGCCACGCGGTTATCTGCGCGACAGCGGGTTATTGCATCATTTAATTAATGTGCGCAGTTTGGAATCAATTTATACCAGGCGCGGAACCGGCGCAGCGTTTGAGGGATTTCTAATTGAAGAACTCATTCAAGGACTTCAGGCAATTGAGACAGTACCATGGGCATTTAACTATTACCGGACACGTGGTGGCGCTGAAGTGGATTTGATTCTCACCTCCCCGACTGGACGGTACATTCCGGTTGAAATCAAATTTGGCGTCAGCTCCAGGTTGGATGATTTGCGTTCACTCAATACATTTATCGAGCAAGAATCCTGTCCATACGGTTTATTGGTCAGCAATGCACCAGAAGTTCGTCGCCTTACCCGCTCAATTATTCAGATACCAGCAGGTTGCCTGTAATAATAACGTAGGCATCCTGCCTGCGAAGGATTTAAAATGTACCGTAGGCATCCTGCCTGCGAAGGATTTAAAATGTACCGTAGGCATCCTGCCTGCGAAGTCTTAAAAATGTACCGTAGGCATCCTGCCTGCGAAGGATTTAAAAATAAACAGACAAGAGTGTCGGTTCTACATTAAAGAGCCCAATATCCAGGAAGGAATTTGCATTATGAATACAAGCAGAGTTATGAACTCGCTGTTAGAGGTTTATTTATTTATCCGACAACACGTTTTGTTGCGTCGGATATTAATTGTGATCGGGCACATTATCGGGGCAACCGTTTGCTATGTGCTGGCATTTTTGTTGCGCTTCGATTTTGTAGTGCCCCATGACGTATGGATTACACTGCTGAAGACGATGCCTGTATATGTTGTAATAACGGTTTTAGCTCTAGCGCTGTTCAGATTGCATTCCGGCTTGTGGTCTTATTTCAGTATTGATGATTTATTACGCGCAATATATGCGTCGTTATCAGCCAGTATCATTTTCGCGTTTTTTGTCTATCTGCTTCATAACCTGTCTCTAAATGGCTTTCCAAGGTCAACTTTTGTATTGAATTTTATTTTATTGACACTATGGCTTGCCGGCGGCAGGTTGATAGTAAGATATTTTCGTGAATACATTTCCAGAAAGAATATTAACCAGCGCAGCGGGTGCTGGGAACGGGTCTTGATTGTCGGCAATATTGATGATACTGATTTAATTTTACGTTTGTCCAAAACGATTTCGCTGGGAAAGTTTGTCGGCGTGATTACAGATAGCCGGGACATGAATGGAACTAAAATTCATGGGGTATCAGTTTTCTATAGTAAACTCAGGTATATCGGTGATGTTGCGGGTAAGTTGGAAGCTAGCAGTATCTTGATTATGGCGCCTTTCAACAAGCCGCGTTACATGAATCTGATTGTTGAAAGTTGCTTTCGAGCCGGGGTAAAGTGTCAATTCAGACAAATTCCATCTCTTTCCGATTTAACTTTGGGCAAACTCTCGGTGTCAATGTTTAAAAAAGTGAACATTGAAGACCTGCTGCACCGCGATGTGCAGAAAATTGACCGTAAGATTGTTCGTAATAATATTCAAGGCAACAGGATAATGGTCACCGGGGCGGGCGGCAGTATCGGCTCGGAACTGTGCCGCCAGATTGCGCGCTATAATCCATCGGTATTAGTGCTCTTTGAATTTTCGGAATTCGCCCTCTATACACTTGAGGCAGAGCTAAAATCAAATTTCCCTTATTTAAACGTAATCCCTGTCGCGGGTGACATTAAACACGTGGAAGAGGTGAAAAACGCAATCGCCCAGGCTGGCGGCATTGATATTATTTATCACGCCGCGGCATATAAACACGTACCGCTAATGGAAGAGAATGTTCCAGCCTGTTTCAGGAATAACGCCATCGGCACCAGCCGCCTCGCTGAGGCGGCAGAACAGTGCAGAGTCAAACGCTTTGTCATGATTTCTTCAGACAAAGCAGTGCGTCCAAGTAACATCATGGGCGCGACGAAACGTATTGCGGAACGGCTATTGATGGAACGTCCGCATAATGGCACTAAATTTATGGCGGTTCGATTCGGCAATGTGCTCGGCAGCAGCGGCAGCGTAATCCCGTTATTCAGGAAGCAGATTGAGGAAGGCGGACCGGTTACCGTGACCAGTCCGGAAATGCGGCGCTATTTCATGACCATCCCGGAAGCGGTTGACCTGGTATTACAAGCTGGCGCAATCGGTGAAAACGGCAGGATATTTGTCCTGGAAATGGGCGAATGTGTCAAAATAGTTGACTTGGCCAGGCGCATGATCGAACTATCTGGACTGCGCCCGGACAAAGACATAAAAATCAAATTTACCGGCATTAGACCGGGCGAAAAAGAGTACGAAGAACTGATTACCGAAGATGAAAATGTCGAAAAGTCAGCATACGACAAGATCATGGTACTGAAGAAAAGTGGTCCCAGCAGCGCTGCAGTCGTGGATATCGGCAAAATATTGGAACTCATCGCCAGTAATGACAATGAGGGATTGCGCTTACTTGCCAAAGAATACGTTCCGGAAAATACATTTCCCGAATAATCGCAGGCGACATTCAATGTTA
>CAYMSF010000260.1:2342-3371 GCA_964392985.1 uncultured Victivallaceae bacterium | reverse complement strand
CTGAAAAAAAACAGAGTTTTTATGCGGAAGGATTTACGCCAAAGAAATCTAGGGAAAAAGCCAAGGAGACCGGCTGCCGTAACAATCTAAAACAAATTGGCACTGGCTTCTGCTCTTATATTACCGACTATGACTATATGCCGAAACGCGGAGCAGGTGGAGATGACCCTTATTGGCAACATCAGATCGCTCCATATATGGGTTGGAAAGCCATTCCCAGCGCAACATATGTACTGGTGTTCGATACAAAAGTAGATTATCCGATTTTAAGGTGTCCGTCAGATACGACCCCTCTATATACGGCACACCGGATTGCCGGAAAAGGTGGAATTAGTTACGGTTACAATGTCGATGTGGGGGGAGCAACCTTGTTACCTCCCAAAACGTACGGTTGTAAAGCTACAAAAATGAGAGATCCGAGCAATACTTACATGCTCTTGGACTCACCTGGTGTAGGGGTGACATACAATAACGCTACGCAAATTAAGCTACGACACGGGAATAGCAAGGCCGTTAATATGTTATGGGGGGATTTTCATGTCAGCAGCGTCAAATATCCATTAACTACCGATGTCGGAGGTGCGGGGCTTTATCGATATTGGACCCCTGCAAAAGATTGAGAACGATTCATCACTCATTAAATTTTTAAAATGGAATTATTAATAAATGAGACTTAAAACCATTGTCCGCATATTTATTATTGGCGAGTTAATATCATCGTTTTTTTGTTTGAATATAGCCGCGTTTAATGTAGTAAAAAATACTTTACCCAAATCTATTATCATTGTATCGGAAAAGCCTTCAGACACAGTGAATTATGCCGCAGCAGAATTACAGAAGTATATTGAGAATGCAACTGGAATAAAATTGCAGATAGTTAATGAAAACGATACCATTCCGGCTGAATTGAATAAAATTTATATTGGCGAAACTAAGAGATTATTACAAAATAAATTAAATGCCGCCGAGTTACCGAATAATTCATACCGGATCAAGATAGATAAAGATGAAATGTTTCTTTATGGAAGA
>CAYMSF010000260.1:0-2332 GCA_964392985.1 uncultured Victivallaceae bacterium | reverse complement strand
TATGGAAGAGATGGCAATGGGGTGATGCCGAAAAATGACGATGCAGCGACTTGGAAATCTCAACTGGGAACTTTGTATGCGGTTTATGATCTGCTCGACCGTGAGATGGGAGTTAGATGGCTTTGGCCAGGTGAGTTGGGAACTTATGTCCCGATCACCAGAAACCTTGATTTCGATTCCGACATTGACCGCACCGTTACCCCCCGTCTAATGTTCAGCCGTATCCGCCTGGCGCCAGTCACAGATAAAAATGTTAGAAGTGATATCAATATTCAATCGTATCTGGCAAAAACGAGGGCATGGTTTTGCCATCACCGCCTTGGGTTATATACCAATCCTAACTACGGACATGCTTTTACGCAATATTGGAAACGATTTGGTCAAACCCATCCTGAATGGTTTGCTCTGAAAGTAGATGGAACACGCGGACCGATCGATGCAAGAACCGAACTAGTTCAAATGTGTGTTTCGAATCCTGAATTGCACAAGCAGATTGTTGCTGACTGGTTAAAAAACCGTACCCCCGACAAGCCATGGATTAATTGTGCGGAAAACGACAAAAGAGCGATAGATACGGCCTGCTCATGCAAAAATTGCCAAGCCTGGGATGCCAACGATAAATTAACTGTCGATGATCAAATATGGGATCCGAACACGGTCGCCGGAAGAAACAAGGCATCAATTCGCCAGAATGAAAAATCTCTTTCTGATCGGTATGCAAAGTTTTATCTGGCAATACAAGAGGAGGCAAAAAAATATGATAAGGACGCTAAGATTGTGGCGTATGCTTATGCCGGTTATACACAACCGCCGACAGAGACCATCTTAAATGAAAATATTAATATCTGGATTGTGCCTCCATACTCTTTTCCGTTATCGTCTGCAAACAAAGATGAGTTCATGAAGCTCTGGGGTGGGTGGAAAAAGGCCAGAGGGAGCTTGGTATTGAGACCTAATTATTTCTGGAGCGGATACTGTATGCCGTATATCTTTGCGGAAGAGTTCGGAAACGAATTCAAATATGCACATGAAAACGGCCTTATAGCAACCGACTTTGATTCTCTAACTTCGATGTGGGGTACCCAGGGACCAAACTTATATATGTTGGGTCGGTTGCATACACGTCCAGATTTAACTGTCAATCAGGTTATGGACGAATATTATTCTGCATTTGGGAAAGGAAGAGAATTTATCAAAAATTATTTCTCCCTTTGGCGGGACATAACCGCTAACGCCAAATACACCCCGCCGACCGGCTCTTGGCTTTTCAAATATGCAGATGAACTCTATACATTGCAGGATATCCAAAAGGGCAAGGAGTTACTAGACCAGGCACAACTGGCGGCAGGCGATGACAAGGAAGCCGTTGCGCGAGTGGATTTTCTGGCTAAAGGACTCGAACATACACGGCTGTTGATTGATGCTATTAAAAAAGGTAAAATTTGGCGTGACAATCCATTTGATCTTGAAAACGCTAAATTATTTGAACTAGCAATTGATGCGCTCTACGAATACAGAAAAAAAATAGAGGCTGATCTGGTTATCAATCCTTGGAGTTGCAAAAATGATGAACGTCTGGATTTCATCCACAAATCGTATTTTCACCTAATGCTCAGAACATGTGCCGGAAGAATGCCACTAGAGAATTGGAGTTTCAAATGGCAAAATCCAGAAAAATCCGTTGATGTCAAGGCTATTGAAACAGAGGACGTATCGTCATGGGGCCACATAGATGTCGATAGGTCATGGGCTGCTCAGTCTGGTAAGATCGGATTTGACGGCGGACAGGAGAATGTCGGATGGTATCGCACCAAGTTTTCGTTGCCGGATGACAAAAAGACGCCTTATAACTATATATGTATCATGTTCGGAGGGGTTGATAAATCCGCAACAGTCTGGTTAAACGGCGAAATAAAGCTGGAAAGAGTTTTCTATTCAAGATTCGATCCGGACATGTGGCAGAGTCCGTTCTTTATTATATTAAAGAAGACAGAATGCAAGCCGGACAACTCACTAATAGTCAGAGTTCAGGGGCGAATACAAGGCGGGGGAATTTGGAAATCCGTATACCTTATTTGGTACAGGTAGATTGACCCGGCAACTCGTACGTTATGAAGCCACATAGAACGGCGAAAGTGCAGTGCTGCTGATCCATGGTTCATAATTTTATACAAAAGGAATAGAAAATCCTTGAAGAATTTAGAGATTTAAAACTGTATGGAGATTTTTTAATGCTGTTTAAAACTAAGATGGTGAGTTCATTAGAAAAAGTTTTTTGCGATGAGGAACTTAAATCCCCTGAATTTAAATGTACATCCGCATTGCTTGGTGA
>CAYMSF010000259.1:0-3413 GCA_964392985.1 uncultured Victivallaceae bacterium | reverse complement strand
CTGAAAAAAAACAGAGTTTTTATGCGGAAGGATTTACGCCAAAGAAATCTAGTCTGATATGACTTGTCAAACCATGGCTTGTCAGCAATCCCCTTAAGATAAACAGATTTAGCCTCTTCTTTTCTATAATTATCCTCAGCTTTTGCTGTCAGCGCCGCGCTAAACAATATCAATGCTGGGATAAAACAACGTTTACTTATGATCATAAATCATTCCTTAAATTCAAAAAGTTGATAGTTGCTTAAAGCTGAACATCGGCCCCAGGACCGCCGCTCTCTTTCTCTTTCTTCTTTTTATAATCAATAATATTCCGTTTAAAAGCTAACGAAAGAACATTTTCCTGGAACATTTTGTTCCCCTGCTTGTCGCGGAAAATCGCATAAGCATTACTAAATATAATTGTACCGGCCCCATTGACGTTTATCTGGATAAGCATTCCCGCTTTCCCAGAATTTTGCTTTGCAACCAGCGCCGGAATCTGATTACCCGCAAAATTATCCCAACACCAGCCTCTTCCGGGAAAAACAATATTATTGGGATAAGACACTATTGGTTGCTCTTTATATTTTGGATTGATCTCATAATTATACTCTTCTATTTTTAGTTGTTCCCACGTTTTATATGGGTTAGTTACCCCAACGGATTCAAAGAAACTGTTCATTTCAGGGCGAAGCGACTGGTAGTCGAAATATATGGTTCCGCCTTTGGCGAGAAATTTGCGCAAAGCATCTTGAAAGCGGGTTATGACGGTCAGTGAACCGTAACCTGACTTTTTAGATGGCATGCTGCTGAATTGTCCAATGTATAAAAATTCCGCATTGACGAGACTCTCCGGCAGAGTCTCATCCAAAAATGAATATGCTGTTCCGCGCTTTTCCTGAAGCCGTTTAGTCATGTCGGTCTTAGCGCCGCTTAACTCAAATTCCTCATCCAGAAAATAAAAGTGCGTCTTTATCGAATATTCTTTCTCAAAATTTATAATCAGCCCATCTTTGTTTAGCGGAATAACAGCAACCATTATTGGCTCGTTGTCCGTCGCCGCAAAGATATTAATTGCGCATAAAGACAAAACTGCAATCAAAAGTAACTTTCCCATACAAACTCTTCCTTATGTGCGGCATACCGCGTTAAAAAAATACTCCGTTTTCATTTGATCCTTTTTGTGTTTTGTAGTGAACATACCCGCAATCCAATGCCCGTTTTCTGTCTATTGGCGAAGTGTGTCCATCTGCAAATAAAATATTTGCCCTGTCATTGTGTCGCATATGAAGTGATCTTGAAGTAGCGGCCGACGCGTCATTTATCATATAATACCATTGCAGATTACTGTAAGCCATTCCTAGTACCGACGAGTCTCCCACGAGAATAAAATCAGATGGAGCATATTTATTGCTTTCAGGAATAAACTGAGGTGAAACTGCATTAACAACCAGTACCTTGTTCCTGAATATTTTCCAACACATGCCATTATTAGCATTGTCAGAAAAAAGGTTCATCCCATAAGTCCATGATCCCGGATTGCTAGTATCTCCATTGTATTTAGCAGAAGGACAGGCAAAGATATTCGGTTTATTGTAATTAACTTTGGTTGTATAAGCACCCTGAACAAGAATAGTAGTCCAAAAGCGCGTGCCGCTAGTTGCATAAGACGGTGCAAGGCCGGAAAAATCATTAGCGTAAGCGTGAATGGCAATCCCATTTTGCTTTAAATTGCTTAAACATGCTGCGCTTTTTGCGGATTCCCTGGCCTTCCCTAACGCAGGCATCAGCATACTGACCAAAATCGCGATGATAGCGATCACGACGAGGAGTTCCACAAGTGTAAAATTAATTAAATTTGCACGACTTGTTAACTGCTTTTTCATCATTCCATCTCCTTATTATTTGTATTGTGATATTAAAACTATTCAATGATGCCTGGTACAATTTTTACTCTTGCCGGGGACTGCCGTTTTCCCTCAATCAATGCTCTTAACTCCATCGCCGCGCTTTTTCCTAATTCGTATGGATTTATGTCCACAAAGGGACAATTCAGTAATTTGCCGCCGCCTGCATAAGTGGTCATCAATGAATATTGCTCTCTGAAGTTTTCACCGTAATTCTGCTTGAAAGCTTCAATGGCCTGCCAGATGCAGCTGCCTAAGGCAAAGCAGGCGGTAAACGCTATTTTGAAGCGGCATAAGTTATTAATGTCTGTTATGATCTCGTTTACGTTGGAAATCAACAGATGATCATCAAAATCAATATTCCGGGCAGAAAAGGCATCCCGGTAACCGTTGTAAAACAGCTTGTAAGCGTCAATCGCAGTATCGGCGATAAACAGTATCTTGCGATGCCCCTTGTCCAGCAGATATTCCGCGGCAGCTCTGCCGGCGGCATAAAAATCGGTCGAAACATAATTGATATGTTCACCTTCAGGAATACGGTTGACACACATTACCGGAACGCCCCGCTGCTGAATCATTTCAATTGCCTGCGCGCGATCATTGGTTGGGTGAATCCATATCAGCCCGTCAAGGTTCAGCAGCAGGATTTCCTCCACCGCTTTTTCATTATCATGGATTGCCTGAATCAGTCGTATATCGCTGAAATCTTCACTGATAACCTTGCCGCATTCGGCAATTATTCCCCAGAAAAACTTGTCATAAACCACTATTTTACCGGAGCCGACAATTATTCCCACGGACAATTTATTGCCTGGCAGATAGTTATCCTTAAACATGCGGGGATTTGTAAATGTCCCCTGCCCTTTGCGGATAATCAGCATGCCTTCGCTCACCAGTTCATCAAGCGACTTGCGCACAGTCGGTCGGCTGACATTGTAAATCTTGCACAATTCCCGCTCAGAAAGGATTTTCACTTCCTTGCCCGAATTCCGCCGGGCTTGATCATAGGCGTATTGCCTGATTAACATTCCTGAGCCGTTAGCCATAAAACTATTCCTTATAACTTACCACACATTACCACCAATAACCATAGTATACCATCTGTTTTGATTTCTGTCAATAGCTATCTGTCCATTTTCATGAAAAAAAAGATGATAGAAAGATGATGCCGGTAAAAACAAAAAGGGCATCCGGATGGATGCCCTGAAATATCTCGATCTCTGTAAGCTTACTTACCGCTGACCACGCCGTGATCTTTAAATACACGGGTCGGCGAGAATTCGCCAAGCTTGTGTCCAACCATATTTTCAGTAACGAACACGGTGATAAAAGATTTACCGTTGTGAACGCTGAAAGTATGTCCGACGAAGTCAGGAATGATCATGGAACGGCGAGACCAAGTCTGAATCGCGCGTTTGCGCCCTTCTTTGTTGACTTTCTCCACCTTTTCCAGGAGATACTCTGCAACATAGGGACCTTTCTTAATTGATCTAGCCATTATTTCTTCCTCCGGTCAGTAATAAATTT
>CAYMSF010000258.1:0-3437 GCA_964392985.1 uncultured Victivallaceae bacterium | reverse complement strand
GGCGCTGCAAAACAGTATCAACCATTAGCGCTGAGATATCTGCAATGGCTTTTGACTGGAATGATGCGGGCAATTGCGTGTGGACAGGAACTGCTGGCACTCCCATTGATTATCGGCATAGCAGAAATAGTAATGTTCTGTATCTTGATGGTCATGTTAGTGCAATCAAACAAATAACCCTTGACAAGGCGATTTCTAAGACAAATATTGCTGGGAAATGACGTAATTTATGATGGCTCATTAAGCTGTGTCATGTTACCAATGCTACTTCGGCTGGCAAGTCCTGCGGAAGACGACACTTTTCGCAAGCAGATAAAATCAATTAAATATTATCACAGTTATACCATAGGAATTTTAAAAAAAAGTACTTTGAGGCACGTTGACTAAAAAATAAATTTTTCATAATATAATTATGCACAAAACATGACTTGAAAGAATAATTAAACCTAATAGTTAATAACTGAAAAAAACATACAACATGAAAGGTAGTAAAAAATGCGTAATTTATTAAGAGTTATCTCGCTTATGTTGATGGGAATTCTTGCCGGATGTACCATCTATTCGATTAATCCGTTCTGTTTAAAAGATAAAATAGTAGAATTGAAAGACGTTAACGGTTCCTGGAAACTAAATGTTGCCGCCGGAGAAGATGTTTCCAGGATAGACATAATTACATGGGAGATTGCGGATAATACGCTGACTACTTACGATAAAAATAACAGGAAGTCAGAATTCAATATTGCTTTTTTTAAGCTTAAAGAGCAGTTGTTTGCGGATGTTATCGGCAAATCCCCGCAGAACAATGATTACTGGAATATTACTGTACTGCCGATGCACGTTCTTCTGAAAGCCGAGCTTAATGGCGAGTCCATTACTTTCATTCCGCTCAATCTTGAATGGTTCAACAAGGCAGACAACGAGAAGATCAAGGCTTTGAAAAGTGTGGTATATGATGGTAACGACAAAATAAAAATTTATACCAGTTCTACAGAGGAATGGCAGCGTTTTCTGGAAAACAATCTGAACAATGCTGAATTGTTCAATGAAAAACAGAAATTTGTGTTGAAAATAGTTGCGCCCGCTCTGTCAGAAAATACTATTTCTGGAGTGAATGATAAATAAAGTGAACGTAGCGAATTTCTGGTTTTGTAAGATGACTTTTGTAAACATTTCTGCTGGTTTATGTAATATTTCTACTTTTTACGGCATTGTGAGGTGTCTGAATATGTTCAGAATGGAACCACATGCGGCAGACGATAATGCGCATCGTTATTTGCCGGGTTTGGCGCTGATTTTAGACTTCGCTTAAATATACAGAAAACCGAAAATGAGAGTACGGAAAATTCAATAGAATTTAGAAATTATTGGATGATAGTGAAATATTATTTTGTAAGTAATAATAAATATTTCTCTGCTGATTTAATAGATATAGGGCAAAACAAAAATATTCAAAAAAGGTTAAATTATGAAAAATGGTTTGTTTGTTTTAATGGTTGCAAGCGTGAGTATGCTGCCCAGTTTAAACCTAACCATGGCCCAGGGGTTGCAGGGTAAATATGATGGAAGCTATGCTCCCGCCGGCAGCGCTCAGCCCGCCGGCGGCAGCAAATGTATTGCAGTTACAGGTGCCGGTTGCAGCATTAAGCCAAATAGCCCGTCTCAAGGAAAACTTCTGATTGATGACTCCAGGTCGTCCAAAGATGCATTTGTAAGTCTTACTATTCCACAGAATCTTGAAAGTGATTTTCAAGGCAGACCGATGGATATTGAATATGAATACAGCGTTAGATTCGCCGCACAGTCAGCTGGCGTGGCTACTTCTCCAATTGCGGAGTGCGGCTTTTTTGATGAAGGTGGCAAAGGCTGCCGGGTCACATTGGCATGGTATAAAACTGCGGCAGATGAATATCTGGTGGCATTAAATGGCATCAATGAATATCCGCTTACTCCACTGAGCTCGTTTAAGTGGGAAGACGGCAAACCGCATACTTACACTCTAAAGAAATATCGTGATTCCAAGCGCGGCAAAATGGTAATTCAGGTACTGATTGATGGCGAGCCGCAATTAAAAACGCCGGTATTATATGGCGGCAACATGACTTTAGTTGAACCTTGGCGCTATTCCAGCGTAAATAACTCAAAGGGCTTTCAGTTTCGCACAGGCGCTTTAGCCATTGGCGGCTTTGTGCTGGACTATATGGAATATGGTCTCCTCCTGAATATTCCGCCCCTCCCGGCACAGGATGGAATTGTTAGTTCTGCCGCCAAAAACGAATGGACAAAAACAATTCCCGGTCCATGGCGTATGATTAAAAATATAAACACCAATAAAAGCCAGTTACAAGTTAAAGATCAGTCCGTCATACTCTCGGTAAACGGCAGTGCGATGGCGACTTCCGGCGAACTGGCCTTAAAACCCAACCGCTCCTACACAATAAAGGGCTCCTACTCAACGTCCGGCGAAATATCCTCGATAAAACTGCGTTTCGATCAGTTCACGCAAAGATACCCTCAAAACGCCCTGCCATTTTATTTGAAACCTCTTCCAGTCAGTAGTCAAGGACAGCCCGTTACTTTTGAATTTCCGGTTTATCAGAGAATTATCAAAGAACTTGCAGATGTGACGATTCTGGCTGAAGGCAACGGTACTGTGACATTAAACGACCTTTCCATAACCGAGGCCGGACGATATCCAAATTATATGGCGGTTGAGCTTGAGAAGCCATATTTCAATGAAAGCGATATTGAGAAAAAAATAGCGTCTTACTCAGTCCCGCAGCAAATCAAAGTGGATAAAGGGAATGGTTTTTACAGTTTGAGTTCACCAGAAGGCAAATTCGCCGCAATGTATTATAACGGAAGACTTGGTACGAAATTAAACGGGAGTTGGTGGGGGGCCATGGGACAGGCAGGCATCCATCTGCAGTCCGTGTCAGTCGGTCTCCCATCAGGAGATATTAAACCTATCTGGGTGGGTAAGGGAAAATATGATTACAGCGGAGTGGAACAGGCCATAAAACTGGTGCTGTCCCGCGATCTTTCAGCTAAAATACTCTTGCATTTTTTCGCTGACCCTTACGAGGGCTGGTGCCTGGAAAACCCGACAGAAATCTGCCAGAACAGCAAGGGACAGTATGCCTGGGGTGTCCAGCACTTCGGGTATTGGGGTGGTATTTCGGAAAAAAAGGACGGTTGCCGTCTCTTGCCGTCAATAATGTCACCCAAGGCAAAAGAGGATATCGTCGAAATGCTCTGTGCGCTGGACAAATGGCTGAATACCAATCCGGCAGGACGGTCTGTTGTCGGTTATTACATATGCGGTTTCAATGACGGTGATTTTGGCCACTGGGTGCATCCCGGAACGGCGGCAGGACAGAAAGAGCCGGACGATTATTCGCCTGGCGCGGTAAAATCCTGGCGTAACTGGTTGAAAGAAA
>CAYMSF010000257.1:0-3457 GCA_964392985.1 uncultured Victivallaceae bacterium | reverse complement strand
TTTTTTGTGTTCTTTTGTGTGTTTTGTGGACGATAAAAGGATTTTGATTTATGGCTGACGTTTTTAAATTTACTGAAGACCAGCAATTGGCGCTGAAGCTGATCGGGGGAACGGTCAGGAACCTGCTCTTGTTCGGCGGGTCGCGCTCGGGCAAGACGCTGATTCTGCTGTTCTCCATCGTGCTCCGGGCGCTGAAAGCGCCGGGCAGCCCGGAGTATTAATAGTCCTGAATTCTATAAAATATTCAGTTCCGGCGGCGCAATATATTGTTCCAAGTATTCAAGAAGCAAAAACACTGAAAAAGAATCTGACCCTGACGCCCCCTCTGGCAGCGCGGAATATTAATACCCCTGAATTCTATAAATCAGCTTCGGACGAGCGACATATTATTCCCGATACTCAAGCAGCGAAAACACAAAAACTAAAGTGCGCCCCCGATATTAAATTATTGCTTCAAGGCTATTATTTTCATCACCTTTTCCAGCCGTTTCAGAGTCTCAGCTACATCTTTGTCTTTATGGGCAAAATTGACATATGACACATTACAAAGTGACACCCCGCTGATATAACAATTTCTGAAGAAAGCATCTGCAAGTCTGCCCGTATTGTCTTCAAAAATAAACAGCGGACAGACGGGAAAACCTTTCACTTTTGCACTAATATTATATTTTTTGAAGAGCTCATTGACTCCATCCCATAATATTGTGCCTGTACGCCAGAGATGGTCGATCACATTGTTTGCCTTATAAAAAGCAATCGTCGCCTTCATTGCCGCCAGCGAGAGTGTTTCGCCGCCATATGTAGAAGAAATACAAATTTCTTTTGCGGAATCAATCAGCTCAGCCTTGCCGGCGTAAACTGAAACCGGCATGCCGTTCGCGCACCCCTTCGCAAAAACCGCCAGGTCAGGATCAACATTGAAATATTCATGCGCTCCGCCAAGCGCCAGACGGAACCCGGTGACGATTTCATCCATAATCATTAAACTGCCGTATTTTTGAGTAAGACTCCTGATGAACGGTAAAAACTCCGCGCCTTTCTCCATATCATGATAACTTGACGCTATCACTACTGCCGCGACATTTTTCCCGTCATTGCCAAAGGCCTCCTCCCAGGCCTCGTTTACACCCCATGGCAAAGAACTGTGCAGGCTGCTCAACGCTTCCGGAACACCTTTCAGTGGCTGGCTTGAAGCTATACCGGCCGGCCTGAAGCCGCCTGTGCTTAATGCATTAAGCCAACCGTTATAACCACATTGAATTATTTTGTTTCTGCCAGTGGCATTGCGCGCTATTTTAATGCATGCGGCAATGGCTTCGCCACCGGTTTTCAGGAATTTTACCTTTTCCGCGCAAGGAATTACCTCCACGATGGCCTCTGCCGCTTCTCCTTCGAGAATATGCGGATGCCCGAAAATTATTCCCCGCTCCAGTTGTTCTTTAATCGCCGCATCTATTTCCGGAATGCAATATCCCAAAGTCACCGGCCCCAGCCCGTTGCGGTAATCAATATATTCATTGCCGTCAGCATCCCATATCCGGCAGCCGCGACCTTTGACAATCACCGCCGGCTCGGCGCCTTCAAAACGCGCTATTTTTGATGATGTCGAGCTTCCATTACCCAGATATTGCAGTGATCTTTGATATTTTTCCCAGGATTTTTTTACACGTTCAGCCATAATTTCCTCGCTAGTTTGTTATTTGAGTTTGAATACTTTTTTTGCGTTGGTTTCTGTAATCATTTTATATGTTTTTCTATCAATTTCCGCATATTCTGTTTTCATGGCAGCAGCACGGGTATATAAAAACGGAGTATGAGAACCGAAAAGAATTTTCCCCGCAGGCACATCCTTGAGAACTCTGGCAACGGTATTCATGGTTTCCACAAAAGAAATATCAACATAAACATTTTCATTACTCGATGTCAGCGGTATTAGTTCGGCAAAGTAGGGGCAAAGACAAATTACCGGAAGCGATGGATATTTTTTCGCAAACCCGGCTATATCTGCAACCGGAACCGGCGGTATCTGACACAACGGATGTTGTGAACGTTCGTCTTCAACGCGCATCTGCACCATCAATGACATATTGTTTTCAACAAGTTTGCCGGCCAGTAAATAAACCTGATCCGATAACAGCGAATAGTTATGATAGTCTGGATATATTTTAACTGTCTTTATTCTGCTCGACTCGACGATCTTTTCCCAGTTGGCCAAAACCGGATTAACGGTAAAAACCGGCAGCAGCTCAGGGAATGATTTCAGGGACGCGGCGAGCAGCCGGTTATAAACATCAGGATCCGGATAAAATATAGCATCAATAGAAGAAACCAGAGCCTGAGTTATGCCTTCCTTTTTAAGGTGCCTGCTTAGTTTGGCCGGAGTCGTCTGCGGAAAACGCATAAAAGGCCAGTGCCCCAATGCTGTATTAATGTCTATCATGATTATTTACCTTCGCTATTTCAAGTTAAAAATTTTAACTGCATTAAACCCGAGTATTTTAGCTTTGTCTTTTTCAGATATTTCTGCGCCATATATCCGCCCGATCTGCGCGGAAAAATCTCTTCCCGGAACATCAGATCCATAAAGAACCCGGTCGGCGCCCAGCGTTTTCACCGCATACTCCACCATTCCCGCAACCGGTTGTGAACCCGACGAGTCCACATACACATTTTCATGGCCAGCAATATCAAGAATGCCGCGCATACCGCAGCCGGCAAGGTGCGGCATGATGATTTTAACGTCCGGAAAGCGTGAAGCCAGATCCGCGATATCAGCAGGGGTGGATTCTTCATTGTACCTGCCCGCAGCTCTGTAAAATGAGTGCTGAACAACCGCACAGCCCAATTCTTCGGCCTTCCGCATGACAACATCCAGCTTTTTACTGCGGCAGTTCAGCGATATCTCAAATTTTAAACCTTTGAATCCGTTCGTTACAACGCATCGTTCAATCTCTTTTACCATGAAACCCGGAGAAGTGGCGGGATTAAGATAGCAGAAGCCAACCAGGAAGTCCGGATGCTTTTTCACCAGCTCAATCGTGAGATCATTTATTTCTTTGACTTGTTCTTCGTTCTGGAAATGGCCGTGACGGAAAACATCGCCGAGCAAAAAGAGCTTGCTGATGCCAAATTTCTTTGCCAGCCGGATCACCTCGAAGATATCTTTCATCTCTTTATATTCGGCAAACGGATAATGAGTATGTGCGTCTATAATCATAATTAAACGACTTCCTGCTTATCAAGATTTATTTTCGTAACCAATGCCCATGTTTATTTGTCTCATAATAAGATTATATCTTCATATTGGACTTTAGACAATAATTCAATCGGGCAGATATTTAATTACTTGATTCCGTGAGAGAATTTTGTTAATTTTCTCACTTTCGTTTTTTGACTGTTTTATCAGTCGTTGACTGCCGATTTTTGATTAATTTTTGCATCCGTTCCAGCCAGTCAT
>CAYMSF010000256.1:0-3485 GCA_964392985.1 uncultured Victivallaceae bacterium | reverse complement strand
TGACGATGTCGCGACCGTTGAAAAACTTGGCGGTCAGGTGCGCTATGTCGGCTCAGTGGTATTCAGCTCCACTAAACTGCTTAACCGGCATTTTGACAACCTGCACGAAGATGTGAAGAGATTTTGCGGTGATGTTGCGCGGGATACTACCGGGACCGCCTTATGCCGGGCAGTAAATGAGTTTTCAAAATTAAAAGTTCTCCTGATCGGTGACATTATTTTTGATAAATATTCTTATGTTAATGTTCTGGGGTTGACATCAAAAGCCAGCATTCTTTCCGCGCGCTTATTAAGCGAGGATTTACAGACAGGCGGGGTATTGGCGGTATTCCGTCATTTGCGACAGTTTACCGATAATGTGACGCTGGTAAGTTTATCCGGAACTGAACCCTGGGCAAAGCATGTAATTGACGAGCATCTGCCGGAAAACTGCAATTCAATAATTTGCGATGACAAATTTACCACAATAGTCAAACAGCGATTTGTGCTTCCTCCCTCCGCCTCCAATTTAATGACAAAGCTTTTCTCGGTAAATATCATCGATGACAAAGAAGTAGCGCCGGCAATTATTGATAGAGTGTTAGCCAAACTGAAAATAGAGCTGCCAAGGCATGATATCGTAATTGTGACCGACTTTGGGCACGGCCTGATGCAGCAGACAGTAAGAGAGTATATCCAGCAGCACGCTTCTTTTCTAGCGCTGAACTGCCAGACTAACAGTTATAACCACGGGTTTAATATTATAAATAAACAATATCACAGGGCGGACTGTTTCAGCCTCGACGCCACGGAAATTTCTCTGGCAGCCGGTCAAAGAGAGATGGACTATACCAGTGAGCTTGAAAACCTGCGCTGCTCACTTAAGGCCAAATATGCATGGCTGACCCGCGGGGCGACCGAAACTATTGCGCTCATGGAGCAAAGTCCGCCATGCGCCTGTCCGCCTTTTGAAACCGAAATCATTGATACCGTCGGCGCCGGAGACGCATTCTTTGCGGTAGCGGCTTTAGCGGCGGCAAGCGGAATGTCGAATCAAATAGCGCTGTTCCTGGGGCAGCTTGCCGGCGCACAGGCGGTAAAAATAGTAGGGAATACTGAACCGATCTCCAAAGTCAAGCTCTTGAAGTCGATTGTAGCTTTAACTAATTTCTAGGAATAGCAACTAATTATGGCAAAACGCTGGTTCATCATTGGCAGCAATTCATTTTCTGGCGCAAGTTTTATACGCCATCTGCTGGAACAGGGAGTAACGGCAGCCGGATGCAGCCGCTCTCCGGAGGCATTGGATATTTTTCTCCCATATAAATGGATTCCGCAAGCTCCTGAATTCGTCTTCCATCAATTGGATATGAACCTTGACACCGGGCACATCATAGATGCAATTCGACAGCATCAAGCGGAATATGTCGTCAATTTTGCGGCACAAAGCATGGTTGCCGAGAGCTGGCTTTATCCGGATCAATGGTATCAGACTAATGTTGTGGCCAACGTGCGGCTGCATGAAGAACTGCGTAAAATAAAAGCTCTCAAAAAATATGTTCATGTAACGACACCGGAAGTGTATGGCAACTGCTCCGGCGATGTGCGGGAAAATACTCCGTTCAACCCCAGTACGCCTTATGCCGCATCACGCGCGGCCTGCGACTTGCATCTGCTGACTTTCTTCAAACAATATAAATTCCCGGTTGTATTTACTCGCGCCGCCAACGTCTATGGTCCTGGACAGCAACTGTATCGAATCATTCCAAAAACCATTTTCTGCATCAAGTCCGGGATAAAACTGCCATTGCATGGCGGCGGTACTTCCGTGCGGTCTTTTATTCATATGAACGATGTTTCCCGCGCCACCAGGCTCATTGCAGAGGCTGGCAAATCCGGCGAGTGTTACCATATTTCAACCTCACACCTGGTTTCCATTCGGGAACTGGTTGAAATGACTTGCTCTGCAATGGAGGTAGGCTTTGACGATGTTGTTGAGTTGGCCGGCGAAAGGCCAGGGAAAGATTCCGCATATCGGCTTGATTCGTCAAAAATACGCAATGATCTCGGCTGGCAGGACAATATTACGCTGCAAAACGGGATCGCCGAGGTCGTCGTATGGATGGAAAAATATTGGGATCAGCTTAAGGTTCTTAAGCCGGAGTATATACATAAACCCTGACAAAATTCGTAAAATTCGAGTAATTCGGTGACAGAAAGGATAAAAATGAAAAACATTTTAGTTACTGGCGGATGCGGTTATGTGGGATCGGTACTGGTTCCAGCGCTACTGGCCGCCGGTCATAAGGTAACAGCTTTCGATATCATGTGGTTTGGCAACTTTCTGCCGGATCACGACCATCTGACAGTTGTAAAAGGGGATATCAGAAAAATTGATTCTATCCCAATGCAGGGATTCGATGCGGTAATTCATCTTGCTAATATTGCCAATGATCCCAGTTGTGACATTGACTCTAAAATATCCTGGGAAGTAAATGTCCTGGCATCAAAATTCCTCATTGAGAAAGCGATTAAAAATAAAGTCCGCCAGTTCATTTATGCCAGTTCCGGCAGTGTGTACGGCGTGAAAGATGAACCTGAAGTCACCGAAGACCTTGAGCTTGTCCCCATCTCCGACTATAATAAAACCAAGATGATAAGTGAGCGGGTTTTCCTGAGTTATAAGGAGAATATTCTGGTTCAAATCGTGCGCCCCGCCACTATTTGCGGGACATCGCCGCGGCAGCGGCTGGATTTATCGGTGAATATCCTTACTTATTCAGCGCTGAAAAACGGAATAATTAAAGTATTCGGGGGGGATCAGACCCGTCCGAACATCCACATGCAGGACATGGTCAGGGTATATCAACATCTGCTCAGCAGAGAAAATCTGTCCGGAATTTATAATGCCGGCTTTGAAAATATCTCTATTATGGAGATTGCGCAGATGGTAACCAAATATTTGCCTGCGGAGATTGCAGTAAGCAAATCCAATGACCCGCGGTCTTACCGCCAGAATTCGGATAAACTGCTTGCTACTGGTTTTGTTCAAAAGTATGGCGTTGAATACGGAATTAAAGAAGTAATTGCCGCCTACCGGGCCGGAACTTTGCAGGACGATGATAATTGTTATAATATTAAAACAATGAAAAAAATTCTGTCAGCAGGAAATTAAAATACATGTTATCAACGAATTTTGCGAATTAAGCAAATTTGAAGCATTTAAATTCGTAAAATTAGCGCAATTCGTTGAAAGAAACAGGAGTTTTATATGGGTATTGAAATTGATTTACTGGTTAATTATCCCAAAACCAAAAGAGATGTAAAAGCGCGGGGAGCGGAAAAAACCGAAGCAGACCGCCGCATTGCCCGGCAATTCGGCCAGGAATTCTTTGATGGCGACAGAAAAAACGGATACGGCGGATTCAACTATTTCCCGCGTTTCTGGCAACCGGTAATCCCGACATTCAAGGAATATTTTAATCTGTCTGCTCAAAGCAGCGTGC
>CAYMSF010000255.1:0-3500 GCA_964392985.1 uncultured Victivallaceae bacterium | reverse complement strand
CGGCTTTTTTATCGGCTTTTTTATCGGCTTTTTTATCGGCTTTTTTATCGGCTTTAGCGTTTTCCGGACGGTAAAAAACAACCATAAATCCGGCTTTCAACAATTGAAATTCCACTTTCACGCCAGCTGCTTCGCAAACCTGGGTTATTCTTTTCAATCCGGTGCCGAAGCTTTCCACATCTTTCGAATAGTACATTAATTGCGCAATCTTCGGATTACGCTTGATTGAACGTTCTGAGCCTTTAATAAAGTCGTCCGGGGTCAAACCTTCGGGAAAGGCCCCCGGATTGTATATCTCAATGCGGTTTTTATAAATAGCCACTTCATTATTCTGAGAAACCTGATAATCTCTGTGGCAGAATGAATTGACCAGCGCTTCGCGCACCGCCTCCATCGGAATCTCCGGAATTTCACGCCGGTGAATAGAGCCGTCAAGCTCAACCCGCCATTTGATGTTATTTCTGACGTACTTCTCGGCAATATCAATGAGCTCAAATACATTGCCGGAATGACGTTTGATATCGTTAAGCGTAAGTCTTTCCATGGTCGCGAAGGTTGCCATCTGGATTTCTAAATCTCGCGAACTGGCAAACAAAACTTTGGCGGCGTTTATTACCCTGGCCCCAACTAAAAGCCCGAGTTTATTTAAAACGTCCCGCTTATTTGTGTAAACATAATCAACACGTCCCGCTAAGTTCGCACGTTCTAAAAATTCCTTTAAAGCGTCTTCGCTAACATCGCCAGGCGCACAGTCAGAAACTCCGGCATCCCATTTTTCAAGCGCCTTGTTCTTCTTTAAAATATAACGCTCCAATTCTTTGGGCGGCATCAGCTTATCCTCGTCGGCAACCCGCAGATAAGCCCTGCCATAAGCAAAATATGGCACATGCTCCCCGGAAAACGCGACATGAATGCAATTCTGATTGTTGATTATAACATGCTCAATCTGCGGAAAAATCTTCGGCTCAATATGATTGGATACCGCCTGACTGACATCGCGAAGCGTTTTATCCGAAACGTCTTGTCCGGTCACCATGCCGTCGTTCCGTACCCCAAAATAGATATCTCCGCTATTGTGCTTGTTGATAATGGCAACTATCGAAATAATGCCTTCCTTCAGCTCGCCGGTGCTCTTTTTAAACTCTAAAGTTTCGTTTTCCTGCCCAATCTTCATAATATAAAATTCCCCAAATTGCTTACTGACGACTCCAACAATTTAACACTTCCCGCTGACTTCTTCAATTTTAGAACTCATGCATTTCTCCAATCTACGATCGGTCCCGCAACTGCGAGATTTCCGCTTCAGTCAAGCCTTATAATTCATATACCATCCGGTCTATTTCACAATCCATTATTGTCAATTCAACGAAAACACCGAAAAGTAAGTTGACCCCAATGTTCGATTAGAATTACCTGAAAAGGTTTTGTATATGTTGGCTGACCCAAGCCCATTCCGATGACTGAGCCGCTGTAGCAATCAAGCGACCTATTGCGCCCTCGGTAATGTTCCTCAACGTCCTGCCGGCCTGAGATATGATGACTGTGTCCGGTTCGTCTTCTAGTTGTGCTTTTATAGTAGCGACTTGAGCAGAGGCCTTCCGTTTTGCCGCAGGGTCAAGCACTAATTCATCAATGTGTTTCTCAAATACTTCAACCAAACGATGTAAGTCATTGAGTATTCTCGTGTCATTGAAATTTACAGACTGATTGACCGTCCCACCAACCCCAATAGGTGAATTATTAAAATTCCCACCAGAGATGTGCACAGTTGGCATAGGCATGGCTCTTTGGGGAATGGATTTTCTTGCTGCTCTGTATCCTTTCTCAGTCAAATACACAAACTCACGTTTACTATACACTCCAATTCTGATTATAGATGCGTCTGGTGAATTTTCCCAGGCGACAGTTGGACCGGTGTTAACCAGTCCATTTTCTTCCAGTTGCTTTAAGGCAAGATTAAAATCAACTTTAGACTGACCAGTGTGCGCACAGTACTTTTCTTCAAGTTCAATAAGGGATACTCCTACATATTCTTTACTGAGATAATCCGATCCAAGGCCTTTTTGAGTAAAATCGTCAATGACATCTGCAAGAATCTTCATGCCTAAGTCATCAATGCTCCCTTTCTTAATCATAAATCCCTCCTTTTGTGAGATGTGGTTTTGTCAAAGCCCAACCTTTTGGTCTGTGCGTATTCTGCCCCCAGCTCTTTTATATTTTTGTACATAAAATTGATCAAAAATTTCAATAAATACCTGCTTAAATCTATTTTTAAGGTCTTTTTATTAATTTAAACCTGTGCTTGGCCAGCCCCTGCCCGGTATCGTATCGCGGTTAAATCATAACGCCGGGGCATCTTCCGGAGTTTTTATTTCAAAGCCATTTTTCTGTAAGCGAAATATAATCTTCGTCATTTTGAGATATGATCGTTATTCCTTTTCCCTGTACATCAATTTTTCCAGCCATGTTCACGCCTCCATAAGATTTTTAAACCCGTCGAATTCGATGGGTTTAAAACTTGAACTGTTCAATACACTTCTTGCTATAACCGTTTGATGCCTCCGGCATCAGTTTAAGTCGGGGACAGTCAAATGCTCATGTTAAACCTTGAACAGTTTAAAACTAACTTGATATCGATAAAAATCAATACCACTGGTGACGGATAATGCCCGCTTAATTCTTATATCGTCTTCCAGCGCAATAATAACTCCCCTTACCTGTTGATTAGTTTCAGCCAGTTCTTCTTTTACATATCCCATATAACGCTGTACTTGTCCAACCACATTGTCGCTGACTCTGCCTTTTTTCAACTCTACTACCAGCAAAGTTTTTCTGTCTTTGCTGATGGCCAATATATCCATCGGTCCGGTATCGCTTTGATACTGCGGCCCAACCAGTTCGCCGTCTTCTTCATATATGTCGTATTTTTTACCAAGTTCCGTTTGCTTCCAGTTTTGCACCAAAAACGCTTCCAGATGCTTTTCCAGCGCAAACTCGACAGGAGTTTCTATACTTTCATCTGTCGTGAATATAGTTGGCGATTTAGTTACACCGAGCAACCCTTCGATTTCCTCGGCATATTTTGTAATGTCGCTTACTGTACCAATGGAACCTGTAGAGTAACGCAAAGCATCGCTCATAGCTAAACGCTCTATGGCCGATGTATACCACTTTACGTTTCGGCGGTGCGGTAGAATGGCCCCTGATTTATAGTAATAATTGGAGACCGCTTCGCCAACATGATAATTGCCTGCTCCATCAGGACATAAAACAATATCCCCGGTTTTTATCCCTTTGGAAATAGTCCATAACGCTCCACAGGCAAGACCTGCAGAAACTTTACTTTTACCGGAATGTTTTTCTAACCAAACCGGGATAAATTTTTGATTGAAGTCTCGCCAGTTATCCGGCAACTCATTGCAAAGGTCTTGCTTAATGTCAAAATCAGCCCCAATGAAACTGCCATTGTAACACTCTTCCGCATAAATGCTTTTAGCACC
>CAYMSF010000254.1:0-3501 GCA_964392985.1 uncultured Victivallaceae bacterium | reverse complement strand
TATTTTCGTCTTTCATCCATTTTTTATGAATAATTCAGGTTAGAACTTTAGATCCCGCAGTCGCGGGACCAGCAAAACGGTGCCGGTTATTGGAAATTACTGCCTTTAGCAGGGCGGTTTTGCCAAAACCGCTTTTTGAGCCAGTTTCGGCGAAACTGGCCTGCTTGGCTTCCGGCTTTTATTTTTTTACTTGGATATTGGATATTCCTTGTTGGATATTGGTTATTGAATATTGGTCTCTGGTTTTAAGTTTTATTCTGACTCCTGACTCCCCTGTCTTTTGGGTTGCGGCAAAGCCCGCCTTAGAACTTTAGAACTTTAGATCCCGCAGTCGCGGGACCAGCAAGCTGGACCGAACTTTAGAACTTTAGAACTTCCCCATTAATGGTTGGCAATTCTGTATATCATCACCGCGCCGATGATCTGAAATGCCAGATTGGGCAGCCACAACAGATATTGCGGGTAGATTTGAGGGAAATTGGTCAGCGAGTCGCAGAGAATGATTGACATGAAGAAGCCGCCGGCCAGCAGCACGCTCAGGAAAAGATTGACTGAAGTTTCGCGCCTGGAAGTCCTTATCGCCAGCGGCAGCCCCAGCAGCAGAAAGGCAATCGGCGACAACGCGAACGCGATGCGCTGGTTCAACTCGACTTCCAGTTCACAGGTATTCCGGTTCAGTCGCTTGTCGATGCGGATTCTGCCCAGCAGTTCCTGCAAAGTCATATATTTGGCCTTCGTGCCGATGCGGATTTTATTCAGTTCTTTGCCGTAGTTTAACGTGAACTCGACAGTCTTGTTGTAAACGCGGGTCTCCGGCTTGGATTTCTTGTCGATCACAATACAATCGGTCAGCACCACCGTCATCAGCTGCTTACTTTTGTCAACTATAAATTTGCCTCTGGCAGCCGTGATGTCCTGTTCAACATTGACTTTTTTCTCATCCATTGTGAAAATCTGAATATCCTTTACTTCATCCTCGCCGATTTTGTCGTCAATGTAAATGATATTGTTTTCAAAGTCAACCGGCTTCCCCGGTTCGAAAATCGCCAGCGGCTGGTCAACCACCGTGGCCGCCATCAGGCTGCGGGATTTTCCCAGCAGCGGCGGCCCGACCTCAACCTGTAAATAAAGACACAGCAAAGTCATCAAAAACGTGACAATCAGGATCGGAGAGACCACTTGCAGAATGGAGACGCCGCAGGCGCGCATCGCAGTGATTTCAGTGTCGGCGGAAAGCCGTCCGAAAACCAGCATCACCGCCACCAGCACCGCCCATGGCACGGTAAAGGTCAGCACAATCGGCATAATATATACCATGAACAGCAGGAAATTCACTACTGGAATTCCCTGGGAGATATATTCAAATATCTTTACCAGCCGTGCACCCATCATCACAAAAGTCAGAACGCCGATGGCCATTCCAAAAGTTATAAGAAAGCTTTTTAATACATATATATTTAAGGTTTTCATCTTGTTCCGTAATTTCCCGGTTATCACTCCGCTCAAATTAAATGCAGTAAACCAGAACTGAAAATACATTTAATTTGCGGATTATCAAATCCGGATTAGTATTTAGGAGCTGTAAAATAATAAACTTGACAAGTTTCGCGAAATATCCCGAAGTGATTTTGGGAATTGCCGGAGAGGCGCATACCTTCAGGTATGTAACTAACCGGCAAACACAAAGGCATTCGGGAGAAGCGCGAAGATGTAAAGGTTATTTTTGTACGGCGACTTAGTCAAAGTTATACCCCGGTTAAGCAGTTCCAAAGATAATAAACTTGATCACATGGAAATTTGTATTTTAACCGGGCTTGCCCCCCGTAGGCGTGGATAGACAGGATAGCCAATTGCAAAACTCGCGTTTTGCAATTGGCTCATTGAACGGAAATTCTGCGTTTATTGCCTGATGCTCTTGATTTTTTTCCCGCCTTCGGCTATCTTCCAATCAATATAAATTAAAACGGGAAGAGAATTAATGATTAAGCATGTAATATTCATAACAGGTCTTTATGTTTTTTGCTTTCTGCCTGCTCAAGCAATTGCTATCGCGCAAAAGGATTTTAATTACGCCATAGTAGTGGAAGCTGCAACTTATCAGGATAATAACTGGGGAAAGGTTGTCAAGGTATTATCCGAAAAGTATCCGCACACGCGTATTTTCGCCTATAAAGAATCGCTGAATGAACTTGTGGAAAGTGTAACGGCCTATTCCCCTGATTATATTGCGGTTGTTTCAATGCCTGAAGACGCAAGTCCGGAATTTGTGAAGAAAATCAACCAGTTTAACCGGAATCTTGGCACTGCGCCGTACGGCAAAGCGGTTCTGGGCATTGTTACCGGCTTAAATGCTAAAGACGCGTTAAAAATAGCCCGGCACAAACAAAAACTTGAAATCAATTTCGGGCTGGGCGGCATGCTGGGATTTATTGATTCACTGCCTTCAGGCGTTGCTTATTGTGAATGGTATGACAAAAAACAAAACTGGCAGGCGAAAGCGCCCGGCGGCAAAGTTGAAGATTTTAAAGACGCTCCGGACGATCATTTGCCTGATATGGTTGAATTACTGAACAGCAATAAGGTTAACGGCATATGGACCAGCGGACACGCGACCTCCGGGGGCTGGCAGGCTTATTATCCTGACGGGCCTTCCGGTATTTCCGCTGAAGGCGGTAAGTTGAATGGTTATGTCAATGAGGAAGTATATCCTGTAAAATCAACTAATCCAAAAATATATCTCGGGATTGGCAATTGCCTGACCGCCTGCATAGAAAATAAAGACAACGCTTATTCGCTGGCCTGGATGCATTCAGGCGGGGTGTACCAGTTTTTCGGCTATACCGTGGAAAGTTACTATGGCATGATGGGCTGGGGAATGGCTGATTATTTCTTTTACAGGGGCGGCGATTTTACTCTTGCAGAAAGTGTTTTCATCATTAATCAGGCATTGATTATGGCCATGGAAAATGATTTATCAGGAGATGAAGACGAGGATATGGCTTATGACAAGGATGTCTGCATCATGTACGGAGACCCGGCCTGGGAGGCAAGAGTTCCAGCGTCATCGGCAAAAGATACTTCCTTATATGAATGCTCTTTAAATAAAGAAAAAGCGGCGGGCGGTAAAACTGCCTGGACGTTAAGCGTAAAGTTTAAAAAAGAGATGGATTTCAATCCTGAAAGCCCGAAATCAATCCGTCCGGTCTTTGCGTTTCTCCCGGAAAAGGTTCAATCTCCGGAAGCCGCCGGGGATTTATCGAGTGTCAGCGCCTGGCATGTCACCGACAACTTTGTCATAGTCAACTTCAAAGAGAAGGTCCAAGCCGGAGAGACTAGAATTTTTAAATTCACTACCAGTAATTGAAGCTAATACAATAAAACAGCCTTAAAAATATACTCTGCGCGGCTGAAAATTTAAGCATAGACGAGCAGGATTGTGGATTGGATTTTTCCGCTCCGACTGACAGGCGATGCCCGCATCGCATGAAGGAGGAACGGAAA
>CAYMSF010000253.1:0-3512 GCA_964392985.1 uncultured Victivallaceae bacterium | reverse complement strand
ATATCTGTGCGGACTTTGCCAACGACTGGTTTGATAAAAACCCTAAAGGCGTTGTAGTGCCGATGTGGCCGAACGACGGTGCCATAACCTGGTGCGAATGCGATGAGTGCCGAAAACTGAAAGGGATAAATTTCATGTCCGGCAAACGCGGTTCAATGACCATGCGAATGGTTACGTTTGCGAATGCCGTGGCGAAGCGTACCGCGGTGAAACATCCTGACCGGTTTATTCTATGCCCCGCTTATTCAAATTATGTCATACCGGTTGATGTTCCTATTGAGAAAAATGTACTGGTGCAATACTGTTTACACGGTGATTATGCTCATGGCATTAACAACTGCAAGGAAAACGTTCAGGAAAAAGAACAACTTGAAGCCTGGGCAGCCAAGTCAGCCGGTCATATCGGTGTCTGGGAATATTTTCTGCTGGGTGATCATTATTCATCGCCGACGGAGAATTCTGCCATGCTGCCGGTGGCATATCGTGCTCGCGATACCATCAGCTACCTTAAAAAAATCGGTGTAAACTGGTATTTTACTCAAACCTCCCCGAAATACTGGAAGCACAATATATTCCCTTACTATGTTACTGCCAGATATATTTGGGAAAGCGGACGTGATTTCAATAAATTTGCTGACGACTTTTTTAACAACATGTACGGTGAAGCCGGTCAGGATATTAAAAATTATTATTTCACGATAGAGAATTCTGTTGCCGCGTCTGACTGGCATCCGTCAATATACAGTGATGTTGCGGTACCATCACCTAAAGTGTTCACCCCGTCGGTACTGGAAAAATGCACCGCGCTATTGAAAAACGCAACAAATAAAAAGCTGACCGAAATTCAACGGGAACGTTTGAATCTGGTTGCAAATACCTTTACAAACATTAAATCTAATGTCGGAACTCAATCGGCGCTAGGTATTGATAGCAAAGCACAATGGAGAATTGAACGGAAACAGGACGCCTATGTGATTAATCCGGACGGGCGGGAATTGTCCGATTTGGATATGCAAAGAATCATAACCAATGCGATAGATTCCGGCAATTACAACAAAGATTTTGCCCGGATAATATTCCGTGCCCGGAAACGTCAGGCGGAGATTGTGGTACTGGAAAATGATGCTGTCAAACTGGCCGCCATTCCGGAACTGGGCGGAAGAATAATCAGATGTATTGACAAACAGACGGGTAAAAATTTTCTGAATGAACCCTCCGACAACGTCTTGAAGTCAATTGGCGAATCTTATTATAATTATGGTGGCTATGAAGAGTATATCGGCAAAGGTTTTGCCGGACCGGGATGGGAAAACGCTTTTACCTGCAAAAAGGTTTTACAGCCTGAATCAGTTTCACTGGTATTGGATGCGGATATTGACAATTTTCACTTAAAACGTACTATAACGCTCAAAAAAGGCGATTCCAGAACCGTTGAAATAGAATCTGTGCTGACCAACAAGACAGCGATTCCGGTAAGCACGGTATTGCGGATACATCCGGCGTTCAGTCCCGGTGGTGACAGCAGCAATTTCAAAGTTGTTATTGTAAAGAAAGATGGAACATTAAAATTTTCGACAGTCAGCGAAGAACATGATCGGTTTACCGGCGAAAATGGCGGAGCATGGGCTATCATTGACCCGGTAACCAACTGCGGCATTGCTAATACCTTCTCTGCCGGTTCCGCCTCCATGTATCTGTGCAAAACGGCGCCGGATACATTTAATATGGAACTTATCGGCAAAGAGCTACTGCTGAAACCGGGAGAATCGTTGACGTTTAAACATCAGTATAAAATTCTGAAAAATGGTTTGGATGAATTCAACCTGTTACAGAAAGGACAGAAATGATGAGTACCTTGAAAAACATAGTTATCGTATCCGTAATTACTGCAGGTTTTATAACCAATGCCGGAGAACTTAAAGTTACGCCACTGCTGCAAAAGTCGCTGAACTTTAAAGAGGGGAAAATCGGACAGGCGGTGGAAATGACCAGTCCATCCAGATTGGTGTTTAAATCAGACCGGATCAACGCGGCCGGTGGAACCATTGAGGTTTTAACAAAGCCGCAAGCTTTTACCAAAGGTGTTTTTTCCTGTTTTTTCAGTGTTGGCAGAAATAACCCGCTGTGGTTTTTAATCTGCGTAGAAAATGAGTGCATTAACTTTACGTTCCGCAAAAAAACTACTGGCGGTAAATATGAATATTATGCTTCGATGAAATCAAAAATTCCGATAAAAGATAATGAGTGGACACATCTGGCATTTGTCTGGGGATTCAAAAAAGAAAAAGAATGTATCCTCCAGATATATGTCAACGGTAAGGCGGTGGATGAAAAATTTGATCAGACTTTCGGGACAAATTGGGACAAAGATGATGAGATTTTGGGCATTGGATGCAGTTCCGCGTCCGGCAGTGCTCCGGCATTCAACGGCCTGCTTGATGAACTCAGAATTTCAAACTATCCCAAAAAACCGTCAGAGATTAAGGCTGCATATAATGAAATTCAATCTGGCAAAGCGCCTTCATTGGAAAACGGCACCCTGCTGTTGTTGCACTTTGATGAAAACGCTGACGGACTGGCTTCCGATACCGCGGCAATAATCCCGCCGGAGGAAATGGCCAAAATTTCAGAGAAAGTTATTAACGAAGTTTACCCGGAATAACATCTTTCCAAACAAATGAATAACTTTTCTAAAAATCAGCACTTATTACTTAAGGTGGCTTTAATCCATGCCTCAGAAATGTTGCATGAACCTGAAGGTCATCTAAGATATCCATATATTGATCCGGGCGGGCCTTATTCCCGAACCTTATGGGACTGGGATTCCTTCTGGGCCTGTCACGCCTTGCTGAATATTTCCGACAAAATAAATGACCCGGTTAAAGCAGAGGAATTCAAATCAAAGATACTATATTATGCAAAAGGTGCCATCAAAAATTTTTTCCTCCATCAGGGCGCCGACGGCAGCCTGCCAATACTGATTTCCGACAAAAATCCCGATTGGTTCGACTCAATAGTTAACCCTGCCAATAACATGGCCAAACCGGTACAGGGACAATTTCTGCGGTTGCTTGGCAAATCCGGGGCAATAAACAATGCGGACAAACAAACATTTCTGAAAGGACTGTCCAAAGCCAATGACTGCCGCAAACAACGGTATCTGCATCGTGAAACCGGCTTATATGTTTGGGCTAATGATGTGGCGATTGGCGTTGACGATGATCCTGCCACCTGGGGCAGACCGCCCTTTTCCAGCGCCAATATTTTCTTGAACTGTTTAATGTATGAAGATCTTCTTGCCGCCGCTGAATTTGCCGGTGACTGCGAAGATGGCGCATATCGTGCCAGATTTGAGCTGGAAGCCACTCATTTGAAGGAATCTATCCGCGGTTTCTGCTGGGACAAACGGGACAGTATCTATTATTCCGTTGACGTGCAGTGCCGTCAGAATTTAATACCTCACGCTGTATTCGGTACTTTGAACGTTAATCTTAAACCGTTTTGGCATTGTC
>CAYMSF010000252.1:0-3525 GCA_964392985.1 uncultured Victivallaceae bacterium | reverse complement strand
CTTACCAGGTTGCGGGATGATATCGGCAAGGGACGAAAAGACGAAACCAGCATTGTGCCGGCGAACGTTATTCCATTTTTTGAATTGATAGTACTGGATGCCAATATTGATAGAGCAAATCCGGAGGTCATGGTTAATACCGGCAAGATTGCCGAGCTGGTTTATGCCCGGATCAAAGAGTTTATCCTGATACCGAATTGTTGGCAGAAACTCAATGAACGCCGGCAACTGGAGAGTGCAATTAGAGACGAACTTGATTACTGCGGGATAAATTCCATAAAAGCACAGGCGGTAAAACTTACCGCCGAATTAATCAGCCTGGCAGAAAACCGTGAAGCCGAGGTGCGCAATTCATGAGCGTGGATAACAAGATAACCGTCAAACGCAGCAAACGCAAAACCGCCAGTATCTATATCGAGCGGGATGGTTCTCTTTCTGTTTTTGTCCCTGAAAATACCACGGAGCAGGAAATAAATGCGATTTTAAAAGCCAATGAATACAAAATCTTTAAGTATCAGGCCAAAAGAACATTGCTCAATGAAAATGCGGTGAAACGCGAACCGGTAAACGGACAGTCATATCTATATCTGGGCAGAAATTATTATCTGCAATACAGCAGCGAAGTGAATAAAATTGAATTTAAAGGCCGGTATTTTTATGCTCCGACTGGATCAGCAGCCCAATTGAATGAACTGTTCAAGGATTTTTATAGAAGACGGGGAAAGACTTTTATTCAGCCGCGGGTAAAAAAATACGCGGCGATTATGGGATTGAATGTTGAAGAAATAATGGTTTTGGAACTTAAAAATCGTTGGGCATCCTGTTCATTGAAAAATGTAAAGGTGAATTTTCATTGGAAGGTTATGATGGCGCCGGTCAGTGTTATTGATTATCTGATTGTCCACGAATTGACGCATTTTATCCATGCGCGCCACAATGCCGACTTCTGGAATAATATTGATAAAGTTTTACCGGATTACCAGAAACAAGTTGCCTGGTTAAAAGAATACGGGGCAACACTGGAAATATAAAGGATCACCCATGCGCTTTAAGTGCGCAGGTGAAAGAGGGCGTGACAAAACATAAAACCATGAAAAAAAGGAGACAACCTCAACATGCAATTTAATTCAAAACCCTTTCACGAAGTAAACCGCGAAGAACGTTACTACGGCTTTTTTGTTTTTTCATTCATGCTGCATAATCCTGCCGCCTCGGCTGAGATTTGCAAGCTTATCGCAGATGTCCCAAAAGGTTTATTGTTCAAAGAGCCGGAAGTATATCTGGAAGTGACATTTCTCAGGGATTACTGGCGCGATTTAGGCAATCCGAAGACATATAATGCACAGACTCATGATAGCCGCAGAAAAATCATTGAAAATTGTCTTTTGCATCAAGGATTGGATCCTGCAGATATCGATAAATATAACTTCTTTTGGACTTCTGAAAACCACGAGAAACTTCGTTACCCAAGCGAATGGGCCATAGACCTCAAGAAGAACCCGGAATTACTAAAGCATAAGGAACTACGCTGGGCATTCAGTGCAAAACCAGACGTCGCTCTGGTGGATGACAAGAACCTTATGTTCATTGAAATCAAACTTGAATCCGGAGAAGGTAAGACAGACGACGGTTACAATCAATTCAAGACGCAAGAACTCATCGGCGAACTTGCAATAAACCTAATTCCGCAGTTTGCGGGCAAGAATTTCAAACGCATCAACCTTGACAAAAGTGGAGAAGGAAATTTGCACTGGAAAGACGTGATGGATATCTGTAATAATTTCAGCAATTCTAAGTTTCAAAAACAGGTTATAAAATCATTTATGAACAGGTATTGCTAAGCTGAACACTTTGTCATAAATAACTGAATAATAGAATTATAAGATTTTGGATGAATATTGTCTGAGATGGATTCCACTCGATGCGAGCATAGTGCTGTTTCAGCTCATGTAATAGTCGCCATAAGATTAATTTATGTTTCATTTATTATGACAAAGTGCTTTAGTATTGGGAGCTAGGGGCAAGTTATCAAACCGCGGCTATCGGTTTGAACCAAAAAAGGGGGAATCGCGTATGAATAACATTTATCAGGCAGCGCTTTCGGGCGAAAACGTTGAAGCTCCTATCCAGTCATTTCTCTTTGATGAAGCAGGCGTTCCCGCCAGCATCTGGGATGAGACTGCAACCAAACGGACGCTGGATGAACTGTTCACGCTTACTGACCGATACAAGAAGAGTAATTCTTACTTTGAAATGCTAAAATTCATTACCTCCTTCAAACAATACTCACCATTTAATGCCATGCTGGTGCATATCCAGATGCCCGGGGCGGTGTTTATTGCGCCGCCTCGCCGCTGGCTGCGCGATTATGAGCGTACCATTATTTCCGGCGCACGCCCGCTGATAATCCTGCAACCCATGGGGCCGGTTATGTTTGTCTTTGACGTTTCTGAAACTGAAGGAAAACCGTTGCCTCCTGAAATTGAAAAACCTTTCGAAGTTCGCTCCGGGGAGATTACATTTCAGTTGGAAATGACAATAGAAAATTTACTGAGGGATGGAATTAAAATCCAATTGGTAAACTATGGTTCCCAGCAGGCCGCGTGTATCCGTTCCACCCATCCTCGCACAGTAAAATTCGACGACGCTGAAGTCATCATTCGCTACGAGCTGGAACTTGATGCAAATGCCTCAAGGGAGTCAAGATATGCTTCTTTAGTACACGAACTGGCACATCTTTATTGCGGACACCTTGGAACGCCGTGCCCTAATTGGTGGCCGGATCGACGGGGAATGAAACACAATGTCGTAGAATTTGAAGCGGAGTCAGTTGCCTATCTTGTTTGCACGAGGTTAGGGATTGACAATCCTTCGGAAGCCTACCTCTCTGGATACGTGAATGATAATGAAAAGGTTCCTGCAATCAGTCTTGAATGTGTAATGAAGGCCGCCAGTCTAATTGAAAGCATGGGGCGTAAAATATTGAAAGCCAGAAAAAAAGAGAAAAAGGTAACGAGTTTATTTGACGATTACAATAATTAACACTTAAGACAAGCACCCAAGCCGCTAAAAATGAAATAGTGGGTCAGCGGGTACGACCGCGGCGATATAGTTAAAACTAAATCATTTTTCACCATGAGGCTCATGAAGTTCATGAAGGGTTAAAACAAAAAATCAATACATTTCCACCACGAAAGTTTACCCGCCTGTGGAGGGGACATGAAGTGCAGAGTGGGTTAAACAAAACAATTTCGACATATGGTGATGTTGTGAATCAATTTAACTCATGATCAGCTTCCTTCAGAAGGATGCTGTCTTTTGCGTTCAGCGGCGTCACGACCTTCCTGCCGGTCTTGGCTTCCAGTTCCAGCCGCGCATTACGGGCGACTTCGCCACCTTGCCTGGCAACCTTTTTGTGTTCGTCGAGATTCTCGGGATCGGTGGCTTCGGAGATTTCCTTGGTGGAAAGCTCGGCAAGCATATTGAGCACCAGCTCTTTGTTGGTCATGTTGTCGCGCAGATTTT
>CAYMSF010000251.1:0-3542 GCA_964392985.1 uncultured Victivallaceae bacterium | reverse complement strand
AGTTGCGCCTTAATCTCGTCGAGTTCATTGAGTGAGTTTTCAAAGATATGGCCGAGGATATTGACATCCACTTCGCTGGCAAAGTCATATTCGGACAGTTTGAAGGTATGGCGGTAGAGCAACTCATCGTCAATTTTCACTATGTCTAAAAGGTCATCTGATTTAAACAATCCTCCGTTATAGGCGAATACATCGTATCTTTTGCCCTTATAGCCGGTGTTGAGATATTCAAAATACTTTTTAAAGCGGTCATAGAGGGGGATTTCGACATCTTTCTCTTGTAAATCGCGCCAGTCGTCCAGCACCAGCCTGACGGAATTTGGCGGCAGTAACTGGCGGTCTTCGGCGAAAAATAAAAAGAGAAAGCGGTCGAGCAGTTTTTGTGATTTCTTGAAAAGCTCCAGCGGTTCAAAGTCCGGGTTGAGCGCGACTAAATTCTGGTGCAGTTCCCGTTTGAATAACGAATAATCGTGATAGAGTTTTTTGGTAATGACATCTTCCTGGCTGAGCGATTCGTCCTTGATCTGTTTAGGAATTCCCCGCTTCATATTCTCATAAGCCAGACACAGATAGAGCAATTCAAACTCGCCAGGGGTAAGGTTGAAAAGATTGAATTCAACATATTCAATCGCATTGTCTATGTAAAATCGGAGTTTTTCAAAATTGGAGATAATTACATAAGCGCAGTCGGGCTGGTTGTTTTTATAGCCGAACGCCTGATTTTCAATTTTGCTTAAATCGGTAGTGTCAGTTCCTTTGAGTTCAATCACCGCCTTGACAATATTGTCAATGATAATGGCGCCGTCAGCTTTCTTGCTGTCCTTGACGTTTTTGTACTCGGTGGTGATATTATAGTCCGGACTGGGATTCTTGGTATAACCCAGAGTATTTACAAACAAATCAGTCAGAAACCCTTCCTGATATTGTTCTTCTTTGCTGTTGCGGATATTTTCCTGGACGGCGGGATTATGAAAAACGTCTTTGAATTTGGCGTAAGCGGTATTAATCGTCTGACGGTCTAAGTTTTTCAGATATTTATTGATTACCGAACTTTGAAACAATGCCATATTTAAATTTTACGCCTTATATTGTAGAGAGCCAATAATCAGTGCCATTTTATACTTTTTTATAGCAAGAAGTTAAAAATGTTTCATCGGTACTCAAATATTCAAATATACCGGATAGATAATATTTGTCAAACATCAAAAAAATAGAAAAGTGTTATAAATCCTTTTTCACCATGAGCGGGTACGACCCGCGGCGATATATATTTTAACCACGAAAAGCAATACAAATACAATTTCACCACGAAGATATTTAAGACATTTTGTAATGCGGCTATTGACAAATGGGGAGCATTACATTACAATATTAATGTTTGTATTAACTATTCCACTTAGACATTACGGGTTAAAAGTTGATAGGGAAATTACAAAAAACAGATTCAGTAAAATATTGGATGGAGTAAAAAATCTCATGAAAACTAATATCGCCATTATATCATTATTTCCCATTCTGACCATTGCATCAATGCTATTCGTATCCGGTTGCAAAACCCGGCCAATTGAATACACCCCGTCAGCCCAGAGCATCACCGACAAAACACAGGCTAAAGAAATAATTAAAAAAATGTTCCTGCAACAATACCGCAAGACACGAAACCAGCAAATCACCATTAATGATGACTGTATAAATTTTGCAGCCAATAATACCGATAAAGATGCCATAACCGGACGCGCATATTATTATAGCAATATCACAAATATGGTCATATACCGGGAACGCCATGACATGTTCAAAGTCATTCTGTTCAGTGGTCAAGTTAAACTGGTGATGGTGCATTGTCTCAATGAAGACGCCGCCAAAGAATTTGTCAACGCTATCAAATACATGCAAGACTCAAATACCAAAGCAGTTTCCACTAAAACGGCTAATTGAATTAATCAGCGCCAGGCATAAGGCGCTGTTCAAAAATAAAGTTTACGAGTCTCGCGAAATATCCCGAAGAGATTTTGGGGCTGTTAAAAAGTACTGCAAGCCCTGGTGGTTAGACACGGAAAAGATGAATCTGGGGCAAGGAATACTGGCAAATTAGCTACACTCATCGCGGTAGAGGGCGCACTGGGTATGTTAGCGAAGAGAACTATGAACGGGTCAAAACAGAAACAGAAAATTATAAGAATATTAATGAATGGTTGATGATGATGGTTGACTATTATTTAGAACTGGCTAAGTTATCGGATAGTGAAAAGAGCTCTTGATTGTCAAGAACTCGTTACTCTCAAGTAAATTAAAGAATGGGAGATGGAGGCAATGAAAAAGCTTAAAATTTGCAAGTCGTTCACACTTATAGAGTTGCTCGTAGTGATAGCAATCATAGCAATACTCGCGGCAATGCTCCTCCCAGCGCTTAGCAAAGCCAGAGAGAAAGGGCGGACAGCAAAATGCGCGAGCAATCTTAAACAGATAGTACTCAGCCTGCATATGTACACTAATGACTGGCAGGAGTATCTGCCTCCAAGTGATAATAATGGCAGTTGTACCCGCTACTTAAGCGCTTTTATGTATAACCCGTGCATGCTTAATTATTGCCAGGAATCTCCGGTTGAAAATAAAAGAAGATTAATTTGTGACAGCTGGATGAAACAAAATGCAGGTGTTTTGAACTCCCGTCCTGCATTACGCAGTTATTACGCGGCCTGGGATTCAGACGCGATATTTGTACAATCTCCAACTGTCAGATACACGAGTTTGAACGGCGCTAAAATTTCAATGATCGGGACAAGGAAATCCACCAACCTTACTGCCGCCAATATCGGATGGACTGAGGTGAATGACCACATGTTATATTTCAAACCATCACGAATAGGAGCATGTTTTGATTATTACTGGACTGGACGTGATCCTCACGACTATTATACAAATAAAGGTATCAGACCAGGACACCCCGACAACAAATATAATGTCGCCGCGCTTGATGGCCATGTTGAAAACAGAGGCATTAATGAGTGTGTTTATATGATTACTACTGCAAGCTATATTCTGTCACCAAAATGATAATTTGACATTGTACTGACCGCCTGCACTATGCAAGTATTGCTGGCTGGATGCCAAAGCTCCTTCACTATTATTATGTCAGTGTTAATCAGAGAGTGATAAAAATGATGTATTTATTCGGCGGAGAATCTGCTGATGGGAGCGTTGTCAGGATTTTTAAAACTAAAACAAGGGCGGAAATGGAATTAAGTTAGTATGGTTCCGGCGAATCGACGCTCCGGAAGAAATTCGGATGCAAAAAACAGGAAACTTTAACCAAATAAACGGTAAGAGCTTAAATATGAATAAGATGTCCAGAAACACACTAATGTCCTCTATAAAAAAACAGTTCCGGCTATTATGCTTTGCAACCTTGCTCCTTGAAATGCTTCCTGCAACCATAGCTGAAGAGCTGCTAAAGGTTTATTACGTCCGTCATGCAGAAGGCGGTCATAATGTTACTTCCTTGTGGCAGAACACTCCTAAAGAGCAGCGGCCCTCCTATG
>CAYMSF010000250.1:0-3555 GCA_964392985.1 uncultured Victivallaceae bacterium | reverse complement strand
TAGCTATCAAGCTAAGGCGTATGTTGCTTATTATTATCCTTTTAAGAATAACTAATCGCTTGTCTTTAAAAGCATAATATTCAGTTCAATAAGATTATCGATGATCTTTTTTGTCTTTTGGTAGTTTAAAATCATTTTTTTTGTTTCCGCAAGTTTTTCTTTTCTCAGGTATACCGTTCTTGTAATATTTTTTTCACCTTTATAAGTGAGTTGATGTATTTCTGCTCCCGAAGCGTTACGCACTTTATTTACAGAACCCTTCAGTATATTTCGCAGGGAGACAAGTTTTTGTATTTCGATGTCTATTTTTCTCTCTAATTTCTGCTTTTCGTTTTGCATTTTTGTTTTTTTCCTTTACATTATATAAGTATATAATACTTATATAGGATAAAGAAAGGAAATCAAGTAGTGGAAGTGAATATTTTAAATTTTTTTTCGGAAGCCGAAATCGAAGAGATAGCTAAAGATGCCGGATTAGTTGAAAGGAAATCACCGATTACCGGATTTAAATTTATGCTTGCTTTCAGCACCGGATTTATGAATACTCCGGATGGAACATTAAACCAGTTGGCGGCTTTTTTGAATAGCACCTGCGGCATTTCAATCAGCCCCCAGGCGCTGGACGCAAGAATCAATTCCATGTCATCGAAATTTCTGAAATTATGCTTGCAAAAAGCAATGGCAATGTCTATGAAACCGCTTAAGATAGACAATAATTTTCTGACTTTATTTTCCCATATTTATATTATAGACAGCACTAATTTTGACCTCCATCCGGCTCTCCGGGATATGTTTAAAGGCAGTGCCGGTTCCGCTTCCAAGGCTTCAATGAGAATCCAATTTGTCTATGACTATCTTACAGGACAAATGTATGTGGAAATCGGCGATACCGATAACAGTGATGCTGGAACTCTCCATGATATTATTCAAAATTGCAGACTGGAAACTAACGGCAATACTCTGTTTCTTTCCGACCTCGGATATTTCAAGAAAGACACATTTTTGATGATCAATAAAAATCCGGAACAGTTTTTCATCTCCAAACTGAGGCACAAAATCAGTATTCAGGATATGGACGGCCGCGAAATAGACTTGATGAATATCATTAAGAAGGGGCTGGATAATATTGACATAAAAATAAAGATGGGAGACTTGGAATGCCGACTCCTCGGTCAAAAGCTGCCGGAGAATATAGTTGAGCAGAAATGGAGAAAAGCAAACAAGGCAAACAAGGACAGAGGCAGAATTGTCTCCGATGAATACAAGGCATTCCTGAGCTATGCATTCTTCATAACCAACCTTCCTGAAAACTATACTTTCAATGTGCTTTATACCTTATACAGGATACGATGGCAAATCGAACTCATATTCAAAACATGGAAATCCATACTGAACATACACAAAATACATTCCGCCAGGACAAGCAGAGTTCTATGCGAAGTCTATGGAAAACTCATTATTGCTTCTATCTCAAATATCCTTTATCTGCGGGTACAGGCGGATTTTGACTGCAACCTAAGTTATCATAAAGTCCTTAAACATATTAAGGCAGTGGTTATATACTGGGCGTTATCCATTATAGACGGCAAGAACGCGCATGAAAAATTTATCAGAAATCTAGCCGTTCAAATTGTCAGACTATGCCGCAAAAATAAACAGGAAAAGAAGCCGACCATTGAATTGCTACTTCAGAACTTGACTTCTGAAAAATATTTGAGGCTAAAAACCTCTTAGCTTGATAGCTATGCGGCAGACCCTACCCAATTCCAAGCCGGGGCTTCGCTTTGTATTTCTCTCTCAATTTAACCCATTTCGCAATATTTGTCTGCCTCCGGATCAATATATTCCGACAGGGCCTTAATGAAACGGCTCCATTGCGCCGGATATTTATTGCTGCCGACGCACTTTAACGACTGCCCGCCGTTGTATTTGATTTTCAAGTCCCACTGCATGCCGTCAAGAATATTTACATCGATGTAATCCGGAACCCAGTAGTTTATGCGGCAATCGGACAAAGCATTGACAAACTCTTTGAATCGGTCATCCGGCAGCGATATTTCTTTGTATATGACCCCTTCGGGAATTTCATTGCCGAATGGCCGCTTGAGCCTCAGATTGCAATTGACATGGGTCTCTGTAATGGTGTAGTACAATTTAGAGACATTATGTTCCCTGCTGTTGATATACAGTTTAAACGAAACACTGCCCCAGGAGCTTACTTCAAACTCAAGCTCCTGAATGCTTTCAACGGGGATGAGCTTCGCGGCGTTTTCAAAACTGCCTGATTGAAATATTTCCAGCATTAGACTGTTGTCATAGTCGCTTTTATTGCATACAATACCGTAGAGCAGTTTACCGTCATCCATTAATCCGGCCGGCACCGGATTGTTGCCTTTGGGAATATAGCCGAGTTTAAAACCTTCCATGGAATCCACCCGGATGGCATTGCTGTCGTATTTATTGTCCGGCTCCCGGCAGAGCTGCACCTGGTCGCCATTTTTCAACCGCCTGGCAAGTTCATCAAAGTTTTTGACGGCAAATGTTCCGGTAATTACGATCTGCCCTAGCGCTTTATCGTCCGGCGAAGGCGCAAGCACTTCAGTTTTCCGGCGGGACTTGTCCGGCTTGCCGAAATTGATGGCGTCGCCGACATTGTAACAACCGGAGTCCAGGGCTGCGACAAGATGAGTTTCAAAATTCAATATCTGCCGTTCCGGCTCCGGCACCTTTATATTGCTGATTATATCGCTGATGGTATCAATATTCAGCCGGGCTTCCTGAAACATTCCAGCCCGCCGGTAAAGGTCGATTAACATTAAATAATCACTCAGGAGCGGCAGGTATTTCTCTTCGCTCATATAGGCTTTGATTTCATCGACCGCCATCAGACGATAAGTTTTAGCCTCTTTCGTCAATGCCTCGTCATCGCAGCACCACGCGGCGCGCATTGCCAGGAATGCCCCGAACACGGAAGGGCCGCGCTCGTGACGTTCTATTTTATAAGCCCGCCAATAACGCTGATGCGGTACATTATAATCACAAGGCTCATTCAGAATCTCTTGAATCGAGGGTGATGCTTCGGCCTCAAGGTACATCCGGCAGTAACCGCAATTCCGGCAGAACTGCAACTCGTCGGCAATGATATCGTGTTGTTCCGGCTCGGGGCGGGTATCCAGATCCATATATCCCCATCTCATGGAATATTCCGGGACCGTGACTTCCTGAAGTGTGCCGCAAAACCCGCATTGCTTAAATTGAACGGTTCGTGTAATCATGATTTTCTTCTCTCCTGTAAACATAGAGTCTGCATAAACAATAATCTAATTCATGGCTCGGCAATTGCCAGTGATATTTTTCCCGTCCGGCGCATGAGTTTTTAAAATCCGTGTCATCGGTGTCAGATTTACCACAGAAGTCACGAAGAACACGGAGTGAAGACAAATACACTTCACCATGAAGAACATGAAGGTAATGAAGTTAAACCCGGTTGTGACGGAGCACAACCCTCCAGTCAAACCAGTTCTGAAATTCTAAAGTTTTCACCATTCACCATTC
>CAYMSF010000249.1:0-3585 GCA_964392985.1 uncultured Victivallaceae bacterium | reverse complement strand
TTCTACGATGGTCTAGATGCCATAATGATATTCGCAGAGAATCCAGGCAAACCGTTGTCTGCAAAATTCATAGGAATCCCCGAAGATATGATTAAAAGGGCCGTTCCAGGGCGTAAACGGATAAAAGACGCCGATGCGGCATTTGGCATCACCGCTGTAAGCGTTTCTGGAATGCCGTTTAAATTCGGATTTTATGATACGTGCGGTAAAAAGTTCGTCCTGGAGCGAGCCATACAAGCGTCGGAAATCAAAGCGGATGCCTACGAACTATACAAACTGGGAACGGTCGTACTTACGCCGGACTGCAAAGTCTGGCTGTCCGATTGGAATGTGACTGCGAATCTCGCTAATTTCTATGAGCCAGGCTCTGCGGACAAATGGGACATATACGTCTCCTTGAAATTTGAAGGTCCCTCATATTCCAAGGATTCCGGCGTCAAAGAAGACCGAGTTCTTTGTGACCAGATTGTCTTGATTAAGGTCAGCGAACAAAAGTGAACCAAATACCTGAAATCGTGGCAAAAAATGAAAATAATTAAATTATAATAATTGTAAGTATGTCCGGTATAATTAGTTGTGTATTATTTGCGTGAAACATAACGGGCGGATGAAGATTGAGGCTGATAGTTGAAGGTACAAATGAGATTCTGACATCAAACGAGTGAAAAAAACAGAGAAACTTTATCAATAGGGATATTACTATGAATGGATTGGGACTGGATGAGAGCGAATTCAAAAGCAGGATTGATCAAATTCAGAAGATTCTGAAAAATAACATGCTAGACGCAGTATTGGTCTTCTCCACCGAGAGTGAGCCTGCCGGAGTACGTTATTTTGCGGATTACTGGCCGAGCTTTGAAACTACAGGGGTATTGATTCCGCGGGAAGGCACTCCGTCATTGTTGATTGGCCCAGAGAGCATGACTTATTCCAAAGCTCATTCCAAGCTGGAAAACATTATCCGGATGAAAGATTTCCGGGAATCGTCAATGCCGGATTATCCGGGTACGAAACTCGCCGTCTGGCGGGATGTACTAAGTCAGCACCGGATCGGCAAACTGGGTATTGCCGGATGGCACATGTTTCCTTATGCGATTATGAAGAATATTGCGGATGTCATCGGCCAGGATAATATTTCTGACGCCGATAATCTTATCCGGCAGGTTACGCTGAGAAAGAGCCCGGCGGAGCAGGAATGTCTACGGCGTGCGGCGAAAATCTCCGAGTTGGGATTCAAAGCGGTACTGGAGAATATCCGTCCCGGCATGACTGAAATTCAACTGGCCGGCATTGCAACGGCCGCCATGCTCTCGTCCGGCGCGGAAGCAACCGGGTATCCGATATGGTGCTGCAGTGGACCTAATTCGATTCAGGCGATCAGCCGGCCGACACATCGCAAAGTCCAAACTGGTGAAATTATTCATTTCAGCGTCGGTGCCAAGGTTGACGGCTACAGTGCCAGCCTGGGGCGTCCAATTGTGCTGGGCAAATGTCCGGAAGAAACAAAACGTTTACTGCAAGTCGGGCTCGAAGCTGAAAATATGACTATCGGCCTGATGAAAGCCGGAACTCCTGCATCGGATGTTGCCAAAAAAGTTCATGGTTTTATTATGGAGAAAGGTTATGGTCATGCCATTCTTTATGGACCGGCTCACGGCTGTGGACAGATGGAATGTGAATTCCCGTTTGTTGAAACCTCTTCAACGCTGGTGCTTGAAGAAAATATGACCTTCATGGTGGATATTTTCCTGGCGGAAAATAACATGGGTTTCCGCTGGGAAGACGGAATCATCATCAGGAGCGGAGCGGCGGAAGAACTTTCATCATATAAACGACAGTTGAACATTCTGGAGATCTGAAAATGATCATTGACATTCATGGACATCTCGGCAACATCAATCAGGCTCCGGTCTGGGCGGCAGATGCGAAAAAGCTGGAGGCATATTGCGACGAAGCCGGAGTTGATCTGCTCTGCCTGTCTTCGTCAAAGTCTTTAATGTATGATACCGGTGAAGGCAATGCTGAACTGGACGCGGCATTAAAGATGTCTAAAAAGCTGCTTGGCTATGTCGTGGTAAATCCGGTATTTCCGGAAACTGCTCAGGAATTGCATCTGCTGGAAGAGAATCCGAAATTTTGCGGGGTAAAAATCCATCCGGACTATCACGGTTATGATCTTGCTTCGCCGTCGATAATAAAATTTCTGGACGGAATTGCAGATAAAGTAAAGCTGATGCTGATCCATGTGTCCTGTATGCCTGGAACCGGTTTTGCCGACGCGGTGAGAGTGGCGAGTTTCGCAAAGCGCCATCCTAAAACAAATTTTGTGCTGGCGCACATGGCAGGGATATATCAGAACGGCAACTACCCGTATTTTCCAAATCTTAATGGATGTGAAGAAGTTGCCGCAATGAAACTGGACAATGTCTACATCGATACCGCACACTACCTGATGTACGTCTATCCAGGGGTAATGGAAAGAATGGTCGGGCTAGCCGGAGCCGGACACATTGTGTTTGGAACAGATACTCCTATTCAAGGGCCGATGCAGATGAAGTTTGCTATTGAAACCATTCGAGCTTTAAATATATCCAATGCCGATAAGGAAAAAATACTATGCGGGAATGCCAGAAAAATACTGAGGTTGAAATGAATAATCAGGAAGGTCATAAAACATGGATAGTCCCTGACTGTTGGCTGCCTCCGGCCGGAGGCAGCGGCGACATGATAAATCACGAATCGCTGATGATCCTGAATACAGGCAGGAAGAAAGCGAAAATTACAATAGATATATATTTCGATGACCGGGAACCGGTTCGTGATTTGCCGTTAACCGTCGATGAGGAGAGAGTCAAGGCTATACGCCTGGATTTGTCACATGAACTTGGCTTTAAACTGCCGCGGGCCACTCAGTATGCATTGAGAATAAAAAGTGACGTCAAGGTTATTGTGCAATATGGCCGCATGGATGTCCGCCAGGCTAATCTGGCATATTATGGAACGATGGCTCATCCGATACAATAAACATATAAAATTGATTTTTAAAATCAAGCTTTAACGCAAGGAGACAAAAAGATGGCTTTGAAGGAATTCGGATTTTGGGTTTATACCTGTCCGAGATCAGGTAATGAATCACATTACAAGGAAAAAGATTGGGAGCTGTTGCTGGATGACATGGCTTCTGCTGGGATGAACTCGCTGGCCATGGTGATAAAGTGGTATACCACCGGGTACAAGTCCTCGTTGGAGTGGCTTGATCAGGACGCGTCCGGCTCCTCAATCGTAGCAAATGGAAACGGGCTTTTGCGGCGGGTCATTGAAATGGCTCATGAAAGAAAAATCAAAGTGTGGCTTGTGGTCGTCTGCAGCTTTTATCAGGTTAAGGAATTTGGAATAGTACCGCCAAACGGTCAAAAGGGTGCATTCCATTATGATCCAGATTGGCCAGGGGTCATGGACAGAACATGTCTGATGTTCAAGGAGATATCCGAATTATTTGGAGATATTGCGGATGGAATAGTAGTGGAAATAGAAAGTGTCGAATTTGACTGGCCTCACAGAATACCGATTTACAACGAGTGGGCT
>CAYMSF010000248.1:0-3617 GCA_964392985.1 uncultured Victivallaceae bacterium | reverse complement strand
GCCTCCTCGATTCCTGCAATATTCTGGAGAAGGATGAACTGGAGCCTGCCCGGAAGGTGCTCAACGCAGCGGCGATGACGTATGTTGCGTCCGCTGCCGTGGCCATGGCCCAGTTGCTGAGCTTGATTTTATCTCTGACCGGACAGCGCAATGAGAGATAATTCATGAACCCGGCTTTCAAATAAGGGGCGACGGAACTGCCGTCGGCGCGGCGTTTCAGGGGGTCTGAAAATGAAGCCGGTGCAAATTCAACGACTACGCTATCGCATGCGGCGGCCGCTTACAGGGGAAAATTCCCGCATAAGAATGCAACCCGCAAAACCTGGGCAGGGGCGCTGCCAATCCGGTCTGCCCCGCACGGGCTTCTTATGTATATTCCCGACCTTTTCTTGCACCGACGGCTCTAGGAGATGCATCCGCCATGAAGTGCGGTATTGCTTGCTCTCATTAAGACAACGGCAAGGTTTACTTGCCTTTGGCGGACAAAACTTTGTGCGGGATAATTACAGATTTGCATTCGGCGGGCAAAAGTTTATATTGAGGCGGTGACACCCCTGTTCTGTTAAAAACTGTGGTTTAAATATCTCAGATAAAGAGGAGAATTAAACATGATTTTATTAGCATGGATGCCGTTAATGACATTTTTCATGGCTGTCGATAACACTATTGACGGGGAAAATATAATCAAAAAAGACGATAGACTTTATTATCAAAAATCAGATGAAAAAACTCCATATACCGGTAACGCTATTTATTATACTGAAGGAAAGAAGGCAGAAGAAGGACGTTTTAAAGATGGAAGGCAGGAGGGCGTTTGGAAATATTATTATGACAATGGGGAAATAGCGGATGAAGGGGGCTATGAATATGGCAGGAAAGAGGGAATCTGGCAGCACTATTCGCGTGATGGGAAAAAAATATTATCTACAAATTATAGGGATGTAATTGACGGTTCTAAGCTATGGGAAAAGGGTGTAAGACCTGACGGAATAGATTTTTTTGGTTATTGTAGCTATGCTATGTCTTTGGACGGCGTAGTAAGAGAGGAATATCCATGGGGATTTTCTAATTACATTGATACAAGAGGAAACATGCGTGAAGAGAAATACGTTTCTTATGACAACGGCCTCAAGCATGGTCTTACAACATGGTTTGGTCCTGACAAAAAAATAATTGCTGAAGGCAATTATCTAAATGATGAGCGCTGGCATGGTAAATTTATTATTCCGAGAAGTAGGTTTCTATGGGAAATAGTGTCATATAACGAGGGCGTTCCTGATGGAGAAGTTCGTTATTTTACGGTTGATGATGTAACTTGGCGTGGAGGCGATTATTTCAAATACAAAATGATCGAATTAAAGCCCTGCGGTGTGTATAAAGAAGGGCAAAGATGGGAGGGGCTGTTTATTAAGCCATCTACTAAAAAGGGCATTTGGGAGCGCATGTTTTATGAAGGCGGAAAGTTGATAAAGAAAGAATATACGAAAGCATATAGCGGGAGTACTGATCCTGTCAAAGATGATGAACTGCCTGACAATAAACCAAGCAGTAAAGCAAATTAGAGCCAGTCCGGATAATCAAAGGCAAATAACAGTGTAAATAAACGCTGATGGAGTTTATATGGAATATTTTCCTCATCTGGGATTAGGAGGAACGCAGATCGCCATATTAATGGCGCTGTATGCGTTCAGCTTTTTCAGTTTGCTGCTGCTCTCGCTTTTTATCAGGAACAGGTTGCGGAATAAATATCTGCTGATCGTAACCGCCGCCCTGATATTGTCGGTACCGGTTTGTATGATATTGCAAGTAACCATTGGCATTACGCTTTTCAGCAATATACACCGCCTGAAGAATCAGCATATGCCGAAACCCGCTGAATGCCTGCAATACGAGCCTGAGTTTTCTCGTCTCAATGCGAAATATAAAGTGTCTCCGGCGGTACTGAAACAATGGGTGGAGAAATATAAATTGAAGGAAGAGCCCAGGAATACATTTTCAAGCAGTTTTGCCCATAACGGAAGAGGATTGGTTGCCGAATACGATCCTGAACATGAAATTTTAGCAATTAAATACAGCGCGTTTTAGCGCGAACAGTGAAAATGGGAATCAACAGCGTTATGAAGAAAGTATCCGTCTACACGTGGATATTGCTTGCGGCCTGTATTTTATCTTTTCTGATTCCGATGATTTACTGTAAGCAAATATCCATGAGTTATGCGCTAAAAAATGATTGGCCGACTCCGGAAGATATAGTAGGATGGAGTTATTGTTTTTTAGTTCTTGCACCGCTTATTTGTTTCGCCTTGATGCTTGTGGAAGTTTATAGGAAAAAATACCATGGCGCAAAGGTTTGCATACTATCTTTTGGTGTTTCAATAGCGTTTGCAGTTTTATTGCCATGCGGACATGATCATGGTAGAGTAGCTTGCGCTCAGAACTTAAAGGCCATCGGCCTTGCGTTAGTGCAATATTCAATGGATTACAACGAATATTTTCCTCCTGAATCCGGCGCTGTCGGCTTGCAGAGACTGAGGCGCTATATCAATGACGAGAAGGTTTTAATCTGTTCGGATTCAGAAGATGTTCCGGCAGGGAAGGGTGGGGTTCTGGGCGAGAAGAACGTTTCTTATGTTTATGTCGGCGGATTGCGTTACAATGCTTCAGGAGAGGTTCCGCTGATGTACGAAAAGCTCAACCACCAGAATTTTAGCAACGTGCTTTTCACTGACGGACATGTCGCAGGTTATTCCGGCAGTAACTGGAAAGACCGAATGCGTGAGGAAAGCAATAACCCTGTGAAATAGTGAGGCTAATTGTCAGGCTTCGGTTGCTGCTTTCATGATTGACGCGGCAATGAATTGCTTGGCTTCTTCCTTCAACGAGGCTCCAAAAACGAAGTCTTTGCCATCGGTTCTGACCATGATTCCTTTTTGCGGGATCTGATTTACCCGCGTAGTGGTCGCGCACATTGAAACCATGGTGTTCCGTCCATAGGCGAAACTCCTGTTCCAGCCGAGCCGTCCGACACCGACAAACACGGAGCCTTCGCCCTGTTGCATGGAAATCTGCCATTTGCCCAGAATGGCAAAGATGATAATGCTCAAAAGAACAACCGTGCCCAAAAGGAACGGCAACCCGAACAGGGATTGGCTCAGGTCGAACACGCCTTTTTTTAACTGCGTTCCGTAGATGCCCCACATGGAACCACCGGACCATACGGCAGTGAACGGAATCAGGAACAGCAGCGCCGGCGATAATTTGCGGTAGGTGATTACCGTACCGCCCCGGAAGTCATTTTCGACCTTGATTCCGCGCGGCGGAGCAGACAGGATGTCCGTCGAGATTTCGGCGGCGGCGGACACCGTCGCGAAGGAAGAAGTTCTGCCGCAGGAACGGCAAAGCGCGAGATCTGTGGCAACGTTTACATCCGCCGCCGCGATGACGGCTCGACATAGCGGGCATTTGAATTGGGTCTGCAAGATTCATTCCTTTCTCTATTATCCATGTTTCACACGGGAATGTCAAATAAATTAATATGTTAGGACGGAAATGCAAATATTGAGTATGCCAATGAGTTCACATGCTTTAAAATTTCCACCAGTTGCTGTCTCGAAAAC
>CAYMSF010000247.1:0-3631 GCA_964392985.1 uncultured Victivallaceae bacterium | reverse complement strand
CGGTAATCAGTGGATAAACAGACTTGAGGACTGGAATGGAATAATGGCTGAATCCTCTTGTTATAATGCGCTTGAGGATTTGAAAGAAATCAACGATGCTTCCGGTATTGCCACAGCAGACGGCAGGAATACAAACGGTCTTCAAATTCTGAAAATGTTAAATGGCGATGGTCCTGCTGTAATATTTACCAACACTTCCCAGGCAGGGGCGCTTTTCAGTCTGGTCAGCAATCCGGATGAACTGAGTCTGGCGCTGTTGCCGTCACAAACATCCAAGTCTCCGAATGTACTCCAGAATATGCTGGTCTGGGTGCTGCTCCGGGAAGAAGATCGCGAAACGGCATTGGCTTTTTTGCGCTGGACCGTCAATGTTGAAAATTGGACTTTTTATAACCGTCAGATTCAGTTGCTGGGTAATCCATTTTGCCGTACCCCGTTTAAAGATGATACTCTGTATCAGGAAAAGCTTGAACCAGTTTCCCCGCTATGGAAGAAGCTCGAAGATAATATGCCGGAATCCCCCGGACTTGAACCTCCGTCGACTCACGATTTCCGTATGGGTATTGGTAAAATTCTGTCAGGATGGTTGAAAAGCGGCGGAACGGTTCATGATGGGCAGGAACGGCTTTGCGGTTTTTTCTCAGCGTGGTCAAGCCATTGAATATTAACGCTTTCATAGAAAAAGTATTTAACCCAATAAAGAGGTGCAATGCAAGAACGAGAAAAGGATGATGAGGTTGAAGAGTATAATTTATCAGCAATGCGGAGATTTATGAAACAAACAATTAACCCGAAAAGGAGGAACGACAAATGAGAACTCAAAAAGCACAAAATTTTACATTAGTGGAGCTCCTGGTGGTGATTGCCATCATCGCAATTCTGGCCTCAATGCTGCTGCCGGCGCTGAATAAGGCACGGACATACGCTTATTCCGCCGACTGCATGAGTAAATTAAAGAATCTGGGCGCAGCCACGACTTTTTATCTCGGCGATAATAATGAAAGGTTATATAACATAGCCAATACAGGACTGAAGCATTTCTGGTGGAGGGAAAATGGGCTGGCACCTTACCTCAATGCTAAATACAATGGAACAGTACGCCTTGATTTTACCCCGATGCTGTTATGTAAATCCGCGAAACCTGCCGACACATACGAAGTTAATCGTTCCGCATATAGCGGAAACTGGGTTTTGTCAGAAAAGAAACTCAGCCTGATAAAATATCCCAGCAAAGTTGGTCTGATTGGTGATGGATGCCAGCCGTATTATTATTATTTTGCCAATGCACCTTATGGGTACGATGTGGCGCTGAAACCCAGACATCAGTTCCGGGCAAATTTTGTCATGCTGGGCGGCGAAGTATTATCAATAAAACCATGGCCGAGTCCGGCTGGCAATAGTCTGGAGCGTGTATTCTGGCATGGAATACTGTGATATTTATGAAAAACTACGCCATGCTTAAGGAAACTCCCGAACAAAGAGCTCACTTTTCATATCCCGGCAGTTATCTGGTGCTGTATGAAAATGCCGAAAATTGCGGTATTGGAATTAAAAAATTAAAAATTTCACAGGATCGCAATGCCGCATTAGTATCACCAGACTTTCTATCGCTCTCGGTGTTACAGGAAGGCAGGCAGGTATTTTCGTCATATTCCCCGGTGGAAACTACGTTTGAACCGGAAGTGATCAGTTCCTTATGGCATGGCGAAGACTTGACTGTATGCGGACGTTATTTTTTTCTTGACGCGCATACCCTGCAATTTTCCGTGGAAATAAAAGTTGAAGTTGACATGGAGGGGCTGGAATTAAAGCTCTGCAGCAGATTAAATCAAAATGCGCTTACCAGTGCATACTGGCAGGACGGCAATGTTTCAATTGGATCTGCAACCTTGAAAAGTCCTGACTCCAGAAGCACCATGCCGTTCAGCACAATATACTGGGCATTTCTCATGACGGATGAATGGCAGACGCTGCCATCAGGTTCAGAAGACTTGCGCAAGAATCTGAAAGTTCCGTCTTTGAAAGCAGGGCAATCTTTAACTTTTCATGTTATAATGCCATTTGCGTTGAACAATCCCGGGTATTTCCGGGAAAAATTAGCCGCCGGACTATTATTTTATGCTAAGGCCGGCCGGCAATTATTTAGGGTCAGACAAGAAAGAAAGAAATTATTTTCCATATTGCCTTCACTTCCAGTCGCGTGGCAAAAAGAAAAAAAGTTATATTATCATGCGGTTACTGCCTTGCTGAACAACACTCTTCAGCCAAACCCGTCCGAGTTTAACGGAACAAGTTTTAATGGACGCACAGCATGTTATCCATGCAAAGGCGGCTATGATGGTTGCTGGTATTGGGACAGCGCTTTTCATGTTACCGCAATGAGCAGATTCGCCCCTGAAAAAGCCCGCGACAACGCCGCTATTCATTTAGAGAATCTGACGGTTGAAAGTGCGCCTGGCTGGGTGTTGCCGAATACCAGTTGGGCTGATGGCGCCAGTTCATTCGGCTGGGTAAAGGGGATTACAGTTCAACCGCCATTTATGATCTGGGCGCTCGGCAAGTATTTCTCTAATACCAGTGATATTGAATTTATCCGGCAGCATTACCCGACGCTGGTAAAAATGCACCGCTGGTGGTATGAAAATCGTGACCCGGAAAAGAGTGGCCTTTGTGGATACAGGAATGGTTTTGAAAGCGGAATGGATAACAGTTCACGCTGGCTCTTCAGCGGCGGGAGGCGCTCAGTCAGCGGCTCGACCGCAATACACCGTGCACAAAAGCCGATGTTGCATTTGAAGGCAGTGGATTTAAACAGTTTTCTATTGATTGAGAAGCGCCAGTTGGCCGGTTTTGCCGAACTTTTAGGGAAAAAACAGGAGGCAGTAACTTTTCTGCATGAGGCTGAAAAGCTTGAAAAACTGATCCGCGACTATCTTTACGATGCAAAGCGCAATATTTTTGCAGATTACGATTGGGCTCGGAAGCAACACAGTCCGGTAATCGCAATAAGTTCATTTATGCCGTTATGGGCGGGTGTAACGCTACCGGAAAACCAGGCGGAACAAATGCTGAAAAATTATCTATTGAATGACAATTACTTTTACGGGGACTATCCATTCCCGTCTGTATCTTTTGCCGACCCTGACTTTGATTCCCGGGCGATGTGGCGGGGTGGCATCTGGATGAATTTCAATTATTTCTGTATCCGTGCGTTGAGACGCTATGGTTTTATTCGGGAGATAGACCTGATTAAACGGAAAATCTTTAAAATGGTAAAAGACAATCCCAGCATCGGAGAGTGGTATGATTCACGGAACGGCAGAACTTTGAACAAACAGGAATTCGGCTGGACTGCAGCGTTCCTGATAGAACTTTTAAACGAAAAATAATAAGGATTTATTCATGCTGTCAATTAAAACGAAATTATTCTTCCTGTCAGTGCTGGTCAGTACAGCGCAAGTATTTGGCATATCCGAAGACTTTTCCGTGCCGGATAAAATTAAGCCGGTAGCGCCATTTAAAAGCAGTGTTTTTCAGGAGGAACGGCGCGGACCTGGCGGAAAATTTATGTTGACGGTTACGCTGGACGAAGCCAATCACACCAAAGAAAGCCGGACCGGCTGGGATATCG
>CAYMSF010000246.1:0-3655 GCA_964392985.1 uncultured Victivallaceae bacterium | reverse complement strand
TTTTCCCCGCCCCGCATATTAGTCAGCCAGTAATGCAATAACGCTGTTTTCATGATTTTCTTCTTAACATAATAAATCACAATATGCGATTCTAAATAATTGAGGTTTGATTATTCAGCATATTATTAATATCATCCGGAAATGTGTGTGTTTAACGACACTATTCCGACGCATGATTGATTTTGAAGCCTTTGCTCCGGCAAAGATCATCACGTTCTGCTAACTTCAAATCTTCACGCACCATTTCCGCCACAAGCTCCTTGAGCGATGTTCCAGGAACCCATCCTAATTTCTCTTTGGCCTTGGTCGGATCGCCAAGCAGCGTTTCCACTTCAGCAGGACGGAAATATCTGGGATCAACCTCCACGATGCACTTGCCTGTGTCGACATCATAACCCTTTTTGTCGACGCCGACGCCTTCCCATCTGATTTTTATGCCGACTTCGTTAGTCGCAAATTCCACAAACTGCTGAACCGAATACTGGACGCCGGTGGCAATAACGAAATCTTCCGGTTTATCCTGCTGCAGCATCAGCCACATCATTTCGACATAATCTTTGGCGTGACCCCAGTCACGCAAAGAATCAAGGTTGCCGAGATATAATTTATCCTGCAATCCAAGCTTGATTCGCGCAATCGCACGGGTAATTTTGCGGGTTACGAAAGTTTCGCCGCGCCGCGGAGATTCATGGTTGAACAGTATCCCGTTACAGGCATATATCCCGTATGCTTCTCGATAGTTGACTGTAATCCAGTAAGCATACAGTTTGGCAACTCCATACGGAGAACGCGGATAAAACGGGGTGGTTTCTTTCTGCGGAACCTCCTGTACCAGACCGAACAGTTCCGACGTGGAAGCCTGATAAATTCTCGTCTTCTTTTCCAGCCCAAGCAGGCGGATGGCCTCCAGTAAACGCATCGTTCCCAGACCATCGACATCAGCCGTATATTCCGGAGCATCGAAAGATACTTTTACATGGCTCTGCGCTCCCAGATTATAGATTTCATCCGGCTGGACCTCTTTGATGATCCGTATCAGATTTGTTGAATCGGACAAATCGCCATAGTGCAGAACAAAATTACGTTCGCTGCCATGACAGTCCTGATAGAGATCATCGACCCGCTCGGTATTGAATGACGATGACCGGCGCTTGATTCCGTGGACAATATAACCCTTCTTTATAAGAAATTCTGCCAGATACGAGCCGTCCTGACCGGTAATCCCCGATACTAAGGCAATCTTTTTTCTCTTTTCCATTTCTATCTTTCCTTGTTGTGCATATTTTTAATGCTATTAGCTTATTGTTTATAAACTTTAATCCTTAATCATTTCTTTTACCATAATATCAACACATTTCTCCCAGGAAAAATGTCTGGACCGTTCCAAGCCCTTTCGTGATAACTCTAAATACAACTCTTTATTAAAATAAAGATTTTCCATGGCTTTTATAAATTCAGGTTCTGATTTTGGATCAATCAAAATTCCCGCATTATCGACAACCTCAGGCAATGAAGAGATATTACTGGAAATCACCGGGCATCCACACTGCATTGCTTCCAGCGGAGGCAGTCCGAACCCTTCATATAGACTTGGATAAACAAAAAATGCGGCGCCGCTGTATAAAGGTGCCAAATCTTGATCATCAATATAACCTGATATGACTATTTTGTCCTTATATTTTTTAAACCCATTAATCTCTTCTTCTATAACTCCAATAAATCTCTCGTGACAACCTCCACCCAAAACAAATACTAGATCGTCAATCTCATTCTTTTTAATTAGTTCAATAAAACATTTTACTGACATCAAAAGATTTTTACGAGGCTCTAAAGTACAAAGACTAAAAATATATTTCTTGCCTAATGGGATATTATACTTTTTTTTAACCGTTTCAATTCTATCAATTTCAATACAATGATAAAAAAATTCAGAGGCGGCTAAAGGAGTTACGACAATTCTCGCCGGCACCAGGCAGGGACAAAAATCCATAAAATCCCGTTTAGTCTGTTCAGATATTGAAAAGCAATAGTCGTCTGGTCTAAGATGCTCAACTATACTTTTTGTCCATGAGTACCCGAAATATTTCATAAACGGAGATAAGTCAGGAAACAATAAAGGGATTGTGTCATATAGCAACGTGTAGCGTTTAATTTTTTCATTGTTTCTAATTAATTTTGGAGCCAGATATCCAGGACTAAAAAATATATCAAATTCATTTATATGCAATTTCAGCGCCTTGGAATGATAAAATCGATTTTGCAGAACAGTCAGAGTCTTGACGAAAATTGACAGAGCGTATAGAAGTTGTAATTCTAAAGGAAAGCGGCGTTTGCCGGTAATAATTTTCCGGGCAATTAATTTATCTTGAACAACTCCAAGAACGCTAGACTCGTTTTCATTGATTATTTTCAATTTTGGGTATTCCACAAAACTGTCCCGCAAAACTATCTGTAATCCATGGATAGCTGACGGGGCACAATATAACGAAATATCCAATTCTGAACGCTTCAAAAGTTTCTTTAAAATATTAGAAGATGCAAAAAAAATCCCGCTGCGGTTAGAGTTCTTTGCCCAGCCGCTGGATATAATAGTGGCATCAAATAAGATTTTCTTCTTCATCAATCAAAATATTCCAGTACTTTATAATATTAGATAATCGAATTCCATTATTTAGCGATGCAATATCAAGGACGAGCATAAAAAATCATCAACAGTCCCGCGCTATATTAACTCTTCCCAATAATTTAAGATGTCCTTTAAACTCTGCTGCAAAGAAATATCAGGAGTCCATCCCAAATCATCGAAAATTCTCTTGTTCGAGCCAATGATAACCCTGTTATCAGATGGCCGGACAAACGCCGGATTCAGCGCTGTTGTAATTTCGACTCCGGCAATAGACGCCAATTCATCAACTACAGTTTTCAGGGCATGCCCTTTACCGGAGCAGACATTGTAAACGCGCCCTTTCTTTCCTTTCGTCAATAGGAGATAATAGGCACGAACAACATCCCGCACATCCAGAAAATCCCGGATGATCTGCAAATCCCCTGTCGAAAGCACGCCATTTTTCAGTCCCTGTTTTTTGATTTCTGCAATCTGCCTTGCAAAAGACGAAATTACAAAAATATCTTTTTGACCGGGGCCGATATGATTAAAAGAACGGGTTATAATCAAATCAACACCATACGCCTCGGCATACACTTTAGACAACAGTTCCTGAGAAACCCGCGCTACCGCATAAGGGCTTACCGGATCCAGCGACGCGTCTTCGACCAGCGGCAGATGGTCCTCATTGATATTGCCATAGGCTTCGGAAGACCCCACGGAAAGCATCCGGGTACAAAGTCCCAGACGGCGGATTGTTTCAACCAGATTCAGAAAAACATTCATATTGTTCTGGAAACTTAACACCGGCTCCTTCCAACTGAAAGCCACGCTGCTGTATGAAGCCAGATGCAGCACGTAATCCGGCTGAAACTCAAACAGCACACGCTCAATCTCGTGCCCGCACAGCAAGTCAATCTGCTTAAAACTCTGCGTGACATAAGTACAATCACGCACAGACTTGTTTTCAGCCAGATCCACGCCCAGCACATGGGCTTTAACCCCATTGGATTCAAGAAAGTCAATAAAATGCTGACCAACAAAACCGGA
>CAYMSF010000245.1:0-3682 GCA_964392985.1 uncultured Victivallaceae bacterium | reverse complement strand
CCGGCTCCATTCTATCTGATTCCAGACTCCCGGCTGTTTCCATTGGATATTGGATGTTGCGTGTTGGTTATTGGATATTCTCCCCCGGCTGTTCATTCTGACTTCTAACTTCCGGCCGGAGTTTTCCGGCTCCATTCTATCTGATTCCAGACTCCCGGCTGTTTCCATTGGATATTGGATATTCCGTGTTGGTTATTGGATATTCTCCCCCCGGCGGTTCATTCTGACTTCTAACTTCCGTCCGGAGTTTTCCGGCTCCATTCTGACTCTGTCTTCTGAATTCCCGCAAAACGCGAGTTTTGCAATTGGCTCAACTTTATGAATTTATCCGGAAGTCACTGCCGTGCAGTTGAAACCGGAGCGTGTCCGCATATATTTATATTGTTGGAATATTGTATTTTAACAGGGCTTGCCCGCCGGAGGCGTGGATATGCAGGATAGTCAGGATAAGAAAAGCCGCAGGCGCGGAAGCACGATAAGGTAATACATGTTTAACCACGAAAGACACGAAAAAGTTTACCCGCCGCAGGCGTGGCACAAAAAAACGGAGTCAGCGAATTAATCGGGTATTCCCCCGCATTAATTCGCTGACTAAAGGTTTTACTCTGTGTTATCTGTGTACTCTGTGGTAAAAAAAGGATTTCTCTGTGTTCCCGCGATTGCGGGATGTCTTTGTGGTTAAAATCCCGGTAATGCCGGTTAAAGATTAAAGGTTTGTAAAATGTCCAGAAAACCATTCAGCACTATGGCCGGCAGGGTATGGGAAGTGAATTTCGAAATCCCGGCCCGGCTGCCGTCACTGCCTTATCCCGGAGCCGTCGTTGAAGAAGTTCAGCAGGTGCCGGAATATAATATCCAGTGCAGAACCAGAAAGAATATGACCGGCTGCCAGTTGTCATGCACACTGGAGGGCGAAGGCATTTTCCGCTATAAAAGACAGGAGTACCGTTTGACGCCGGGCATGGCGTTTCTCCAGAACCACAATGATGTCAATACGGCCTATTATTATCCGGTGAACGGCAGACAGCCATGGCGTTTCCTGTGGTTCGCTTTCTTTTCGGAAACGGTCGAATCCATGGTGCGGGAAATGGTCAGCCGTTACGGCTATATCTACCGGCTGCCGGTGGACGGCGGAATCGTCAAGAAACTGAAAAGTTTCAAGAGTTACCGCGGCACGCTGCAGATTCTTTCCCCGCTGGAGGCCGCCAGAGTGGTCATGGACGTCCTTACCGGTCTGGATAAACATATCGAAGAAAAATATGTGGAAACGTCTCAGTCCAACCTGATCAGACGCACTCAGGCATATATTTTTGAAAATATCGGCAACGATATCGGCATAGACCAGATTGCGCGGAATATCGGGGTTTCGCGCGAACATCTCTCCAGAATTTTCCGTCAGCAACTGGGGCAGGCGCCGTCCGAATATCTGATGAAAAGAAAAATGGAACTCGCCTGCAAACTGTTGATCAGCACCAATCTGACGTGCAAAGAGATCGCCGAGCGCATCGGCTATGAAAATTCCGTCAGCTTCAACCGCGCCTTCAAAAACCTGGTTAAAATGCCCCCCGGCCAGCTCCGCGAATTAGGCTGCGTCCCCGAAATCCGGTAATAATTCCCACACATTATGCAACATGGATGGTGTTTTGGAATGGAATTTTACATCAACGCTATTTGAAGTCTTTCGAGCAAATTTCTGTCGAAGTCAGGTATTTCAGTTGATTTCTTCTTCGCAATGCTGTATTTTCATGCCGTTGTCATGTTTTAGATTGGTTTCAAATTATGTGGATACGCTATTGTAATATCTTGATTATTAATCAAATATATGATTGTTTTATCATTTTTTGGGAGGTCGGGATTATGTCAGCAATAGTTAAAGTTGAGCATAGTCTTGTATATAAACGCTGATGAGATAATAAAACAGTCCAGCGGGAGGACATATAATGTTAACAAAGATAAGATTTGAAAGTTTTACAGCGTTTGAGAAATTGGAACTGGATTTCTCTAAGGGGATAAATATTTTTATTGGAGAAAATGGAACCGGAAAGACTCATATATTAAAAGCTCTCTATTCCGCGTGCGATATAACTAAGAGCAAAAAAGGATTTGCGGATAAAATCAACGATGTTTTTTATCCGGCAAACAAACAAATTGGACGGCTTGCCAAGCGCTCAAAAACCAGTAGCAGCGGTTTTGTTGAAGTGAAGAGGAAAATTGATTCAAGACAAGAAATTTTACTGCGGTTGTCCATAACTAATCATACATTGACTCCGGATAGAGCAAAAGTTACCGGCGCAAAACAATGGCTGGAATATCCTTTGGAATCGGTCTTTATACCTGTAAAAGACATGATGGCCAACGCCCCCGGTTTTCGATCACTTTATGCTACCCGCAATATCCATTTCGAAGAAGTATATTCGGATATAATTGACAGAGCTTTTTTGTCCACATTGAGGGGCCCTATAGAGAAGGACAGGGGCCGGCTTCTGGAAATATTACAAAAATCCATGGATGGTAAAGTCATTTCCAAGCAGGATGAATTTTTCCTAAAAAATAAAAAGGGAGAGTTGGAGTTTACGCTTTTGGCCGAAGGCTACAGGAAACTCGGTCTTCTCTGGCTTCTTATTCAAAATGGAACACTTTTAAGCGGAAGCGCCCTTTTCTGGGATGAGCCTGAAACAAATCTCAATCCGGCTCTTATGAAAACTGTTGTCGAGATTTTAGTGGAACTTCAGAGATTGGATGTTCAGATTTTCATTTCCACCCATGATTATGTTTTGCTTAAAGAGTTTGACCTTGCGGTTAAAGACAAAGACCATATCCGCTACCACAGCCTGTATCGAGATAGTAAAGACGAGATTATTAATGCCGCAAGCGATACCTTTCAGGACATCTCCCCCAATGCCATTGACGACACTTTCGGATCACTTATTGACCGGCAAGTATCCAAAGACATGGGAGACTTGGGCAAATGAGAGTGGAAACGGATGGTTATCAGATTGATTTTACCGATGCTATTGACGCTTTTAAATTTGATGAAACGGATAAAACAAAGCCGGCATATCACGGGGTTACTGCTCTTAAAGCAGTAGATGTTATTGCTGAGTTTACAGACATGTATGTGTTTGTGGAAATAAAAGAATATCCTGATAGTTTTGATATTTTGACTTTAAAAGATGATAAATATTGCAATGAAACGGATTGCCCCAAAAGACGAAATCACGCTAATTGGTTAAAGGACTATCTCAAATATAAATTTCGAGATAGTTTTATTTACCGCTTTGCAGAGAATAAAGTTAACAAACCTATTTGTTACCTCTGCTTAATTAATTTTGACAATGCTTTGAATATGCAATTGATGGAGAATTTGAGAAGGGAATTACCGGCAGGCATACCAAGTTCAAGATGGAATAGGGAACTGGTTCAGAGTTGTCAGGTGTTGAATATGAAGAGATGGAATAATTTATATCCCAACTGGCCGGTAAAGAAAATCTAATGTCGGTATCCAATTCATTAATACGCATCGGCTACGAAAATTCCGTCAGCTTCAACCGCGCCTTCAAAAACCTGGTTAAAATGCCCCCCGGCCAGCTCCGCGAATTAGGCTACGTCCCCGAAATCCGGTAACCGCTGAAAGCGCCGGTCGTCTGACCGGCTTTTAAAATACATTTTCACCACAGAGGGC
>CAYMSF010000244.1:0-3702 GCA_964392985.1 uncultured Victivallaceae bacterium | reverse complement strand
AAATAACGAGCCGCTTAAAACGCAAAAAAGCAAATTTTGCAATTGACTTTTAAAATATTAATTTATGTTTTAGGCATATCATGTTTTGGGAAAAACATATAAATATGTCAGTACCATCCCAGAGAATGTAAAATAACCCATATCTGAGTATATTTTTAGTTCAATCATTCATGCTTATGAACCTACCCATTTTGAAAATGTTCTGTATTTGACCTTGAGTTGTCCCATGGGTTTTACGGTGAAACCCCCGGCAGATATGCGTTTTCAGGAATAGCTCGCATCCGGAATGGAGTGTCCGCTATCCCAGTAAATTACGAAGCTGAAAAGGTCGAGGCAACTCCACATGACTCCTCTGACCAGCGTGAACAATCTGGAGAATGACTTCTCCCATTTTGATAATATCATGGTCTGATTAATGAAATATGTATAAATGATTAATTTTATACATAAATAATAAATAAATGACAGGAATTTTGGGAATGTTTAATCCCGGACTGAACAGACAGGAAAATACTACACCACTAACTAACAGACTAAACACTAATTAACCATGCTGTGAATTTCTTTTACCGGACTGCTAAAAAATATTCACAGCAGAAAATGTTACTAAATTGCTAAAACAAGTTCCCGTTAGCGTTTTGTTCGCGCAGGTTAGTGGTAAAAATTCAAGACAATATTAATTTGCATTTCCCGTGAACGCGAGGCATATTGATGAAAACTCCACTCAAAATACTTTTGAAATCACCTCATCCCATCGAAAATTGACGAAATATCGCTAATTCGTGTATAAAATCTGCATTGTTACATATTATTCGCGCATAAAATATGCATCATTGCATATTATTCGCGCATAAAATCTGCATTATGGCTTGTAATATGTTATGTGGAGGCTATTATATGATTATAGGTAATTGCAATAATAGTTTTGAAAATAGCTCATTAAACAACCTCAAGAGGTAATCCGATGTTACGTCGAAAAGTTACTGCGAAGCTTGCTGAATGGAAGAAAAACGAAAGGCGTTTGCCACTTGTCATCAGAGGTGCCCGCCAAGTCGGTAAAACCTTCAGCATTGAGGATTTTTGTGCCAAAAACTATACTGCCACTGTAACACTAAATTTCATTGAGAAGCCGACGCTGTCGGCGATTTTTGCAGGAGATCTCGCGCCTGAAGCGATTTTGAAACAAATCTCGTTGATTGTTCCGAATGGCGGAGCCCTTGCGAATGGCGGAGCAGTATTGTTTCTTGATGAAATCCAGGCGTGTCCGTCCGCTCGAACAGCCTTGAAGTTCCTAGCCGGGGACCGCCGTTTCGATGTCATTGCTTCCGGCTCATTGCTTGGGATTAACTACAAAGACGTGCCATCGTTCCCCGTCGGATATACAGAACAATTGGAAATGCATTCCTTAGACTTCGAAGAATTTTTGTGGGCATGCGGGGGCGCGGATGATTTGCTTGCCATCATCAGGGATTACTTTGAGCAACGGAAGCCCGTTCCCAAGGCATTGCATGAAAAGATGATATCACTGTTGCGCGAATATATTGTAATCGGTGGGATGCCACGAGTAGTTAATGAGTTTATCGCTTCGGGTGATTTTTCAACTGTCCTTCGGATGCAGCGGGGCATCGTGTCAGATTATGCCGATGACATCGCAAAATATGCCGAAGGAACTGAAAAAAACAAAGCCCGTTCTTGTCTTTGGGCTATTCCGAAGAATCTGGCTAAAGACCATAAAAAGTTTCAATACAGCGTTGTTGAGAAGGGGGGAACCGCTAGAAAGTTCGGTGGCAGCCTGATGTGGCTTCATGATGTCGGGATTGTCAGCTTCTGTTACAACCTTTCTCACCCGGCATTGCCGCTTGAAGGCAATGCAATCGAAAACGAATTCAAGGTTTACATGCGCGACACTGGCTTGCTGGTGGCAATGCTCGAAGACGGTTCCCAGGCGGATATCATCAGTGGCAAACTCGGAATCTATAAAGGGGCAATATACGAAAACATCATCGCCGATATTTTTACAAAATCAGGTAAAAAACTCTACTATTACGAAAAAGGCAATCGCCTCGAAATTGATTTTTTCATCCGACTCGGCGGAGAAGCTGTTGCCGTCGAAGTAAAATCCGCTGAAAACGCCAAGGCGAAATCGCTGAATACGTTGCTCACCCTGCAAGATGTTAAGTCTGGAATAAAACTCTCTTCAGGAAATATTGGTATCGTCGGCAACGTTACGACTTTGCCATTATATATGGCACAATTTTTGTAAAAAAACTTAATTTATTGAGTTAATTATAAAACTATTTGAAATTACCGCTCTCGACCGGATCGACCGGATATATCGTTGTCGCTCATTTCCTCGCACATGATTATTATGGTCTGACCAGAATGACGCTAAGTTAAGGGTTGTTTAGCTCATTATGTCTTTTTCTTTCGTTGTGGTGATACCCCTATAAGGTTGAAATTTTTAAGATTAATTTTCAGTCCAGAGCGCCGGTCGGATTATTTTTTCTTCAAGCTCGGGTACTGCGGCCTTGACGGTTTCATACAGGGCAGATGGCAGAGGATGTTTTTCCATGAGCCGTAAATTGTGTTTGAGCTGTTCCGTATTGTCAACGCCGGTCAAGATGCTGGTTATCGCCGGATTGCTTAACACAAATCTTATGCAGAGCTCCGACATATCCATTCCTGCTTTGGTGGCCAGACCGGCAAGTTTATGACGCACGGGAATGACTTCCTGCAGTGATTTTCTTATATTGTCTTCCGCCATTAACAACAACCCCTGCAGATAGACACTACGGGTAAAAACTGCTATTCCGTTTTGTTGCGCCAACGGAAGAAACTCATCAAACCGTTTGTCCAGAATATTATAAGGGAGTTGAACATATTTGATGCCGGCGGCAATCACGTCCTTGCAGTATTGATTGGTGTCCAGAGAAATTCCGGCACCGCTAATCAAACCTTTCTTTTCCAGGCTTTGCATAATTTTAATGTATTTGATATCGTGTTCGACATGGAACAGGCAGACGGCAAGACGCGGGATTCCTAATCTGACAAGCGATTTCTCCACGCTTTCGATGATAAACCGTTCAGCGTCATTTTCGGAAAGCTGCTGCCGTGTTATGCCCGGGACTTTGCTGATGACCGCCATTTTATCTTTGAGTTTCAACTCTGCCAGTGCGCGTCCCAATACCTCTTCGCTGTCGCCGTAACCGGCTGCGGTATCCAGACAGTTTACTCCGCTTTCGTATGCAGCTTGAATAATATCTCTTGCGGTTTCATACGATGGCTTGCCGGCAGTATTGGCGATGCCGTAATTCAAGCCGAACTGAACAGTGCCCAGCATCAATTTTGAAAAGTGCATAATTTATTTCCTGTGTTACTTCGCTGTATAGCCGCCATCCACCGGGATATTGGCGCCGGTAATATACACGGAAGCATCGGAAGCCAGAAAAACGATAATGCCTTTCAAGTCGGTGCTGTTCGCCATTCGTCCGAGTTGAGTCCTGGCGCTGTAATTTTTGACAAATTGCTCCGGATGAGTTGGCTCATAAAAACCACCCGGCGAAACGCAGTTGACCCGGATCTTGTCCGGACCGAGAATACTGGCTGCCCAGCGCGTGAAATTAATCATCCCGCCTTTTTCGTAAAAGTATATCGGGGATGGATTGGGATTCATATCGGTGCCGGCATAATTCCCCATTTCAA
>CAYMSF010000243.1:0-3710 GCA_964392985.1 uncultured Victivallaceae bacterium | reverse complement strand
ATTCCGTCCGGATATGGTCGAAAAGGTGGTACGTCTCACAAACCTGCTAAATACGATCAACTCCTAAGGCAAAAGCTATGCTTGTAAAAAAATATTTCATCTTTCCCGGCGCGTTTCTGATTGCGTCATTACTTTTTTATCCATTGCTATTGCCGACCTTGCTGTTTCCGGTGGCATATCAAAGCTATCTTATCCTCTTCACCTCCGGAACATTATCCATTATGGCTCTGTCCGGGTGTTTTTTAGATTATAAAAAAACGCTGGCTTTCTGCCGGAACAATCTTCTTCCGGCAGTGCTCATTGGCATTATAGCCCTTGGTTGCCTGCTGCATTTTCTGCTTGACCAAAATTACAGCCTTGATTATTTTTTCAGTTCGATAGTATGGATTTCGATTCCTCTATTTGTTGCTGTTAATCATAATTTTTTTGAAAAGTATCTGCCATATTTTCTGGTACTGCTTGCCTTTTTAAATTTTATTCAACTTACAAAGGAATTACTCACACCTGAAGCCATTTGCGGGATCACCGGAAACTGGAATTGGAGCGGTGCTTTAATTGTAATATCCATTCCTTTTCTTATGCTTTTTATTTCAAAAATTGGATGGCTGTTGAAATGGAATTCTCTTGTCGTAAAAGTCTTGAATATTTTAATTGTTCCCTTTGCCTTTTATTATATATACTTATGTGATTCAAAAGGTGTCTGGTGCGCTCTGGTCATGTCAGCAATAGTGTGCCTGGGCGTTCAGTATAGAAACAAGCATTCAATCCGCCGGGCACTTCTATGGATTATTCCTGCTGCGCTGATTGCGGTTGTAATTTTCTTATACTCTGGCGGGATTGCGAAATTGGGCGCTTTTATGCTGAGAGATGTACGGACGCAATTGTGGACAGGTACTCTGCATCTCATTGGCGATAATTTTTTATTCGGAGTCGGTCAGCCGCTATTTGAAAGCGCTTACGCATCCTATAATCCAGTCGAATATTATTTGAATTACTTTGCTACAGATAGAAATCCTCATCCTCACAACCATTTACTGCTTTTTCTTGCTTCCAACGGTATTTTCTCATTTATCGCATGGCTGATTCTGCTTGTTCTGCCGATATGGAAATGTGCTTTATGCTCAACACGGAGTGGAAACTTGCGCATGAAATTATATTTTTTTATTATATTGTTTTTATTCTTTCACGGGTTATTGGATATGACTTTGGAAGTGTGGCCGCTGAATACAATCTTTTTAATGATATTAGGCATTTTCTGGGGTAGATATTGGAAAACTTCGCAAAATGCCAAGGAAATATTGTTTGTGCCACGTACTGTTCGCATGTCTGCGATCATTTGCTTTACGATTTTAATGTCAGCCATGGCAATTCAACTTTATCGTAATTCTTTAAGTTCGTATTATTATCGTAAGGCGCATATTGCTAGAGAGTTGGGGGCTACTGAATCTGCACTTCCATTCTACAATAAAAGCATCACGCTCAAACCGACTCCAGAAAGTATTTATCAAGCAGCTTTAATTGCTTTCTATGATTTAAAAAATCCTACACTTTGCCAATATTATCTTGACCGGATGGAGAATTTGACGGCATTCAGGAATTATGCTAACAATAACGGACTTGAGGCAAAAGCGCTCTATTTGCAGGGGCGGCGGCGGGACTCCCTGAAATATTTTCAGCAGGAAACCAGGAATTTTCCGCTAAGTTCCATAAACTGGTATTTTTATTATAAAGTCTTGAAGGAAACCGGCCTTGACGATGAGGCAAAAGCGGCGTACGATAAGCTTTCTCAGTCTCTGGCGGTAAAAGGCTTGCGTTTCGAGCATATTCCGCTTCTGATTAAAAATCCAAGGCTGGATATGCACTTCAGAGAAGTTCCAAGCGTGGATTTTAAAGGGGAGGAATAGATGATGCATAGTATTCTGAGTATTTTTATGAATCTAAAATCATGCAGTAAACATATTGGTATTGATAATGAACAAAAGTGAAAAATCGAATCGGTGGGGCATTCTGATTGCAGTATTGATTTTATATCTGTTACCGTTTTATTATGCAAAACTTTTAACATGGCCTTCCTCTGAAGATTATGGTAGTAAAAATTCGCCGATTTATGGTAGTTTTTCATTAATTCAAGCCTTCACAGAAGCATGGCATAGCTATTTGAACTGGGGTGGCCGTTATTTGTGTTATGCCAGTGGACAATTAGGGCAATGGATGATGTTTAACCATACCGCCTATGTTGGTTGTTGTATTATTGCCGGAGTCATTGCGTTTATACCAGTTTTAGGTATCATGCTGGAATTGGGGCGCCACAAAAGCTTCCGCGAAAACTTGTTCTGGGCTTTGCTTCTCTTTGCCGCGGCTTATTCTTCACTACCTGGACTGGAGCAGACTTTTTACTGGTTTTCCAATATTTTTACTGCTACATTGGGATTGGTTTTTCTGCTTTATGAGATTTGGCTGGCATGTTGCTTATGGAACAGGGAAAAGCTGTCTTGGCCGGCGCTTTCCGGAGCCATGCTGGCGGCGTTTATCGCTCCTGGTTTTTATGAACACACGGCGATAGCTCAATTTTATTTTGCTGTTACTTTGTTGTTGTGCTCATGGTGGATGAAGCGGCATTGCAAAATGTTTACCTGGCTGTCCGCCTGGATTATTCTCTGGGTTGCGGTGATGATGCTTGCGCCCGGCAATATGCAGCGGCAGGAAATACAGCAGGCCGCTAATTCCATGCTTGAATCGATGTTTATGAGCGGCAGGGCGCTCGTCGGTATTGGTTTCCATACAATATTCTCTCCATGGCTGTTAGCCATTCCCGCATTCATTGCCTGTTACGACTCCGCTTCTGGTTCGATTGGACGTGCCCTGAACGCAAAGCGCCGGATTATTCTCTGCCTAATCGCGCTGTGCACGCCGTTAACAATTGCCGTATTGCATATGCTGGCGCGTTATCCGATAGCTTTTAACGGGCGCACCGGCGACAGTCTGCTGATTATAAGCTGGATCGGGCTGGTATGGATAGCTGTTCTTTTTTCCGGCGCGTTGGGACCGGCAATCAAACGTTTTAAAATCGCGCCGTACCTGCCCGCAATTGCGGTGTCCGCGTTATTGATTACAGGCAATAGTTGGGGATTATGGAAGAATATTTTCAACAGCAGCCTGAAAATTTATGCGGAGGAAATGCAGGCGCGACACGATGCATACAGAAACGGCAAAGGCCGGGACATCGTAGTTTATCCTCTTAGCGTCAGCGCGTGGCCGGCGCAGAAACTAAGTCTTGGCGACATGTCATATCTCACAAACGGCGGCGTAAATCTCGGAATAAGCAATGCCTTCGGCCTCCACAGTGTCAGACTGGGGCCGTCTGTTTCCGAAGTGCGGGCCTTTATGGCCAGTCATCCGGAAAAATTGCTGACGAATGAGTGCGCGCCGCCAACCAGGGGGATTGACCGCGTCAAAATGACTTTAATACAGGATGTTCCGGCTGGCTTCGCAAAACAGGAATGGCTGGACGTGGAAATTACAGGAACGGCGGATGGACTCGATGCATTGAGGTATTTGCGCCTGATTATTATGAGTGACAGATGCTTCAGCCCGGTGTTGAGTTATTTCGCTGAAATAAAATCATTTCCGCGCCTTTCCGCGACCATGGCGGCGGCGGTGTACGGCTCCAGGCAGAATCATGTCAACTATGATTTGAAGAATCCAGAGAC
>CAYMSF010000242.1:0-3712 GCA_964392985.1 uncultured Victivallaceae bacterium | reverse complement strand
ATACGGTATTTCAAAGTAAAAGTCAATAGGCAAAATGAATTTCCAGCAAAAAATATGGAAAATAATTTTTAAGTACAAAAAAATTGGGAATCATCGAGTTGGCAAAGGTGGCGAGCTCGGCGATGGACGGCGTTGATATTATGACCTCTGGCAATCAATCGCCAGAGGGTATAAAAATCGCGCTTCCATTGGATTGCGTTATAACCGGCGGGAAATATTTAAATCTGATTTTAAAAATATGTCTGCTCGCTGCCGACGAGATGATCAGGTTTAACCCTGGATCGCTACTCCCGGGGAGAAAACTGCATTGGCTGGAACGCAGTGATAAAGGCGTACCGGTCACACTGGCGTTACAAAAACAGATATTGCAACTAAAGCGTGAGTTGAATCTGCTACAATATAAATTTCCATTTTAAACTGAGACAGTTTAAAATATTATAATCAGGAGTCGTTCAAAAATAATTGGTACTTTCTACTGGTGTCTCGGGGGCGCTTTCGTCCTTGCCGGTTCGTTACAAAACTACGGCTTTGCTTCTCACCGGCGAACCCAAAATTTCTCCTCGATACACTCAGTAAAAAATACCACCTATTGCTTTACAACTCCATAGTCTTGAAATCAAGGGAAAATTTCCCTGTAGGAATTCAAAGAATATTGGCAGGAAAGCGTTTATTCGGCTTTTTTAACTTTTGCTTTTATGGTAACTAACTGGTCTTTCGTGACGTTTACATTCTGTGAAGCCCGCTTATTAGTCCATACCTTGACAGAGTTATCGCCAGTCTGGGCTTTGCCTTTGATCAGCTCGCCATTCAAACTCCAATTTGCAACTTTGCCATTATTGTCAACGGTTTCAAAGCCGCCGTTTTTCAACTCAGCTCCAGTAATCATTACTTCATCGAATTGAACCCATATCGGGATGTTAGTTTTTTCATCTTTGGGCTTATAATATGCGCCCATAAGATACAATATAACAACCCCGTCCTTGTCTGGAATAAAGGATACTTCCATATCTTCCCAGACCTCGCCATTCAACACTTTAGAGTTAGAATGCAGATAATTATTGTCGAGATTCTGTTGCTTCATCCACCCGGCGGTCATCATTCCCTTGACAGGTTTCAGCGTAATTTTATCTTTGATGCCGTCAATGTCAATTCTGGCTGTTTGCAAGGATGCCGGTATGACTGTTTCTTTGACAGCCGCTTTGTCTGGCGTGACTTCCTCCGCTATAGTGGAAAAAGCGATTCCGGCGGCAACGAGGGAGATGATTGTGATGCTTGACCTCATGGCGTGACTCCTTTTTTTAGTTTACCATATCCTGACGATACGCAAAATTTAACGTAAATCATTTTAAATTCAAGAAAATCATCAAAAAAATTTATCAAAATTTCATAAGTTGACGAATATTAATAACCGTCATTCATGGGCAATAAAAACAAGGAAACACATGTTTTGTACCATAAAGTACTTACGCCCGGGAACGTCACTCTCCGCAGTAGTGAATTTAATTCAGCCAATCGGGAGATTGGCGATCCCGGGGTTAAAATTGAGTTACTTTTTTCTGGATTACTCCGGCAGTTTTATCTCCATCATTACTGGAAAATGGTCGGATGCCATTAATTGTGGAACACGCCTGGCAGTAATGTTCCATGATGGCGGTACGAGAATCCAGTCGACGATGCCTGCGCTGATGGTGAAATCCGGTGGGTCAGGATCTTTAAGCGGCAGAGTGATAAAGCCACCGCCTGCCAGCAGGATATCCATTGCATTCTCGCCCTTGTAAACATTGTGGTTGGGAATTCCGGCGGGTGCAGAATTCAAGTCGCCGACGACAAGGAATGGAAGCGTGGATGCTTTTCTCGTCTTCTCGATGATTTTAGCCGATTTAACCCTGACTTCTTCAGAGAATGATGCAAGATGAGTTGCAAGGACACGAATACGGTTTTTCTGTCATTTTTTTTTATTGATGCAATAAAATGCTTTTTCATCTTTTTTCCGGTTTATAATTTTATGAAACTTAAATCTGTCCCAAAATAACCATTGCAACTTCTCGATTCTTCCTGATTACTTTGTTTTTTGACGGTTCGTAACGTAGCTTATGCGTTTCCATTGTAATTTACTAAATCATACCGGGAGCATGAAACTTGTAAAGTCTATTTTTAACAGTGCCTTGTAAAGAATTTAAAACCAAAATTGTTGGTTATAATTGTATATAATTTGCCATCCTCTGCCATGAAATTCAACCAGTTTTTTCCGTCATAATTTTAAAACTGGTGCAGTCGGATATCTTTTCATTTTATCGTTTAAATTTGTCTAAACTTCTGTTTGTGGCAAAATTACGGTCGAATGCTACTGGTTTAATCAAGAAAGGAAACAATTTCATTTTTACACCGGAATTATTTTATAATAAATAACAGACTACGGAATCAGGAAAAAAGCTTTGTCAGTTTGTAAACTACGAGCAGCCATGCGGCTAAAACCACGAATGCGAAGTATTTACGGATAGATTTACCGGTTACTTTTCTTTGCAGTTTTGTACCCCAGCCGGCGCCGAAAAATGCACCGTACATCAGCGCCGCTGCCATCGGATAATTAATGTTATGGTCAATGGCATGAAACAGTGTGCTGAACGAACCGGACATGAAAATCAACATCATATCGGTCTGAGTAGCGAACTTGGTTTCCTGACCCACCAGATAGAAGAGCATGGGCAGCATAATCACCCCGCCGCCAATGCCTAACAAGCCACTAAGAAATCCCATAATCAAACCCAGAACTATCAGCACCGGAATACTGAACGGTCCGGCGGGGATAGTACGGAACAGATGGAGTGGCGGAGTCCGTATTTTATAGAGCATGCCGACATGTTTGGTGTCGTCATCCTCATGGTAGCGGCGGAGGTAAAAGTTATCCAGCAGCAGCCAACTGCCGATCAGGAAGAGAAAAACCGCAAAGATACTCAGGAGAATGGTATTAACCGGGTCAATGGCAATCTCGTTGAAGTGCCATGGTTCAATTCCTTTCATGGATTTGACTAGTCTTGAACCGAAGAAAGAACCAAATGGAATTCCCAGTCCGATGCAGAGGGCTACCTTAATACCGGTTAGCCGGCGGTCAAGATGGTGTCTCATGGCAAAGACAGAGGCGCCAAGTACTTGACAGGCGCTGGTACCGACCGCGATATTCATCTCCAGCCCCAGAAAAATATTCAGCGCCGGTGTGATGATGAAACCGCCACCGGCTCCGAAAAAACCGGTCAGCATTCCAACTCCGGCGCCAAGTATTGTTCCGCCAAGCAACAGATGATAATTATTTAGTAAATAGTCAAGCATTAAGTTTTCATTACCATCCCATAATTATTTTAAGGTTTTGTCAAAGCCCAGCCCCATTTTATTTGCAGACTTGAGTTTAAATTACTTTTTATTTGAACGGGAGCGACCGAACAGATCGGCACTCCCCCTATTTTATTAGGTTCTCACATCCCGCAACTGCCGCGCCGGAGTGATTACCTCCCTGCTGAAACCTGCTTGCAACATTATTTTACCTCGATTATTTTTCCACCGTTGCGGGCGGATTCATGCGCAGCAGCAATCAGCTTCAGATTATGAACCGCGTCGCAACCTTTAAGCGGGGTGCCACTGAGAATTGAAGCGGCGTGTTTAATGATTACCGACTGATAAATATTTTGTATTTTTTCCGGTTCGATATGCTCCTGTG
>CAYMSF010000241.1:0-3733 GCA_964392985.1 uncultured Victivallaceae bacterium | reverse complement strand
AAACGTCTTTGCCGCATCGGATAAAATCGCATTTATTTATGTCGTCTAGTATAATATCGGAAATATTGTCATTAATATGGTCGAGATATGTTTTATATTTACTTGGCTGGCATCGAGAAAGCCTCTCCATGGCAGCAATAGCGTCGGTAGATTTATTCTGCAATAAAAGCAAATATGTATAAATTTGTGCGAAGTATTCTTTGTCATCTGTTCCTGCATAATCGAATGAATCCCATATACGTCCATGGTTATCTCGTCCAAGATGAGTAGCAGCATGGGCGGCTTCGTGGTAAATCACAATTTCGTACAGTACATCGCGGGGAATTTTATATTTCGAGGCAACGATTTCGATCAATTGCGGATAGAGAATTACCTGTTTTGTGTCTGAGAAATATGCTCCAAGGAGATCAAGAATACCAGGGGTTTCAATGTTTATTTCATCCACACTTATTAAGAATCCTGGATCTATATCCACATCAAAATCGGGAACCCGACCTTTGTCGAGTTGCATAATATCCAGCAAATCATTGAACGCGGTTTTCATTTTGTTTTTCATCAAATCCATGGAATGTACCTCCAATTTAAAAGATTTTTAGTTTATATATTTATTCTCACAAAGTCAAACATTTATCCGTAATTAATGTGTTCATCGTTATGCACATTAACATTTATATTGATTTTTATAAATCAGGTTTCCCTCGATATGCCATAGTACCTCTTCGATGAACTCTAAAGAATTTGGTGCGGATTTTGAATTTGTCGGTACGCTGGAAATTACGTCTATATCCACTTCTATCGCTTCAGCATCCGGACAACTACGCAATTCCTTATCCATTGTGATTATTCTTTTAATAATATCTATGAATTCTATGCGTGTTGTGACACTTTCGGGAAGTCCCTCTTTATCCATTAGCATCCGGTTCAATATCAATTCTGATTTCTTAATTATGCTTGCAGCCTTTGCCGAATCCAGCGTAATTTCCCACAGACAGAGATAGCCTAGCATTGGAGGTCCTCTCCATGCTCCATCATCAAGCCTCAAATGGAATACCGGTTTGTAGTCTATGAGATCGAACCCGCATTTTTCGAGCGTTCCATTGAGATCAACCATTGCCTCCAAATCGAACCGAGTATTTCCTGATTTATTATGTATGAGTGAGGAATGATAAAATGACATCTTTGCCGGATTATGCTTTGTGGACGCCAGGAATAGACCAGTTTCTGTAACACCATCAATCGCGCAGTTCCGCAGATGTGGTTCCATCTTGAAGAAATGCCAGTTATCTTTCCTGATTGAGTTTAGCCAGGTGTCAAGCCCGCTGTTGTAATAGACAATGTTAAGTTTCGATTTCATAAGATATGCCTCCCCGCCCGCGTCGCTCTTGGTTTCAAAATGGCGGTTAAATAGCAAACCGGACCTTGATATTACAAAACTTATTTCCCTCTGTCATTACAAATAATGGTACTTATTTAAAATACAATAGATTATTGATAAAATTATTTTACTATGACATAATTTACAATTCTGACGCTGAAATATTAGCCAGATATTTTTTTACCACGAAAACACAAAAACTCAGGTTTTGTACCCCGATATTCAACTTGATTATCCCGGAGGTATAATCTGTGTTCATCCGTGTTCATCCGTGGTTAAAACTGCCTTTCCGGCTGCTCCAACTTTAGAACTCCCGCACTTTAGAACTTTATAGCTTCCACTGAACTTCCCCCTATTCCCCTTCTACAATCTTAATTTCCGCTTCCGTCAAACCGTATAATTCATATACCATCTGGTCGATGGTTTTGTCGGTGGTTTCAATCGCCGCTTTTAAATCCTGCGCTTTTTTTGCTTCCTGCACAAAATACTCTTCCCATTCTGCTTCCAGCGTCAGGGACAGCTTGATTTTCTTCTTGCCCAGTTCTTTGATAAAATCAGCATAGGAAAGCAGATACCACTCTTGCAGTTTACCGGGCAATTCGACCAGCTCAAATTTGCGTTGCAGGGTCCGCTGAAATCTTTGCGAAGTTTCCTGCAATTCTTTGTTCAAGGAAAGCATTTGGTCAGTTTTTTCGATGAAGGGTTGTTGCTTCGTAATATGAAATAGAGGAATAGGCAAATCAGATAAGTGACCTCTTTTTACCTGAGCCATCGCTTTGCCTTCTTCAGGGTTTAGAAATTTTCTAAAATACCAAGTGAGTAATTTTGAATTTAAAATTGCTAGAATATATTTCAGATTCAAATTGTTCACATCATCTCTAATAACATATAAATTATCTCTTACAATAAATTTTTTGCTATCGTAAGTTGCAATTAATGAATCTCCTGTTTGCCTAATAACTAGTTTTTCTTCGCTATCAAACTTTGCGGAATATCTAGGCTCAGCTAACCAATCCCCATAACTAATCCAGTAATCATTGTCCCACAAAATTTGATATCTATTTATTAAGCTTCCTCGTAATAATGGTTTGAAGCTATCATCAACTTTATAGTCTTTGACAAATGGTTGATTTATTAAAATACTTTCATCTTGCTTGGGATTGCCTTTCCCTTTTTGAAAAGGTTTCGTTCCTTGAACTATTTGAGTTAACTCGCCTAGTTTTTTTATTTTTTGGAATTTTAATTTAATGCTTTGGTATTCTTCTTTTTCAAAAATATTTATTGGTTTTCCGTTTTTGTCGATTAAATCTTTTTGGCTCAAAAGACATTTAATAATACTTTTCTTATCTATAATATTTATTTGTATTTGATTAGTAATAAATCTATCATCATTTCTAAATATATAAGTGTCTGTTTCTACAGTTGCATCTTCGAAAACAAAGTATGAATAGTGATTAATCTCAAGTATTGAAAAATTATTCAATACAAAATTTCTGATTTTTTCTGCAAATAATGAAGATAACCAAGTATTAGGCATTATATATGATGCAAAGCCATTCCCCTTACTTATTGATTTTAGTTTTTCGGTAAATAATAAGTAGCTATCTAATTGATAATTTTGAAAATGATAGAACCGTTTATAATAATTTATTTCTTCGTTATTAAACATTGCTCCATACGGTGGATTGCCGATGACGACATCGAAGCCGCCTTTTTCAAAGACCTGTGGAAATTCTTTTTGCCAGTTAAAGGCTTTGTCGCCGGCAACTGCGGGATCGTCAATGAGAGAATTACCGCATTTGATATTATTATTCAAATCATTGAGTTTGCGGTTGGGCTGAGCAGTGCGAAGCCATAAGGATAGTTTGGCGATTTCGATGCTTTCTTCGTTCAAATCCACGCCGAACAGGTTATTTTCAAGGATGCTTTTTTCCATATCGCTCAGGATGAAAGCATCGCCGAATAGTTTAGCGTGGAGTTCGTCAATGTATTTGTGTTCGTTAATAAGAAAGTCGAGTGCCTGATTCAGAAACGCGCCGGAGCCGCAGGCAGGGTCGCAGATGGTGAGTTGCAGCAGCCATTGCCGGTAGGCGACCAGTTTTTCGCTCGATTCTTGTTTTATTTGCTTTGTTTTCCGCTTATCATTGGTGTAATCATCTTCATTGATTTGCAGTTCGGATTTTTTCTCCGTGCAGAGTTTGCCGACGGTGTTTTCGACGATGTATTTGGTGATATATTTCGGGGTATAGAACACGCCGTCTTTTTTGCGTTTGGTTTGGGTTTTGTCAATGACCTGCCCGTCAAGTTGCGCCTTAATCTCGTCGAGTTCATTGAGTGAGTTTTCAAAGATATGGCCGA
>CAYMSF010000240.1:0-3735 GCA_964392985.1 uncultured Victivallaceae bacterium | reverse complement strand
AAGTAGCGCCCAATGCTGTGTCAACCGTACCATCGGTCTTATAGCCGAAAAGCGCTAACCAGGGAATGCCGTAGCCGTCTTCGATACCGGAATTGGTATACAATTTCGGCGGCTGATCCGGCACTCCGTCGGGAGCGACCGGGTTCTTGTCCAGCAGGATATTTTCATACACTTTCTCTTTGGTATTGAACGCGGTGTTCCAATCTGTACGCGCCAGATTAAACCGGTGAAACTGCTCGTTGGAGGTTATTTTTCCGTCGCCGTTTAAATCAATCCAGAATGCTTCCGGGCTGTTCTGCGAATTGCAGATAAACCACCGGTTGAATTTTGCCTGCCAGGTCGCGTCCGAAAGACCGAACTGGTTAAACAAAAACGGCAGGCTGATCCAACTGTTGCCGTTAAATGTTCCAGGAGAAGGAGTGTAATTAAATTTTTGCGCCATAGCTTCGGTCATGCCGGAGTCTATCGTCCGCAGATTAATTTCACTTGGATCCGCGCCGAGCCGTTCTTCCGCTGCCGGGGAAACCGATTCGTCAACAGGTGATGTAACCAGCTTGCCGGGATCAAGGTCAGCCCGGTTGAGAATGATATAAGCCATCCGACCGATAATCTGGTTATCGGATTTCAGATAAATCCAGTTGATATTTGTCGTCATGTCACCAGACCATGTCGTATAAGTCCCGAAAAATCTGTTGTCGGAAAGCATATCTGATTTGGCGGTGGCATAACCGGCATTGCCGACAGTAAAAACGGTAGCGTCACCAGGAAAATGACTGTAACCGAAAATGCCGCTGTCCATAAAATTATAACTGGGAGCAGGAGTTGAAGTAAGCAACTGCATTGTATCAGAGTAGTTCTGAATAATTAAGCGCACCCGTTCCAGCCCTGAATTGGCAATGGCTCTGGCGGATGAATTGTTAGAACTGTTGGAGGCAATCAACTGGTCAAAAATGGAATTGGTCGCAAAACCGAGGGCCATGACCAGCAGCAGTCCCAGAATGCCTAGTGCAAAAAGCAACGCCACGCCTTTCTGCGATTTTTTCCGGATATTTTCTTTTAATACTGTATTTGACATAATTTCCTCTCATCTTTCAGCTTATTTGCCACTGCTCAGATAAATAATTTTAGAAAAACAGCGCATCCGTTCATTTTTGATTATTTTCGCCTGTCCGGCATTGGAATTTTTAATGGCAGTCAGCCATTCCTGCATGTCGCGTTCGGCCAGCATATACAAATCAATCTTTACCGCCACTGGGAATGGCGTTCCGGCAATAATTGAGCCAATATTAGTTGTCAGATCATCGTCGGTTAGGGTATCATCTATCAAATGCGTAACGACAGCCAATGATCCGCCGCTGTATTTCATTGGATTATAAGATCTTAATTCATAAAATCCGCTGATCAGATTTAAGGTATAGCAGGTAATTTTCATATCAACAATACCGTCGATAACCTGAGAATAGTTTTCCGAACTGTCCTTTTTGAAAATATCATACACCCGACTTGTCGAAGCCGGAACATGCGGCAGCAAAGAGAAATTATATAGACAATTCGTGTTGCCTGCTGTATAATTAGCCGTGACACCGTCTGATTTCAAGTTGCCGGTGCATGCCCTGATCAATGTCCCGCCCTTAATCGGGTATGAACCAGGCAGAAGTTCCCATTTACCGGTAGGATAATCTAAATCAGTGGAGCTTCTTACCGGCAGATAAATGTACCTGATTTCGCAAATATCGGACGCATTAATATGAGGTTTGAAAGTTGTTGCGGCAATGAAGTTCAACTGCGTGACAAACCGCTTATTATATCTCAGTTCGGCTGCGTCATAAGCCAGCGGATTGTTGAAAAATGTATTATCACTCAGGTCTTTATATTCAAACCAGAACGGATAGATACCCGCCGCGTTACTGGCGACAGGGATTTTATTGTCATACAGTGCGCCTTGAAGCTCCAGAGTCATCATATCCAGCGCCACCCTGGCGTCAGCATACATTACATTCTTCTGCGAAGCCTTACTCCATATCTGCTGGGCGGAATTGAAAAAACGCATCATGATCACCGAAATAATCGCGAAGATAGCCATCGCCATCAGCAATTCCACGAGCGTGTAAAAATATTTATTTCTGTATTTATTCATTGCTGCGGTTTGGTCACTTCCATATAAAAAGTTTTCTTATGACGGGCAGTGTAATCTCCGACATCCAGCGGCCAGCTCACTTCAATATTCACGGCAGCCCCGGTAACATACGCATCATCAGTAACCGACACCCAGCCGTTAGGAGGAGGATTACTGGTAGGCCGGTAATATGTTAATGGTGATTTCCAGACCACGATCATACCGGTAAAGTCAGTTGATGGAAACACCGCACCCGCCGGATTCAAGTAATTTCCCGGGCCGGAGGCGACAAAATACACATTCTTTAGCGTTGTATCTTTTGCTGGAAAGATGGTCCAGCCTGTAACAATCGGCACCGGATTGTAATTTGCGCCTGAAAAATCTTTTCCTGTACTTATTCCTCTTAAAAAATCACGAGTAGTTATCGCAATAGGACCAGGAGGAACAGGAATAGTAATTGTCGGGTCAGGCTTAGTGGCAGTATAAAAACCGCCGCCGCCAAACAGTTTATCAAAATTTGCTCTGCTGGACTCGGCATAACCTTTCAGATAGGATGAAAACTGCTCGACTGCATCCGCCGAATAATTTTCCGCGACCGAATTGCGGCAGGCATTCAAGCCGACCGGAAACAGGCCGAGGATGCTGGTCATGCCGAAAGCGATGATCGCCATCGCCAGCGCAATTTCAATCATATTAAAAAAGATGATATTTTTACTGTTCTTTGCCATAAAAATAGGAGGCCTTTCCGGTAAAAGGATTAATCATAATATTCCAGCGCTTCTGTGCTATGATCCCAGCGTCCACCGTAGGATTATAACTTGCATCTCCGACTGTAAATACAGCGGGAATCACTCTTACAGCCAGCTTGTCTGACGTTAGTATGGAACCATTGTTCTGAAAAATAATGGCAGAAGACTGGTAAGCAGTGGAAGACGGAATTTCTTTGATATTTATCACACTGTTAATTGAGTAGCCGGAAGCAGGCTCTATATAGGCGCAGACGCCGTTGGACAGTTGCGTCCATTCCTGCCCGTCTATCCAGGATTCAAAATTATAAGTGGTAGTGTAAGTCACATAACACAGCCGGCTGTATCTGAAAAGATATCTGGCTACATCACTGTTTCCGGCTGTGGTATTGGCGGAAATATCAGGAATCAGTAACGCCACATAACGGTTCTGGGTTACGGCATAAGACCGTGCCATGCTGACTTTGCCGCTGAGAGTTCTGACCGATCCCACCAAACCCTGTTTGCCGAAGATCATGGGAAAGCCTTTCAGCGAAGCCGCCAGCAGGATTCCGATGATTGCCACCACCACCAGGATTTCCACCATGGTGTAGTATTTAAAGATTATTTTACGCGCTGCCAACATTGATTCCTCTTCAATTCCAAATTCCGCCGCTGCTCATTGCGCCCCGGAACTTCGCTGTTTTCCCTGTCGAAAATATAAGAATCCCAATAATGAAAAACCCATTGGAATAAGTATAGCACCATATAAAATATTTTTCAACCGGAAAAACGAAGTTTACCACGGAGCACACAGAGGGCTTAGCGCGGCATAGCCACAACCAAACTCAATATCCAATATCCAACACGGAATATCCAATATCCAACATAACA
>CAYMSF010000239.1:0-3745 GCA_964392985.1 uncultured Victivallaceae bacterium | reverse complement strand
CTTTGTCAGACGGCATCGGGGTCAAATTTGGGTTTTTCAGCGGAATCAATAGCAATAGTGTGACCCCGCCGACCAAACGCCTAATTTAACGTATAGGAATTTCAAAGTGACCAGTTATCAGTCACCAGAGATCAGTCGAGGCAATTTCAAATTGACTCTTTTGAACTGATTTCTTAAGTTGGTGTTCACGGCTTTAGCGTGTCTATCTTCTTGAATACCAAGACACAACTAAAGTTGTGAACTCCAACGAAAGACATTGCCGCAGCAACTATTTCCAGCATTTTGAAATCAGCTCAGTCAATAGATTTTCTTACTGCTTACTGCTTACTGATTACTGATTACTGATTACTGATTACTGATTACTGATTACTGATTACTGATTACTAAAGTCGCGGCTCCAGGCCGCCTAATTAAAAATCACCTCAGTCAACTCTCAAAAACTATCAGGGCATACCCTTTGAAAACGGGAACATCCACACAGACATAATTATTTTCCATAGTAAACGGCAACTCTTTGCCTTTCGGCGCAAGATAGACTTTTGTAGGAAGCATTCCGTCGTGACGGATCTCAATATTTACATTATCGGCATATACTGGCTCCTCGACAATTTCCGATTTGCCGCGCAGTTCCGGCACATAGTTTATCAGGTGAACCATTCGTCGTCCTTGCTGTGAGGTAACCGTGGCTTTCCCGAATGACGGGAGACCTGACACTTTCAGCAATGGCTCCGGGAGGAGCCGGGACAGGATGTTGGCGAAAAGTGTTCGCAAATCGACCGAGGCCAATTCGAAATAGGCGCTGAATATCGGATGTGATATATGGGCGAGATTTCCGTTGAAAGTAACCAGAGGCAGATCAGAGATCTGGTCAGGCGGCAGATAAAAGTTTGAATAAACACCGTCCCATTCACGATTGAAATATGGCTTGACCAGAACTGCAGCAACTTCAGTTTTCTTGGCGGCGGCAACTTCGATGCCCTGTTTATATAATGCCAGCGGTATTTCTGGCAGATTATTTTTCAGTTGAGGCATTGGTTGGAAAAATGCAGGGTCAAATTTGCATTCCCCAACGTATTTGATTCCCCAATCCTCCTCGAATACAAATTTTTGCTTTTCCGGATCTAGCCCGGACCAGCCGGTTGCGATGACGGCTTTGCCGTCGCCAAGGAAAGTTTTGATTTTGGCGGCGGTTTGCGGTGTCAGCAAAACCTCATCCGGTAAGATCAGGAGACGGTACTGGTTAAAATCGGCATCTGCATTGATGATGTTGAACTGCATTTTCAATTCGGATAGCATCCGGGTGACACCGATCAACGGTGGAGTCTTGCTTACATCTCCAGGTGATATCACCCCGATATCCACAATATTCACAGCTTCGGAATACCATTCTTCGTTAAGCTGCATCTTGGAATAAATTGCCTGAATCCGGTCAAAGATGGCACCTTGCGTACTGCCGCGCGGATGAATATGCCCCCCGATATTCGGACGCATACCGTTGGCTATGCCATAAAAAAGATCATACTCAATGGCAGCCCGTGGACGTAGACTGCCAAAATCGCCCCAGGCATAAAATCGCCCGGTCATGTTCATAATCGGCCGCTCGTCTCCGGTCAAAGTACGGAGATGGTGCGACATGATCGGCAGATAATCATAACCCCAGCATGGATAAGTCGGCAGACATTCACATTCAAGATAGGAGCCAATCCGGACGTTGTCTTCATAGCTGATACCCAGAAAATAGAGCAGATATTCTTTTGAGATTTTATTCACTGCGGATTTTATATCCTCGGCCAGACGCAGCACCGAGAACCGCGCAAATTTTTGAATCTCATCGGCATCCTTCCAGTTGATGCCGCGCTCTTTCATCTCTCGGACACAGGCAGGACAAATACACGGGAACCCGTTGAAACTGTCCAGAAGGAATCCGGCGACAGGATATTTATGGGCTACTTCCAGGATCATGGAAATGAGATAATCGCGATACGGCGAATTGACACACATTGTCCGGATATACGGAGAAACCCAACCAAGTTCGTAAATGTCGGGATGTAGGATTTCCCCTTTAAGATCCACCGTATTCCAGTCTGGATGCCGTATCGCGTCTTCATTGCTCAGCCCGCAATTGAAATATGCAGTCACTGCAATATTTCGTGATTTACATGCCGCAACCATCTCGCCGAACATATCACGTTTCAGAGAAGGATGCTTTATTCCTATAGCGGTGTCATAATAACAGAATCCCTGGTTACATTTTGCCGCGAAGCCGACAAAATCGGCTCCGCAATCATGTATCCGTCCGGCAAACTCCTCCGCATTAAAGTCAGCACCCACATCCGGGCAAGTTGCCATCGTGTGATTATCGAAGAACAGGGCATATTTCGGTTTGTGCATTCCTCTCCTTGATTATTTATGATTTACTCCTGAAAAACCAGCATGGCGTATCCGTTGATAATCGGAACGCATACATGAATGTAGCCGCCGCCATGATTTTCTATCTTTAATTCTTTTCCCTCTGGAACCGCGTAAATATGCTTAGGTTTTTCTCCATCGATTCGCAGTGCGAGCTTTGCATTTAATATTGGTACCGCATCCTCGATCATTTCGGTTTTTTCACCACGCAATTCTGGTACGTAGGAGAGGATATGAACCATGCGTCTGCCGGGTTGTTCCGTTACAAATGCCCTGGCAAATGACGGCAGGTTATCCGTTTTCAGAAGAGGCCGTGGCAGAAATCTTTCCAAAACGTTTGCGAACAGCTGGCGCAGTTCGACCGGTGCCTGCAAGTTATATCCGGAAAAAATACGATGACTAAAATGAGCAACTTTTCCGCAAATTGTCAGTGCCGGATTTTCGGTGACCTTGTCCGGCGGATTGTAGAAAAAGGCATGTTCCCCGTCCCAGTGCCGGTTGTAATAAGGCTTTACCAGATATGCTTCCATACTGGTTTCCGATAACGCTTGAACTTCGATTCCGGAAGAGTAAAGGGACAGCGGCATTCCCGGCAAATCTTTATTGAAACTTTTACCTACTGTGAAATACGCAGGATCGAAATCGCACTCCTTTACAAATCTTATCCCCCATTCCTTTTCCAAAACAAACTGTGTCTTTTCATGATTCATTCCGGAAATCCCACTGGATATGACAGCTTTCCCTTTTGCAATGTGCGTATTTACCCGACGTGCAGTTTCCGCACTGAAAGTTACATCGTCGGGAATTACCAGCAACTGATACTTGCTCCAGTCAGAAAATTCAGTTACGATGTCGAACTGCTGTTTGATCTCACAAAGCATCCTGACAGCTCCACGGAGCTGTTTGTCGAAACGGATCTGATGGATTGTACCCGGATAGACAATTGCGATATCCGCAAGGTTTTTCGCTTTGTCAAACCATGGTTCCATTGTCTGAAGTTCCCTGTAGATTTTCTCGATCCTGTCAAATACCGCAGTTTCCAGATCGCCGCGCGGATGGAAATGCCCTCCGATATTTGGACGCATACTGTTGGCAAGGCCGTACAGGAGTTCTGATTTAACTGCCGCTTCCGGACGCAATCCTCCGAAATCGCCCCAATCGTAGAAACGTCCGGTCATGTTAAGTATCGGCTTAGTGCCTAGAGTGCGCATATAGTGCGAAAGCACCGGCAGAAACTCATATCCCCAACTCGGTCCTGTCGGCAGACACTCGCACTCGATATAAGTCCCAAATTCCGACTGTTCCTCGTAAGAAGGCCCGTTAAAGTACAACAGAT
>CAYMSF010000238.1:0-3793 GCA_964392985.1 uncultured Victivallaceae bacterium | reverse complement strand
TCTGATCTGTCTTATTGCGCAACTTGAGACTTTTAATAAAATCCTTGACCGCTTTAGGATCTTCAATTGCCGGCCGGGTAAAAGGCATCTCCGCGTTAAGCCAACATGCAAGTTCTTTAGAATAACGACCTGTTGCCTCCATGACGATTCGCATATTGCCGCCTTCAAGGCCGGCTTTGTCTCGAACGTGGAAGCTCCAGTCATGGAATTCCCTGACACCCTCTAAAGTCCGGGCAAAAGTTTTTTTGGGCAGGCTCATGATATCACGCGGCGCCTGACCAGGTTCCACCGGCATGTAGATTGCGGAGTCGAAAGTCTCTTTGGCAACATCGAGTCCAACCCATGTCGGCAACAACTGTCTGTTTTCAATTTTCATTTGCATTCTCCCGATAGTTTGACTATAGTACGAGAAGTGCCCGCGATACCTGTCTTGCCTCACATGCGGCCTCTGGCAGCCTGGATGGCGATACGGTCTTTAACGGAACACGGTAGCGGGAAATGGCGTTATCTTCATGACGGTCTTCCTTGCGGTGACCTGTAATTGAATTATGCTCATTTCCCGCGATTTTTTCCCAGGTGCCCCAAGAAAAAAATCTGTTATTACCGTGACACAACTTTTCACGATTTCCACTATTCCTTTCCTCCGCTCCCTCTGGAACTGCCGAAGGGTTCCCCGGTCGCGGAGGGAATAGTGAAAACAGAACAACTATAACATACAAGGTATTGAAGGGCATGAGGGTTTAAAGCCGGATCTTTTTTTACCACGAAAATTTACCTGCCTGGGGCGGGACACAAAAAACACGAAAATGTGGGTTAAGCAAAAAAACTTTTTCACCACTGACTGACACTAACACTAACCAATCATGCCATAAATAATTTTTACCGGTAAGGTGAAAATTATTCACAGCAGAAAATGTTATTAAATTGCTTAAAACAAGTTCCCGTTAGTGTTTTGTCAGTGCTGGTTAGTGGTGAAAATCAAAGGCGAAAGTTTACCACCGATATTCTGCGACATTCTGTAATTGCCTATACCATTTTAAATTCAACGTGTTTGCCACAGGCGGCGGCATAACGCTCCAGAGTGTCAATCGTAATATTCCGTTTGCCTTTCTCCACTTCGGCAATGTACGATTGCCTGGTATGCAGTTTAGCTGCCAACTCATGCTGAGTAAAACCGCCAGCGACACGTGCATCATGCATCATTTTGGCCAGCGACATGCTTAACCTGGCCTTGCGCAGATTTCCAGCATTAGCAGGGTCTTTGAAATACGCGGTGCGCTCCGCCGCCTGACGTTCATATATTTTGCCACCGTTGTTTTTAAGTTCTTTGGTTTCCGCTACCAGCTTTTTATCGTTACTGTTCATTTTATCAAACCCTCCTTGCGTAAAAGCTTTATAATTTTATCGGCATGGTTCATCTCTTTCTGTGGTATTGCTCGTGTCGTCTTTACATAACCGTAAATCCCGTAAATTTCATCAGCAATCCCGTAAACATAGAACACCCTGATATTTCCCGCCTGAATAACCCTGATCGCAAAAAGAGCGCCGGAAACTTTTTCGCCGAACGGCATTTCCAGCCTGCCGCTGATTTCCAACTCTTCAACTATCTGCCGGTATTCAGCCACTATATCACCAGATTGTAAAGTAATAAACTTTTGCACCTGTTGCAGTTCTATATTTTTTTCTTTTTGCTTGTCATAAATAAAATTATCACTTATAAGTGATTATACCAAACGTAAATTTATAACTTTTCACTAACTTTTTCATGAAAATGAAATACCGGAATTACAACTGGGGCGAAAAGTAGGAATAGTTGTGTTTAAGGGCAAGGCTATCCTTAAAAAATAAAACAGCCATTTAAAAATTGATTTTGTGCAGTAAAATTTATACTATACTTTTCTAATAGGCTTATAATTAAGAAAATATGATTTAAAACTTATCACCAATTATTCGATGTTCGTTGTTAATTATGATATTGATTTTTTATTTATGAATATTAAGTTAACAGATAATACCTTAATCACTTAAAAATGAGAACGCCGGAGTAATTTATGACTTGCAAGCTAAAACGGTTAATAATCGCATTGGATATTTCGTCGAGTATGACAAACGTGATGGCGCAAAGTGGACAAACAAGGCTTGACTGGGTTATCTGTAAGATCGAAAATGCACTCCGCGAGTTACAGTCACCGGCGGTCATCAAACTGTATGTATTTGATAACACCCTGTATTTTATTGATGAATATAATGATGTACAATTGTGCCTCGCAGCAATTGCCGGATTGCGCAAAAGACCTGTTGGAGGCTCTACAAAGCTTTGGGATTCGCTTATCAAACTAATTGAAAACATTTCAGAAAATGAGCCATGGTCAATAATTTGTGGGACGGATGCCGAAGACTATGCAAGTCAGGCCACTCGACAGAGCGTTGTGGATTTGCTATCAAGCAAGAAAGGTTCAACGTTGACAATTATTGACCTATCTGGTGGCGGACTTCGGTCTGTCGACCCAGATCAAAATACAGAACCTGATGGTACAACGATTCTTGATTCATCTGAGGGTTCTGAGAATATCGACAAAATGTTGTTGAACATAGTGACAGACACGGCTAAAACTGTAGAAAATCTAGATATATCCGTAGCGATTATACCTCTCTGTAAGTGCACGGAAAGTAATGTAGAAACGGTTTGCTGTGCTATCAGGCAGGCAGTTCCTTATCTTGAGCAATTAACAGCGCTGCGTTACTATCCTGTGCCAACATATTTAATTAATTCAAAACAAATGCAAGTTCTGTCTCCAGACACTCAAAAGCCATCAAAAGTGAAATCAGACCCACAACTAAAATCTGATATTCTCGAAATTATTGAGTTCATTATGGGAATTGCGTTAGCATTTAATACTCATAGTTTAATAGGTCCATTCAATATAAGAAATGACAACTACGCTCAATTTACTAATCTGCCGGATGACCCTCGTAGATCATTAGTTTGGTTCTGCGAAGTGGTATACTGTGATCTTAAGGATGCACTCGATGCAAATATTCAGCCAAAACATTGGCAGAGCTACTACCACATACCGGAGTTATCGCCAATAGACAATTGGTTATTTGACTCTGAAGCTAACCTCCGAGAGATGACCAAGATACTGAACAGTATTGAGAAGGCATATCCTGGTCAGGGTTCTGTATTCCAACGCTATTTCCGTAAATCTCCATCTTTAACAAACAATGATCCTGTGCCTCCTAATTTAAAAGCGTGGGAAAGGCTCATTTCTAGTAAAGAAATGGAAATAGTGCATCAGGCAATTGATGAGTCGTCAGGGTTCTGGAAATTGAAGCTCAAGAATGTGGTAGAAGTAATGAATATCGCAATAAACAACATCTTCCCCATAATCTATGGCATATATGCAACAAAATGTGGGATGTCTAAGCTTAGAACGATGGGATTGTACGTTCCTCCTAACAGTGCGACTCTAAAACGTATTCAACAGATTGACAGCGGTCACAAAGTATCTATCGCTCAGGACAAGACTGGTGGCAAGGTGTTTATTGACATTGAAAGCTTTGCGGGCATTGCCAAAGAATTGTCCTCTACTCCAAAACTTGCCGAACAAATGCTTTTTTCTGTGTTAATCCACGAACATACACATGCAATAGCCAGGGAGGGACTGCCTTTCGCAAATGGTCTAAATGTCCAATCGTGGCCTGTTAAAACGAATGAAACATTGGCAGAATGGGCTGAATTGTCACGGGGCGGGTAAAATGGGCCAGGTGTGGGCGGGTTAAAATGGGCCAC
>CAYMSF010000237.1:0-3850 GCA_964392985.1 uncultured Victivallaceae bacterium | reverse complement strand
AAATGATCTGATTCGACGCTATCCTGCTATTACTGATTTAAAAGAGAATGTGCGGACTTCTTATGAACTTATATTGGAATCTTTGAAAAACGGCGGCACGGTTTTTACCTGCGGCAACGGCGGCAGTGCTTCTGATTCCGAACATATTGCAGGCGAGTTACTTAAAGGTTTTATATTAAAAAGAGAAGTTAAAACTGAATTGAAGACTCAGTTTTTTGACAAATTTGGCGACGACGGACTTAAACTTGCAAATAAGCTTCAATATGGACTCAGAGCCATTTCGCTGACTTCTCATCCGGCTTTCATAACCGCGTTCGCCAACGATGTGGATGCGGATTTAATTTTTGCCCAGCAGCTTTTCGGTCTTGGACGCAAAGGTGATGTGCTGATTGCAATATCCACCAGCGGAAATTCGGCCAATGTTTATAACTCTATTTTAACCGCTTCGGTAATGGGTATTAAAACAATATTATTAACTGGTAAAAGCGGCGGCAGATGTGCCGGACTGGTTGATGTGGCGCTGAAAATGCCTGAAACGGAAGCATATAAGATACAGGAATATCATTTGCCGATTTATCATACCCTGTGTTTAATGATAGAGGATTATTTTTATGGGAAAAGAAGCTAAAAAGCTTCGTCATATCGCTGTTATAATGGATGGTAACGGACGCTGGGCGGAACGGCATAAACTGGAACGGATCGAAGGACATAAAAAAGGTTCGGAAGTCGTCATTGATATAGTAAAAGCGGCGAAAGAAATTGGCCTGGAATATCTTACGCTATATGCGTTCAGTACGGAAAACTGGAAACGTCCGAGTTTTGAAGTCAACGGTCTGATGAATATCTTAAATGATTTTCTGACGGTCAGACTTCATGAACTGATGGAAAATGACGTCAGGCTGAAAACTGTCGGCAGAACTGAGCAGCTGCCTGAAAGCGTCAGACGGAATCTTAATGAAGCCATCAGGAAAACCGCGGATAACAAGTCCGGAACTTTAGTCCTGGCGCTGAGTTACGGCGGCCGGGCGGAAATAGTTGACGCCGTCAAAAAGATCGTAAAAGAAGCAAATGACGGAAAAATAAAAAGTAAAGATGTTGATGAAGCGCTTTTCGCGCGCTATCTTTATGATCCGGAAATTCCGGATCCGGATCTGATGATAAGGACCAGCGGGGAATATAGAATAAGCAACTTTCTGCTTTGGCAGCTCTCTTATTCTGAACTGTATATCACGGAAACATTGTGGCCGGATTTTAATAAGGAAGAATTCAACAAGGCGGTTGATGCATATAAAACACGCAACCGCAGATTTGGCGGAAGGTAGCGGATGACGTTTATTTTGAGAACAATCAGTTTTATTATTCTGGTATCGCTGTTTCTCTTTTCGATGCTGTCGAACAGTATTCCGGCGCAGCTCCTTTTTGCCGTTTTTGCCATAACTTCAGCTTTTTTTGTGGTTTATGAAACCTTTTCCATGATTGAAAAGATTAATAAACCGGGGTTTAAGGCGGTAACTTCCACGGTCGCGGCGCTGATGATATTGTTCATGGCGTTTTATGAAATTCAGATAATGATGTTTCTGGTTGCCATCGTCTTTTTAGTTATCGGAATGTGGGTTTTTATGTTATTTGTTTATGAAGACCGGGATAAGTATGTTGATAAAGCTGTTAATTCACTGGGCGTATTTATGCTGGTGGCAGTTCCTTTGAGTTTCCTGGTGCTGATTTACCGGGTGGATCCGATGCTGCTGCTGTTCATGGTGGCGGTAACTAAAATCGGCGACACCGGCGCCTATGTGTTCGGTTCATTGTCAAACAAGCTGCTGGGCGGGAAAAATCATAAGGTCGTTCCCAGGATCAGCCCGAATAAATCTTATGAAGGCGTGGTCGGCGGCCTGATTTGTTCGGTTCTGCTCAGCTATATTCTGGCAAAATATGTTTTCGACCCTGTTTCATTGAATCCGGACCTGACCGGTACGGCACTGGATAAACATACCATCCATTTTTCGCTGCTGGTCGGGGGATTCCTGTTTTTTGGCGGTTTTGCCGGAGATCTGGTGGAATCGGTATTGAAGCGCACCTGCGGGGTTAAAGATTCCGGCAGCGCCATTCCCGGAATGGGCGGCTTTTTCGATTTTCTCGACAGTTTGATACTGAACGCGCCGCTGTTTTATCTTTATTTATTATATTTTGATGTATGAATAAAACCGGAAGTCAGGAGTCAGGAGTCAGGAGACAGAATAAGATAGAAGACAGAATAAGTCAGAATAAGACGGTAGATATGGAACAAGGATAAAGCGGAATATCCAATATTATGTCCCGCAGAGCGGAATCCCGCAGGGCGGGAAACATCCAACTGACGAAGGAAAGACAGAAGCGAAAACTGGAAAAGCAGAATAGAGCGCCGGGGGCCCGGAATATTAATAGTTTAATAATCGATATTTTTTTTTGCTCCAGCGGAGCGATAAATTAATGGCGGGAGCCGGAATGTAACCGGAAGTGGAAATGACAGATAATGCAACTATACAGAGGCTGAATATGAAAAAGAAGATCATTAATCTCCTGACGGAAAATGCCCGGATGGGCATTGCTGAAATCGGTGCCCGTCTGGGCATGCCGGAAAGTAAAATTATAAAAATCATCAAGGAGCTTGAAGACACCAAGGTCATCAAGGGGTATAAGGCGATTGTGGATGATGACGTGATGTTCGGTGCTTCCGTGGTCCGTGCGCTGATCGAAGTGAAAGTAACTCCCGTCCGCGAAGGCGGTTTTGACAGGGTCGCCAAGCGTATCGCCCGTTTCCCGGAGGTCACAGATCTCTATCTGGTCTCCGGGGGATATGACTTGAGGGTGGAAGTTAAAGGCCGTTCCCTCAATGAGATAGCGTCGTTTGTTTCCAGCAAGCTGTCCACGCTGGAGGGAATTATTTCCACATCAACAACATTTGTTTTGAAAAAATATAAAGAATCCGGAAGGATCATGGATAATGAAGAAGAATATGAAAGACTTAAAATCACTCCCTAAGCTTCGCGTGGCGAAGCACATCGCGGAGCTGCCGAAAAGCGGCATCAGAGATTTTTTTGAACTGGTCAGTTCGATGGACAATGTAATTTCGCTGGGTATCGGCGAACCTGATTTCGTCACCCCGTGGAATATCCGCGAGGCGGCGATTTATTCCCTGGAAAAGGGGCATACCAGCTATACATCCAACCTCGGACTGCTGTCCTTGAGGAAAGAAGTGTGTAAATATGTGGCCGGAGACTACGGCGTGCAGTACAAACCGGAAAACGAATGCATTATCACCGTCGGGGTCAGCGAAGCGCTGGACCTGGCAATCCGCGCGCTGATCAATCCCGGCGACGAAGTTATTTATCATGAACCGTGCTATGTCTCCTATGCCTCCGAAATAAAGATGGCTTTCGGCGTGCCGGTGGTGGTCGAAACCAGTGAAAAAGACGAGTTCGCGGTTGATCCGGAAGCGATCCGCAGGAAAATCACTCCGAAAAGCAAAGTGCTGCTGCTGAATTTCCCGTGCAACCCGACCGGCGCGACTTTGAACAAGGTTCAGATGGAAAGAATCGCGAAAATCGCGATTGACAATGACCTGATCGTCATTACCGACGAGATCTATTCCGAACTGACCTACGAAAAAAGACTGCTTTCAATCGCGTCGCTGCCCGGCATGAAGGAAAGAACCCTGTTTCTCCACGGTTTTTCCAAGGCGTTTGCGATGACCGGAACCCGTATCGGCTATGCCTGCGGCCCGGCGGATTTGATTGACGCCATGATGAAAATACATCAGTATTCGATGCTCTGCGCTTCGATTACCGCCCAGGAAGCCGCGGTTGAAGCG
>CAYMSF010000236.1:0-3851 GCA_964392985.1 uncultured Victivallaceae bacterium | reverse complement strand
GGTGCTGGCGGAATATGCCGCTGGTTACTGACCAACTTTTGGGAAGTGCGCCCGATGGCAATAATTATTTACCCTTCTTTGCTTTAATCAAATGCAGCATCATCTGATAAAATTTCATCTATTTGTGAATTTTCAGGTTTTTTATAATCCGGCATTTTATTAATTTGTTGTATAAGAGAATTAATTTTCTCTTCCGCTTGTTCACCTTGAGCCAAGCTTAATCCTTTGTGGTTAAATTCATTTCTGGCGTCAAAGTATATTTTTCCTGCTCTTAAGACGAGTTGTTTAAGCGGTGAAAACGGGGTTTTATCATCCCAAACGCGCTTTTTGTATGGGACTCCCGTGGAAATTTGTCCCAGCTTTTTTTGCAGATTATCGAGTCTTACAAGTGTTTTATTGAAATTTGGGCTTTCTTGCACAGCTTTATTGTATGCTGCCAACGCTTTTTCGTACTCAATCTTAATCCTGTTAGCATCCAGACAAATTTCTTTTGATTTCAGAAAAGACATATCAGGAAGTTGTAACCCGTTTCTCTGAGCAACCGTTAAATCAATCTTCAATAATTCGCTCTTATATATAAGCCTTTTACACTGAATATAGTTGCTAATATAGTGCCATGCATCAGACGGGCCAACCCAAAACATTTGTCCTTGTCCCGGCTCGAAAGAGAGAGTAATGTCACGTGTCCCCGTTTCCAGTTTTTGGAAATTTTTCAGGTCGTAACATTCCGCGGACTGTGAGATTTTAACAGTTGCTTTGGCAGCTTTATCCATGTCCTGATTGACCATTACAAGGATATTTCCTCTTTCTTCCGGTAGTGACCATACTCCGTAACGCACCTGCGGACGCACTTCTGTTTTTTTGCTCGCGGAATAGTACTTCTCAAAGTTGTTGGTGGATATCATCAGCCCTGCCTTATCATTTTCAAGATAATTCCCCTGTTCTGCGCATAAATCACCTACACCTCGAATGTCTCCTAGTATTTTACTTAAGGCAAGGCATGTTTTATTCGGATTCATGAAGCTGTCGACCAATCCGTTCGACCAATCACACCATCTTGGTATCATGTAATAGTAATAGTAAAAAAGGCCGGTTGTTTTACCAGAAAAAGCTAGGTACGTTTGCGCCTCCATCTGCTGCGGACTCGGCATTTTCGCCCCGTCCTCACCCCGCCCGCTAAACGCATGCAAAATCATCCATAATGGCCGATTGGTTTCTTTCCGGCAAACATCTGTGTAATCGCGAACCCATGCCAAGGCATTGAACTTATCCTCTTTGTGTGCATAGAAAGCGTAACCCGCCCGGGTGTTCACAATAGGCAAGTACTTTGACATACCCCAACCCATAGGCAGAGCGGGATGAGCGGGGTCGTATTTCTCAAAAATGGTCATCGCCTTTAATAATGGAGCCAACATGAAACCTTTTGCTTCGTCACACAAGTAATAGCCAACCAGATTGGGATAGCTCTTGACTGTTTTAGTCAATGCCTTAATTTCTGAATCAACACTTTTCCAATTAATTTTATCAATATCAGCTTTTTTAGAATAGCGGAGTGACAGGGGCTTCCCCATGGTCCCGCCAAATACCTTCATATCGTATTTTAGAGCCGTGTCCAAATATTGCTTCAACAGTTCAGGGTTATTGAAAACCATGTCCATCATGACGGTGTCCAAGCCATGGAGCTTCATGCTGCGCATGACAATATCCCAGTACAACTCCTGCTCAATATCAAAATATTTGCTTGCAAAAGGAATCCCGCCACAAGGATTGTAGGTTCCTGTCAGAAACCATTTTTCCTGGGGGTAGTGTTTGAGGTTTGCAGCGTAATTTTCCAGATCTCTTTGATTCGCCAGTTTTTTTTGCTGCCAGGCATGATAGTTTGAAATAAATTTGTCTTGATCGTTGATTTTATCAAAGGCCGGTTCAGCCCACATCCGCTTGACTCGCGGCATCTTATCTGCTGGCAGGCCAAGATTTTTTCCCGGAGAATAGGAAAGATACATGTATCCGCTATGACGGCTTGGCTCGAAAGTTGGAGTTGTCATTATCAGCCATTGGTCAGTCTTCAACGCTTTAGTAAGTTGGCTTACGCTAATAGAATTTCCGTGGTGGTCAAGAGAATTTTTCTGTCCAAAATCATGAAATGCAACGTCAATTTCAGACACTTTTTTTCGAAAATCTTCTGAGATCATATACTCAATATTTAACCGGTATGGCGTGTTTGGCACAAACATGGTACCGTCAATGGGCCACTGAATTCCCCAAGGGGTTTTTATGACATAAATTTTGCATCCGTTCTCTTCCACCATAGTACCACTGGCCACGTAAATGACGCCTTCAACCGTAAGTTCTTTTGCGACTCCCTGGCGGTCAGATTCAAGACGCTTCTTTAACGCACTCATGTCTTCAGCCGTTTCAGACTTCTTTGCTTCCGGAGCGGCCGCGGCCTTCTTGACTATGGACATGTTATCAAGCAGAACCTGGCGGTTTTCAAGAGTCTCTGCCTGAGACACGCTTCCGGTCAAAATTGCCGCCGCCAGGCCGAAAATCCTAGCTCCCATCCTGGCGCGGTTTGACGTTAACCCAAGTATGGAACCAATTGGTTGTGAAAATTTCATCATCTGTTTCCTTTCAAATTGCTTGGTTGTTTTAAAGTTGATAATAGTTTACTGTTTTGAAGTTGTTTCCTATTGTGCTTCCATTTTTTATTTAAATGTTATTGACAAAAAATTATGCCAGTCACAACCGTTGTCGCCCCATGAGGCGGACAATATCCGAGTTGTCTTCGTCTCATAATAAACGACTCTTAATTTATTAGGTTTTTTATTGTCCTTGCAACCCATTTTACATTGGAATAGTGTTTAAGGTTTTCATGAGTATACCACGAAGGACTCATCACCGCCGTTAAATTCGTCTGCGCATCAATTTTACGCGGGATGATATGATGCTATTATTCTAAAATTTCAGGAAAAGTCAATTACCTTCGGCAACGCCGGGGTTTTACCATCTTAATTAATATATTACCAATTTAAATATATTGGGGTATTGTTTGTTAGATTGAACGCATGTTTTTGTACATGTCCATCAAGCATTAGAGTATTTGGATATCGATTGTGTACATAAACATGGTTTATGTCTCTAAAATCTGTCACATACAATAGAGGTTGCTCCTCAAGGGGGGTTTTTGCCGTAAGCTGCTGGTCATAATCTGCAAGCCATATTGATAAAGATGGTTTTTTGCAACTGTCCGGGCGCACCACTCCATTTGCACCGGATTTAGTTCCCACATAATTATTATATCCATAAGTTGTTTGAGTCATTGATTTTAGACTGTTATTGTAAACTCCGATTCCCCATACATATTTTTCTGATGTAGCTGAAGGACATATAAAAAGAGGTTTCAGCTTTGATTGATTCGCTGATCCGGCGATGTGGCGCTTATATTTTAAATAATCACTGTGATCTTCCGTCCAATATTTCTGTGAAACTGTAGCAACTACGGGAATCGCCACTTTGCCGCCTGCATAGGCATTGTAATCCGTGGCATACATATGTCCGGCCGTGCCTTGTTGCTTCAAATTATTTACACAACTGATTCCCCGAGCCTTTTCTCTTGCTTTGTTCAGCGCCGGCAGCAGCATTGATACTAATATCGTAATCACAGAAATCACAACCAGCAATTCAATAAGCGTGAACGGAAAGCGACTTTGGGTTTTCGATCCTGGCTTCGAATTTGACTTAATCATTTTTGACTCCTTTTTGAGATTTTGTTTCTAAGGAGCTGTCAAGAAATAAGCTTGACAAGTCTCGCGAAATATCCCGAAGAGATTTTGGGAATTGCCGGCGAGGCG
>CAYMSF010000235.1:0-3898 GCA_964392985.1 uncultured Victivallaceae bacterium | reverse complement strand
GAAGCCCATCGATTGGGTGTTTTTTGCTACATGCACTGCTGTGGCAACTATAACCCGCTTTTATCCATTGTTCCGCTGACAGGCATCGATGTTGTGGACGGCATGGATCCTACCTGCGGCATGACCGTGCACCACACAAAGAAAACTTTAGGAGGAAGGCTGTCCATCATGGGCGGATTGAGCTGCCTCACTATGCTACAGGGAACAGCACAGGAAGTATACGAAGAAGCCAGACATTGCATTGAATCCGGAAAGCCCGGGGGACGGTTCATTCTCGGCTCAGGCTGCGCCGTTCCTCGTTTTACGCCACCGGAAAATATTGACGCTGCAAGAAGGGCTGTTGATGATTGGGGCAGATACGGGTAATGATCAAAAAATAGATTATTTCGCAGAACCACAACGTACATAGCGATGAAAGAAGCAAAAGTTTAACGCCCTGCGTTACAAATTCGGAATTTATCCGGCAAGGCTGGAAAATTCTTCGGTTATTGCCCAGAAGATGCTCTACGCACGAAAGGCGAAAAATTTGTTTTAAAAAGGTTTATCCCAGTCCAATCGAGTGTTTTAAAACAAAGAACAAAAAGGAGTGAAGTGATGATAGATGAATTGAAAAAGTTACTGGAATGCTTGGAAAACATTCTGCCTGCGGACAGAGAGGTGAAACTTAATGAGTTATACGCCCGTGCTCTCGCCTGGAAAGTTGTACCGAGACTGCCTCTTGTATTCAATTATCCGTTGGGTAATGACATCCTTTTCAAGCCATTTCCGCACCGGGAAGTTTACGACAATCCGGAAAAAATGCTATATAATGAACTGGTACATGCGTTTGATTCCAGCATCGCATTTCAACCCGAGATTGGAGACGACCGACCGTACTACATCCGTGCAAACTTCGGTATCGTAGTGATTGCCTCGATGTTTGGAGCCAAGGTCGAACAGAATGGTGATAATCCGCCATGGGTGCGGCATTATGAGAATTGGAATGAATTCCGCGGCATATTTGACCATAATCCTTATGATTTTAGCACAGGAGAATGTCAGCGAGTCATTGAGCGTTGCCAGTTCTACCGTGAAGCGCTTGTGTCTTATCCGCATCTGTCGCAGATTATACGCATCTCGTTGCCGGATTTACAAGGTCCCCTTGACAATGCGGAACTTTTACGCGGCATAGATATTTATACCGACTTCTACGAACGTCCGGATGAGGCACAGGATGTTTTGCGGCGTATGGCGGTTGCCCAAATCGCTCTCGCAAAACATTTGCGCCAGTTTGTCGACGAACCAAAGGATGGATTAAGCGCCCAACATGGAGTAATGTTACCAGGCGCGATTTTGATTCGAAACGATTCGTCAATCATGCTCTCGCCAGAAATGTACCGTGAGATGGTCGCTCCGCATGACGAATATGTCCTTCATGAGTTAGGCGGCGGCGGCATTCACTCATGTGGTAGAATGTCGCATCTGTTGGATGAATTCGTAGCTTTGCCGTCCATCAGAGCCATTGACATAGGTCAGCCGGAACTTAACGATTTACATTCCATATACAGAACAGTATCCGAAAAACGTATTCCCCTTATTCGGGTTAAGGCAACCGAAAAACAATTGGTTTCAGGGCAGATAATGGACTTGTATTCCACCGGTGTCAGCCTTATTTGTAATGCATGTTCGATAACGGATGCACGACGGATTATGGATTTATATCTCAAGACAACAGGTTGCTAAACAAATATGTAATGATAATGGAGACTTAGATGCAGAAAATTAATTTTTTATTCCCCCTGCCCCGGCCTCACGCAGGAATTGCGATGGGCAACGGATTGTTCGGCGCACTCATCTGGGGGGAAGACAGCATTAATATCACGGTGAACCGGGCTGATTTCTGGGATCATCGTGGTGAATATCATCCCACAGAAGGGATAACGACCTACGAGAACATAAAAAAATTATATAACCCTGCCGATGCATCCTGGACGGAACAGGTCTTTCCGGTGAAGCCAATAGCATCAAATGTCTACGCTCCATGGCGTTTGCCATTCGGACGATTTGAAATGAAACTGAAACCAGCGTGTTTTCCAGTTAAAGGTGACTTGGATTTGGCGAAAGGGACGGTCACTATCTGGATTTCTGCTGAAGGGAAGAAGAGTAAACATCCTGTTATTTTCGATTTAAGCGTAAATCAAAATGTCCTCTGGATTCAGGACCCGGACAAGATGGTCTGCGGCGTGAATATTAAAACAGCATGGGAATGGGTGGGGAAACAACTCAAGTATTTCGCTTTCCCTGAACCGGTTTTAGTGGATAAACCCGCGACACATGGTTGGGCACAGGAATGTCCGGCAGATCCCGCCATGGCGGCAATATGCCAGCATTCAAATAATGGCTATGTAATTGCACTGGAAAGGGGAACTGATGCTCCAAATGCTATTGCCACCGCAAGCAGTCTGGCATTGCATTCAGTGCAGGAAGGTGTCGCGTCAATACTGAAGTCCAATCGAATATGGTGGCAGGCTTACTGGAAACGTGTTCCCGGCATTACATTGCCTGATGATTTTTTCAACAAGTTTTATTTGTATGCCCTATATAAGTTTGGAGCTGCCACGAATCCCCAATCCCCATGTCCGGCCGGATTGCAAGGACCATGGGTTGAGGAATACCAGATGGCGCCATGGAATGCGGACTACCATTTTAACGTGAACGTACAGCAGGTCTATTCTCTGGCTTTCGCTTCCAATCAGCTTGAACATATCATGCCGCTGTTTGACATGATTGATTCCTGGCAGGAGGTTATGCGACGCAATGCCAAAGTTCTGTTTGGAATAGACGATGGTCTCATTATCGGCATGTGTGTAGATGACCGGGGCGAAATGTTGTACGGCGGTCCCGGCGTTTTAATTGATCACGCCTGCACCGGCTGGGTGGCACAAATGTACTGGCAATACTATCTCTACACCGGCGATGTCAAATTCCTCAAAGAGCGGGCTTATCCGTTCATGCATGGAGTAATGCGGGTCTATGAAGAAATGGTTGAGGAAAAAGACGGACGGCTTTCCATTCCATTGTGCATTTCCGCCGAATTCGGCAATGATATCCGGCCACGGTTAATGGGCAAGGATCCTTCCTGGCAGCTGGCCTGCATTCACATGCTGGCGGATGCCCTGTTGGAAACATCGCGGATTTTGAAAAAAACGCCACGCCCAATCTGGACGGCTATAAAGCAAAAACTACCGCTTTACACTTTGACCGGCAAACCGGGCGAAGAACATATTGCCATTTGGGAAGGGCAGGATTTGGATTTCTGTCACCGGCATCATTCGCATCTTTCTGCTATTTATCCTTTTGACTCTCTGGGTGAACTTACGCCGGAAAAGCAGGGGATTGTGGATAATTCCATTGACCACTGGATATCCAAAGGAATGGGGCAATGGAGTGAATGGTGTATGCCATGGGCTGCCATTATTCAGGCGCGCATGCAATTCAAAGAGTCGCCATGGATGATTCTGCAGATGTGGAGAAAGTTATTTGTCAACGAAGGACTTGCCACGGTTTACATTCCGCGATTCCGCGGACTGTCAGTACACCGTAGCAGTCTGAAAGAATTGCAAAAAAAACCACTCGCCACAACCGAAACAATGCAACTTGATGGCACGATGGGTTGCGCTACAGCTATTTACGAAATGCTTGTCCATAACAAAGGCGGAGCAACCCATCTCTTTCCCGGCATCCCGGATGATATGCAAGACATATCTTTTTCCAATATCCGTCTGCCGGGCGCTTTCCTGATCAGCGCGGAACGGAAAAATTTTAAGCTCCAGTCGATCAACGTAAAAAGTCTGATTGGCGGCGCTATCACCATTCATGTCAACAATAATCCGGAAATGATGTTAAGCCGGAGCGGAAA
>CAYMSF010000234.1:0-3915 GCA_964392985.1 uncultured Victivallaceae bacterium | reverse complement strand
GCGAAGAGCGCCACCAGTCCAGCCTTGGTGTAAACCAGAGTGCCGACGCTGTAGCTGGGTGTTACAGTCGATACAGAGTTTGAATTTGCCGGTAATGTCGTGTTAGTCATGGTTTTTTCTGTTTTAGTGAGTTAATCAAATGTACTTCCTGTTAGGCATGTTCTGTTCCAGTATGCAAGAAGGAGATGATTTGCCATCCATGTTTATTGGATTTCTATAACGTAAGCGCCTCTGCCAGTCTCCGGTGCAGGCTGAGTTGGCGGTTGCCCCAAAGAGTGTTGTTTTGGGGCGGGTCGTGGTAACAAGCCATTCAAGGAGATCACTTCTGAGTTCTGACACCTTCTTCGAATATTCCGGCTCAAAGTAAAGATTTTTCATCTCCCATGGATCGTCTTTTAAATTATATAATTCTCCGAATCCCGCGGGATATTCCTTTTTGAAAATCGCGTCAGGATACCAGACCAGCCTCCAATCACCTTTCCTGACGGATCGGCTCCATACATTCTCCGTTACAGCGATGTTTCTAAGTTCGCCCCTGTCTCCATTAAGCAGCCCGGAAATATCCTTGCCGTCAGCGGTCTGCATCGGATCCAATCCGGCGAGACTACATATTGTTGGCACCAGATCGACAGATTCGACAAGTTCATCCGCAATATGCCCATTGGCGATACGGGCAGGAGCATGCCAAATCATCGGAATCCTCGTTATCGCGTCATGCGATATTCCCGGTGCTTTCTCCATAATTCCATGCTCGCAGGCATAATCGCCATGATCGGAAGAGTAGACAACAAGAGTATCGTCTCCAATTCCAGCTTTTTCTATAAATTCCATAATCCTGCCAACTGCATAATCCACTTGTGTGATTGCCGCCAGATAACCTCTCAGTTTCCTCAGTCTGGCCGCTTCAAACGTCTTTGGCTCTAGAAGTGCCCATTTACCTTCACGCCACCATTCTGCAGTTGATATCATGGCAGGGGATTGACCGTTCATGGGGTAATCAGCATTGGGTGGCAACGGTAGATTCACACCTTCATACATGTCCCAAAACTCCTTTGACGGGCTGGTGCACTGATGCGGCCTCGGAAATGAAGCATGTATGAAAAAAGGCTTATCGGCAGCTATGGACTTTTCCATAGCGTCGATTGCGGTTTTCACAATCCAGCCTTCCTGACTTTCTTCGAAGGAAAGACGCGACGGTCTGCCTTCCATGGACTGCCATCCCTTTTGTCCGAATTCATGCAGTCCCCCGTGATCCTCATATTCAGCCATCCCTTTTTCCAAAAGGAATTTCTCGTATTCCTTAGACCGCCTGCCGATGCTACAACCGCATGTCTCATGATAAATGTCGGAATCATCCTCCACCCAGTATTCAGGACAGTGTATTTTTCCAATTGCCGCAGTCATATAGCCGTAACGCCTTAAATGCCCTGGCAGGGTCGGCAATCCGTCCGGATTAGGCCCTTCAAGACCGTAATATCCATGATTATGGCAGTATTGTCCGGATAAAAACGACATCCGGCTTGGAGTACATATCGGATTCTGGCAAATCGCATTGTTGAACTTGACACCCTCCTTGGCCAGCCTGTCAAGGGTTGGAGTGATTACGGCAGAATGCCCGGAACTCCCCAGACACTTTGCGTTATGCTGATCCGCCAGGATGAATATCACATTTAATTTCTTTCTCATTTTACACCGCATTCATTGTTTATTTTTTTATTAATTGTATTCAATAGTATATTAATTCAGACTTTTAGTGCAACCAGGCGAAGAACGCCACCAGGCCGGCTTTCGTGTAAACCAGGGTGCCGACGCTGTAGCGGGCAGGCCCTGACATCGCCGGGTTGGTGTTTGCTGATTCTATCTGCTGGGACATCGAAATATTTTCCTATTTTTTCGAGCCGGCGGCAAGCAGATTATGTCGTGCCTGCCAGTAGGAAGCTGTATCCCGCGAAAAATTGTTCATTTTAGGAAAGTGTTTAAAGACTAATTCTCTTGCCGCTTTTGCGTCATTTTTACCAAGCAGGGCGAGAACTTCGTAATCTTCCGCGCCTAACCGTTGTGCCTCGAAGCGCAGACTGATCCACGGCCCGGTATCGCCAGGATAGAGGATATGAGTGTCTCCAGCTGGGAGAAAATTCTTCTTGGGGTCCCCTGACCCGGTAAAAACAACAGACTGCTTGAAAGGATCACTAATCCAACTGTTTGCCCCCCAATGCAAGTATCCGGAAAGACCGTAACCATAGACAAACCACGGAATGGACACGATGCGGGTGCGTTCCTGGTCAAGTAAACGGTTCACCCACGCACCGCCGGGCCCCATGCAGGTGTAGATCGACACCTGTTGTCCGGCAGCTTTCCGCTGTTCAAAAAACTCGCGCCGGAACTCATAGACGTTCGCCATCGGACACCATTCGTCAACAGAATCGGCAATTCCCAGATTCGGCGAGTTAATAACCTCGTAAATTTTCACGCCGGGAATTTCCTCCCGCAGCATTTTTGCCGCCCGGACATAGAGTGCATTGTCTGACTCCGGCACCTCATCGAAAACCTGCATCTTGAATTTGCCGGATAAGCCATTCGCTTCGGTCACCCGTCGTATCTGTGCGAATAATGCTCTGGCTTTAGCGTCCCCCTCCGGCGTGCCAAAAACCGGACTTTTGTAGCTGTTCACCCCCCATTGCGGCTTGCCGGGAGTTTTGGGCAGAACCGGATGGAAGATACCAACACCGAGGAAGTTCCTCATTCCAGCTTTTTTGAGTACTTTTATCATGCGGTCCAGCCGTTCACTGAACTGTGGTTCCGTACCAGTCGGGCAATCAACTGCCATTTCCGGCAGCAGAAGTCTGCCGGTAGATTGACGCCCCTCAACCAGCGTCCGGGCATAGTTGCCGTAAAGATTCCAGAATTCATCCGACCAAAACGGAACCTTATAGGCATTGGCAATCGGTCTGGTTCTGCTGGTTTGCACCAGATTGAAAGTTCCAAGTTCCGGCGGCGGTACTTTAACCGCGTAAACCTGAGTGGCGAAACTGCTGGAAAAAACCTGACCATCCTTGAGCTTTGCGGTTACGGTATAATCATGCCGACCCGGCCTGGTATCAACATTCACCGGCCAGCGAACCGCGAAAGCCGCGCATCCACGCCGGTTGAAACCGGCACTCCGGAAATTCCACGCCGCGGAATCCCAGTTTACGCCAACAGGAGCCATCGCGTCAGCAATCTCGAATGGAGCCCGCCTGATGACATGCGGATTCTTTTTGCCGTCTCTGATTTCGGTTCCACAACTTACACCGGTATTCTGCTCAACCGGCACAAAGTCAAGCGCAAACCATTGCGCCCCGGTTAATAATTTACCATCTTCGAGCAGTTCTATGTTTTTGACCTGTAACTTTTCCGGTTCGCCGGACAATACCACCTGCACCAGCATCGTTCCACCTAGCGGAGCCGCCAGAGCAACTCCAAGCGCCGGCGGACGCACGTCAGGATAAACCGCTTCCATCGGATCGACAATCAGCAGATCGGCTGCCAGCATCTGACTCATCGGCAAAGCCATCGTGAACATAAAGAACAGGATAATAGAGGCGAATATTTTTTTCAAAAGTAATAATTTCATGCTAAAAGATCCTTCTAAAGAATTTAACATTGATGGTTTTATATTTCAAAAATTTGGCTTAAAGTGATTTTATGTATCTTGATTTTATATTTTTGCACGAATGCCAGGCCGGCGATTTCCTGTGCCATTTTTCTATTTTTATCGTTCCAATTCTGATTTTTCCGGAATGCAGCTTCAGTAAGTCGTTCCTGTCCGCATGGTTAAATTATACGGCGATGAAGTTCCGCGGGTAGTTGGATTCCATGCGTTCCAGTTCCGCAGACTTAGATAGTCCAGCGGGCCGACATGACCATCAAAAAATG
>CAYMSF010000233.1:0-3920 GCA_964392985.1 uncultured Victivallaceae bacterium | reverse complement strand
CGTCACTTGAAATACGACTTCATGTCGGTGAAGGGTATCCTTCTCAGGGTGAATGTGGGCTTATTTTATTTAAAGCGGTCAAATAAATATTCCTGCTGGTTCCATAATAATTTCCGGAATTATTATATTTATCTACATCATAAAGATCGACGATTACCGAGATTCGTTCTTTAATAAAATCATAAAATCTGGTTTCCCCTCGCTCAAATACCCTTTGCACTGACCAGCACATATAGTCGGCAATATTCAGTAGGGGTTCAGTTATATGATTCTGGACATTGAAGCATACTTCGGTGGTCATTGACTTGGACGAATGTTTTTGAGCGGCTCTGCTGGTCGCCTTATTCAATGCCAACTCTAACGTTTTGTTTCCAGTAGTATTGCCACGGCTGGCAATGTTCAATACAAGTTTATTTCCCTTGACTAATTTATTTTTAATCAGGTGGGAGAGGATATCAGCATAGAATTCGTTTTCTTTCCCGTTGTGTTTTTTTAGATACCGGTCAGGCTCTTTTCGTGCGACTACGATTTCCATAGAACAATCCAGCGTTTTTATAAATTTGTAGAATAACTGTCGTATTTCCGGGACATCGTCAGTAGCATGAAAGAAAAAACCTTCTTGGGCTACTTTCTTTTTTACGCTGGGTATAACGTTAAGATAATTATCCTGTTCTACCTGCTTCTGAAGTGCGATAACTTGCTCCCTGATTTTACTCAAGTCACCGTTGATGTTTACCATACCGATTGAAAATGACAGAGAAACACCCGGGGTACCGATGATTATTTTATTGTCGGCAAAAAAAGTAGTGTCTCCAGCCTCGTCCAGAAAGTGATGGCTGATATTGGATTTTTTCTTTATTAGTGAGTTACTCATACCCCAGCTCCTTGAGATAAGCGTCAAGCTCCTTGTCCGCGGCAACCAGTTCGCCTTCGATATCTTTAAACGTAACCTTATACTTATCCCACCAGCGTTCCAACTGTGCGATGACTCCGGAGGATAAACCGGCAGCATACTTTACGATGTCCGCCTTATCAGTCAGCTCCGGACGGAAGTCAAAGTATTCATTATCCCGTTTAACCAGTACACTGCTTAAATCACAACCCTGTAAGGTTTCCTGGATGTAGTCATCATTCACTTCACTAACCGGAATGCCGCCATTCAATACTGCCTTAACATCGAACTTCTCCGGTGGTAAGCTGGTGTCGGCATAACGCCGGATATTTAAATTGTAATCGTTATCCGCTATCTCGGAAACTTCCACCACCTTGGCATACCGCCGGGAATCAACATAAGCACTAAAGGTATCAACTATCTTGGCAATGTCTTCAGCGCGGAGGTTGTTCTGGTTTTTACCTTCCTCGTAATCCAGTTCACCGTTAATAAAGATAACCTTGTTCTTATGGTCTGCCGGCTTGTTGCGGTTGATAACTAGAATACAGGCGGGAATACCGGTACCGTAGAATAACCCTGCAGGCAGCCCGATTACTGCTTCCAGCAAGTCATCCTCAATAATGCCTTTACGGATAGCTCTTTCAGCCGACCCGCGGAATAACACCCCATGCGGCATAACCACACCCAGCTTGCCTTCGCTATTAAGGCTGGCAATCATGTGCTGAACAAACGCCAGATCGCCTTGACCCTTTGGTGGCAGACCATATTTAAACCGGCCGAAGCCGTCATGTTCGGCTTCTTCCCGTCCCCAGTTAGCTAAAGAGAACGGAGGATTGGCAATGACCCTGTCGAAGGTCATCAGCAGACCGTCTTGTAACAGTTTTGGATTACGGATAGTATCATCACAGGCGATATTGGCATCAAGTACCCCATGGAGGAACAGATTCATTTTACATATCGCCCAGGTGGACTGGTTCATTTCCTGGCCATATAATGATACATCCGTAGAGTTACCGCCATGTTCGGCGATAAAGGTTTTACATTGTATCAGCATCCCGCCGGAGCCGCAGGTAGGGTCATAAATACGCATCTTCTCCGCTGGCTTAAGGAGTTCGACAATAAGCCGGACTACTTCTGCCGGGGTGTAGAACTCGCCGCCCTTCTTACCCGCAGAGTCGGCGAACTGCTTAATCAAGTATTCATAGGCAGCACCCAACAGGTCGGGCCGATCAAAGTCTTCAGTACGCAGCCGGTATTTGGAAAAGTGGCTTAAGAGGTTCTGCAGTTTGTTGTCAGGCAGCTTGGACTTATTATTGAAGTCGATGGAGACCAGTACGCCCTCAAGGCCTTTATTATGTTCTTCAATAGCTTCGGTAGCTTTATTAAGTTCCGCGCCGATATCATGTTTAAGGTTCTTGAGGTATGACCAGCGGGCTTTTTCCGGGATAAAGAAAGTGCGGGAGAACTCGTCTTCGTCCTCCGCCATTGCCCGGGCCTTTGCTTCACCCATACCCTGTTTCTGGTAGTAAGCGGTAATGCGTTCCTGTTCTTCATCGAACGCATCATAAAGGCGGCGCAGGAACAGTATGCCGAAGATAAAGTCTTTATATTCCGAAGCATCCATGTTGCCGCGAAGAATGTCAGCAGCGCCCCAAAGATATGATTCCAGCTGCTGTAACGTAATCTTTTCAGACATATAAATAGTTCCTGCTGTTAACGCTCATTGTTATAATCGGTACTCCAACTCACCATTCAGTCAGTAAATATAATTTACTTTTTAATGTATTCCAGTAACACGGAGATAATTTTTTGATGTTGATTGCGGTCGTGGCCATAGAAGAAAAAAGGGTACCAACCGGTAAAGACTGGTACCCCCGAGGCCGTATTAATCCAGATTAGTACTGCTATTGGAATAAAGAATTATAAATTTCAATAGCGTTTACATGCTCTATTCTTTCCCGCCGAACAAGCTCACGAATGAACAATTCTCCTCTTAGTGTTATTTTAAGGTGCTTGGTCACCTCTGGAAGTCCGGTTGTCTTATTAATGACAGGGATGTAAGAATAATCAAAAAGCTGTTTTGTAGCAAAAGTTTCCGTCGGCTGCCATAATTTACCGACCTTTCGGATAACTTTCATTTCATACAAAAAATCGTTTAACTCTTTGCCATTACGCATGTTTATCCCATCGGAAACAGCGAGGCTACTCACGGTGTGCAAACTCTTTGCCGCGAATAACCAGTCTACATATCCATGCTTCGACTTCATTATATTAATCGACTCTTCACGCTCTTCTCGGGCAATAATTAACTGGGCTCTTTCTAATTCAAGTTGATTGCTGGCTGTATGCTCTTTATTAAATTGTTCAGCCAGCCAGAACATATGTTCAGCAAAGACATTAACTGAAATATTACTCGATGATGCAGGGTCTTCTATAATGTCCTGATCCTGGGTATCAAACAATCGTGCTTTTTCTAATTCAAGTTGCTTCCTGGCTTCATATTCTCTCTCAAACAGGACAATGGTCCAGAAGATATGATCTGCAAAACTTCTAACAGAAATATTGCTTGGCAAAACAGGGCTTTCCATAATATCAGGATAAAGGTGCGTGTAAACCGCATTGAAGCACTCATTTTGATAACGCTTGATCTTTTTTTTCATCCAGCCTCTGTACTGCTCCGAATTGATTGTGAACAGCCATCCGCTAATTTTTTCCAATGGCAGGCATGTAATTTTTTCTAACTTATCGGCATTCGTGATCTTTGTGAAAGATGTCATACTAGGTCCTAAACGGCGGTCATTTTTGATTGTCTTAAGCTGGTCAGACAAGTCCAATCCAAGCTGTTCGACAATCGGATTTACTGCTACGTAATCGGAACCATCCTTCGTCATTATTGTTAATGGGGCGCCGTAAAAATCAACGTCAATAATTTTTGTCATTTTCATCATTTTGAACTCCTTTTAGTTATTTATGATGTGTTCTGCGAAATTAGTTAACTTGTTAATATTAAACGACTTATATTGATTTA
>CAYMSF010000232.1:0-3939 GCA_964392985.1 uncultured Victivallaceae bacterium | reverse complement strand
GTCAAAATCTGCGTCCCTATAATTTTCTACCTCCTCCCGCATTAATGACGCTATTATTTTTATTTAAACATGAAATCGTTTTTCATGCCTGCAACGACATTTATTCTCCAGCTTTTCCATATAACATATATCCTGCCCAGGTTGATGGCAATTCGCCGTTTTTAATAAAAAATAATTGAGTTTCCCGCATTGCTGTTAAAATAGATTTATGATTTATTAATAACTTTTCATGAAACGTGATGCTGAAATCAGCGGCGGCCCTATCATTGAGCGGAATAACAGCGCTTAATACCGAATCAGCGCCAGACGAGAGGAATGCCTGGGGCAGTCCAAAATAGTCCCCTGATTTATTGACTGTTCCTGTATATTTAGCTGAGACGGCTGTACTGCAGCAGTTCAGGAAGACCAGTTTGGCCGGTATCCGCATAAGCATAATATCCGATGCTTTTAGCGTAACATCCGCACTTTCAATCTTGCCGTCCGTAAATATAATGTGGGACAGAAACGGATTGGAAGTGTTTCGTCCATGAGAACTGATCAGCAGCAGGTCTGTATCAACTGTATTATTAATAAAATTATCCAGACTGGCCTGGCCGGCTACAAATAATTTTGAGCCAGGAGACAATTTCGAAACTTTTCCGGCCTCATCTCTTGACGCCGGCAGATCCGGCCATTTAACCAGTTTCGGCGCTGCAAAAATGGTTACTTTATTGATCTTCTTTTCCGGACGCTCCTGCATGAGTTTAAAAATATTTGCCGATGGAGAAGAATAAAGATAATAGTTTTCAATCAGATATCCGTTTGATTTATTCCATAATGCAGAAAAAGGGAGCTGATTTAAAATATCATCATTGATAATACATATATGTGAGTTTGCGGCTATTTTCTGACTTATATTTTTAAATAATATGTTGTAAAGGGAATTAAGTTTCTCATGCAGTATTTCATTTGAACCTTTTTGGATTTGAACATCAGCCGATAGAATAAAATTTACATTCTCAATCTCTGACCTAAGGTCATCAATGCTGTATGGAGCGGAATAACAATACACTTCATGCGGTTTAATTAATAATATGTATAGCTGTTTTTCTCCCAAAAAGTATTCCACAATCACCTCATTATCGCTTAATTTATTCTGCACATCTGCGATACTGGTGAAATCTGAAAAATGTTTATTAACTCCGAACGGGATATCATCCTGTACTGAATTATAGAGGCGGGCATACTCCTGCCGCAAAAGCGATATTTTATCGTTAATATCGGTTTTACTGGCTTGTTCAGTGGTCGCGGTAACCGTGAATCCGCGAATGCCTCTTGAACCGGATGTGTTCATCTGAAGCGCTTCCAAAGAATTGATTTTATCTTTGAGCGCAATCAATTTTGATGCATTCTGATTAAACTGGTTTTTATTATCGGCTAAATTACTGCCTAATGTATCCCGCAGTACTCTGTTCTTGGCGGTTTCCATAAAGTAAAATACTGAGGCGTAGTCTTTTGACTGCGATGCGACTTGAAGCGCTTCATTGCAAATCGAGTTGTAGTGCTGGGATAAATAGCTGAGTTTGTCAATATCAAAGGTCTGACTTCTTACCATTTCCAATACTGACAGCGCGTCGCGGTAACTGCTGATCGCCTGCTTTTCCTCGCCTTGCCGGGCATGCAACCTGCCTTTAGTTGAATGAAACTCAACTTTTGCCATTAAGAAAAATTTATTGGAATGGTCATTCATGTTATTGATAACAGCCCGGGCTTTAGTATATTCTCCCGATTCAATCAGCACCTTGCAGTATAATATTACCGGAGATAATGAAAAATGATTTGAGTTCAAGTTGATAGAAGATGAAGTTTCTGTCGCCTCGGCTCTTCTTCCAGCCGTCAATAAAAAATATGCTTTAAAGATTGCCACGGTTTGCTTGTCAAAATCTGCTAATTGAGTTTTCTCCATCTGCTGTATCAAATTAAGAGCGTTTTGTGCTTCGTTCTTTTTGTCGGAAAAGTAGGCCATTTTTTCAAGCACAAAAAAATACATTCCTGTTCTTGTTTTACGGTCTGATATCTTATCGATTCCCTTTAATAAATTATCTATATGTTTTTTTGATTCAATTTCATTGCCTAACTGGGCATGAATATCCGCCAATTGCATCTCTCCATCACACCAATCGCTGAGAAAAAACTGCCTGTTCGTTCTATCCTGAGCAATTTCAAGTAATTTTATGGATTCACTCATCGAACCATTAAAAAAATACCAACAGGCCAGTCTGCGATAATGATAAGAAATAATATCTGCGTGCTCACCATATTCCTGGTTTTGTTCAACTGAATTTCTGTATCTTATTATTTCTTCCTGACTGCAATCTGAAATATCAGACTTCGCTGGAACGTTGTCTAAGGGATGCAGTTTTAAGCATCCCTCAAGACTTACCAGTATCGGTATACAAAGTAAAAACAGAAAAATTTTATACATAAGAATCCGTGTTTAGTCGATGGGTATGTCTATGTATTCAGAATATGCAGGATACAAACTACGCGTATACCAGAATCTGATTGCATTATTCGTAGCAGTTTCGGATTCGAACGAAGTTTTTATGTCATGTCCACCATCCCAGCGGTCAACATTTTTGTAAAAAACTTTACCGTATAAATTCCCTTTCTTTACGCAACATATGGTCACAGAATCTGGTCTATTTTTTGCTTCTTGTTCTGTAATAGTTGCCGTGTTATATTTTGGTTTCCCTTTGCCCGTTGCCTCCATCGCCATCTCCCCGCTTTTCATAAAAGCTGAAAACACCGTTTGACCAGAGCTAAGTTTGTCGCGTCTCTCAACTTCTATCCATTCATGGTTGCTAACCATTGCCAGTGATTTGACTAATCCCGCAGCAAAACCTTCGCTTTTGTACCATTCGCACGAATATCCGCGCTTTTCAAGTTCGGCATGAAATTCCTTTAATATCCCTTTCATCTTGTCCACGCTAAGATTACATGGGTGTCCATAGTCTTCAACGGGGATATTGTAAGAACTTTTAGCGCTATCAGAGATTTTCCAATGTGTGATCGGGTATTCACTGCCTGTTCCATCATCAATGCAATCTCCCCACGTGGGCTCCCTCATTATGCAACCAGATCCGATTAGAAGTGTTGTTGTGCATATCACCATTGCAAGAAGAAAATACTTGATTTTCATAATCTATTGCTCCTTAATTATTATAATTGGTCAATTAAAGCGAATGTTTATATTGTTTCTCGTTGATGACTATATAAAGCTGATTTATCCCTTTCTTTTCGTATTTATCTGTCCATGCTTTGATAACTAATTGTCCGTCACAATCATTTTTCACGGTTAAAAGTTCATTTTTAGCGGTCAACACCTGTACATCAAATTTATTAAGCGTGGAAGTATGATGATTAATATTTTGTGATTTATTATATGTGGTTTTTATATTAATCTTTTCATTCTTTTCCCGGCCGAAAGTTCCCAAATATCCTGGCAGTAACGTATACAACAGCTTATTATTATTTTGATCAGTATCATCCATAAAAGGAATTATCGCCGCAAAAATAGGAAGTATTGGAATAAGAAATATTTCAGCAAAATCATCTCCAGCATCATATTCTTTGAAAGTTCTTTCCGTCCAGGTTGTTTTCTTGATAGAATAAGGAGTGATAATTTCTCCATCCACTTTTATTTTCAGAATCAGTTCTCCGTCACATATTGAATTGGTTATTTCCACATTTTTAATAACTGTTTGGCTTAAATCAGCTAGCGGTATCTCCTGGCTCGTTTCTTTCTGTTTTTCAGAAAGAATTGATGTACATCCGCTGCCCAGCAAGCTAATCATTACCACAAGATTGAATAAAATTAAAAACTTCATTCGGCTCATGTCTTTTTCTTTCTTCTTATTAACCAGAACAACAACAGTATAGTGATCAACCCGATAACTG
>CAYMSF010000231.1:0-3945 GCA_964392985.1 uncultured Victivallaceae bacterium | reverse complement strand
AACGGTCAGAGCCGATAATTTCATCGTTAGATACAGCAAACCGAATAAAAAAACCCAGTGTCAATGGCAATCCCAAAAAAATCAGTATTGAAGTTAACAGATTATTATACCAAAGTTGTGTATATCGTGAAGTCAGTGCAAACATTCTTGGCATCCTTGAAATAACATGTCGAATAAGATGACTGTTATTTTGAGGTTGCGTAGTTGGAAGAGCAGTTTTTTGCAATGTGCCTTTTTCAATAACCTCTCCCCAGCCTTCAGCCCCTAGCCGGATTTTGACCTTATCCGGAGAGCCTTCTACAAGAACCTTTGCACCATTGCTTTTAGCGGTAAGTACAATAACATTGTCGGCACATTCAATAGCCTGTAAAGAATGGGTTACAAATACGACCGTTCGTCCTTGTCGGGATAGCTGACGAAGATGGGATACAAGTATTTTTTCCGTAGCATAATCCAAACCGGTTGTCGGTTCGTCCAGGAGAATAATTCCAGGTGCTCTAATAAGTTCAACAGCAACATTGACTCTTTTCCGCTGCCCTCCGCTCAAATTTGAAATCTTTTGTTCTGCGCATGGAATAAGTTCCGCATCCCTTAAAGCCTTTTCTATCCTGTCCGTTTTTATATTTCTGCGGGTCAGAGGGCCTAAGCGTAAATCGGCAGCATATTCAAGGCACTGCCGTACTGTCAACTCACCGTGGACAATATCATGTTGTGGAACCAGTGCAAGATGTTGGTGCGCCCAATTTATATAATCAGACACGCCTGTAAGCGAAACTTTTCCATCATCAGGCTCCCTTAATCCCGCCAGAACTTTTATTAAAGTTGTTTTGCCACAACCGCTTTGCCCTAGAATCACGGTTAAGCGCTCGGCAGGTATTGTGGCGTCAATCTCATCAAGTATGTATTTTTCATCGTATTTAACACGTATCTTTTCAAGCTTTAAAGACACACCTTGAATTGGCCGTTCTGGTATCAAACGGCTATTTCTGGAGTCAAACAGGAATTGACTTCTTCCTATTTGAACAAGGTCGGCAGGATTCAATATACGTTCAATAAAAATTTCATTATTGACGTGAATTGAATTTTTATCAGATGCAAAAAGGGTCCATTGCCCTTCTTTTAAAATAATACCTCCAATTATATTCTTAAGTTCTGTTGCATCATGAACTATAACTAGTTTTCCGGATCTGTCGTTTCCAATAAAACCCAAAGTGTCATAAGAAATTAAATTAAAGACTCGATCGTCATCTGATGTTATTGATGTCTTAGGGGGCATATCGGTTTTAAGGATGGCATTTAATGTTAAACCAAGGCCAGATAAAAATAGCTTGTCTCCAATCTTAAAAGGCACTTTATGGTCTGGTTCAACAGATTGACCATTTATCAGAGTGCCTCCTGATGATTTAAGGTCTGTAACTGTAAATATATTTTTTACCGGTTCGTAATCAATTTGACAGTGATGTCGAGACACCGTTAAATTCGATTGGATTTGAGTAAAATTGGAATCCCTCCCCAAAACTGTCGGAAAACAGGGGATGTTGCATTTCTCGCCATTGTCGAAACGAAGGAAAAAATCAAGCTCAAGCATATCTGCATAATATACTTTGGCAAGAGCTGGATGTGGAGCCTCCCATTCGTATTCGCAATACTTGCAGGAAAATTTACGTTCGCGCATAGTTTCTGCGAAAGCATTGAGGCACTTTGGGCAAACTAGGAACATAACCCTATTTGACCTCACATTCGTAACGGACTTCAAATTTAGGTGTATATGTTGTCTGGGCTTCAAAAAGCAAGTGATCCCTAGATACTTTCCTGTAATCTGCATATCCATTCAAATGAGCTGAGGTAATAACTCCAACATCATCCGGCAAGGCGCATATCCCCTTAAGTCCGGTTATTTGCCCTGTTATACCCTCTGTATTTCTTTCATCGCTGATTTGTACATTTCCAGAAACTATTTTCAACCTTTTGGATATTTTGCCCGATGGATCAACAAAATCTGGTGAACGAATGATGGAAACGCTACCTCCTATTTTTCCATTCAAACGTGGATCAAGGAATCCCCCAAAAACTGAGCCGTCGACATCCCACTCATCACCTGGGCCTTTTTTCTGATCGGGAAATATGTAATGATCCATTACAAAATTTGTTCTTGTGATTAAATCACGTTCGCGATCCGAAATTTCACAGTCTATAGGTACAATATCAGTTATCCCGCTCCCATCTTTGAAAAATATTTTAACTCTTTTCCCTTCCAGCAGACGATTTCCCGAGCCAGTAGCAAACATTTTTATTTCATTTTCATATTGCTTTGGGTCAAGTTTGGGTATGTCCTTGAAGATCCCTGACTCACGCGCAATGTCTACGATCTGTTTATTTATTGAGATTTGTGCGTTGTTCACAGAACTCAAAACATCTTTAGTGGCTCCGCCATCTCCATAAAGATTCCCAACAAAATCGCAAAATGTTATTAATTTTTCTGGCAATTCAACACGAATTTCATATCCGCTTACAATCAAGTTTTCATTTACCTTGCCAAATGAGCGCTCCTCGATAATTGTAACACCATTATTTTTCAGAATCTTTCCTTCACTCGCAATTGTATAAAGATACTCAAAATATGCGACTCCCTTAATACCCCAGTCCTTTTTGCTGGCTTGCCCAGTTATTTTACCAACAACCATTGTTATGTAGGTTTTCCCCTCCTGCCTAAGAAATTGAATTATGGATGGTTGATTAATAGGTTTATAAAGAGGCTGCAGGGGATTGTCAGGGGCAATTACTATAGGCTGATTTGTTTTTGCAGTATCTACAGGCGCATTTGTAGGATTTACAGTAGTTTTACCAGTTTGATCGGCAAGATATTTACTTTTTCCCTTAGTTGGTGGAGTGCCTTCTTGCGGTGACTGAGGTGCATTAATAGTCATAATTACATATAACCCTGCTGCAATTGTGACTGCAATCAAGGCTGCTGCCGATAGAATTTTTAGTGCTGTGTTCATAAGCGTCTCCTTGTGAGAATTATTTATTCAGATGTCCATTCCAAAGTAACTTTTGTTCCATTCTCAAAATTGGCAAAAGATGAACTTGTCTTAGAAAATAAATCAGCTGTATATTCAGCTGATAAGGTATCACCTAATTTACCGATAAGCCCATCGTCTGTATCATAAATAGTTACTATGATTGGACCTTTATTTATATTAACAAAGAAGTTCAATTTTTTGCCATCAGGCCTTGGCCATTTGATTGTGAAACTTTGCTGATTAACTGGAACATTGCCAACAATCCAAGGCACATTGTCAGTATTTCCCTGTACTTTTATGCCAGGATCAGAATCCCAATCACTACCGCCTCGATACTTTTTATAATCACTATCTGAAAAATTAATAGAAATAGAATTAACTTTAACGTAGTATAAAGTAGGAGTAATTCTAATAGAATCACTTGGCGGTCTTTGCCATAACCAAACATAAGATAACCAAAGGCCTTTCTCTATTGCTCCAATTGCAGAATTCTTTAAATCGTTAAGATAAATAATTTTATTTGGTTCACAGGCTTTATAGTTTATCTTAAAAATCATATCCTTTTTAACAGAATCCGCATAGTTGCCAGTTGCAATATTGTCAATATCCCTATGCGCAAGGAAACAAAGATTACGTTGAAGTTTGACATAATCATTGTCAGCATTAAAAAGTTTTTTAAAACTATCCATTTCCTCATTAAGCCTATCAATGTCCGATAAATCCATAAGCTTTGACGCATATTTAGACCTTATATTATTTATTTCTGCATCTATATGATGCCTCCCATTTGACCATTTGTTCTTATACTGTTTGATATTGTCAACGGCTTGTTGAAAATTCCAGTTATCGGAATTATAATTTGATGCTTTTATTCAGACCCATCCCATAGAACATGAATATAGCCTATATTCGAAAACATTTT
>CAYMSF010000230.1:0-3985 GCA_964392985.1 uncultured Victivallaceae bacterium | reverse complement strand
CGAAGTGAAGGGGGCGCAAATCAGAGATACTATCTCAAACTTACGCAATTAAACATTAGTTTACGTCAAGTGCAGGATGGTTTTAGAGGTCATTCCGGATTTCGCATCAAGTCAGATATTGTGACTTGCTGTCTGACCGCCCGTCTTGATACACTAAATTAATGTTGTTAGAAGAGGATTTTATGAAAGAGCCCGATTTCACCAAAGAAGAAAAATTGGCAATTGTAAAAAACTGTCTACAATTGGCACACTTTCAAATTAGATAAAGTCATGAATTACAAATATATGACCAAGATATCGAAAAACTATAAAATCATTTATTGGACTCTCTTCTCCTGGGTTCTGTTATCTACTTTTGCATGGATAATTAATGATACATTGGCTGAAAATAAATTCGCTATACAAGACAGATACGATATTTTTATAAAATCTGGAATTGTGCCATTGATACTGGTTTTGATTATGTCGCCATTCTTCTGGAAAGAAAGCAAATGGATTGTGGCTGCCGGTATTATTTCATGTCTGTTTTGGATACTTTGGGCATGTTTGCCCCGGCTGTAGGACTTTACAATGTGATATAAAGGAACCATCGTGAAACAAAAATTATTATTTGCCGGCAGCGCCATACTGGCGGCGCTTTTACTTTGCGCAGGCATCTACTGGGTCAAAGGCCAGAAAGAACGTGTCCGTATAGATCAATGTCTCTCGACTTTACGCTCCACGGGGTGCACAATTAAAATGTACCGGGATGATTATAATGGAGAGCTCCCGCCGAATTTATCATTGATGAAGGATCTCATCAGTGATAAGGCATTCATTTGCCCCTGGGACCACAAAACTCCCGAAGAATGGTCGAACATCACAGAATGGATGGATTATGTTTACCTGCCTTGGCCTAGCGTAAAAGGCAAGTACGCCAATTACCCGCTCATGTATGACCGGCATATGGCCAATCATAATGGCAAAGGCATCTGCATTCTGCTTGTGGATGGTGCGGTGAGGCCGACAGCTCCGCCTCATCCGGAAACATATCACGGACAATTCTTTTGGGACGAAGATGCTCAGTGGCTTCAAAAATTTGCCAGAGAGCATCCTGAGTGTAATATTCCGCTACCGAAAAATCTAAACAAATAAACATAGGAGAACAATTATGAAGGGTATTATCGAAAGGAATTCAAGAATCCGGAGCATTCTACAGGGCAGGATGCTAACTATAATTTTCGCGGCTTCGTTGTATTTAACCACCATCCATGTCCATAGCGCTGATGCCGCCAATAAACCGGATAAGGTGCTGGATGCCAAACAATTGGATGCCTTGTTGCAACAGCGCCTGAATGGTGCGCTGGGCGATTCATTCCGCGATTTTTCCAATATGTTTATCGTGCGAAGCAATATTGATCTCGGCCGCACGGTAGGTTTGATCGGGCTCTCCAGTGAGGTGGCAGATGCCGAACTACAGTCGGTATTCCCGAAGTTCTACTCGCCCACCCTGCGTGAACTGCTTGATACCATTGCCTTGCAGACCGCTTCAGAGTGGAAATACGACCCATCCGGCAAGCACGTCAAAAATGACACGAAAACGGACGCGGAAAGCAGGATTACCATTTTCGAGTTTGCCCCGGCAAAACGCGCCAAACCATATCAAATTACCCTGGCCAAAGGCTGGATGTGCCTTGACCGGGGGCATTGGGTTTTGTATAGTCCGCCCGCTTTACCGATTGGAATGGATATCTACCAGTTGGGCACATATTCATTTGATTCACAGCAGCCGGGAAACATGGAAAAAGTTCGGGACGAAGTAGCGCTCCAATGGGCAGGACGGGTGCGCAAGGGAACAAAGTTGACAGACATGACACATACTAAAGTCGGCGCTTATGATGCGCTCTTTTTTGAATCAATGGTACCATCGGCGGACGGAAAGAAAGTGTGCTGGCGGCAATGGGTCTTCACCGCAGACAACACCTGCTATTTCGTAGTAAGCACCATTTTTCCTGAATATGAAAAACGCATATATCCCGATGTCGTCACCATGCTTAAATCTTTTCGAATTACAAACAAGTGATAAAAATTAATCAACCGGAAACAACTGCACGTGAATGGATTTGGCTTGAAAGAATAACGAAAGTTATTCTGTGCGCAGCCTTGCTGTTTAATTTCGGATATGTACTCAGCCATACAAGACTGGATGCGCCCAATATCCTTAACAGAATAGCCTATCCTGAATGGTATAGAAATACTGCAATGCTGTTATCTGCATTGGGAATTTTATTGCTATCAGGAACATTGATATTAAGAAAGCAAAAAACATCAGTGACTTGTTTTGTCCTCGCTGGCTTTAATCTATTGATGTTATGTATAAGGACATAAATAAAGAGGAGAACACTTATGCTTACAGCCATGCTGGATAAAGCTGCGCAACTTTGTCGCCACCCTAAGTTTGAAGACATTCATCTGAGTATCGGCAGAGTCGCAACTCAGGAGGAAGTCAAACACATTGAGTCAGAAATCGGGATTGAATTCCCGCAGCGGCTAAAGACGCTGTTCATGGAGACTGCTCTCGCTGTGGAGTTTGAGTGGCACCTGAATGACGAACATCCTGTAAAGATTGCAGGGCAAGATATTTATTGGGGAGGAGGACAGTTATGGAGTCTAGTAAATGCCGGAGAATTACTCCATAACCACAGAATGTGGGCCACCAATGAGCGTCCGTTCTGGCACGGCAAGTTTCCGGTTATGCAATTTGCCAATGCCGACATGCTTGCATTGGACACAAGCTCTGCGGAAGAGCGTTTGGCATACCTTGATCACAATGACGATGCTGAAGAAACGAATTCATTTATGTTCGATTGTTCGCTGGATGAGTTCTTGCATGACTGGTTAACGCTTGGGTGTCCCGGACCCGAAGCTTGGATTCTGGAGATTTTCTTCGCCCCTGACACACGTCGTCTTAATTTGGGCGGAGAAAATGCCAAAGAGTGGCGTGCCGCTTTTAAATAGATTTATAAACACGCGTTTATTTCATCTGTTGTTTTTCAGCCATCTTGAGAATGCCGAGGGACTGGAGAAACCAAGCTGCTCGGATATTTGTTTCTTGTTTTTGCCTGCCGCTGAAAGCTCCCGGAATTTTTCCTGACGGCACAAGTTGATAAATACCAGAACCGGACTGCCGGTAACTTCTTTAAAAACTTTGGCGAAATGAAATCTGCTGTAACCGGCAATATAGGCTAACCTGTCAATATCAAGATTCCTGCCGCCGGTCTCCCGGATGTGCTCGACAATCGCGTTAATCACCGTCTGATGATGCAGTTCGGTCGGCTTATTCTCCATGCCAAGCGACTTATTATAGCCAGCCTTGCATAATTCCAGCACAAGCCCGGCAAAGGCATTTTTGACTAATATGCCGAGGAATGCTTTATCAAGCTGGTCATTGGCCGCCAGTTCGTCCCAGGCATTGATAAATGCCAGCCCCGCATGGTTATAGCCGCTGAAAGTATAGTTGAACTCATTACTGCCCTGCCCTCTGCGGATTGCCCTGCCGCAAGGTGTGTTGGTAAAAATAGTCTTATTGACAATCCTGAACCACAAATGCCTTATGTCGCCACATGAAGGCGGATAATAATAATCATGTTTTTCATTGGCGTCCAGCAGGAATATGGTTCCAGGACGGCTTTGATAAGTAACTCCGTCAAGCGTGAAATAACTAGCTCCGGACAATGCCAGCATCACCTCGCGATGCTGGTGAACATCACTGTTTTGGGTAATCCATTTCAGATATTCATTATCAGGTTTTGCAGGCGGAATATCTGAATTCACGGAAGACACCAAATGCCATTTTGAGCATGACAGAAGTATGGACAGATCATCTTCATTGAAATAGGCGTTTTTCATGACAATTCCTTAATTATCACAAGAAGTGTTAATTTTTAGCAATAAATAATAATTGACGGGATTGATAATTGCAAGTATAATTGAGTTAAGAATTAAA
>CAYMSF010000229.1:0-3987 GCA_964392985.1 uncultured Victivallaceae bacterium | reverse complement strand
TCCTGAGATCATTGGCAAACTTATTGACCCCTCTGGGTATGTTTTTATAACCGACTCCGATGACCACCTCTTTCCTTTTCACACCCAGTTCATCCATCCGCTCTTGAACCAGTTTTGTAATTGGCAGGCTCATTTTACTCCTTCTCTTTGTTAATGATATATAATACATTTTTTTCTGGACATCTTATGTCCGGTAAGATATATTTAAAAAAAAGAATGAAAAAAACAGGGGATGATTGCCATGCCGACCAATAAGCAGCAGTTAGCTCGAATTAGGACTCTGGTTTCCATGATGAAGGAAAACCGCCATCCCAACCGCGCCTCTTTGCAAATGAAGATGCAGATGCTGGGGCGGCACTCTGACCGCCTGGAAAAATATTCCATCTCGCAAAAAACGGTGCAGCGGGATGTTGAATATTTAAAAAAGCAATATAACGCGCCAATCCGCTATAATCGCGCCCAAAAGGGATACTATTTGACTAATCCCGACTGGTCGTTTGATGTGCCGATGCTCGACGACAACGAAATGAAGGCGGTCGTAATCGGCGCCAGACTGGCGGAGAGTCTGATGCCGCCGCCGCTTTCCGGTGAAATTCGCGAAGGCGCGAACACGCTTCTGGGTCCCAATACCAAGGGATTGGATGAAACCGCATGCCTGTTGTCGCTAGTAGCCACTGGTTCAAGAGTGCCTTTGAATCAGGATATTTTTCAAAAGGTATTCAAGGCCTGGCAGGGGCAGCAAAGTTTGACAATAACATATAAGAAGGCGATGGAAGGGGGGACTCAGGAGTTTTTAATCGAGCCCCAGGTGCTGGTGTTTCACGACGGTTTATGGTATTTGAAATCAATCATTCTCGAATCCAACGGGCAGTTTAATCCGGAACGTACTGTGCGAACTCTGGCTTTACACCGGATAGAAGATGCCCATCTCCATTCCGGAAATTTTGAGCCGGATGCAGCATTGATTGCTGAAGTCAATGCCGGCGGCGTTTTCAACTTCCCAACTGTTCCCGAAGCGCGGCTGCGCTTTTCCGGAAATGCCATTCCGTTTGCGTTGGAGAATTACCCGGCTGAATCAATAACTACCGAACCGGACGGCAGCCTGATTGTTACAGTAAAAAATGCGGTTGAATTCAAGCTGATCAATCTGGTATTAAATGAAAATGGAGCGGTGCAGATAATCTCTCCCCCTGAATTGGCGGCAAAAGTAATCGCTCAAGCCAGTAATGTCATCAGTCTGCAAAAGAAATTCATGTAATTTCTTCTGAATAAAACCATGCCGGACTTAAGATGTCCGCCTGTTTTTGTATTATATATCATTTACAAAACAGGAGGCATTCGGTTATGAGCATTTCAGATCACTTCAGAAGAAAGAATCGCAAGGTTCAGCTTTTTAAAAACAGCGAGAGCCTTGATCATGTGTGCCGTTTTTTTTATTTTAAAATTTATCAGTATCTGAAAAGCTTTGTTCATAATTATCGCGGCTACATCAATGACCTGGAGACCTTCAAGCCGATAGCGGCGCGCATCAGTATTGAAGAATTCAGGCGTATTTTTAATCAATGCACAACACCGCGATTGCGCCTGAAATTGTTAAAACTGAAAAAAGGGGAGACAATTGATCTTGTCCTGGAAAATCCGACGGAGATTTTTGGATTGCTGTGGGATAATTCCTATTCCAATCCGAAATTCCGGTTAGCGCTCGGAGAATATCTGGATAAGCAGATCAGCGTCTTGAGTGCGTCTCTGGAGAAGGAGCCTGACCCAGCGAGCGCAAAATTCAGCCAACTGGGCGATTTGTTCAAACTTGAACCAATGGAAATTGAATTACTGATGCTTGCGCGGATTGTGGCGGGTGAATTATGGCCTACAGATGACTTTCGAGGGAGCGTATCCCCCGGGAAGATATCCCGCATCGCCTCCGCGCTTGGTATTGCTGACGAAGAATTGCAGCGCATCAGCAAGCAGAACGGACGTCTGCGGCGATTAAACTGTATTAACTATAATTTAGACTTTAACAAGGAACTGCTGCAATTTCTGGGCGGACTTGATGATCAACCGCTGTCCAACTGCTATTTTACCAAAAATGACAAGCCGCCGCTGCCATGGGAGTTTTACGGCGATTTGGCAACTAGGCACGGCGATTTTCTGAAAAAGCTGATTGCATCAAATGAAGACAAGCGTGGAATAAATATTTTACTATACGGAAATCCAGGTACCGGCAAAACCAGTTTTGCCTGCTCATTAGCCGCCGAACTTGGGCGCTGCGCCTATTTTGTCGCTCAAAGCAAAGGCGTCGAAGACGGACTCATCTGCGATTATTCCAGCAGTTTCCGCTTTGCCGCCTTGCAAGTTTGTGAATTTCAGGTGGAGCCGCTGGAAAGTTTAATCATAATTGATGAAGCGGATAAAATGCTGGGAAACTGCGAGTCTTCATTTATGCTGTTCTCCCGCTCCAATGAGAGTGATAAGGGGATGTTGAATAACGTTCTGGATTCGACTAAACATGTTTGCATTTGGATTACCAATACCACCGGTGGAACCCTTGACTTGTCGAGCCGGAGACGTTTCGATTATTCGATAAAATTTGAAAAACTTACCACCAGCCAGCGAATGCTCATCTGGAAGAACGCAGCTAAAAAACATGGACTGGATGATAAGTTATCGTTCGATGTTTTAACTAAATTAGCCGCAAAATACGAGGTCAGCGCCGGCGGCATTGATCTGGCACTGCGCAATTGCGGCAAATTGCAGGAGATTGCTGATCTGGAAAAATCCATCATTAAACTGCTTGAACCGCATTGCAAACTCATGGGGATTGACGGGGAGGAAAAATTCCTGGTCGCTGGTGACTATTCGCTTGAAGGCCTGAATATCAAAGGCAGCCTCCCGCTTGCCGGTATAGCTTCGGCTATCAAGCGATTCCAAGCTGGAAACAAGGATGAAATAGACCGTCCGCGCATGAATATGCTGTTATCCGGGCCTCCTGGAACCGGTAAAACCGAATTTGTAAAATATCTTGGCAAAACCCTGGATTGCAAAGTCATGGTGAGGATGGGCAGTGATTTGCTGAGCAAATGGGTCGGCGGGACGGAGGCGAATCTTAAAAGCGCATTCGATGAAGCGGAATCGGAAAAGGCGATTCTCTTTTTAGATGAAATTGACGGTTTGCTGCAAAGCCGGGAACTGGCGAAGAATTCCTGGCAGGTTACACAAGTAAATGAGCTGCTCTATCAAATGGAGAACTTCAATGGAGTTTTAGTTGGAGCAACTAATTTTGTCAAGAATCTTGATCCGGCGACATTGCGGAGATTTACTTTTAAACTGGAGTTCGATTATCTGAATGAGGCGGGGAAAAAAATATTCTTTGAACGCATGTTCAAGGCCACCATTACTCCGGAAGATGAATCAAGGTTGAAAAACATTGCCAATCTAGCTCCTGGCGACTTCCGCACTGTACGCCAGAGTTTATACTATTTAGAGCAGAAAACTATGGACAACGCCAGCCTGCTGGAAGCTCTCGAACATGAATGTGTTCTGAAACAAGGAACAAAGATTAGCAAAACAATCGGGTTTTGATGGTGACAATATCGTTGCTGCGCTTTAGCTTTGATGTTTTCGCCTCCTGAATTACTTTGAGGGAATTGTAATTTGACCTGGATAGACATACTTTGTTTGGATTATATAAGAAATTATAGGAAAATGATGGAAAACGCTTGCTTTTTGTGCGGTTATCATGTAAAATTGACTTGTTGCTGTTTATTATTAAAATCAGGAGATTAGAATAGATAGATATGGAATTTACTGCTAATAATATTACACTGATTGTGGTTGGCGCTTTAACCTGGCTGGTATTTATTCTGGGCGTGGCCAAATTTTCAAAATTTTATCTGCTCTTCACGTTGTACCGCAGAGAACTGGATACTAATCTTACCGGTATGGGTTCAAGTATGAAAAAGCTTCAGAATTCCATTTCTGAAATGATTC
>CAYMSF010000228.1:0-3999 GCA_964392985.1 uncultured Victivallaceae bacterium | reverse complement strand
TTTACCGGGGAATCAACCGTGTAATCAGTGGTTTGAACAACCGGAGACGAATTCAACCGGCGTTCGCTGCCGCCCGCCACGCTGAAGATGTCAAAGCCGGCCTTCGGATCATCGGAAGCAAGCAAACGCCAGGAAAGATAAACTTTACCGTTCTCGACCGGAACTGCGATCAGCCCGCGACCAAGTTTTTCCACGATGCGTTCGGCGGCAAAGCCTTTGACCGGCGGGAGCGCGGGTGACACTTTCTGCACGACTGGAGTCCCGGTAATATCAGCACTTATTCCATCCGGTGCCACCGCTGCCAGTAACCCGGACAGCAGACTGACAGTTGCAAATGCATTGATTGGATAAAACATTGTCATATAAATCCTTATTTCATGACTTGAATATTCAGCTTACGATATGATTGCACAGGACGAATTACAAATCAACAGAGAGCTGATTTGCAGCTGTACCGGCGCACACCAGCATTTTCTTAGTGGCGCCGGCATGCCCGTCAAGCATTAGATAATTAACCTGCCCGTTATGGCGGTAACTAAGCCGGCATCTTACTCCCGATGTATCGTTATTCACTGATAGATCACTAATATTTGTTGCCGGGTTGACATGAGTAGGGTCCCATGGATTAAAACCGCACTCATTGACGCCGTCAACGAAATGAACCACTTTCGACGGATTGCGGATCGTCAGGATTTTACGATACTGAATTTGTGTATTCGAATTCCAACTGACACCATAACTGATAATATAGCTGCGAGGTTTCAATAGCGTATTCGGATACCATTTGCTCTGTATTTTCGCATCGTCATTAACCGATTGACAGGCATTGAACCCGCGACAATTGTTCCAACTTTTAGCCGCTCCAGTGTTACTTTTTCCGGCTTTGGCAATTGAACCGACCAGCCACGAACCATACTCATTCCAACTATAAGGGCCCTTGTCTCCTGAATCGTATCCGGCCATATTTCCATACATCAGCGAATAATCATTAAATGTCTCATAATAGTTCTGTGCGCCAAAAAACCATTGCCTGAGATTGTTGGTACAGGAAATCTGTTTCGCCTTTTCCCGCGATTTTGCCAGCGCCGGCAGCAGCATTGCGGCCAAAATAGCTATGATCGCGATCACCACGAGGAGTTCAATGAGTGTAAAATTTTGCTTTTTCATTTTTCTGTTTCCTTCTTTTAGATTATTTTTAAAAAGGCTTTGACCGATTTCAAACACATTAGACCAGACATAATTCTTCATTTTTCCAGACCTCCTTGTTTTTAGACAAAATTTTATTATTTGAATCATGCTTAATGTGCAAAAAGAATCTGATCGCCTGCGCAAGCTCACCGGTCGCCTGTACCAGATCCAGGTCATGACGCCAGATATGCTTGATCCCTTCTTCTATCATTAACGACATTTCAGGAGAACAGATATTGTACTGCGCACTGATTTTATTAGTTTCGGACAAAAACAGCATATCCCGCGGCGATTGGGCATCAATACTTTTAAACGCAGAAGTTTTACGGATTGGAATCCCGTATTTTTCACTGCCGATAAAATCCTGGGTTTCTTCAGCAAGCATGAACCGGACAAAATCTTCAACGAGCGCCGGATCGGAACAGCTCTTCCTGACACAAATCAAGTCGGTAGCCTGAGCGGTCATGTCCGCACCACCTTTAATTAACGGTAACGGCACAGTCTTCCAGCAATCAAAACCCGCATGCGTAAAATCCGCAAGGCTCTCACGTTCCGATAACATAAACGCCAGTTTGCCTGAAGCGAATTGCTTTGAAAAATCAAAATGAACATCATCGCATGACAAGTTTAAGTCATGCAGCAATTCGGTGTAAAGCTGCAATCCATAGCGGGTTTTCGGATGATCTATATTCACAGGATCAGACGAGGATGATGAAATCAGGCAGCCGCCGGCGCGAAACACAATATTCATCCATTGAAATATCTCAGGACTCCAGTTAAAAATCTCCCGGCCTGGAACATTCTTCATTCGCATCTTCCGGACACTTTTAATGAATTCTTCCCAGGTCCAGCCTTGCCGTGGCTCCTGGCAGCCATATTTTTTCAATAACTCGGGATTATAAAACATTACACGCGGCGAAAAGATAAATGGAATGCCGGCCAGTTTTCGGTCAACATAGAAATTTTTGAAAGGATGACTGAAAAACAGTGATTTATCGGGATATATGCGGTCAAAAACCGGTTGCAGATCCAGGTAATCATTGCGGTTATTCTGCACATGCAGAGTTGTGCGCAGCTCAAAAAAACTTTGAGGAAATTTACTGCAAACCCTTAACTGCGGAATACGTTCCGCCAGCAGTTTTTCAAACGCCTCGATCCACGGCAGCTCTCTATTGAACAGCGTGATATTAGTCTGTATAATCCGTTCCTCCCAGTTCCGCTGAACAAAAGTGCCTTTTCTGGAGACCGTTTCCAGAATCCCGTCTCTGGCAAGATTGTCCAGAGCTTGTTGAATTTTGAGAAATGAAACTTTAATGGAGGAGGCAATGACGCGGGCTCCAGGCAGCTTGTCGCCGCCTTTCAAGCTGCCGCTTTCCAGAAGGTCAAGAATATAATTTCTTGTCATTGTAATTTTATCTTCAACCACAAACGTCTCTCCGTTTTCACTTTTCCATGCTGAATTATATTACTTATCCGCTGACTAAGTCAACATATTGTAGATTATAATACATACCACTGACTAAGTCAATAGTCTTTGTGTAATTTAATTAAAAATATTTTTAGAGAAAATTGAAAAAGTAAACGCACCCCTCCCAACCACTCAAATGCATTTAGTTTGACAAAAACAGGGGGGCGCATTAAGTCTGACAAACTCTATGAGGTGTTTCTTTCCTAAGTTGTCAATTTTAGGATAGCAGACCAAAATAGTGCCTCAACTCGTTGGTGTCAGACCACTTAATGTGCGTAATTAGGTTGCAATTGTAAAAAAGGGTGTTAGCTTTTCCTATATTCATAGCAAGGAAATTTAGGGTGTGCGTTTAGTGTGTCCGAAAAACCGTCTGAGCGTAATGCCATGGCGTAGCGTTGTCTTTTTTGTCAGAGTAAGAGCACAAAACACATGCGTTTATATTTCTTGAGAAGAAAAATCCACCCCTTTTTTATCCGTTTGTCAAACTAAACGCACGACTTTCTCTAGGTTACGTGCATTTAATATGACAAATGTGCGTTTAACTTGTCAATTGACCAAAATATTTTTAGAACATCGCGACTATGACAATAATCAAGAAAAAAAATATATCGATTAGTAATACTGGCTTGGAAAACCATTGATCCCATAAATTCCGCATTTGACTTTATGAAAGTAAAATGCAATATTTATTCATTGTGATTGGACTAATTATATAATACATGGGATACCGGAATCTATGAATAAATACATTGAAAATTATGATCCGGACAGTGATCAGGATCCGGAAGCATGGGGTTTAATTGATGATGACAAACGGATTTCTCTCGTTTCGGAATATCACAGGAAAGCCCGGATTAAACTTCCAAACTTAAAAGCACACGCATTATTTCACGTTATAGTGGAGAATCAGGTTGCCATGGGAAACAAAATTCCGGTTTGCCGGATTCTGGCACGCCTGCTGGCGGAAGGGCTTGACCGGCATGATGCGATTCACGCCATCGGGTCAGTACTGTCCAAATTCATATTCAATCATGCCAAAGGAATCAGAATCGCGGATGTCGATCCCAATCTCGCCTACTGGACAGACCTGGAAAATCTCTCTGCCGAATCATGGCGTAATTCAGAATAATTACCACGGCTGGAATATACAGCCGCGCCATTCCAATAGTAAAGTCATAATTGATACCGGCAAAAAAGTTCCGGCAATTTTGGTTTCTGCCGCTTGATTTTGAGTCATTTAATTATAGCTTAAAAGCAATTGTTTATTAAGGAGCCGGAAAGAAATAAACTTTACATCTTCGCGCTTCTCCCGAATGCCTTTGTGTTTGCCGGTTCGTTGCATA
>CAYMSF010000227.1:0-4019 GCA_964392985.1 uncultured Victivallaceae bacterium | reverse complement strand
GGCATTCGGGAGAAGCGCGAAGATGTAAAGGTTATTTCTTTACGGCTCCTTAATTAAAGAATATACATAAGAATACATCAACGTCAAGCAGGAGATATGATTATTAACTATTTTACCAGGCGGAGTCTGGCGTACTCCTCGTAGATATGGAAGTTCACGGCGGACAGTTGCGGATATGCGCTCAACTCTGGTTTCTGGAGCCAGGCGGAATAGTTATAACGGGCGATCAGTACTGTCCAGTTGAATGAATTATCGAATTTTGCTCCGTAAGCTGTAAGCTCTTTGATTGGAATGACGAGTTCAATGGTCCAGCCATTGTCCCGCTCCAGCCAGTTGTTTAGCGTTCCGTCAATTGTTGCGGCAACATTAAAGTCTGGCGGCAGGTATCCGGCACATGCCGGGAACAATATCCGGCCACGGCTGGGAAAGAAGAACCATGACTTTTTATTATTCGGCGCACCATATATTTCCCAGTAGTAATTTTCGCCGGCCGGCTTTAGAAAAATTTCAATCACGTCGCCGGTTTTATATAAATGGGCTTGATCCTCCATGCATTCGTTCATAACATCGGAATCTTCCAGTTCCGCTCCGACATAAAGGTAATTCTTGTCCCATAGCAGTTTCACCGAGCCTTGCTCATGAATAGTGCCGCCAATGTTTTTCTGCATGCCTGCCGGGATCGATGAGAATGATTTTAGCGGCAGTACCAGAGAATATGCAGGCGCCACTGCCCACGAGTCATCATCCATCTTTCCATTGATTTTGACCGGTTTCCCGGTATACTTTGCAATAACTTCAGCAGAAGCTCCAGTTGCGGCAGGCTTTGTCAGCAGTGCTTTCAGGTTCATCATTTATCCTCATTGATAACGCGGCTATGTTTATTATGCCGTAAAATATTGTTTTATTATTTAAACGATGCGCTTTTCTTCAGATAATCAACGAAATTCCAAAGTTCCGGATTTAAACTCAAATGAAAAGATTCAAAAATAGTAAGCCCGTTAAATTTTTCCAGGAAACCGGCATTGCCGGTAGCTTCAAAAGACTTTATGAAATCACTTGAGTTTTTATTACTTTTCACACAAAAGAAATAGTTTTTAAGACCAGGAGAGTATAAAAATTCAGGCCATTCTTTTGTAATATTATTTTTGTCGCAATAATTATCCGTAGCGCCGTAATGCAGTTGATCTGCAATTTTTTCATTTAACATCGCTGCCCAGTCGAAAAAGTTTTCAGGATAAATATTGAAATCATAGCGCGGACCGAAACTTAATTCCGCATTGTTTTCCGATATTAACTTTTTGGCTTTCCGCAGGAAATCCGTCAGATAAGCGCCTCGGAACTTCCACCAGTCTTCATCATCAGGAGAAGGTTTTCGGCCAGTTTTTTTCTCAAATGCTTCAACCGCCGGAGGATCGAAACCGAAATGTTTTTTTGCGGCATCAATCAGTTCAGACATTTTTTTACCAGACGGAGTAGCTCTCCATTCGCAAAACTCATGATTCATTAAAAACTGCATGAATTCCTCATTATATCCGGGCGGCCGGCTGTGAGAGCGGGTACAGAGATGTATGCCGTCAGGATTATAGCTCAGCATCTCTTTTATCTGGGCAAGGCGGTAATCAACAACTTCAGGATAAACATAAGAGGTTATGCCGTGATAATACTGATTGCCTTCATAAGATTTCCAGCAATATTCCGGATGTTTGCGGATAAGATTGCTCCAGGTAAGCGGATGAAATCCGGCATCATCATAAATTGTCAGCCAGGGATAAATTTTTATCCCGTGTTTCCGGCAAAGCCTTACCGCAACTTCTAACGGATCAATCTTGTCCAGAATAGCTTTCGCTTTATAGAAGGTTTTTTTCATGGAGGATATTTCAAACGGTTCAGCATTGCCGCGAGCTTCCGCGGCTTTTACGAGTGGAACATGGGCGTTTGTATTTGCAAGCCCGGGGATATTGTCCGCACTGAAAGGTTCATTGGTGTACATATCGCCAAGTTTACTGCGGTAAAGAAGACGACCCAGAACGGAAACACGCCACTGGACAGCAGTTACTCCGCGCGACGCATATTCACCGAGCAAACGGTCGATGTGCTCTTCCGCGAATAACTCCTTGTAAACATCAATCAGATCATAGTAATCGATTGCGATGCAAAGTTCTTTTTTCCCATCAGTGTTCATGGCATTCTCCAGATTAATTATTTTTCATCATTTTATCAATATCAGGCGCTATAGACGTCAGCCAGATTTCATACCCTTTCCAGCCTATATGCAAACGGTCTTTCATCATTTCTGTTGATATTGAACCGTCCGGCTCTACCAGTTTCTCTCCGATATCCATATAGAATATTCTCTTATTGTCCGCCAGCAAGACAATCTTATGATTGCTCTTTTTGTCTGACATTTCGACTTTTAGTTTTTTCGCTATTGTCCTTAAGGTTTCGCATAAGCCACGCTGCACACATTCGGCGACCGATTTCGAATTTGGCTGACTTGTTGAAATGAAGGTTGTCGTACAACCGGGGCTGGAGATCCATGGTGTCGATGTAGAGGAAGGATGAATCGGTGGCAGGCAGCGCCGCCTGCCTGGCGCGGACAATATCACGGCAAGTGCCGGGCGCGGCAATCCCTCCCACCAGTATCATCATGTTCGTCGCATACGGCAGTTCCTTTCGCAGGTTCTCCGCCAACATCTGCAAGCGCTCGCCGGACGCGGCGGCCTCGTCCTCTTTATCGCTCTCTCCTTGCACATACAGCAAAGCTGCGATGTTGAACTTTGTCCCGACTGGTAATGCGCCCAGCGCTTCGAGCACGGTACTCACCGTGTGGCGGTACATATGGTCGTCGGTCGCCCCTTTGAGCCAGAAGCTATTACCACCACCGTTGCGACTGGCTTTGACGATCATAAATGGAGCCGCGCCTGCCGCCGCCATCATGCGGCCGAAGGCAATCTCTGGTCCCCATAGAATGGTGTTGGCCTTGCGTCCCCGCTGAGCGCACATGGGAACAATTTTGCCGCCGGAATCGCTGATAACGGGGTCATTTGCGTCGGTAGTTGGTGAAAAACGGTTGGACCAGAAAAAAGGGATTTTAGCATCAAGCGGATCTATACCGGGTGTGATGTCGTACTCTTGCGGATCCTCCGTGGTGCCTAAGCTGTTTGATTGACCGGTCAGGACAAATACGGAAATCGGCTGGTTTGCGTCAGGAAACTGAATTTCGCATTGTGTGGACGGCTTGGCGCAGGCTGTTTCCTCCGAACCTGCCGCAGCATCAGCAGTCTGTCTGTATTTCATAATCTTCTCCATTGATTCCACTTGATGCGAGCATCGTGCGGGTTCCAGCTTGTGCAAGAGTCGCCATAAGATTAATTTATGGCATTCTCCAGATTAATTATTACCCATCATCTTATCAATAACAGGAGTTAACGATGCTTCCCAGATTTTATACCCCTTCAAACCGATATGCAAGCGGTCTTTCATCATTTCAGTTGATATTGAACCGTCCGGCTCTACCAGTTTATCTCCGATATCCATATAGAATATTTTCTTATTGTCCGCCATCAAGGCAAGTTTAGCGTTGATCTGACGAATCATCTCATGCTTCTGATCCTTGAGTCCGGCGCCGCGTGGAAATATACCATAAAGCAGAATCTTACTGCCGGGCGCTTTTTCATGAAGATCCTTAATGAGCAATCCAATACCTTCAACAATTTCGTCTGGAGTGAATCCGCCGCTGATATTATTGGTGCCAATCATAACGACGATAACTTTGGGATGCACCTGATCCAGCACGCCGTTCCGGATGCGCCAGCGGACATTTTGCACCCAATCGCCGCCGATACCCAGGTTCACCGGTCTGTTTTTGCTGAATTTATCCAGTAAAAGTTCCATCGGCCAGCGTGCTGTGATTGAATCGCCGACAAGTACCAGCTCCGGATTTTTTGCCAGAACTTCTGCGCATTGTGCCTTGTGTTTGTCTGAATATCCTTTATCTATCTTGCCATCAGTGCCGCGTT
>CAYMSF010000226.1:0-4028 GCA_964392985.1 uncultured Victivallaceae bacterium | reverse complement strand
CTGCACATAAATAACATCTTCCATTTATAATTTTATCAATACAAAAAATACTTATAATCAAAATTCCGCGACAACCCTGCAGGGAATCTGGGTAACCCCGCGGACCGGCAGCGGCATCACGGTTAATTTTATCTCCGGAACATTCAGCTTGTTCAGATTCACAGGAAGACAAACCGCTGAAATGCCTGCTTTAAAAAATTGGTAAAAAACGCCGTTCAGCTCAACACTTTCATAGATATCAGAAACTATCAACTCAACCTGTTTTTCGATTATCCAATCTACGGCATCCCGTTCAAAAAAAACAGAACGATATTCAATTTCATAAAACTGACGGTTGCCAAGCGTATTGACAATTAAAGCATCACCGGGTTTTATTTCAGTTTTGCAAACTTTTTCCAGTTCAGCCCCGGTGACTCCGCCGGATTGATCATGGCGGTCAAGTCTTATTACCACGGCGCGTCTGCGATAGAGCTTTTCCAACGGGTAATTTGCGATATCCTGACCATCATCAGTTTCGGCGATGTGTCCGGGTAAATCCAGATACGTTCCAGTTTCTGAACTCATAATAAATTCATATACCACACCCGTGTATTGCACTCCGGGAGATTTTAAACAAACATCTTTCCGCGTTGTTTTAAAAAATTTCCCCGGTTCTATACCCGGCTCAAAAGTTAAATCGATAATTTTCATAAAATATCAAAGGGATAATATTTTCAGCTTGTCATTATTGTTTATTTCAATTGCGGTTCCGTTCTTGCGTGCCAGTGCCGCCGTGGCAATCGCCTTTTTCAGCGCCGGAACTGCATGCTTCAGAATTTCGTCAGTAAGCTTTTTTCCGGTTGCGACAGAAGCCGCTTCAGGATATCCCATCACTCCAACTTTAACCTCCGCGCGCTGTTCGGTGAACGGAATTTCATGGTTCAAACCGGTAAAAGAGGTGCGCTTCTGATAAGAATCCGGGTCATTGCGCAACATTTCCGCTACATCAGCGCTGTCCAATGTTATTTTTTCCCGTACAACTTCCGGTGTCCAATATTTAATCAGTGACGTTTCGGCGTTAGCTGCATGGTAATCGCGGGTTTCAAACAGTTTCCGCCATGTTGGCGAGAAATCCCATAAGGTTATCATCATAATCATCGTATTGCGTAGCGCAGGATTAAGCCATTTAAGGATGCGCAAGGATTCTTTGAGGTGAAACATGCTTTCGCTGCCACCGTGTCCCGGCAGAATGATGATATTTTTGAACCCTTGCAATGACAGTGATTCGATAATCTCACCAACCAGATTGGCAAAAGTATTGGGTTTGACATTGATTGTACCGGTCAGCATTCCCCCGGAAAAACAGTAGTTCAAAGTCGGCGCAACTATACAGCCCAGTTTTTCCGCAAGTTTTGCCCCCATGATTTCCGCATTCCTGATATCGGTATCCAGCGGCAGGTGATATCCGTGCTGTTCAACCACCCCGTACGGCAGAATAATTGTCTGATTGGTCTTCAGATATTCCTGAAGTTCGTTAACCGTCATCTCACCCATTTTTACCGTTTTCATAAATGGTTCCTGATATACTTATTGATAATAAATGTATTAATAATTATAATTATATCGCTAAAAAACATTTTTTTCAATGTTTTTAAAACAATTTACTTGATTTATTTACATTTTATTGTATTATTTAATACATAAACGTATTATAAAGCTATAATAACTGTGGATTTTTCGATAAATGAGAAAAAAAATAAATATTCGCAAGGAATTCTTGAAATGTCTTTGCGATCAGGGGCAAATGACCCGGACAGACTTTGTGCGGCAAACGGGTATTCGCCCGGCAACGGTATTTGAAGTCGTCGACGAATTGAAACAGAATGGCATAATTTCGGAACTGGAGCGTAAAGGAAAAAAGACCGGTCGCGTTTCGCCGGCAATAACATTCAACATGAATTATTTATGGTTGCTCGGTATTGATTTACAGTTCAAACGGACCATCGGCGTCATTATTGATTTAAATGGCAAAATAATTGCTTCCGCAGAAGTACCGGGGCTTTCCCGCAATGGCCTTGACGACTGCCGCCGGGAAATCAGGGCGGTGGTAACTGCCTTGAAAAATCAGGTTGGCACTGATTGGGAGAACGTTGCCGGAGTCGGCTTTTCCGACCCGGGAATTGTCGATATTGAACTCGGGGTATCATTAAGGGCGGTTAATCTTCAAGGCTGGGAGAACTTTAACAGCGGAGCATGGTTGCGTGAAATAACCGGTCTCCGGCACAGCCTGATTCTCCCGGAAACTATTGTCGGAACCTACATGGAATATTACAGCAGATTCCCGGAACCGCCGGAGAGTCTTTTTCACATGGAAATGGGAACCGGCATCGGCGGCGGGTTTGTCAAAGACGGTACACTTTTCGTCGGCGATAACAGCCGGGGAATGGAAATCGGACACATTGTCATTATGCCGGAAGGTCCGCTTTGCAAATGTGGCAACCGCGGCTGTCTGGAGGCTATTGCCGGAGAAGCCGGACTCAAGCGCAGAGTTGCGGAACTTATCAATAACGGGGTTGATACCGGACTGAAGTCAGATAATTTTTCTATCGCAACGTTCTGTGAACTGACCGGGCGCGATAAAGTCGCCAGAATGCTGGCTTATGACGTCAGCAGCAAAATCAGCAATGCGCTTGCCACGGTTGTTACGCTGTTGAATCCGTCAATGATTGTTTTGAGCGGAGAACTGGCCCGACTGGGGAATATTCTTACCGATACAATTAAACGTGAACTGCCGTTGCGTTGCACGCCTGGGGCAGCGGATAAACTTGTCATCGAGATATCAACACTGGATGAGTACTCCACCGCCAAAGGTGCGGCATTGATGCTCAGAGAAAAAATTCTGCTCGAATACGCCGAAAACAACACCGTGAAATAAATTGTTTTGAAATACTTGGTGTTTTATAGTTTTTTACCATTTTATCCATCCCCTGCCTTGCCCTTTTTTACAGATGCGATGAATATTGTATGAGATGGGTTTCACTCGATGCGAGCATCGTGCAGTGACCAGCTCGTGCAATAGTCGCCACAAGATTAATTTATGATTAAGTACTTTAGTGACTCCGGTATGTAAAAAGCATGGACTAGAGAGTGTTTTTATGCTATATAACATGCCAACATTTTCCGTAAATCTTCGGACTGGCTTTTTTATGTCCGTGATTATTTTTGGTATGACTGGCTCATAATCCCGCGGTCGCACGACAAGTGGTTCAATTCCACTTTCTCTTTATCTTTAATTCAAGAATATTGAGTTATTGCCTTGCAATAATCTTCGTATAAATATATTATTAATCTGTGTTGTCAGTTACTGTTGCTTAAATTTATAAGGTTAATTCTAATTTAACAAAGGGAATAAACTATGTTACGCAAGATCAGAATGGGAATGGTAGGCGGTGGACCGGGGGCGTTTATCGGTAATGTTCATCGTATGGCTTCACGACTCGATGGTAAAATTGAACTGGTGGCCGGAGCGTTGTCATAACTTCCAGAATCTGGATATCTGACAATAATCCTGAAAATATCTCTCTCAATCAGTTCTGGATCGATTCTGCCGAAAGCTTTCCCGTATTTCATGAGTTTGCGTACCCCGGAGCCGAGTTCATCCGCTAGGTATATATAACCACGCACTAGAAAATTATTGGATTCTCCCGAAAAACAATAGGAGCAGTGGCTATATTTGACTGAAATACCGGAAAAGTATTATTCTATAATTATGCAATATTTTATTGCAATTTATAAATTTTCCGGTCCGCGATTTACTAAACCATGCAGCGGACGTTTAGCTTTAATAGCGTCATCGACCGCATTTTCACGCAACCAGACTATCCGCTTGCCTTTATCAATTGAATTGCTGAAAACTTTTCCCATATCATTCAAATGCGGTTGTGACAGATGAATGGCGTTCAAGTTTTTGATCGAACACATTGAATTGACAAAGTGATCACCTTTGCCGCAATAATGAATTATTCCGCCATTGTAGCGGTTGAGTATTT
>CAYMSF010000225.1:0-4086 GCA_964392985.1 uncultured Victivallaceae bacterium | reverse complement strand
TTATAATGACAAAGGGAAAAAATGAAAAAAGTTATCATTGCGCTATTTATTACAGTATGTGCGTTAGCGACATTTGGTGCAAAGCTTGGAGAAATTCAAGGCGGTAAGGATGTTGACAAGAGTTGGCTCAGTCATATGAGTGGTGGTATTGTGCCGTCATATGACGCAGTGGCCGGCGTTACAGTTTTCGATGACCAAACTGACAAAGGTCTTTTTAACCTGCAACGCATTTACTCTGCCGGTGCGATTATCAAGAATTCATCAATCACCGTTTCGGTAGATTTGGCGTTTTCTGACGTTGCTCCGTCGCCAAGAGTTGTTTTTTGTACTGGCTTCCGTCCATGTGCTGACGGTCGTAGCTTATTACTCGGTTGGAGTTACAACCTAAAAGGCAAAAAGACAATTGGCCTGATAGATGCCGATTTGCGCCCCTTAGTTGAATTAAAGGAGTTTAATTGGGATGACGGCAAATTTCATAATTATCAAGTTGAAAAGTATCATGATACGGCATCAGGTAAGACGCTGATTCAAGTTAAACTTGATGGCAAGAACCTGCTTGTGACCCCTTACGACTACTCAGAATTGCCGGTAACCGGGAAAACCGGTAAAGCTGTATTCAGTTTTGGCAGTACTACCCCTGATAAAGTTAAAGTTGCGCTAAAACAACTTTACTGCGAAGCCGGTGAAGATGACAAGCCATTGATCGTTTCAGCCAAATCAAAAAGAATTGCCAGTTTTGATGGGAAGGGGCTGCCGAATGATATATCAAAATCTGCTAACGAACGCTGGAATTTGACCATCGGCAACCAATGCAAGGTTATTCCTGACACCACTGGAAATGGAGCATTGGAGATTGCTGATGAAGGCAATATTGTTGGAACTGTCGTAAACATTAATAAATTAATCAATTTAAATGACCCGGCAAAGGATGAAACAGAATTTGGTATCACTGTCGCTTTTGATTATTCAATGCGTTCGCAAGCACCCTCTTTTCATTGTGGTTTTCGTGGCGAAAGTAACACCGCTGGTAAAACTGTCGCACTTGCCTGGTATAATACGCTTGAAGGGAAATATTATATAGGATTGATGGATTTAAATTCAGATATGTTGTTCCCTGTTGCTGATTTTAAATGGGATGATGGAGTTTTTAGGAAATATGAGGTTAAAAAATACAAAGATGCCAAAACCGGTCAGATGTTGGTGCAGGTCTTAATTGACGGGAAGTCGCAGTTTAAGGAACCGGTTCCCTATGCTAAATTGTTTGATTCACAAAGGGGAGCCGGGTTTCAAATCGGAACAAGTTCATTCGCAATGGTCAAGGCAAGAATCAAAGATTTCTATTGTGGGTATTTGACTAAAATTCCATCACCGGCTGCAAAAAACTCATATCAAGTCCCTGATAAGAATATCACTATTATGCTCAAGGAATGGCAAAATATTGGCGAGCAGCTAGTTTCTGAACGTATTAAGTTGGTGCCAAACCGGGATTATCAAGTTTCAGGCGAGATTAAGCTATCTGGATTACCTTCTGCGTTAAAGATCGGCTATTCCCAGTTTACTGGCAAGTACCCCGAACCGGTAATGCCGATAACTTCGCTTACGCTGTCTGCGTTTGAGAACGGGTCTGCACGTTTTGTTGTTCCGATATATCAGCGCAAGGAGTATGATTCAGGTCAAGTGACACTTTCGCTTGAAGGGAAAGGCAAAATTGAAGATATTAAGATACAGGTTTCCGGTAGCACCGAGTACAAAAAAGATTTTACCGCACCAGTAAAAAATAATTTTGTGATTCCTTCACAAGAATTGCAAAAGATGCTGGGGGTTGAGACTGCAACGTATATAAAGTTGGATAAAAATAATATTTTTTTCGATGCCAGCAAGAGAGATATTGCACCTTTTATGTATGTCGGTTCAATGAAAACGTTGAAGTATTTGTGTAATTGGGGTGGTTTTGAAAAACAAGGGGTTCTTTTACAAAGTGTTCATCATTCAGGTTCCGATGATTTCCCCGCTTTTTGGGTTGGCAAGGAAAAATATAATTTTGAGGGGGTTAAAGCAATTCTAGAATATTTGCTGTCAAAATCTCCGCAGAGTAAAATTATATTAGGTGTATGGGTTAATCCATATCAAAATTGGGGACTAGAAAATCCGTCAGAAGTTTGCGCGAACATTAAAGGCGAGTATGCTAATGGCAACGACCATTTTGGCGAATGGAGCAAGGTTGTGCAACCCAATTCTAAGCTATTGCCATCCATATTTTCTCAAAAAGCAATAGATGATATTGCCAAAATGCTTGTTACACTAGATGAGTTTTTGGCTAAAGAACCTGTCGGTAAGAGAGTAGTAGGATACTACTTATGGGGATTTAATGATGCCGATTTCGGTCATTGGGTACGTCCGAAAACTTCAAAAATTACCGAACTTGATGACTATTCGCCGGCGGCAAAACAAGCTTGGGAAAATTGGCTCCGTGAACGTTATGATAATTCTATCGAAAAACTCAATATTAGCTGGGGCAAAAAGTATGCTACATTCGACGAAATTGTTTTACCAACGCCTGATGAGCGCCGGTCCAAATCTGCCGAAACTACGCCTTGGCTTTTAGGAAAACAATTTCAGTATTTGGCCGACTTCAATCGCTTTTATGGCGAAACTCCAAGCAGATTGATCACCAAAATTATGGATAAGTTTAGGGCAGAACGGGGCACGGAAAAATATTTTATGGTGCATAATGGCAACGTAATGCACGGTTGGCGCGGTTATACCGGCTTCGGTTTGCTGTCAAAGGCGGATGGACTCAATGGCATTTCTGCTACCAGTGATTATGGTTTACGCCAACGTAGTTACCCTGGCGGATGTGATTCCCTGCCTGAAAGTTTACGTTTGAACAATAAAATCTTTTTCCATGAATTTGATTACCGTACACACTTGATGCCTTCACAGGGCGAAACCTGGGATTTTGGGGTCGGCAGATCCTCAGATAATGAAAATTTTCGTGGAATGTTGCATCGCGAAGGATTAAATATGCTTGCCCGCGGTCAAGGCATATATTGTATGGATATGAGTGGTCAGTGGTATTTTAACGAGCTGATTATGAAAAATATTGGTGACCTATACAAGCTTTTTGCAGACAAGACGCTACGCCAAGGAAATCTGGAGGCAGATGTTGCCTATTTTATTGGTGAGGACAGTGCCAATTTCTTATCGGATGATCTCGATGCAAGTTATTTTCTAATGAGAAATACTAGAAGACAAAGACCTGAATGGGATACCGCCAATGTCCCTTATCATCTCTATTTGCAAAGAGATATTGCTGACCGCAATTTGCCGGATTATAAAGTATATGTATTTGCGATGCCACAGTTTATCGCTGCGTCAGAATTAGAAGCAATTGAAAAACTGAAGGTGGCCGGGAAGACAATAATATTTCTTCATGCGCCTGGTGTCGCAGTCAATCCTGATATGATGGAACAGCAGATTCAAAAAATTACCGGAATGAATGTGAAACGTTTGCCGGGAAAAACTGCCTTAGCCGGACAGTGGTTGAATAAGACTGAAGAACCGTTGTTAAAAAAACTCACCGGAAATTTTGGTGACCGCCCGCTGTTTTTTGCATTCTGTGACCGCGAAAGTCGTGGACTTGGATTTGAAATTACCGATTCAAGTGCCATACCATTAGCAGTATATCGGGATAACCCAAGTGCTATTGCCGCCGCTTTTAAGAAATCCGGAAAATCTGAAATTTATTACTTCGCCGTACCTTGGCTGGAAGCCCAATTTATTCATAACTTGGCACAAAAACATGGGGCATGGCGTGCTGGCAAGCAAGTTGGCGATACGGTTTACGGTAACCAATTTTTAGTTGGAGTGCACAGCGCGGTAGCCGGGACTAAAGTTTTGTGCCCCAAATATCCGTCGCGTGTGACCGATGCAATTACTGGTCAATTGATTGCCACTAACACTTCCGAGTTCTCTGTGGACGTTCCCATCGGGCAAACAAAAATTTTTCGGACTGAACGGCTAAAATAGAAATATTTTATACCAATGAGCGATCCGTCCTAGACAATAACGCTTAGGAATTTGGCG
>CAYMSF010000224.1:0-4100 GCA_964392985.1 uncultured Victivallaceae bacterium | reverse complement strand
TTTTCAATTTTCAATTTTCAATTTTCAATTAAACGTTTGCCTTTTTACTAATTAGTGTTTTTGTCAACCGGAATTGTGAAATCAGGCTAAAATAAGGCGGTAAAATGGATTTTTGAAAGTCAGGTTATGTGGCGATGAATGTCAATTTAACAGGGATGGACAGGAAAAACAGAGGCAGGGAGTTCTAGAATTCTAAAGTTCTAGAGTTCTAAAGTGCGGGAAGAAAAATTATTTTTATTCTTTTTTGCTGGTTAAATGTTTTTAGCTATTGACGGGAATATCAAATTGATGTATAATTGATTGATAAGATTTAAACAATGAATCGCAATATGGAAACGGCGATGAAAATAGTAACAGTAAAAAAACTACCAAAATATCTCTGCATGGCTAATGAATACCGGCAGCGGATTGAAAAGGGTATTTATAAAACCGGCGACGCTCTGCCTGACCAAAGGTCGTTAAGCAAGGAGTGGGGATTTGACCCGTTGACTGTCAGCCGGGCATTTGACGTTCTGCAAAGCGAAGGACTCATCCACAAAATAATTGGCAGCGGCATGTATGTCGGGGGGAAAAGCATTGCTCCGGCCTGCCAGAATATTGGCCATGTAAATTCATATCCGGTTATTGGAATAGTGGCTCCTGAAGTAACTGAACATCATGTATTTAAGATTTTGGAACATGCTGCCGTAAACAATGTCTTTCAATACAAGTATGAGGCATTGCGGATTAACTACATCTCCCAGGCAGATTTAAAAAGCCGCCTGATGCAATATCATCATTTTCTGAAAGGCATCATTTTTCTAAGACATGATTATAGCGATATCGCCTCGAATGTCCAATATGCCATTTCATGCGGTATTCCGGTTGTCGTTGCCGGACTGGAGATTCAGTCACAAAAAAACGATGTTCCCTGTGACAGTCTGTTTATTGACGAGGAAAACGGCGGTCGCGAAATAGTGGAATATTTTATCGGCAACGGTCATCGCCAGATTGCATTGGCCGGGAATCATCTTTTGGAAATTAAAAAATTGGGCCGGTATGTTGGTTTTATGAATACGATGCGCGAATACGGATTGGAGCCGGTTATCGCTGATGAAAAAAGTCTGAAACTATCCGACTTCGGCAACGACACCGCTTCTTTTCAGCAGGCCTGCGGCGTGAAGATCGCCAGCCGGATTATGAACAAAAGAAAACGTCCGACCGCAATCATGTGCAAAAATGACAATATTGCTCTGGGGATTCTGGCGCAGTTGAAGAAAATGAATATTGCCTGTCCGGAAGAAGTTGAAGTGTCCGGTTTCGGGGATGATATCTGCTGTCCGGAAATGTATTTCCCGTCTGGAGTCAATCCGCTGTCCTCGGCAGGAGTGAATCACAATGAACTGGGCAGACATGCAGTGGATATGCTGATGAAACGGGTCGCGCATCCGGCAATGGAAAGAAAAACAGAAAGTCTGAAGAGTGTCGTCATTCACCGCCAGACCACTGGCAATAGGAAATACGGGCCGAAATCAGTTGCGTCAAAATTAAATCAGATATTGTCAAGTACCTAATTAAAAAAGGAGATGTTATCATGCAAAAGAAACTGTTTGGTAAAAAGAATTTCACACTCATCGAACTCCTGGTCGTGATCGCGATCATAGCCATCCTCGCCTCAATGCTACTGCCAGCGCTGAGCAAAGCGCGGGGATTTGCGAAGCGAACTGCCTGTATCAACCAGCTTAAGCAGGTTGGTTTCGCCGCCAGCATGTACAGCGATGATTACAATGACTATCTGGTGCCCTACCAGTCATATGGTGGTACCTACAGTTTTGGAAATGATGGAACAAGGTGCAACATGTGGTTTGGACGTCTCGCCCGCTATCTCGGAGGAGATGCGGCGTTCAGGAACAAACCCAGCGGCCTGTATCGTTGTCCTGCCGATGCTGACCCATTGTATCTTACTGCGTCAAACGGAGGGGGCGCTTATGATTACAAATACTACATCTCCTATGGGATCAACTGTTCGACTACATACTTCGAATCCGGTACGGGGGCAAACTTTGGTTCGGTCAGCCGCAGAACACAATACAAATCCCCAGGGAAGGTTTATTACCTCAGCGAAAAATGGAAGTGTGCGGGTTATGCCTATTTCGGCTATTGGTGGTCTTCGTGGACTTTTACCCCCCCCGCGTATGGTGCTGCTTCGCTGAAACTGATGCATGGGAATACCCTGAACATGTACTACATGGATGGCCACGTCCAGACCTTGTCATACTCCGAGCTCGACCACAGCATTCAAAATAAGTCTATTCCATGGGGAAAGTTGCCATAGTGGCTTGAAATCATGATTTTGAATAAATTTAATAAAAACAAAGAATAAAAACGCCGATTTCTAAACTATGAGTAATTCAATGTTTTGAAATTGGTTGAAGGATTTAATTTAGTTATGAAAATTTTTATGCTAGTTTTTGTGTTTCTTGTCTCAAGTTTCAGTTTATGTGCGGAAGACAATCTCGTACAAAATCCTGACTTCAGCAACAAGGACAAGAACAATTTTCCGGCAGATTGGGCGAGCCGGAATCAAAAGTGTGTTTCCATTGGGGAAGATGAGGGAAACAGCTACGTGGAAATAAAGAGCGCCGACAGCGCCCCTGTCTTTCTGGTGCAACGGGGACTCAAGCTAATTCCCGAGAAAAAATATCTTGTGTCTTACAGGATCAAAGGCGATGGCAAGGCAAGTGCCATGGTCTATGTGGAATGGGTCGGGAAAGGACATACCGGAGCCAATCCCAACCTGAAGGCAGTCAATACAAACTCATGGCATACTGTCAGGGACAAATGGGAAACGCGGAAATTCGAGTTTGTATGCCTCGACAAGGATTATTCAAGTCCTTATATCGCCTTATGCATGAAAGGGCCGGGTGAAATATGCGTGGACGATATTAAGATTGCCGAGATGCCGAATGCGCAGGGTGTGGCAAAAAATGGCAACAATCTGTTGACAAACGACAACGGCAATGGCGGGTCTATCCTTTTACAACCGACCGGGAAGGGTGCCCCGCGAGTGTGGAAGCCATTGGGCGAGACGGGGAAGGAGGCCGTGGCGGGCGAAGACGGATTGGTGACGGCAAGTGTCGGGCCGCACGATACGGAGACGGCACCGGGTTGGGCGGTCGAAATTCCCACCGCTGAGATGACTGGCTTGGGCAGTATGTTTATACGGGTTACGGCGCGGGTCAGAACAGAACCGGCGGGACAGCCGTTTGTCGTGGCTTTGGCTGGTATTTATACCCAGGCTGGCGGGGACAAGATCGAAATCCCGGTCAATGCCAAGTCGCCGGTGGAAAAAGGGCCGGCGGCGTGGACGGAGCAGAGCTGGGTCTTTCATGTTACCGACAATGCGCCGACCCGGTTCGAGCTGCAACTCCGGTTTTTAGGACAGGGCAAGGCTTGGTTTGACGAGATCAAGATCGAGCCTAAAGCCAAAGTCGCCAATGCTGACGAGACAGGGCTGTCCACCCAGGAATGGTATGTGCGACGGCGTAATGATGTATATACGCCGCCCGGCAAGGGGAGTGATCATAATGCGAATGTCAGATTGCGCGGCGATCAAGTGTTGCTTATCAACGGCCAACCACACTTTCCCCTCTGGGTCATGGGCGGAAAATGGAACATCTCGGAAACTTTCCTCAACAAAATAACCGGTTTTGGTTGCAATGGTTTTGTGCCGCAGTGTGAGGATTTTGATATATTGTTTGACCGTTGCCATGAGCTGGGCCTGATGGTGATGATCTGGAACAATTTTGGACAAGAAGCGGCGGACGAGAAGGCTATCTGCGCCAAGATCACGCGCATGCGCGCCGCCGCCGAAGGCCGTGATAACGTGATTGGCTGGATGTTGGACGAGCCGAAGTGGCGGGGCATACCCGGCAAGCAGGTGGAGAACTACTTCCGCCTGTTTTGCCAGCAGGAAAGGGAGCGTTTATTCTGGGTGAACGAAGCGCCGCGCGGCACCGTGCCGTCGATCCAGCAATATCTGTGGAATGCCGCTGATCTTACCGGCTGCGACATCTATCCGGTGTGGGGCGTCGGTGGCCACTCCGGTCTTCAGAACAAAA
>CAYMSF010000223.1:0-4154 GCA_964392985.1 uncultured Victivallaceae bacterium | reverse complement strand
TGACTGGCGTTTTTCCGGCAGAAAGTCATAATCCGGCGAAAACTGTCCACCTGCCATTCCTCAAGCTTTTCCGGCTGAATGGTATAGGCTAAATAAGTGCTGCCGCGCATGAATGACATCCATAAAGCATTGGACCACAGTCCAGGCTCTTCAACGAATGGATTGCGCATCGCGTCCGGGAATTCATGATTATCAAAGCAATCCAGTGGAATGGCACTCTTATCCCGCTGCAGAATGTTGTAATACATGATATCGCGGTGTGTGGTTGAACTGTCGCGCTGGCTTTTTGACGGAAATGAGGTGTATTCTGAATCCCCGCTGTCGGACAGCCATAAATGATTGGCATGGCAAAGCCACCATGGTGAAGTCCACCAGCCGTTGCGGGTAATGATGCCGGGACTCTGTTTGCGCATAGCTTTGTCAATGGCGAACATTACATTCAACGAAGCCTGACGGATATGATTTCTGGTTGGATATTGTTTTTTCAGAGTTGGATTGGTCGCGCATTCGTTATCCCAGTCTATCTTGAAATGTACCGCGCCAATTTTACTGATGAGTTCGCAGAAACGCCTTTCAAGCATCGTGCCGAACTTTTTGTCAACCATGATGCCGTAACCCTTGCCGCAATAGGCGGCACTGTCGCCGCTACCGACATCCAGCCCGTTTTTTATCATGTATTCCGGACTGATACCCATCGGTCCGTTATGCGACAACCACAGGCTGATTTTAGCGCCAATTTCTTCGACTATCCCGGAGAGTTTTTTCAGACCCTGGTCGCCACCGACTGATTTCTTGGCTTGAAAAACTGATTGACGGTCGTTCCAGCCGGCATCCAGCGTAAAGACATCCGGAATAAGGTCAAATTTTGCGAATGCCTTGAAAAAACTTACGTAGTTCTCGTAGCTGACGGCATACTCGTAATTGCCGAGATACGGGTCGGCCCAGAACGTGCAGAAGGATACCAACGGCTTTTTAAGAGGCGGAATACGGATGGTATTGAGATATTCAAAAAAGCTATTGCGGGGATTGTCGCTCCAGCCGAATACCGCTTCAACGGTTTCCAGTCGTTTGCCATTCCATTGCGGATAATGCTGAAGCCGGAACGCCGTTCCCTTTTTTGTTTTTTCCGAAAGATTAAATCCGGCAGGATGTTCCAGTCCGGTAAAGTATTTTTTCCCGATGAGCGGATAGCCGCAACCGGGCATTCTGCCGATACCCTCTTCTTCTCCGTGAATCTGTTTTTCCGGCAGTGTTGTGGCGCGATAACCGCAAAGTTCCAGTTCGTCGTTCAGTATCTGGCTGTCAACTTCCACATAATCTGGGACTGGCAATATGGTTTTAGCGGTGATGTCCACCCGCTTCTTAAACCAACCGTTGTCAGTCAGTTTCAACGTGACGTTAAATTCCAGACCTTTGCCGGCAAAGGTCTGTTTGATGATTTTGCCGGTAATCAATGGCTTGTCAACAGCTTTTTCCGCTTTGATTCTTTTGCCGCTGATGCTCAATGCCACAGCAGGCCAAGCCAGTTCCAATATTTCGCCGGACAAACGGTTGGTCACTTTAAGCATATTTTCAGAAGTGCAGATAATCAGCAGTTTATTTTGAGTTTTCATACCATTATAATCCTATAATTTTTTTAACTGACGCCGTACGCGGGAATACAGGAGTGGATGGCATCTAAATCAAAGGCGAAAATTCTCTTATTTCCTGTTCCGTAAACTTCATCAATACACAATCTGACACGTCTGGCGGTAATAGAAAAATTCAACAAGACAAATCGCTGATAATTATTGTTTTCGCGATGCACTTCAAAGATTTCGCTGGAGCAGTTTTCAACTTCAATGTGAAATCCTTTTATAAGTGTTTCCGGAGGTGAGAAAACAGGCATTTCCAATGGATATTTTGCCACTGCATTCAAATGAGGACGGTTGAGATTGCTGTCGAATATAATCCTGACCTGACTAATTTTCACATCGTTGTTAAAACGATATTCAACCCAGTCTCCCACCCCGCCATCCCAGCAATTATCATAATTGCCAACGGGGCGGTCAATCCCGTTTCGCAGTGGTTCAGGATTGCCGCCGGATGAGTGAATGATCGCATTTTCGGACAGTTCCGGTATATTACGACTGAACCCGGGCAGCCAACAGTCGTCATCCATCAAATTCTGCTGCAATTCTTTTAATGCATTCTGATAAACCCCGCGTGGAGACATGTCATTTTTTACAGCCAACGCGGCGGCCGTTCCTATAGCCTGTCCAAGCAATGCGCAAGTCGCCATTACCCTGGTTGAACTCATGGCACAGTGTGTAACGCTGATATTTCTTCCCGCGAAAAAAAGATTATCAATATTTTTAGAATAGAGAGAGCGGAAAGGGATACCGTATGGAGAGGGTGCGGGATGATGTATTGTTGGTGCCCCCAGATGATTTATTCCTGCCGGATTATGGTCGTCCATAGTCCAGCCGCCATAAGCAACTATATCGTCGAAATTGCCACCGGAATCAACATCATTCTGCGTCATAATGTAATCACCTGCATACCGTCGGCTTTCGCGCTTCCCTGGCAAGAATCCAAGCCAGTCAAGCACCCAGTTTGCAGCTCCATGGTCACCATGGTTTTTGATATGATCCCAGACCCCGAACGCTATTTTTAATAATTCGTCCCGAAGCATCTCAGTATCGTGAATACTGTCATTCTCTCCACCCAGTTCCATCCACCAGAAGTTTGTCCCTTCTAAGCTGTGTTCACGGCGTAGTAGCGACTCATCGGACAGATATTTGTTGGCCCATGCCGGAGGAATAAATTTTTGAGGAGAATTAGTTTCTCTGGCCTGGATTAAGCAGCTCATTCCCATAGTTTTAATGTCGCTTGCCTCCGGGGCAATAGACTCATCGAACTCATTTCTTGCTTCCCGCCCTATCCTGAATTCAGCGCCGGACAAAGGCGCAAGAATACTGTCTCCAGAACAATCTGCAAAAAAATCAGATTCCACTGTATGAAATGTCTCGGTTGTAAGTTGCCATCCGGTGATGCATGAAATCCTTTTACCGGACATTTGAACCTGATTACAGGAAGTGTTAAGCAAAAGAGTAAGGTTTTTTTGAAAATGAACCTTTTCATAAAGAATACTATCCCATATTGAAAAATTGGGATGATTATTACGGTAAAGATTTTCCAGTCGGATCTCTTCAATTATTCCTGTTTCCAGATTATTTTTTCCACGCGCTCCGCACACCCACATCCGGATTTCGCTGGAAGCATTCCCGCCAAGAACCGGCCGGTCATGCATAAGGATGGTTTTAATCCCGCGCCTGGCTGCGGCGATCGCCGCACACATTCCAGCCAATCCTCCGCCAATAACACAAAAATCTGCCTGATGAGTAATTTTTTTCATATTTTATTTTATATTATATAGTTGATTCTTAAAAAAAGCCATTGCAACCCTCATTATTGTAATTTATTCTTTTATTTTCACCTTACCCGTAACCATGTTATTGCATCCGCTACTTATGTATCAATCATACTAAAACTTTGGATTAACATCCCATCCGCGATTATTATTTTGGACTTGCAATGAATTCGCGTTGCCATAATATTTTTGAAAACCGACATGTCCGTCAACAAAACTGGTAGGAGAGCCGCAATTACTGTAACTCGTACTAAAATGTTCCTTGGAATATGCATCGCGAAAGACTTGAGCGATCGACGGATATTTTACTTGACCAGATTTGCGTGCCGGTCCTCTGACCCCTTCAGTAGTAGTATTGGTTACAACTTTATCACAGCCCATCTTGCAACAATTCCACCAAATTGAGCATTTGTAAGTAAGATATGTATTGCTGCTGGGATAACGGCTGGCGATAAAAGGACATAACATGATATTGCCTTTTCCAGTCGAGGAGCTTTTGCCCTCAAGGTATGGATTGTACAGTTTTGCAAACGTAGCTTTCGTGTTGCCGGAGGCAACCGATCCGCCATGGATGAATATAGCGCCAAGATAATCTTTATTATCATTGCAATACATATACAGCGCTGAACCATATTGTTTAAATTGGCTGTTACATTGACTATCTCGGGCTCGTTCACGCACTTTGGTCAAGGCTGGCAGCAACATTGCCGCCAAGATTGCTATGATCGCGATCACCACGAGC
>CAYMSF010000222.1:0-4199 GCA_964392985.1 uncultured Victivallaceae bacterium | reverse complement strand
CGGAACTCGGCAGGTGGATGAGCAGAGACCCGATCGAGGAAAGAGGGGGATGGAACTTGTATGCGATGGTCGGGAATGATACAGTGAATAAGTGGGATAGACTGGGGATGAGTGGATATGGGGGATATCCAGGAGTTCCATTTGGGGGGGATTCGGCCTCTCCATATTATCCAAATTTAAGTACTCCTACGTCTCCTCCAGACCGCACAACTGGCTGCTGTAATGGAGTACCGTTTAATCCAAGTTCTGAATGCTGTAAAGATGGGAAAGTAACTTCAAGACAAGCTATTATTAATTCGGGATATTCCCGTTGTTATGCACCAATAGCACTATTCGGGTTAATATATCACGTGTGGATCGAAGGCCCGGGCTTTTATTCATCATGGGATAGAGGCGGGAATGCAGATAGTAATTGGGATAAGGTAGTCAAAGAGTACCCGGGGAAAAATACTACAATAATTGATGGAGTTACCGTTAAGGATACTACGAATGAGAATTATGTAGCAAAAAATTGGAAAAAAGACGAAGCTAAAAAATGTGAGCCGATTTATTTGTCTGCTTGTGACTCTGATGCCAATAAATTTAGTAAATGCATGAAAGGCTTAGGGAAAACATGGCGCTCCAAAGGCACTTTTGTGGCACTGGGAAATAACTGCGGAGACAGGGCGGATGACTTAATAGGTAGTTGTGTTAATTATAGCAAGCGCAAACACTAAAGCGGCGAGAACTTATTATGCGGTTTTTAAGGAAACATTTAGTGGCAATTGTCACCATCGCGTTAATTTTATCCTTGATATTTGCGGTGTTGCTTTTTATTCTCTATGTGATCGCGGAATCCGACCCTAGTAGCTCAAATATCATAATACAGAAAAACCTTAATCGGGAAAATAAATTAACTTTTAGCCCATTTGATGTATATAATATCTGTATTTACTATGCCGAGTTAATAGGAAAAAAGGAAGTTCATCGAACGAAGCTTGGAAAAATTTCAGGCAAAATTATTATTAAAGAATTAGGAGTCCCAAATATTTTATATGAAAAAATATTTGAGATACCCTTGGAGGTAAGGAAGATACGTATTCATGGTAATACTTACAATGTAATTACAAATGAATCTTCTCTTATTGAATTTTGCAGTAAGCGTGATTTTTTTTTAAAATCATGGAAGGTTGTTCCAGAGGAAGATATGTCGAAAAAAAAATATCTATATCCTCACAAAAAGTATCAAATGGAAATAGATTTTGACCAAGATATGCGTAAAAATAGTTTCTTAATAGCAGTAATAATGGGCGATATTGACTGCAGTACTGAGCAAAAATTTGAGCGTGTAAAATAGGAAAACAGGTAATGAAAGTCTTGCTAACGCAGGTTTCGTAAATGGGTTTTGCGATGAAAATCAAGGATGATGGCAATATGACCAATGATGGCACCTGGTCGTTCACTTGGAATGTCGAAAACCAGTTGAGCAAGCTGGAAAAGCCTGATGCGAAATTGGACTTTTCCTACGACTATCTTGGCAGGCGTATCGAAAAGAAAGTCTATTCCGGTTCAAGCATGAATTGGACACTGAATTCGCATTTGAAGTTCGTCTATGGTCGTCTTTAGTAAGGAATACTGAATATTCCAGACAAATTGTGGATTAATTTTAAGATGAAAAAGATTATTTTTCTATTATTCCTGTTATCCGCGCCAGTGCTTTCCGCAATGTATTGTCCATATGAAGGACGTTTCCTCAATCGTGATCCCATTGAGGAAAAAGGTGGCGCAAACTTATATGGAATGGTCGGGAATAATCCGGTTTCAAAAAAAGATCATTTAGGTCTAGTTGATGAAGGAGATAAGTGTTGTTGCGATTCTCCTGGTATGCCCAAATTTACTGCACGAGCAACTGCAAAAGTAAGCGGTTATTATATTACATTTTCTGCTCAAGATATAAAAAATACTGGGGGTGGTTGTGCAACCCAAGTTAAAGCCTTTTGGTGGACATGTTGGAGCAATAAATGGATAGAAGGTGAAGATTACGGACCCCATGAATATAATCCGCATGCTCAGCGTGTTGAGCTTGGACCATTTACAATTGCAGTAGCATTGCGAATCAAATATTTGTCATGCGAAAATGGAAGATGGGTAAAAAAACAGGACGGAGTACCTAAAGTACCAAGTTGCCAATACAAATACAGGATTTACGGCATTGCTTGGGGATATTGGGATTGCGGTTCATAAATTTCTCATAAAGATGGAATATTATACAAGAGCAAGTGTGGTGGAGTTATGAAAAAGTGGCTAATCATTGGAATAATTGTAATTTCAATAATTGTAATTGTTATGCCAGGAACATTTTATGTTTTAACAAAAGAATCGCAAACGATAGGCGGAAATGACGATCAATACACTATAAATCCATGTCGCTCACTTATTTTTACCATGCCCAATATTTCGACAGAAAGGGTAAATGAACCATTAAAAATTTTGATAGGTATTAAAGATTATTATTATTATATTCCATATCAACCCAATAAAAACATATATAATCTTAACGCAACAACGCTTAGGCAATTTTCTAAATTTAGTGAAACATTTTCTGGTTTTTTAGATGGCAAAAGTTATTTTATATCAATTTCTTCTGGAAATACAGCCATTTGGCAAAGACAAATAATAGTAAAATCAAGTTTATTTCATAAAATAGTTCATGAAGTATGCGGTTATCAAGGAACATTCTTTTTAAAATTTTTTTTATTAATCAGCGTTGTTACCATAGCAATAATTTGGTTGTTTCGTAATAAGTTATCAAATAAGTTTCAAATATAGCGCTATTTGTATTTTTTAACTTCACGGGAGATATACCGGCATGAATATCGGAACTGAATACGCGGTGAATTACACTTACGACAACTATGGGCGGCTGAATAGCATCGGTTCCGGCAAAAGTTATTCGGATATGACCACCAAAATATGTATAAATGATTAATTTTGTACATAAATAAAAAATCAATCGGAAAATTTTTAATCGAGATTAACATTTGGGTGCTTGACTAGTTATAAATGTCGTATTTAGTAAGGAATATTGAATATTCCAGACAAATTGTGGATTAATTTTAAGATGAAAAAGATTGTATTTTTATTGTCTCTAGTATCCGCATCAATGCTTTCCGCTATGTACTGCCCATATGATGGGCGGTTCCTCAATCGGGATCCCATTGAGGAAAAAGGTGGCGCAAACTTATATGGAATGGTCGGCAATGATGCGGTGAATAAATGGGATAGGTTGGGGATGAGTGAATGCTGTCGCGGTAAGCCAATACCGCCAGGAATGAAGTGCTGTAATGGGCAACTTTATGATCCAAACTATGAGTGTTGCTGTAATGGTAACAGAAAGTTATCACGGCAGAGCATTATTCAAGATTTTATTCGATTAAAAAAAGAAATATACTACGCTTTTAATTCAGGGAATTTTGGCTATGGCATCGGGTCACTTGAATATTGGGCAGGATGGCAATGCTACGATCAAGCATCTGCCTTGGTTTTTTTGATACCTGGAACAACATTTTGGAAACCACGAATTGTAAAGAAACCATGGTTTTTATCACAACATTATTTTGTGGTATATATATTTGCATGTAAAAGTGGTGATTGTCCTTTTACCGGTTCTTTCTTTGAAGCGGACCCAACTCATTTATCAACCTTTAATCCTTAAAAGGTAACTTCAATGGATAAAAAAAATATAATCAAAGCAGCAATAGACACAATCGTTATTCCCGTTTTGTGCATTGTTGTTATGCTTTTTAAGAAAGTTCTTTACGAAATGTTAGACAAATCACTTGTTTTTTTGCTACTACCGTCTTTCGTATTTTTTATATTTAGCTTTGTAAAATGTATCATTATAATAACAAATAAACGGAGTTCTTTTGAATTGAGATTATTAGCGATAATTGGTTTTCTCCTTTGTGGGATATACTATTATTTATGTTTTTCAAGGTCATAAATATTGGTCGCGAGTATTATATCATTAATTTTTCGCTCGACAATTGGCATAAAAAGCATGACACGAAATTATTTCGCGGCGGGAGCCATTGGGAGATATACCGGCATGAATATCGGCACTGAATATGGTTTTACGCTGGGTTATGATGGCTATGGGCGGCTGAATAACGTTTCGAGTGGAAACGATACGTTCAGCTATGGTTTCGTCGCAAATAGTG
>CAYMSF010000221.1:2696-4230 GCA_964392985.1 uncultured Victivallaceae bacterium | reverse complement strand
CCATCTGTTCCGATATAGCCGCATCCGTGTTCTGTGTTATAGCATAGCGGCCCGATATGAACGGTACCGTCCAGGTAAACACCATCTTCGTTATAGGTCTCCATGCGTTGTTTCAAACTATTCAGGAATGCGTCCTGTAAAGCTTCGCTTTTGGCGCACATAAAAAGCATTGATGAGGAATCTGCACCATATTCAACGGCTATAGGACCGGGGCGTTTTGGATTCGGCGGCCAGGGGTTCGGGTGACTATAAGATTTCATTGGTCGATTGACCATTGATGAACCATAGATATCGAATTCGGGAACATTAACTGGGAAGCGCTGATGGATAACATAACTATGGGATTTTAATCCTGCGTTATGTATGGAGCTTACCATATTGGCAAGAGCTGCTGAGAATTGCGGATGTATCGGCATTGGCCATGTAAAAAAATCCAGTTTGCTGGTAAAAATCCGGCGAACTCCGCTTTCTTTAATCAGCGCCAGCTCCGGTTTGTCATTGATTTTATTTGTAGGAAGATTAAATTCCAGCCCCCACGGTTCATAACGTGCAATGCGCAACTGCCAGGCGGTTTTCTGTAACGGTTTAACCGGTGTAGCCAAAAGAGCAAACCGATATTTTAATTTTTGATTGGCATTTAATACAACTTTTTTGTCAATAAAATTGGTTTGTAAACAGGTTATTGATTTTCCTGGAATAATTTGGATCTTTTTTTGGGGATCGCTGTTGCTCCAGAATTCATCAGATTCAGCTTGCCAGGTCAGTCCCATTTTATCGTTTCCAATCCAAATATTTGGACTAAACAGGAAATTAAGTTGTTTTGTGATTGCTCCACTAAAAAAAGTGCCAACGTAATTACCATTGACTAAAGGATATACCCGGTCGGCATACGCGCTTGAAGCTATCTCGCTATTTAATGGTATTTCCAGCGTTAAGTTATCAATATAAGTAGCAGCCCTGGCGGTGATTTCGCACTCATAAAGATTGAACCCGTCATATTCCAATTTGGAATTAACTTCAACTTGCAGCTTTGAATTGTTTAAAGTACCGGCTAATTCAACTGATTTATCACTGCAATTAAGAACTTTCAATTCATGATTATCCCAAACTAACTCTTTGCCTTCAACTATGCCAGACAATTTTATTGGAGACGCAAGGAGTTTTGTCCTGTCTGATTCAATTTGAACAGGAAAAGGAGAATTCCGGTAAATATACTGCCTGCCCCATACTTCTAATTGAATATCACCATTGAGCGTTTGGGTCTTTTTTACAGGAGTCCATGGCGGAGGAATCTGGTTGTTTTCTCCTGCTTTAAGTGCAATCCATTCAGGCTTTTGAAGCTTCATTGACTCTACTGCTGGTTTTTGGTCATCGTCCACAATCCGGGCAGTAACTATGGTGGTTTTATCGGCAAATTTATCCAGTGGAAGTTGGATTACGCCGGCAAACCGTCCTGAGTTATTTTGGGAAACGTCAATAAGTTGGATTTTTTGTTTTATTTGACTTTTATTATTGACCATAACGTCAAATTCCA
>CAYMSF010000221.1:0-2596 GCA_964392985.1 uncultured Victivallaceae bacterium | reverse complement strand
GCCTTGAAGCGGCATGTATTGATCTTTAACCAATTCTCCATTGCAATAAAATTTGCAGCGCGGGTATTCCACTACTACGGTAATAAATGACCAGTCCTGTCCCAGAATCTTATGCGTTACTGGCAACGCAACTCTTTCCCCAAGGTATTTATAGGTAAGCAGGAGATTATAGCCATACTCAAAAGCAAAAATAAATCCTTTGCCATCTTGAGAAAGAAGAACCGCCGTTTTGTTTTTTGATTGAGCATATTGGCGCACCCACATCGAAAAAGTCATATCGCCTTGTATTTGTAAAGCAGGCGAAGCCGGGACTTTAATGTAACTTGATTCCCCGTCAAAGTGCAATACGCCTTTGCGTCCATTTAATTCAGCTATATACTTACCATTAATGATTGTCCCATCATGGTGAAATGAGCTTAAATCCTTTGCCACGCTACCTGGATCATGGTCAAAGCGATAATGCAATACTAAACTGGAGTCAATGGTATTAACATTCCCGTGGACAATTAATCCAGTGCCATAAAGAATTAACAGGGCGATAATTAATTTTTTTTTCATAATTTTTCAAGCGTCGTTTATTAAAGTTTTTCTGATTCTTTTAATCTTTCATCTCAACCTTATAGAGAATACAATATTATGTTCCTTTAGAAGGTTACTTTAGTCAAAAATACGGCATTATCGCTGCCCCTCTCTTCACATTTCCGGCAGTTGGCATAGTCTGGAGGTTTAGTCTGCATCCATTCTGCATCGGCAACCCAGTATTCCCGGTCACTGAATTGTGCCACACCAAAGTTGCCCAATTTTGCGCCGCGTTCCGGCATTAAGATACATTCAGAGTCGCGAATGACACAAAGTCTTTCCTTGTCAACCTGCGCCATGAACAACGGAGCCCGGTTACGGGGAATGTGATCGTTGTCCGCTCCGCTCCTGGTGTAAATCAGAAATAGTTTGTCTTGATGTGCCAACCAGTGCTGCTGGGTGTTGTAACTGCCAAGATTCGATCCGTCATCAAAGGTCCAGCGGCGTGGCTGAGTATAGTGTAATCCATCATCACTAGTCGCCACATAACCGTTGAAATCATTACGTAAAGTAATGTAAAAACGTCCGCTGGAAAAAACAATTGAAGGTTCGCACAAACCAGGTTTATCCGGGCTGTACAGTTCATTGCCGTGACGTATGTAAGTGAGAGTTTCTCCGTCAAAAGCACATTGCAGCACCGTAGAAATTAATTGCTCATGCATCGTAGCTATCGAGGTGGCTTTAGCCGGATCTGATACGAAATAGGTTGGCAGTAAAATAGTCCCGTCCGGCATATCGTAACGCTGAGTGCTGCCCGCGCCTTCACTGATAAAGTAATCCGCTAATTCTTTTGGAAACTCCAGCGTGCGCCAGGAATTCCAGTTATTGTTTACGGAATCGTAAACACTATAGGCCGTCTGGCGCGGACGGGGAAGCGGGCTCAAGTTATCTTTGTAGTAGCGTACTGTATGTCCCGTACCCAGCAACTTGCCGGATGCAGCATGAAACTTCGGCCAGAAATCACAGATTCCCTCATCGTTTCCGGACGGCAGATTGCGGCGGCTAAGTGAAGTGTTTTGCGGTTTGCCCCAGGTTTTTCCGCCGTCCTCGCTGCGTATTTCCTGTATCGCATAATAAACATCATCTCCGCTGATTCTGGACGGGCTGGCGGTAACCACCCCTACCGGAGGATTTCCTGGAATCACCCCCGGACGGGCATGTACCAGACAGGTAATCCGGTCATAGCCGGAATGAATAATTGTAGTTTCAATCTGCATGAATTTACTTCCTGTGGACTATTATTTGAAGGAACAATTGTTAGATAAGTCACGTTGATTGTACAAATCTTGCCGAAAGTTAACCCGCAATTTTTATTTTATGGCACAAATCCATTTTCGCCGGCATATGTTATCCTAAAATTAGTGCCATTGCCTTTGAAAAACTGCCTGTCGACGGCGCTGGCGCTAAAATCAGCTTTTAACACATTGGCTTTCCTTGCGTGACGCGCATGAATTTGCTGACTTCCGGCAGTAATATAGGCCTTTTGTCGCTTTGTGCCAGTATCAAAACTATCAGCCAATAGATAATGATTGCCGGGTTTAGTAATCCTTCGAATAATTATATATCGACCCAGTTGAGGATTAACCAAATCATCCGGGGTTATAAAATTACGAATTTCACTAACCAAAGGATATAAGTAATAATTTGGCATGCCATAAATTTCATCCCATGATGACTTAACAATGTTTACACGCACCGGGCATTGAACAATAATCGGATTATTTGGCAAATATTTATTATCTTTCAAAGTCTCAGCCCAACTTCTTGCTGCTGCATCTGCCGAACTGTACCGGGGCGCAAAACCGTTGTTAGCATCAGCATAGGATAAAATTGCGAAACCAGATTGTTTTAGGTTATTGATACAGGAAATGGCTTTAGCTTTTTCTCTTGCTTTGTTTAGCGCTGGCAGTAACAATGCGGCTAAAATTGCGATGATGGCGATCACAATGAGGAGTTCAACTAAAGTAAAATTTTTAGCACGATTGTTCATTTTGATACCTTTCATGATTATTAATTT
>CAYMSF010000220.1:0-4256 GCA_964392985.1 uncultured Victivallaceae bacterium | reverse complement strand
AGCCGCAAATTCAGCCGGTTTTTTAGAAAATATTTAGCCGGATTCTTGAAAAAACTGACCAGGGATTCAAGGTTGATTTGCGTCTGATTATCGTCAGCAGGCAGTAACTGTTCATCCGGCCAGAAAACATGCACCGACTTACGTTCCCCGGAGGCAAAAAGTTCTTTTGCCGCCAAATAATTACTATTCGAGTAGCTGAATATTTTGGGGTCACCATTAGTGAGATAGTTTCTATAGCTGAATGACTGCAGCGGATGCCGGGTGAAAATCTTCTCTTTGGTACACCCGAGACGGTTCGTCAGATAATCCAGTAGATCACTGATGAGTACGGATGGCGGCAAGTCTTTGTTGTCGTCCATGCTTATTCCGGTATAACTTATGTAAAGATATTCCCTGGCGGAAAGCATGGCTTCCAGCAAGAGATACTTGTCCTCGTAACGCTGTTCACGGTCGCAATCGTCCGGGCTGTCAAGCATTAAATCAAAGCCGGGGCGTTTAGTCTGGCGCGGAAAATCACCGTCGTTCATGCCAAGCATGCAGATTACTTTGAACGGGATGCTGCGCATCGGCTGCATTTCGCAGAAGGTAACCCCGCAATGCATGAAACCACCCCCGGTTTTATCCTGCTTGAAGCTTTCGAGTAAATATGCGTTTACAACATCGAGCGGAAGTTTTCCGTTGTAATCAGCCGTTCTTTCTATTTCGGGCAATTTCTCGATATGTCTGATTAATTGAGTTAACTGCTTGTTGTTGTCCTTGCCTGAGGCAATGAACGTTTTAATCATTAATATCAGGAACTCACCCCATTCGTTCAGGGTTCTGTCCTCTGCAAGTTGTTCCCCGAATTCGAATATCCGCTCGGTGAACTCGATAAACTTGCCAAGAACAATGGCGTTATTTTCTTCAATCATGTCATAGGGGAAAATCCGGTCGGCATTAAAAGGATTGGCTTTAAAGCTTTCTTCATTTCCTTCTGTACCAAGCGCGAATCCCAGGAGCATCCTTTTCAGACCTGTCCGCCATGAGCCCTCTTCAAATGCCGGCAACCCCATTTCTTCGCGGTAAGTTGCATCAATACCCCAACTTACCTTGCAGTCGGCAAGCCACGTCCGCAATACTGATAATTCGGCGCTGTTCAGATTAAACTTTTCTCTTACGCCGTCAGTATCCAGAATATCCACTACTGCCGCAGCATTGTATCGTTTTTTGCTGACCTCAAGGATGCCGAGAAATGCTTTAAACTCCGGACTTTCCGAGGACAGCGTCCGGTCAGCCAGCGAATATGGGATATATTTATTCGTCGTTTCGTTAGATGCAGGTTTCTCCGGCGTGTCAAATACTGTCCGGATAAAGGGTGAATATTTGGTGATGTCCGGGGTCATTACCAGTATATCTTTCGGTTCAACTTTTTCCGTTTCAATGATCCTGAGCAAATTATCGTAAAGGACTTCCACCTCACGCATCGGATTGTAACAGGCATGGAGCTGGATGTTGAGTTTGGCGGCCTCATTAATCTTCTTCTCCTCCAACTTTAGAATATTGTCCTGCATGATCGACAGCAAATCACTTTCATTTGACGGTTTGAACAACTCCTTCGCACTGCCTTCTGTTTTCTCGGTAACAACGTTCTGGAACTCCTGTCCGTATTTGCCCATGGAGGCCAGAAGCGGATTGGTTTCTTCAAAATGCATATCTTCCGGAGATTTTCCCTGTTTAATACATTTTTTGATGGCTTTGTTGGCTGGTTCAATGTCGGCGAAGTATTCCCGGCATGGTACCATGTAGAAGAAGTGCACATCAATCTTCCGCGACAATGCCATGAATATATCAATAAACTGTGGCGGCATAACCGACACGCCGAAGATGAAAATACGTGGCGGAATACCGGTCAGAGTTAAACTTTCAAAATCCTTGTTTGTCTCAGGATTCATCCGGGAGATAAATTCACGGCATAACTGCGCTGGCATGGCAGATTCCGCCCCTGCTGCAATTTTATCAAATAACTGTTGTTGCCACCGGCGGTGTTTATTCCACACATCTGGCGTTGTTTTATTACTGTCAAAATCCCATTTGTTCAGCAGCATATCCGGACGGTAAACCATATACTGGTCAAACACGTCAGCAATCCTGCCGGAAAGCTGGTAGAGTTTCAGTTTGGCATTTACAGCATTTTCATTACCAAGATAAGATTTGAGATCGTTATAAGCCTCACTCCGGTCGTTCTTAATAAGCTCGGGGAGCTCGCGCATAATCTTCCATGACATTATCTCCGGATTAAAACTGTTTGTTCCGTCGGGCAAATCCGGGACAGCAGGGAACAGTTTATTGTAGATGAAACTTTTAGGAAAAGGGAATTCGATATTAGCAGAAATACCATTTTCGGTGGCAATTTCCATACTCAGCCACTTGTCCATTCCCCTGTTCTGAACAATGATTATTTCTTTATTGAATAGCGATGATTTCATGGTATGCGGTTCGTTAAGTTTACCGATCAGCCCTTCGGCCAAACTTTCGAGTCGATTGCTTTGATAAATAAATAAAGCCATAATAGAGTCCTCATGATGATTGTTACTATACTTAATGCCTAAAGGTTTAAATTGATGGCGAAGATTACGAGAATTTGTCCGACTTCTGAGCCGCCTTCAATACACTGGTATCGAAGGCGACTCGAAAAGAACGATTCCTAACTTAAAAGAACCTCATCCAGTCTGCGTTGTCATAGAGTCTTGCCGCGGTATTTTTCATTCCCGGTTACCTTAAAACCCTATATTGTTTACCTTTACTCCATTCTTGCTTTCGGACTCAGTTTGCAGCGAACCGAGTAGCGCGGCGTTCGTAACCTTTTCTTTGGGCATAAAGCTGTACTTCTGCCGGACAATTTTAAAATCCCCCGGAGCGAGATTCTCAATTTTATTGAGAGCAGCAACCTCTTTTGCATCAAGGTCATTGCCGTTAAAATCCCCCGGTACCCGTTTGAAAAACAGTTGTTTTCCGGTGGCGTCAAGGTAATCAAACTCAATTTTAAGGTTGAACCGGCGAATCGAAGCAGTATCAAGATTCCTCTTGAAATTGGTGGCGCAAATGAGAATTCCCTTGAACTCCTCCATACAACTGAGCAGTTCATTGACCTGGGTAACCTGCCAGCTTTGAGTGGCATTGCCGCGATCAGCTATCAAACCGTCAGCTTCGTCAATGAACAGGATTGCTCCATCGGACTCAGCCTCCCGGAATGCCTCCCGGATATTTTGTTCACTTTCTCCGACCCATTTACTCAACAGATCGCCGCCGCGCAACACTCGTTCGGAACCAGAAACTGGAGCGGCGGGATTGTTGGCGCGTCAGGCAACATCAACCAGGAATCAATGTGAGCCTAAGTAAAATTTGATTAATTGTCCATTTTTATCATATACATTAGTATTACCGTCATCTAAGGTTACGACAACCTGTTCGCTGTAAACTGCAACATTTTTGGCTTTGCAGAAAATACAATAACTAGAAGATAGACTCATATCGGTGTATATAAAAAGCTGGTCTTGGGTTATTGCAGCAATGGTCTGACCATCGGTGCTTGCGGCAATGAAGCCGCATTGGCCGGTGCTGTGGCTAGTTTGGAACCCATCAAAAACACTTAACGCCCCGTCGATGACTCTGACTATATAAGCCATTTTTTTTCTCCTTTTGAGCTAATTTCAAAACTATTTTGGGTATTTAGCGTCTTTTTCGGGAGCTTGGCTATTTAAGCTCATTTTACGCAGTTGCGCTTGATTGAATTGCTATTTAGAAATATCTGATACATTTTCACGAATCTTGCGAATGCTTTTCGTGGTAGCAGTTCGTTACATACCTATGGGCATGCTCCTCACTGTTACTGCTGAAATCAAATCGCAATCATTAGCGGAAATATTATCATTGATTTCTCAACAGCGCTTTGCTCAAATCTGCCAAATTTTTCGAAAAATCCTGCAAAATGCTTTTCAAAAATACTTTTGCAATTACATCTATTAATTTAATGAGTTTCACGAGTTCCTGACCATCAAGAACCGTTCTCATTATTTCATTTTGGTTCTTTCTTAAAATGAGTGGGTAAAATTGTTTTATTTAACCTGAAAATCCTATATTGTTAACCTTTGCCCCATTCTTGCTTTCTGACTCAGTTTGCAGCGAACCGAGCAGCGCGGCGTTCGTAACCTTTTCTTTGGGTATAAAGCTGTACTTCTGCCGGACAATTTTAAAATCCCCCGGAGCGAGATTCTCAA
>CAYMSF010000219.1:0-4302 GCA_964392985.1 uncultured Victivallaceae bacterium | reverse complement strand
AAATGCTTTAAATTCCATTTCATCGTCGTATCAAGCGAACGTTCAAGACAGATAAAAATCTTGTCCTTGAACTGTTCAAGTTCTTTCAGCGTTTCCTGCACAATATTCATATCCATACAGATAAAACACTCTTTGAAATCGTCTTTTATCTGAAAAACATTGTTTTTCGAAAAACCGGTGATTTTTACTTTTGAATAATTCAGCATAAAACCGTTTTTTAAAAGGACTTCATCAAAAATATCATTCTCATTGAAAAGAAGATTGAACGCGGCTTCTTTTTCATCTATGTATTTATTCAGCAACGCCAGATTCTCTTCCTCCGTTTTCGCCGGGTCAGGAGCAAAATCCACCCGCGGAAAATTGGATTTGGCAAGCTTGTAAACCTTGAATCCGGTGTTAAAAGGTTTTTGCTCTTCCAAAAACCAATCGGGATTTTTATCTCTTTTATCCCTTTTATCTTTTTCTTGTTTTTCGAGTCTTTGAATGACCCGTTTGTTGCGTTCAATCGTTATGTCTGAGATTTTTTTGTAGCCTGCTTTATAGGCGTCAGTATCTTGTGAAATAGATTCAGGTATTTGTACAAGAATAAATTTCCTATTACTATTATCTTGTTGATTCAATTGCATAATGGCTTGCGCTACGCTTCCCGATCCTGCAAAAAAATCCAAAAAAATAGGTACTTCGCTTATGCCATTTGATAACTGCAATAATTTCATTAAAAAAGTGGATGGCTTCGGAAATGGAAATATATTCCCATTTCCCAAAATCGATTCGATTTCTTTTGTACCATGCTGAGTAAAAATATTATCTATTATTGAAAAAGCTTTAGTCTCTCGCGTTTCCCCTTTTTCATCTTTTAGATATTGTTTAATAAAAACAGTCCATTCTCCTTTTGTATTCTTTTCTAGTCCAATTTCTTTCTTTTCAATAGCGTCATGTACTCTTTTCTCAGACCAAACCCATTGCCTTTTGGGATATATTTTTGTGCCATCTGGCGCAATTATTGGATATCGAAGGTTTTCTCGATCTCCCATACTTTTACCGGCTTCTAACGGTTGTGTTCTATAAGGGCCTCTTATTTTTGAAAGCTCGTCTTCATTTGTGTAATAATTATTGATATATTCAGGATCGGAAGGAATATATATGGAATCTAACTCTTGAATGTTTTTAGTGTATACTAAAACATATTCCTGTAAAACTACCAAGTATTTTTCCTTTGCTCCTTGATAGCGTTTTTTCCATACTATTGTTCCTAAATAATTTTCTTGCCCATAAACTTCATCTAGTATTTTTTTTAGATTATATAGTTCATTGTCATCTATAGAAACAAATATTAATCCGTTCTCCATTAATAATTGTCGACTCAATAAAAGTCTCGGCAAAATAAAACTCATCCAATTTGAATGGAATCGCCCAGCACTCTCTAAGTTCGAATCAAGTTTTATACCATTTTCATCAATTCCATTTTCAATCCAATAAGATTTTTTATCTTGATAGTAATTGTCATTATAGATAAAATCGTTGCCGGTATTATATGGCGGGTCGATGTAAATACACTTAATTTTTTCTCTATAAGCCGCGAGTAAACATTTCATGGTTTCAAGGTTTTCGCCTTCAATAATCATATTGCCGTCGGCATTTTCGGGGTTGACGCTTCTCGCTTCATCATAAAGCAGCGCGGCCCGGCTTGGAGTAAATGCCATTCGCTTAGCGGCGCTTTTGCCGAACCATTTAAATTCAAAGCGTTCGGTTTCTTTCACCATGTCCGGGTCAATAATCCTTTTAAGTTCATCCGGATTAAGTTTGCCCTCGACGGTGAATAAATCAGGGTAAAGGCTTTTCAGTTTTTCCAGCCGTTCCATATTTAAATCAGGGGTCTGCATAAGTTTTTTATCAAGTTCAGACATTTACAAGTTCCTCTGCTTTATTTTTAAAAATTGAATATTCTTTTACGGGCGCAATGTAATTGATCTTGGCTTCGATGCCTAAAGCGTCAAAATGTTTTACGGCGCATCTGATTTTATAGATTTCATTTTCGGTTAAAGCCTTGCGGTCGTCAAGGCTGTTGGTGCCTTTGGTTTCGATAACGAAATAATATTCTGAGCCGTCATTTTCCCGTATTTTTTTCTTTTTAAGCACAAGCCCGAAGTCAGGATAATACTCTCCGGCCGGCGTTTTAATGAAATAGAATGACGGCAGTTTTAAAAAGCATACAACTTCCGCGTCGCAGTCTGCTTCGCGGGCAAATCTTTGTTCATGTTCGCTGTCCCAGACAATGTGATCGTAAATGCCTTTATTGGGCGTCGGTTCGATTTTATCCGTGTTTTTAACAATAAACTGCTCAAACCGGTTAATGTCAAAGGTTTCACCGGTAATGCGGTAATCCAGTGCCCGGAGCATTTCATCCAGTTCAATGTATCGTATCTTCTGCACCGCTTCCTGCAGGAAACGCGGTGGATTCTTGATTATCTCGTTTTTGTTTTGAATTCCCTGCACGATTTTAAAAACTGTCGGATAGGCGAGAGCGGTGTTTTCACTTATTTCCTCCACCAGGTCAATCGGCGCAAATGAAGTGCTGGCGGCTTTGCTTTCCGTTCTGAAATTCTTTGTTTGAATGCCGTCTTCAGAAATACTTTGTATTGTGCCAAGTGCAACCAGCACCTGGTGGCTGGAAATGGTAATTTCATTGATCGCCTTGATTGATTCGGCGATAATCCTTTTCTCGTCGAAAGAAACAAGATACTCTGTTTTCCGGGAAAGCCGTTTCCAGAAATTACGGAATGACGGACTGTTAAAATTGGTATCGTTTCTTGACAGCCGCTTTTCGTTGAGTCTTTTGCCCTTATGATTATTGCGTGTTTCGGCTCCCGCCTCGCCGCTGCCGTAAATTTCCGCGATTTCAGACTGATATTGCGCGACAAAGGTTTCATACGTTTCATTCGGAATAACGGTTAGAAGGTTGATTTCGTCTCCTTCCTCGGTTTCCGGTTTATCATGTACTCTTTGTCCGTCCTGATTAACGCAGATGCGCAACCCTCTGCCGATTTCCTGCCGTTTCTTAACTTCACTGTAGCTCTGGTTTAATGTGGCAATATTGAATACGTTGGGATTATCCCAGCCGACGCCAAGCGCTGAATGTGAAAAGATAAATTCAACCGGTTCATCAAGAGAAAGAAGTTTCTTTTTTGATTTTAATATGAGGTCATAAAGTTCTTTGTTATTTTTCATGGAACTTTCGCGGTCGGTAAAGTCGCCCTTGCCGGTCTGGGCAAAATAATACCCCTGTGATTGTTCGATTTGAGAAATGTCGGCGTCTCTGCCGTAAAAATCCCTATGCGCCTTTTTGTATTGCTCGATAAAGGCTTGCTTTATAATGCCGTCCGGCTGCATATAATTATTAACCCTGTCAATGAAGGTAAGGGAAAGGCATTTTATTCCAAGTGGCTTCAGCTTCTCTTTTTTCCGGAAATGACTGTCTATCAGCCAGTAAAGCTGCTCTCCGAAAATTACTGAAAGGTCTTTTGCCTGCTCCTCTTCATAAATAACCGCGCCGTTCTTAAACTTGACAAAACCCTTGCTGCGGATGGGCCTGGCAATCTGTTCAATGATATAGCCTTTATAGATAATATTGCCGGTTACTTTCTGCAAATCGGCATTGTTTTCGAGTTTTTTGGTATTTTTAAACGTGAACCCGCCTGCGGTCTGATGCCATGCCTTTAGCACGGCTTTCGGTTCGCCTTTGCCAAGTTCTATTTGAAAAAGCTCAACTTTCATTGATGCTTCATCATTTTTTTCAGAAACGGTTAAAACTTCTATCTTTTTGACCAGGCCCTGCTTGTAGCTGTCGTAAGGCGTAAGGCGGTAAACCAGATTGGATAATATCTTATGTGTGGCTGAATACCGGATTTTGAATAGCGGATTGAGTTTTTTCAGCCTTTCGATTGAATTTTCCGTATCCATTCCTTCCTGCGGCTCATCCATTATGACGATGGGATTAGTGCGGGAAATAGCTTCAATATATGCTATATTTGAAAATAAGTCCTCCCGCTGCTCCTGGTTCAAAATGCGGTCATCGGAATTAAACGACTGCAAAGTCATTATCATAATTTGAGGATGCTGTTCTTCGATAAAACTAGTTACCTTTGAAAGCCGTTTGCTGTCATATTCAAAATAATCAGGCTTGATGTTATAAATGTCTTCAAGCTGTTTTTCAAAAGTTTCCAGAGTTGCCAGCACACCTTCTTTTATCGCGACGGAAGGGACAAGTATTATGAATTTGGTAAATCCGTAATCTTTATACAA
>CAYMSF010000218.1:0-4304 GCA_964392985.1 uncultured Victivallaceae bacterium | reverse complement strand
CGGCGGGACAGTATTTTCAATGCTGCGTCCATTATTTGCGGCGGGTTATTCATGAGTTTAGTTCCTGATTGATTCTGAATAGACATTACTATAATGGCTTGTATTTCAAGCATGGAAATTTAAAACGAGTTATAAATCAATCCTGCTTGTTGGCAGTACCGTGTATTCTGCTGAATAAATATAGTCCGTCCTTAGCAAAAACACAATCATAACGTGGATTGGCCCTAAGCCAGTTTACTAAATTATTCATTTCCAGGGCCCGGTGATCTCCTATAGACATTTTTGCATCAAAAAGATACAAGTCTGAACCGTTTGTCGGTCCTGGAATGGAATAAACTTGGTTGGTCCGGATAAAAAAATAACCAAGATTGTTTTGCGCGGTAATACTCAGTCCCGGCGGGATTTCGGAACGCATTTCATGAAATAGCGTCATATGCTCGAAATTCAAAAACCAGTATCTCCACAGCGGAATGGAAAGAATTCCGAACTGGAACTTCGGCCTGTAATCGATGACGTAGTTGTAAAATTTGACGCCCGGCAGTTCACAGAACACAATGTGGGTGACTAATGTCGTCATCAGAGCAATATGCCAAACATAATGCCGTGAGGTATTATTGTTACGGCTGGTTGCCGCGGGAGCGATATCTTTATGCTTTAGCCGCCGCAACCACCAGCGTCGCATGGGGCGGATATGCCGGGCCCCGAACACCGCCGCTACCGGAATCACCGCGACCGCAGTAGCGCAATAGTGACTCATAAGTAATTGCTGGTGAAAGAAGGTAGAGAAAAACTGGATACCAACCGCCGGACAAAGCAATAACAGGAACACCCGCCAGGATAACAGCGGGAGAAAGGCGAACGGCAGCAGCAGACTGACCATCACAGCGACCGAATTAACTGTCATGCCCTGACTGATGAAAATCATGCCATTTCGCACTGTTTCCGTTAATGTTGCTCCAAACAATACAGGGAACCGGTCGTAATGAATGTATTTGACAGCCATAATTTCGGGGAACCAAACCTTTAATACAAAAATCGTCCACAGCCCGGATGCCGCAATGCAAATTATGCCATGAGGAATTGTCTTCTTTCTTGAACAAAGAAAAAGTCCGCACGCGCCCAGCGGCACAATGAAATCTTCCTTAATCAGCGGCGTGCACAGCAGAACCACCATAAACCACCATCGCCTACCACGCGAGTGCAACAGCCAGGCGGAAAAAAATATCAGCGGATACAAGCATTCTATGTGAAAGTCATAGAGTAATAGTCTGGAGTAATACGGGTTTAGCAGATACATCGTCGAAAGCAGCAGCGGAATCACCGGTTTCCGGAAATAGTGTTGCGCCAGATAATAAAGCGGGATGGCCGCCGCCGCGAGAATCAGTGGTTGAAATACAATCAACCACAGCGGACTGTCAAATAACCAGTAGAATGGAACCAGCAGGACAACGGCTGGTGAAAAATGATCAAAAGGGCCGCGAAAATCGCGCATAAAACCCTGGTTGGAAACCATATTATGTAACATCGAGTCATAAATACCAAAATCCCACAGTCCATAATACATCGCGTAATATCTGTAGAAACCTAGTAACAGATAGACCGAAAAAAATACTACAGGCAATATCCAGACCAGCTTCTTTACTTTCTCCGACGCGAGTCGAGGATTGCATTTGCTCAGCACAATGCCTCCGGCAATACCGGCTGTTACGCATAACAACGCAACGATAAAATAATTCATCAGGCGGTCCTGTTCTATATGGTTGAGGATGTATATAGCGAATACCTGAGCCAATTGCAAAACTCAAGTTTTGCATAAATTTAGAAGCCAGAATCCAGAATTCAGAATGAAATTCGAACTAAAACACGGATTTACCTCTATGGTTTTGTCATTTGGCTTTTTTCCTGGAGTAAATCATTAACTCTCTTCAAGTTGGCGGCAATTCTGAAATCTGATGGTGCGATTTTCTGCGCAGCCATAAACTCGGACTGGGCTACTTCCAGATTGCCGTCAAGGAAAGCTGCCAGTCCTCGGTAAAAGTAGCAATCGCCTGCTTCATCCGGATAAATCACGGGAAGCATTGCAAACAAACGAGCCGCCTGTTTCGGTTTTTGATGCTGAATATAATAATTGCCCGCCGCAGCTATGATTTCACGACAGCTTTCATCAACAATCAGTTTCAATACCGGCATCTCCGGCGATGCCAGTATCCGGGAGAAACAGTCCATTGCTTCCTCTTTCATGTTGGTGTTGTAACAAACCGTTCCCTTGATATAATCTTTGAAAAGTACAATCGCTTTTTTTTGAATGCCAGTCATCCACGGCTTAGATTTCATCGCATCTGCATAAGCCAGAGCTTCCGGGTAACGGCCCATGGAATACTCGAGTTTTGCCAATACTGCCAAGCCTCGGAAATTTGGATTTTTGGGATCGCATATTGTGAGATAAAGCGTGTAATTGTCTTTCCAGCAAGGCATATAAATGATTGTATAGCCCATAATATATAGTATATAGCAACCCGCCGCGATTATCAGGCAATATTTGTTTTTTTGAGAAAATGTTATTTGTTTGTTTGCTGTTTTAACGCCGGTACCATTGATTAAGCGGTTTATTACCAGCGCAAATCCGCATAATAGAAAAACTGAAGACGTATAACTGTACCTGTCGGCAAAATCAGCGTTGCTGAAATTGAATAACCCGCACATGGGCAGCAGTACAAATATGAAGCATAGCAACATGGGAATTACATCGTAAATTAAAACCTTCTTTGCCTTAAATAAGAGAATAAACGCAACTGCAATAACCAAAAAATAAAACAGTAAAATTATGGCAACTGTAAATGCAGACTGCTCGAAATACGGATAAAGCGGAATCAAATCATGCGGCAGGAATGTTTTTACAAAGTACAGCCGGAAATTATCGAAAACCATTAACAGTGTTCTATGCCAATCTTTTTCAGGAGACGATATGTCTTTAACCATATTGGTCAGGTATATTAGTTTTAAGCTGACATAGATAAAACTTATTATCAGGTAAGGCGCAAGGCGCATCGCAAATTTTTTTAAGATAAATTTGTGTTCCCGATGCCAGAGAATGCAAAAAATAACTGCCGGAATAGTAACCGCCAGCGGCTTTGACAGACATCCAAGAATCATCAAAATACAAGATAGCGGGCTGAACCATCTGCCGTGTTTATAAGACTTCAACCACATCAGCAAACATGAAAAATAAAAGAATCCTGACATTACATCCTTGCGCTCCGCAATCCACACTACAGACTCAATTCGCTGAGGATGAACCGCAAAAATAAGAACCATAAAAAAAGCAATACGCCTGTCTATTGCCAGTTCAATGAAGATATAGTAAACTATAATAACTGTCAGTATATGCCAAAAGAAATTCTGCAAATGATAGCCCGCTGCATTTTCTCCCCAAAGCGCGTGATCGAACATATAAGAAATCATTGGGAGAGGAGTATAGAGCCCAAGGCAGGAATGCTTGAACCAGTAAACAACATTGCTCCAGTTCAAGACAAGATGTTTATTGAAGAGGATATAAAAACCATCATCCATGTTCAAATACATTTCGTAACGGACTGACCAGACAAAGACTATAAAGGTAATCAACGAAAGCAGTACCGGAAATACTAATTTCCCGCTAATATTTTTATTTTTTAAAACGCTGCTTCTTATCATAAGTATCATATTCGCTTATTTGAGAATGTGTATTCATCTATTCCGTATTTTCTGGCGATGTTTTATATAAATTTAAAGCGTGCTTTGATCGCAACCCATAAAAAAATTCTCGCGCACAAGCGCCCGCGCTCGCATTTTGCGTCAAGGCTTGCGCGCAGCAGGCGTGGCACGAAAAAAACACAGAGAAAACTCTGTAATTTTTACTTTTTACCACGTTCCCCAGTCTTGGGTGCTTGGCTACCGTCGGTCGAGTGCTGACAAAAACCGCCTTAACGAATATCTAATTATATTTCATCATTCAAGGATTTCAAACCATCAGATAAAGATTCAGCTAAAAGAAAACTCAAATTTTAAAGTTCCAGCCATAAATAGGAGTGGTGAATTTGACTTTTTAAAATATATCGTTATATTTGGTAACGTTACGATATTTTGTGGTAAGTAACGGGGCGGCGCGTGCCTTGGATGGTTAATTCAATCGTATAGGAATTTGTATTTTAACAGGGCTTGTCCGCCGGAGGCGTGGATATACAGGATAAGAAAAACCGCTTCACCATGAAGAGCATGAAGTTTGGAACCAAGAAATCCATTTTTAACCACGAAAAACACGAAAA
>CAYMSF010000217.1:0-4334 GCA_964392985.1 uncultured Victivallaceae bacterium | reverse complement strand
AATTGCCGTCGTCAAACCCGGCAGGATGTTCTTCAGACCCTTTTCGGACAGGGTCAAGCTAGGAACAGTCCATGGCAGACCGGGTGAAGGCTGTTTGTCACCAGCGTCTGGTGATTCTTTAGAAGGTAGGCTCTTTGATATATTTTTGTCAAAATCATCTTTGAAATATTGCTGTTGGCTGTTTAACGAAATATCTTTCCGCCTTAATCCTACGGTGACAGAGCCATTTATGTCCACATAGATTTTATTTAAAGTAATTTTCTCGAATTTCCCTTTAACAATCTCCCCGTTATTCATTTCAACTTCAATATTAGAACCAACTTCCGGAAGCTTAATTACTCCGGGAGGCATATCCGCCCCCACAGCATAATACGTACAGAGACAAAAAGCTAACATTAAAAAAAGAGCTAGACTTTTCTTCATTTTAATCTTTCGTAATTGAAGTTTGCTTTGATATAAGACAATAAAAGCGCGAGAATATAAATACTCAAAAGTTACTAACCACTTATCAATCTAATCCATGAAAATAACTTTTCAAGAAAAAAAACAATATCATTCCGCAACAGATATAACATTGCAAACGTAATAATAACGCGCTGTATTGAAATTGTTTTTAAATGGCATATATTGAAGAAATCGGAGTTTTGTTTACTTTAAATTAACCGTAATTTTTCAGGAAAATCCATGGATCATGAAGTTTTTATAAGTTATCATCATAGTGATAAAAAAATCGCCGATGCAATATCCCATTCGCTGGAAGCCAACTGCATAAATTGTTGGATTGCGCCACGGAATGTTACGCCGGGAGTTGTCTTCGAGGAGGCGATCGTTCAGGCGATTTCAAGTTGCAAGATTATGGTGTTGGTTTTTTCCAGTGAAACGTTACTCTCGTCACATGTAAAAAATGAAGTTACTGTTGCATTCAATAGAAAAATTACGATAATTCCGTTCAAAATTGACGACTCCAAACCATCCGGGACTTTGGAATATTATTTGCAATCGGTGCATTGGATTGACGCCATGTCGCCACCGCTGTATAAACACATTTTCTCCCTTGTCAAAACATCAAAAGAAGTATTGAAGTCATCGGCTGCAGACATTAAGCTGCCCGACAAACTACTCAAAAGGTTGCCATTTAAACAACCAATTAAAAAGCCAATAAAAACAGTGTATATAAATTGGAAAGTTATTGCTTATACCTCAATCCTTATCATTTTAGCGCTCTGTTACTTCATTTTTTCCCGAGTTTCTGATCTGGAAATGGCTGAATCATACGTTGATCAGAAAGACTGGTCTAACGCAATTAAATACTTTGACCAGGCAATTGAGAAAGGTGTTCCTGATGCTTATGCCGGAAAAGGTATGCTATATAAGGAAGGGAAAGGAGTGCTTCGAGACTTAGGGAAAGCCGCTGAACTCTTCAGGATTGGAGCAAGCAAAGGATCTTCTGAATGCAGAGTCAGACTTGCAGATAACCTTCTGGTATCTAAAGATAATTCTCCGGCAGATAAATTACTCCACTCCAACCCACTAAATGAGAGTGAAAAAGCTAAAAGTGAAATTAATAACATTAAGAATCCGAATAAAGCAGAAAATGCCGAAAAATGCACGATAATGACTAGCAAGTTTGGTTTCACTGCTAAAGTTCCCAAGGAATGGCAGATATGGAATCAACAGACAATAGGCGCAATGCCGGCAAATGTTTCAAATAAAATCCCCGGATTCGAGAAGCCCAATCCTTCATTTTTAGGGATGGTGATTGAAAAAATTAAGGGAGGGCAGTTGGAACTTGTTTGGTGCGGTGATGTTACTGACAAATTTGCGGATAATGTTAGTATAATTACCTTATCCAAAGATAGTAGTTATAATCCTGCAAATAACAAAGCAACTGATATTAATGTATTTTTGAGAACAATGTATTCTGATGATATTGCTGATATAAAACAAAAGGAAATACAAATAGGCGCGGAAAAGGTTTTATTCCTGGAATATGTATCCGGCGCTTTGCCTGAAAGTATAACAGTACAATACATGATTCCATCAAAAGATTTTGATTTATGGATTACGGGGAATTTTGCTAAGGGTAGCTACGATAAAAACAAACAAGTTCTCACAGGCATAATCAGTTCAATTGAGAAAAAATAGCAATTGCATTATAATGCTTTAACCGGCAGAGCTTTTATATTTCACACTTGAACGCTATAAATTTAATGCTAATCTATTTGGCCGGAAGCTCAATATCTTTAAGCCGCCTGAAGAATAACCATTCCGAATTTTCCAGAAGTGACGCCACCCCAAGGTTATGTACCAGTATCTTGATATTTTTCTGTTGAGCTTCGGAGTACGAGTCCATAGGTATAATCTTATCCAGGAAATGTTCAGCCCTGCTGAATCTTCCCGCCATTACTTTGTAGTGCTGGATAAGTTCAATCCAGCCAAGCTTGTCTATCCGGTATTTGACAAGACCGGCTACAACCGGCAGTATTATGGAAAAAAAGACCACAATAGCTACAAGATATTCGTTATTGAGTGATATGAAGCCATGCAAAAACAATATTCCCAAGCCGATGAATGCAAAACAAATACCTGAAACGAACAGTATTTTTGCGATTTTTTCATTGAAAGTAAGTTTCTGCGTCATCCTTAGTGCACTTTGCTCAAAATATCTTTTCTGGTCGCATATCCAGTCTTCCCTGAGCATCTTAACTTTTTCATCAAACGAGAATTTATCCACTGCATTTGCCGAGTTCGTATTTCTGATATCCGGCAATGTGTCCATGATTGAATATCTTACCGCCAGCCGGATCCAGTCGAGAACGCTTCTTTTTTCTTCAAGGTAATGTTCAGCCGTGGATTCATTTATACCAGCAATATCCCAGAAGAATTGAACCCGAAACGCTTCGGCGGCGGCCCGGAAATCCTGATACTTGTTCTGATATTCCGCCTTCTTGCAGATTTGCCAGAATAGAACGCCTCCAAGAATGGTCAAAAGGAAAAGGAAAAGGAAAAGCGATTCGAAATCTCTAAGCCACAAAACTTCCCACCATGGCATTTTTTTGATTTCAGAATGCAAAACGGAAAAAACTGAAGCCAGCAATCCTAATGCGAATATCCAGTTAAAATACCACATTGTTTTTCTCTGCATTAACTTGGACGCAGAGTCGGCCATCATGAAAAATTCGGAAATACTTTTTAATTGAAATGAGAATTTATCTGACACCAAATTGCCATTTTTCAACGGAGAGACAGCCGTCTGTCTGTCTGTCACAATTTTTAAAGCAGTCGCGCGAATAGTTACGAAGGTGCCTGTGGATCATTTTTATGCCTGAGATAACCTTAGCCTTACCCGCCTCGGTTTCGTCCAGAACGGATCTTGAAGGAATAATTGTCCATGAAAAAGGCGTTCCTGAAGTTTTTCCTTCATTTTTCTTTCTTGGGGTGATGAGATGGTAGACCAGCCCATATTCAGGGGCAATCCATTTGTCAGAAGTTTCAATAAAAGAAATCCCTTCGATCATGAGTGTGGTTACATACGATGATCCTCCTGGAATATTCTGCTTGATGCCATCAGTTACGGAAATTAATATATCGCAGTTGGAGGCCATGAACCTCCCCACCACCGCATATCTCAGATTTTTATTTGATTGAATGGAAAGATCATTTTCTTTCTCCAGCTCATAGGAAACCGGGATTTCAAAAACTTTTTCAGCATTGCCGATAAGTTCGCGGAATTCATTCTTTGCACTTACCTCAGCAAAATCCTTTTCATAGTCATTTACAGGCATAGGCATAGGTACAAACAGCTTATACCCGCGTTCAATTGCCTTTTTTGCAACTAAACGATCCGCGCCTTCGGCTAATGGAGAAAATACGACTTTCGGCAGGTCTTTAAACTTATGTTCGATGTCATTAAATATCTCATCAAGCCTGGAGTTAATCATGTTAAAATTTTCAGTAAGCAAATCGCGATGTCCGGTAACACCGATAATCAAAGGGCATTCTTCGCTTAGGTAATTCATTATGATTCTCTCTTAAATTTCGACGGTAAAAGTACATAATACAACGTAACAGTCTATATTATATTCCGCCATTTAAAGAATTTCAATATGATAAAAAAAGGACCGAGAAAAATTATAAAAAGACTAACATTCCAAACAATTTAAAAATGCAGTCTTTGAAATTGACGATACATTTGCGCGGGGTAAGGCATAAATTCAGTTAAATAACCTTAAAAAACAGATTTAAGTTGTTATTTATTCAACTGCTTAACCAGCTTAATTGTCAGCGCTGATTTCATTTGTCACAAAAACGCTGATTTCGTTTGTCCCTGAATT
>CAYMSF010000216.1:0-4362 GCA_964392985.1 uncultured Victivallaceae bacterium | reverse complement strand
TTGAAGCCAAAATTGCGATGATCGCGATCACCACAAGCAATTCTATGAGTGTGAATTTCAACGACTTACAACTTTTTTCTTGATTCATTTCCAGCTCCTTTTATTTTGGTGTAAATACGTTTTGGGTCAAAAATTATTACGCTGAAATACATTTTACCTGTAATTTTATTTTTCTACTCCTGTTTGTTTTATTATCATTAATTTTTATGTGGTTTTGAATGGCCTGATATGCCCAGTTGTCCCACTCTTCCTGAACGCCGATGCCTTTGAGGTCCGGATAATTCTTGAAGATGAGACCACCTTCAAAATGCTTAAACATATCGGCAACGCCTTGTTCTATAAGTTTGCGGTCGCCGGTAGGCATTATTTTCTGGATGTCAACCGGTGACCACAGCGCGGCTTTGTATTTTTTCAGCAGTTGCGCCAGGTCGGCCATATCGTAAACGGTCGGCTGATCGAACTGGAAGCAGTCAACTCCGGCTTGCAGCAGCGGTTCCAGTATCTGGCGGTTCTGTCCGCAGGAGTGCATAAATACTTTTATCCCGCATTCATGGGCCAAACCGAAAAGTCTGTGGTACAAGTCGCCGAAGCATTCCTGCCACAATGCAGGCGAGAACAGCAGTCCGTTCTGAGTGCCCATGTCTTCGCAGAAAATAATGCCTTCGCCGCCGGCTTCACCGGCGGCCCGGATTAACTGTTCAAAAACGCCTGCCATTTTTTCATGCAGTTGTTTAAGTTCTTCCGGATAGAGCAGCATATCCATCAGATATATTTCCATCTTCCGCAGGTAGCGCGATGAGGCGAACACCCAGCCGGGCATACATGCCATTTTGAATTTATCTTGTCCGTTCACGAAGCTTTTGCTGTAACTGTTGACAGCTTCAACAAAATCATATTGCGGCAACTGATAGTCTTTCAACTGCGCCCAGTCTTCAATGGCCGGTTTGAAGATTTCCCCGGCTGCGCAGCCATCGGTCATGCGCGCCCAGATGTTCCCCCACATATCATCGTAATATTCATATTGTCCTTCTGTCCATCTTTTCGGAGTATAGCCTTTGGGCGAGCCGGGGACTCCGAAGCACATATCGTCAATGCGGTTGTTATCAAAATTAAGGCCGGGGCGCACCGGGGTGCGGTGTTCCAGGTTGGCATAGATTATTTCTTTGGAATTCATTTAAAGTCCTCTTAAATTTGTTGTATATTGTTAATTATAGTGTCATATTAAAGAAAGATAAATGTTTAAAATTGATGTAAATTTGTTGAATATTGATTATGATTGCAGAATTTGAATATTTAAGAACAGGTCATGGGTTACCGGATTCACAACTGCTGAGCATCAACTGCTCGGAAGGGTTTTTCTTTTTTCAAATTCAGACTTTTCATCTGGCGCAAACACTGCTGTTTAATCCGCGGAAAATTCCTGCTCATCACACGCATAATGTATTTCATATGGTATTTTATACCGCAGAGAGTAATCGGAGTACCTTTTTGCTGAATGAAGAAAGGCCTGAATCGCAACCGGGAATGCTGGTGCTGACTTCGCCGGGAGAACCGCATGCATTTTATTTGCAGACACCCGGAAAAACCGTGTATCATGAGTTGACATTCACTTTGGAAAATGCATACGGCGTATTCTGCGGCAACTGGAATCAGCTCATGTCATATTATTCCGGAGATGATAATGTGTTAATACCGGCGATGACACTGTTGGACGCTCCAAGGATGGTGGCACTGGATAAGCATTTCCGGTATTTGGGCGGCCAACTAATGAATTTCCCGGGAAGCATGCTGCCGATATTTAAAGGTTTAATGAACATATTTGAGTTTTTAAGCACCTCGGTCTTTTCAAAAAATAACTCCATCCTGGAAGATAATGCGATGGACAATGTCAAATTTTTCATAGAAAAGCATTTTGATAAGGATTTAAACTTAAAAGAATTGAGCCGCCGTTTTTTTATGTCGCCGGAACATATCTGTCGTAAATTCAAAGAAGTTTACGGGATTTCTCCGTTGAAATATGCGCTGGAATTAAAGATTGCCACGGCGAAAAACATGCTGCTGCATTCGGAACGGAGCATTAAGGAGATTTCCGACAGGATGGGATTTTCGGATGTTTATGCATTTTCCCAATCGTTCAAGAAAAACACTGGAATACCACCAGGCAAGTACCGCGAATCCGGAAATTAACCCTTACAATGAATTGTAATTAAATCGTATAGTAATTTACGCCGTGTACAAGTTTTTTAAGCATAACTTATCGAATTGCAGAATTGAATTGCCCGCCATGTTATTGAGGTAACAGTCAACCGCATGCGCCAGCAGCGACGTTTTGTCCGTCCGTATGAGAAAAACGGGGTAATTGGCAGACATACGGTTGGCCTGTACCTTGCCAAGTCCACTAAATATCCCATCGAAGCCAATGATTTTATCGCGGATATTGTCAGCCTGGGAAAACAGCGCAATCTAGCTAAATTACACCACTTTATTCCTGCCAGTACTGCTGCGCAAAAAGAATATTTCGGCCAGGATTTTCCTCATTGTGCAAATAAAAATATGATTGCCGCCAGCTTGAAAAACAGTGAACAGCCTGTTTTTCCGCAGGAAGTCGGCAGACAACTCGGCACGCAAAAAATGTTCTGGAATGACTGGGAATTATTTACGCACAAACAATTAAAACTGGATGCTCTGCTATTCAGGACCAGACAGCGCATTCAAGCTATTCTGCAAAACACTTATCCGGAATTATTGCACAAAATGCTCTTAAAAAATGTGCGCCATTCCGCCTGATAATTTTCATTATTATGACCGGATGAATGCGTAGTTTAATAATGATCATACAGATTTTAGGTTATTCGCTGATCAGTTTTATCCTGCCTATCATGTCCATCCCTGTTAAATCAGCGTTAAAAACCTGCGATTCTTGAATCTGCCATTACAGTTTCTGTGAATTTTCGATAGCGGCGTGAAGTTTCTGCCGCAGCAATTCTTTCGGAAGCAACTCGGTCAGGTATTCGGCAATATGAATGCCGGATTTATCCAGTTCGAGCAGTTCTATTGATTCATGACTTCCTTCGGCGCACAGGATAAGGCCGAGTGGCGGCATTTCCCCATCCAGTTTTTCATATTTTTCCAGCCAGCGCAGGTATAATTCCAACTGGCCTTTATAAGCCGCCCTGAATTTTCCAAGCTTGAGTTCAATGGCAATTAACCGTTTGAGTCGGCGATGATAAAAAAGCAGATCCAGATAATGATCTTCACCATCAATAATCATTCGTTTCTGCCGTTCCACAAAGGTAAATCCTGAACCCAGCTCAAGAATGAAGAATTAAAGTTCACGCAGAATAGCCTGTTCAACATTTTTTTCACTGTAGGCGTCTTTCAGATCAAGAAAATCAAATAAATAAGGGTCTTTCATTACCAGAGCAGGAGTTAACTTATCTTCTTTTGCTAATGAATTTAATTCCTGCCTGATCAGTTTTTCCGGCCTTTTTGAGATGGCAGTACGTTCAAACAACATTGAATCAATTTTCTTGCGCAGCACCCGTACCGACCATCCTTCGATTCTACACATATGGGCATAGAATTCTCGTTGCAGTTCGTTTTTCATGGGAATAAGCAGTGTGAAATGAGTCCAGCTCAATTGTCGCATCACCGATGCGACAATTTCCTGTTCCGGGAAACATTCCGCAAACTGAACCATTCTCCTTAAACTTTTTCAGCAAAGCCCTTTCCAAACTCAATACTCAATTGCCCCGCCAGGGCCAGAACAATCTGCTTTCCATATTCGGCCCGCTCGCCTTTGAGCACGTCCTGATTAATTCTTTTGCCAATATGCCAGTAAAGCATGGTTTGCGTTGCGTTAACCGTTGTAATAACGGATTGCTTAGCCTCGACAATAAGCCTGCGTATATCGCTAAGCAATTCAGGGACAGACTATGCTGCCGGAATCTTGTCTGTTTTACTGAGTTTATTCTTTTCCATTCAGAGTTTCCTTATGCTTCACAAACAACGTCATTTTCTCTCATCAAGCTTGTTTCATTCCGGAAGCTGCATAAAGACCATTAATTTCAGCTATAATATAATTCCAAAACACAAAAGCTAAAGTACAACTCCGATATTTAACAAAAATTACGAAAAATACTAAGTTTCAAAACTGCACTTTACCGCCTGATTTGAGCCTGATTTCACAATTCCGGTTGACAAAACCCCTAATTAGTAAAAAGACAATTGCAGCAAGATAAAGGACAAAAGTAAAAAGATAAAAGTTTTAAAAACGGGGAAAGGTTGTCCACTAATTACACGAATGAACACGAATGAATATTTTGCTGTGAATTTGATTTTGCATCACAAAATCAAACTCAC
>CAYMSF010000215.1:884-4375 GCA_964392985.1 uncultured Victivallaceae bacterium | reverse complement strand
TTACGCCGCGAAGCGAACTGTTGATTACCGGGGACGGCCCGCCGGACTGCGCGATTAACAGATTCTTTGCCATACTGATCCTCCTGTTTTTGTAATAAATGAAATTGAACTTAACCGGCTTCGCCGGGACTTTATAACCACAAGGTACAGAAATACAGAGAAATCTTTTTTTACCACGAAACACACGAAAGACACGAAAAATAAATATTTTCACCATGAAGTACATGAAGGTCAGTACGACGGCTTGCTTGTCATTCGGCATGGACAACTATATGGTTTTAAACTTAGATTTCTTCATGTTTTTCATGGTGAAACGGTTTTTCTTATCCTGTATATCCTGTCTATCCCTGTTAAAATACAAATTCGTATACGATTAAATTCGACTTTGTTAAGCAATCTTACAAAGTATTAATATAGACCATAATTAATCATTGTTCAATAGTTGTTTTCCGCTATGGCAATATTATTTGGCAGACGGCGCGATAATCACCGGCTTATGCTTGCCTTTAATGAGCGAACTCGGATCATCATTCAGGTAATTTACCAGTTCTGTCAGGGAATCGAGCGTCTGGTCCAGTTTAAGCAGGGTGCTTAGCAGCGCCTGTCTGGCGTCGGTAACGGAATAAGCGGCTTCTCTGAAGGATTGGGCGGTCTCGATGAACTTCGCGCCTTCAATGCTGCCGCGGGCGCTGACGGTAAGATTGTTGAGGGACTTGAGATTGGTGTCAAGGCCGTCCACAATTTCGCGCAGTCTGCTTTCCGTCATGACTTTGCTGACGTTGGACGAGCTTTTCTCCAGATTATCGCTCATCTTCTCCATCTTGTCAATCATCATTTTAAGTTTGGGATCGTCCAGCAAACGCTGCGTGGATTTAAGCGTTCCGGTCATTTCGTCGGAGATTTTATCGAACTGCACCCGGGATATTTTTTCGAGGGAGGTATTTATAAGATTAAGAATGTCTTTGAATTGCGACGGTATTGACGGCACATAAAAATAATTGCCGGTGATATAAGCGGGACGCTCAATGACAGGCGCTTGCGGAAACTGATCAAAGTAATTCAGTTCAACGTATTTGAGACCGGTGATTCCGGCATATTCCAGACGACAGCGCAACCCCATTTTGCTTTCATGCTCGAAAAAGCCATTAAACGAGGAAATTGCCTTTTCGCCGCTCTGATGGTCGGTGATGAATGCTTTCATATCAATATCCATATCAACTCTTATCAGCTTGTCGTTCACCTGGATGGATATTTTGGAGACGGTGCCGATGGGAACGCCTTTATATTTAACCGGAGAACCGACCGCTACGCCCTGGACGGATTCGTTGAAAAGCGAGACGAATTTGCCTTTGCGGACAAAAACATCAGACAGTCCGAAGATGAAAATGACAATAAAAAATAAAGTTGATCCAATAATAACGAATAATCCGAGACGGAATTTATTAGCTTCAATCATAGTTATGCAAGACTCCTCTGTTTACGTCACATATCCCGTTTTAATTTTGAACGGCTCAAAAATTCTCTAACCCATAAATTCGGCGAACTGTCCCGTAAATCTTTCGGTTTGCCGGTCGCCGCGATCCCTTTCGTATCTTTATCCAGCAGTATCGCCCGGTCGGCGACAGTGAAAATACTGTCAAGTTCATGGCTGACAATGACAATCGTGGTTCCAAGTTCTTCGCGCAGTCTCAGAATCAGCCGGTCCAGTTCGGCGGAAGTGATCGGGTCCAGGCCGGCGGACGGTTCGTCAAAAAACAGCAGCGTAGGGTCAAGGGCCATCGCCCTGGCCAGTCCCGCGCGTTTTCTCATCCCGCCGCTAAGTTCTGACGGCATATAATTGCCAAATCCGTCGAGGTTGACCACTGCCAGTTTCTGCTGCACCACTTCGTTGATTTCTGCGGGTGTTTTGGTTGTGTATTCCTCCAGCGGCAATGCGATATTCTCCGCCACGGTGAGCGAACCGAACAATGCCCCCCCCTGGTAAGTGACACCGAAGCGGCGCATCAGTTTGCGCTTTTCATCTTCAGAAGAATTAACCATGCTTTCCCCGAAAATCAGCACATCGCCGCGGAACGGAGTATACAGACCGATCATATGTTTTAGCAGAGTGCTTTTGCCGCAGCCGGATCCGCCCAGAATGACAAAAATCTCGCCGGAAGAAACCGAGAAACTTATGTTCTGCAGCACGATGATGTCGCCATACCCGACCGTCAGATTTTTAACATCCACAACACATTCATTACTCATAAATCAGTACCCCATCAGTGAGAAGATGATCGTCAGCACCGCATCGGCAATAACAATCAGAAAGATTGAAGTTACAACGGCGGAGGTGGTGGCGCGTCCGACGCCCTGGGCGTTGCATTCCGCCTGAAAGCCGCGCAGGCATCCGACAACTGCGATAATCAGCGCAAAAACTATGCTTTTGACCATGCCCAGGATGAACACCATCGGATAAAGCACTTCAACTGTGCGGTTGTAATAAGCCATCAGCGGCAGTCCCAGCATTGTCGTGCCCACTACGAACCCGCCGACGATGCCGATCACGTCGCCGAAAACCGTCAGCACCGGCGCTACAAGCACCATCGCCAGCATTTTCGGAATGACCAGAAAACGGCTGGGGGCGAATCCCATTGTTTCAAGTGCGCTGATCTCATCATTCACCTTCATGGTGCCGATTTCGGCGGCGAACGCCGAACCCGCCCGTCCGGTGGCAATCATCGCCACCATCAGCGGCCCCAGTTCTTTTAAGATTGAAAAACCGACCAGGTCGGCCACATAAAGCTCAGTCCCGAATTTACGCATCTGCACCGCCGCCTGAAATCCCAGAATCACGCCCATCAGGAAGCAGATCATCAGCACAATCGGCACCGCCTGGCTGCCGCACATGTCCATATAATACAACGTCTCTTTCCAGCGGAGCCGGGACGGCTTGCGCAATACGCGCCAGGACACTTTCGACAGGTCGCCGATAAAGCAGACCATTTCGATCATGTCCCGGAAGACGCTGGACGAAGCGACTCCGATTTTTTCTACAAGTTCGCGCGCCGGACTGCCCATAAAAATAAAAACCTTATCATATATAGTTATAACAAATCTATCATGAATTCATGAATTTTAAAATCCGTAACTGCGGATTTTTAATAAACTGTCTTGATGCAGGCAGCGGGACCGGGATTCCTTGCATACATTGGATATCTTTTTAGCAGTTATAAATTCTGAGTTATAATACCCAATCGCATCCTCAAAGCGAGTACTCCGTAAAACTAAAAATTGCGTATAGATTGCACAGATTTTGAAGATAGGCTCGTGTTCTGAGAAACCGCCGATACCGTGGTATCAAAGGCATTCGAAGGGTATGAATCCAAACTCAAAAGACCGCAACCGCTTTGCGGCGAGTGTCTTGCAGTCGTATTTTTCCGTTCCTCTTTCCGGCGAGATTCATATCGCCTGTCAGTCGGATCGAAAAAATCCAATCCGCAATCCTGCTC
>CAYMSF010000215.1:0-874 GCA_964392985.1 uncultured Victivallaceae bacterium | reverse complement strand
ATGTTAAAATTTCAACCGAATAGAGTATATCTTAATGCTCTTCATGGTAAAACCGGCTTTATTCTACTTTTTCAGCTTCGGCGGATTGACATATCATTGCTGATATTCAAGCAACTAAAACGGCCGCGCTAAAGTTTTGTACCCCGACCTTCGATTTTTCAGAGGAGAGAAGTTTAATCCTTAATCCACATTTCATAATCGGGATAGTCCGTGCCTCCCGGGATATATTTAATCGACTTTTTGAAATATTTTCTTGCAGCTTCTCTATGCCCGGTTTCTGCTAAAATCACACACAGATTGTTCGAAATTAGAGACGCCAAATTATCACTCCGCAAATATTCTCCGGCATGCTGTAAAAACTTAGGAGAAAGTTCCCGGGGATTCTCCTCGTATATTACCCGATGCTCGATGCATTTTGCATAGTCAGCGGCTTCTCTTATAAGCTGTACATAAAGTTCTTTATATAAATTCAGCGCGTCTATTAATCTGCCTTCTTTTTTATAAAGTAATGCGGTATTAAGTTTTTCCTGGAATTCCTGTACGTCCATAATATTCACATTCTCCTTTAAAAGCCTCCTGCGTCATAACGGACTGTAAACACTATACTTTCAAAATCTGTAAAAGTCCAGTGCTGCTCAATTACCGTCAATGGATATTAATTATCACTTACGGGCAGATAGATTTTCAATGGCACTGAGTAGTTCAGGCCTGGTAAAAGGTTTTTTTAACGTCAGGTTTGCTCCCAGTGCACTGGCATTCATCAGATAAAACTCCGGGTCGATAACGCCGCCGCCGGAAATCGCTAAAATCTTGATATGGGGCCAAAGCTTCTTGATATCAGCAATTGTTTCTATACCCTCCTTTTCCGGCATAA
>CAYMSF010000214.1:0-4386 GCA_964392985.1 uncultured Victivallaceae bacterium | reverse complement strand
AAAACGCTGCGGAAGCGCCTTGAGTTTTTGAAAAATCCGCCTCCGGAAGAAGACCCGGAACTGGAACAGGCCTTCGATGACTTCGAAGAACTGGATAGTGACGAACAGGAGGCAAAAGTCGTTGCGATTCCAAAGATTTGCGAAGCAGAGATATCTCAAGTGGAATCTTTGCTGGATTTGGTAAAACGCGCCGGAAGCGCCGGGCCTGATGCTAAAGCCGAAAAACTTCTTGAGTTGCTTTACGAGCTCCAAAGCAACGAAGCCGATCCCAATGTGAAAATGCTGGTATTCACAGAATTTACAGCAACTCAGAAAATGCTGGAAGAGTTTTTCTTTCGTCGAGGGATTTCCTGCTGCCTCATCAACGGCTCCATGGATATGGATGAGCGCCTGGCCAGCCAAAACGAATTTGCCGCAGACAAACGGGTGTTGATTTCCACCGAGGCCGGCGGCGAAGGATTGAACCTCCAGTTTTGTCATGTGGTGGTGAATTACGATATGCCGTGGAACCCGATGCGCATTGAACAGCGCATGGGGCGAGTTGACCGTATCGGGCAGAAACATGATGTCCAAGCCTTCAACCTCATGATCGGCGGGACGGTAGAATCCCGCGTTCGTCAGGTTCTGGAACAGAAGCTTGCCATAATTCTCAAGGACATCGGTGTAGACAAGCTTTCCGACATCATTGATTCCGGTGATGCCGAGATGGCGTTCGACGCGGTCTATAAAGCGGCGGTCCAGAATGAAAACAGCATCGGCGAACAGATAAAAACCGTTGAGAAGATTCTGCGGGATGCGGCCAAAGCGGCAAAACAATTCGCCTTTCTCTATGAACCGCCGAATGTCACGGCTGACATGGCAAAGGGCTACCTGCAACATCCATTCCCGTATTGGGTGGAGTGTATGGTTACGAACTATTGCCGGGCAAATTCCGGCATGGCTGCCAGAAATTTACTGGACTGGAATCTGACCTTGCCCGGTGGCAAAAAGATAAAGCAGGCGGTTTTCAATATGGCGGATCTAGCCAATTGTCCAACCGCAACATTCCTTTCTATCAATCACAATGACATAAAAGATATTCTGCATCGGCTAATGCAGGGAAATGTAACCGAGGAATCTGTTCCAATACTAAACTGCAATGAATTACCAGATGTTGTTTCCGGGTTGTTTGGATTGTATCGGTTGACTGCAAAAGCCGGAGGATGGTCGCGCAGTCGCGTAATCCCAGTATTCGTTTCAGGCGATGGGCGCAATTTCAGTAGCACAGCGCGTTCTATTTATGACATGCTCTTGGCAGGCAATGGGTTTTCTATCTGCGGCACAACTGAATTTGCCAATGACCAGTTGTTTACCCAAGTCGAATCCGGGATGGAACCTGTCTTTTCGGAGATGCAGCAATTGCTTGAAACAGAGAGAAAGCAGGAATATGAGAAGAAATGCAATCTTTTTGACAGCCGTTGCCGGAGTCTTCAAAAGATCGGTATTGTAAACATCAGAGACTCTCGATTGCGAAAACTCGAAGAAGAGCGCAAGGCATATTGCGAAGATTACTGGCGTGGTATAATTTTATTGCCGGAAGTAAATCTGCTGATTGCAGCCAAGATTAAAGGCGGGAAATGAAATGAGTTGGAAAAATTATATTTTGGATGAATTTCCGCCGGGCGACGGCTTTTCCCGTATAAGCGCAGTCCTCGACCCTGAATATCTTCTTGCCGACGAATCGCTTTTTGCCGAACTTGAAACAAGAGGATATCGAATAATTGAATTCACGGATAAATTATCATTGCGATACCTGTATGAAAATGAGTTCCGTTATCAGGGAGACAAAAAACTTGCGATTTTGATTCGAGAGGAACAGCGTTCACTGGATGATTTGCCATATGATATATTTACCCAATCCCGCAAAGTCGAATTTTCTTTAAGCAGCATTTTCCCAAATCTGAATTTTTCTGTATTAAATGAGCTTGACCGCCAGTATTTTCCAGAACTGTTTGAACTCCGTTCGGATATGCCATACTCCCCTTTAGGTGAAACTGAAACATGTGAGTTTCTGTTGGAAAAACTTTTTGGAATTTCGACTGATACAATAAATAATGATAATGGATTATTGCGGCTGCTTTTCCGAATTCATTTTGATTTGAAGATCAAATCTGCCCGGCTGCTGAAATTTGTCGGTAAGCAAATTCAACAGAAATCGCAGTTCCGCAAATGGGGTATTGATATTTTGCTGGCACGAGATAACAATTTTTATTCATTTCTCCAGGAGCGTTGGATTTATTTTGTTGCGCAGTGTGCAACGTTGAATATTCGCGAGTCGCAGGCGATGTATAATGAAAAAAATTGTGGTCCTGCATATATTGCTTTTGACGCTCCGGAAATTAAGCCATATATTGAAAGCCTTTTTGCTGCCGGTTTACTTCGCGCAGATGAATCTCCTGATGGTCTGCAGCACATAATTGATTTCCTCTGTACCGGACAAAAAATAAGCAGCAAAATTCATATTGATGTGTTTTTCGATAAAATTGAATCTTCAATACCTAATTTTAACGCAAGATATAATGCCTGGCTGGATTTTGCTCGTCAATGGGCGGAACTGACATCGCTGTCAATTACTCTGCAAACCGGAGCGAACCGGCTTTCCGCTATTCAAGAAAAGGTAAATACCGCATTTTTGACTTGGCTGAAAAGCCATTATAATGCATTAATCAGTCTGCCGCCGCAATCACCTGTGATGGTCCATCAGATTGTAAGATCAGCGTCAAGGAAACTTGCAGAAGGAGCTATCCGAAAGTTTGCATTGATCGTGATTGACGGCCTTGCTTTTAATCAATGGATGACAATGCGCCCGTATTTGGATAAGAAATTCACGTTATCATCTACTGGATGTTTCGCGTGGATTCCTACACTGACATCAATTTCAAGGCAAGCTATATTTTCTGGAAAAATACCTGCGATGTTTCCGGCATCCGTCAACTCAACAGCAAAGGAAGATTGTTTGTGGAATCAGGTATGGGAGGCATCCGGCCTGAAAAAAACGGAAATTATGTATACGAAAGGGCTTGGCGATGGCTCTCCGGATTCCGTTCTTGATGAGATTTCTCCAAAAACTAAAATATGCGGGTTTGTCATCGATAAGGTTGATAAAATCATGCATGGAATGCAACTCGGCAATTCCGGGATGCATAATCAAATCAAGCAGTGGCTAAACCAGCAATATCTGGAAAAAATGATATTGGGATTGCTTGATCGCGGCTTCTCTGTAACCATTACCAGCGATCACGGGAATATCGAGTGTATGGGACTTGGCCGTCTGCAGGAAGGCGTATTGTCTGAATTACAGGGTGCACGGGTTAGAGTTTACTCCGATAAAACACTCTTGAATAGCGCGGTCACTAAATATGAGCATGCATTTGCACTGAATTTAGCCGGGATGCCGAATGACTTTTACGCAATGAGTCTGCCGTATAATTTTGCTTTTATTGCAAATGGAGAAAATGTGGTTGCCCATGGGGGCGTCAGCATTGAAGAAGTTATTGTCCCGCTTGTAAATATAACAGGGAAAAGAGATGAAAAATGAAAGCTGTATCAAGATATGAAAAAATCGGGGTCAAGCAGCCGATAAAGAGAGCCTGGCTTGACTTGTCCGTTATTTTACTTTTGCAGGGAAAAACATCGCAGGAAGTTCGTGATGCTCTAACAGAGTTAATCAGCAAAGAAGATACTGCCGCCGGAATCCGGGCAGACGGGTCTGTGAAATATGCATTGCCTATTTTGGCTGCCTGGTTTGCGCCGGAAGCTGATCTGAAGTTGTTCCGGGACCAGTTACTAAGGCAGGCAGAAGCGCTAGATCAACCACAGTGGATTGCGTTACATTGGGCAATATTAGTATCGGCATATCCGTTCTTTCTTGCAGTGTCTACAGTCATTGGACGCCTCTTATCATTGCAGGATAGAGCTTCCAAAGCACAAATCCTCTTGCGTCTGATGGAAATGTATGGAGACCGAGAAACCATCGAACGCAACATGCGCTATGCGATACAAACCCTGATGGACTTGCATCTTTTGGCTCGGACGAATAAGAAAGCAGTCTATGGCGTCGATGAAAAGATTTTGATTCAGCATGAAAAAACAGCTCTGCTATTGTGGAAAGCAATCCTCCATGCAACTAAAGAGCACCGGTTGTCGGTCGTTTCACTTCGTAGTGCTCATGCGCTCTATGCATTTGATCTGCCGGAAATCACACTCTGCCGTGTGCAGGAACAGTTTCCAGACTTGGACTACATGAGATTTAATCGTAGCGACGAGTTTCTTACAATCTTGTAATTTATGTCACGGGGCGGGTTAAAACGGGCCAGGTGTGGGCGGGTTAAAACGGGCCACGCCGGG
>CAYMSF010000213.1:0-4407 GCA_964392985.1 uncultured Victivallaceae bacterium | reverse complement strand
TAGTTAAATATTTCAAAACGCCATGTCATATACTGTTTCTAATTCATGTATAATTCTTTTGATCTAACAACGATTAGAAAACGGTTCCACTGTCGGGATTGAATCCTCCTTTAAGTGCACTGTAATAAATATCTGTTGCGCCCGTCTCATCCGGCATTTTGTACATCTCTCTGGACGTTTTGCCATCCACATGTCCGTCCATAAACACCATATTTGCTCTGCCTCTCGTTGCTGCTGCACTGATATCTATTCCTCCCGTACTGGACATTCGCTGATCTGCCATGCCATGTCGAAAAGAGATATTGTCCAGATAGTTGGCGTAATATACGCTTCTGGCTTTCGAGTCTGCCGCGAAAATCACTTGAGTTGGCTTCTTTATGGATGATGTCTTATGTGCTTTCCATGATCCTCCCTGCATTCCAACAAGATACAGATTAACCAGATAGTGTGTATAACCAAAATTCGCATAATATGTACCGAACCCTGACGGTTCTGACGGACATACCAGAGTTCCTTTTGTAACGGTGCTACCGTAGTAATCTATGCCATACCCTTTGCTGATCCTGACGCCAGAGCTGCTTTTTCCTGATAGTTTATTTAACCATACTTCAGTACCTGTTTGGCCCGCCACCGCGAGTCCCGGCAAAATCCAATCAGCATAATCTCCTGAATACATCGCCTGCGATAATCCTATCTGCTTCATATTGCTGGCGCAACTAGCCGTTCGCGCCGTGTTCCTGGCTTTATTCAGCGCCGGAAGCAGCATTGATGCCAAAATTGCGATGATAGCGATCACCACCAGGAGTTCTATAAGCGTGAATGCTAAGAACTTACATTTTTTTGATTCTCTCATTTCTGTTCTCCTTTTGTTTGGGGATCATTTTTTTGTTTTTGGTTATACTAAAGCAAAATTATTTTTGTAGTTTAAAGTAGATTCGCGCTCAATAAGTCTGCCGTTGATCAATTGTTCTCCAGACAGAAATTCGGAATCCACTAAATGCCGAGCAGCGATTCTGCCGATTTCTTCGTAGGGGAATACCATGCTGGTCAATGACGGTGTAACTAATTGATTATTACTCGTATCGCTGGAAACTACTATTTTGATATTCTCATCAAGTCTTAGCTCCTGATATAAATTGCGCAAACACAATTCAATAGCAAGCTCAGGAGTTATAATCATGCTGTCAAAACCGCCGGACTTTCTATAAAAATCTTTCAGTATGATTTTTACGTCTTCAAGTTTCAGCGGCTCATCAGGCAGTTCATGCCAGGCGGCAAACTTCAGTCCGCATTTTTTTAGCCCGGCCAGGTATCCCTTCATGACCGGATGTTCCGGCTCTAATATGCAGCGATGAAACAGCGCGATCCGGCTGCATCCCTGCTTAACCATGTACTCAGTCGCCGCCTCAGTTGCATCAGAATAGTTAATTTTTATGCGGAAACAACTATCTATAAAAGTCTTATCCTCTTTCATATGAGAAATTTGACCGTGAATAAATGCCACCCGGCAGCCACGTTCAAGTAACAACGGAAACAGTTCGCGATACCACTCGCTGGTGACTACCAGCAGACTGTCTGCATTGACAAAATCCAGTTTCCGCCAGTCAATCTCATGTTGATTATTGGTCGGCGACACCGGCACGGTTTCCACCCGGTAATCATATTCAAACGCTATCTGCGACACTCCCTTGAGTATCCGGCGTGAGCTTTGTGCTGCCACAGACGAATACGTCTCGCTGATAAAATCGGCACACGGCAGCAGAAAAGTTAACGGCGGCCTGGCTTTGCTCTGCCGGTTGCAAATCATCGTACCCTTTGGGTAAAGTCGCTCAATAATTTTTTCTTCAGCTAATTTTGTCAGTACCGAACGTAAAGTGTCTCGAGATATACCAAAATTTTGCGCCAAAACTACTTCCCGAGGCAAAAATGCCCCGGACTGATATTCGCCTGACTCAATAGCGCTTTTCAGCTTTTGATAAATTTCCAACATTTTTTTCGGTTGTCTCATAAACGGTCCCAAATTTTGACTTGTTGATTACATTATACCTTATGGTATGATTAAAAGTCAATAGCTTTTATAAAGAAAAGTAAAAAATATTGAAAAATATTTTTTTTAAGCTAAAAAAACCGGGACTAATGTTGATGATCGTGGCGATGAACGGCGTTGATATTATGTCCTACGGCAATCTATCGCTGGAAGTTATAAAAATCGCGCTTCCTATGGGTTGCCTTACAACCGGCGGGAAACATTTAAAAGTCATTTTAAAAAATATGTCTGCCTGCTAGTGACGGGATATTAAAGCCACCCAAGTAAAATATTCAACAGCGGGCATGGTCGCTGTACCGTCGAGCGCCTGTGCGACATCATCGAGGGACGCAGCAAAGAGGATACGCTGTATGAAACAATACGTTGTGAAGTCGTGCGACGCCAATCAATAAAAAGGATATAATCTCGATATTTATTAATGTTCGGATAGAGATGATATTTCACTGCGGAACAGCGGATATTCAGTGCATAACGGATAAAGCGGTGCAGTGTCCTCGATAATTTCCGGGAAACGCCCGATTTTGTTCAAAAAGAAATTATCACAGCAATCGTCATTGGTTTTGGAAACCTCGCCAATCATGACGGTGCCGCCGTTACCGCAAAAAGTATGATAAACAAACGGCTCAATCGTGATGCTTTCGCCAGGTTTAAGGCGGAGTTGTTCCCGTGGTTTTACTGTTCTGGTTACGCCGTCGCACTGAATGCGGGAATCGGTATTCAGAGGCGTTCCGGAGCAGGGGTCTGCCATGCGCAGATACATGACCAAGTCTGCGCCACCGCGATTGATGATGTCTTCAGTTTTGGCAACATGATAATGTTCCGGCGTGTATTGTTCATGATTGGCAATCATAATTTTTTCGCAGTAATTTTTTGAGGCGTCAGGATTCGTATCACCGTTGCGCAAGGTAAATAATACAAGTCCATATTTATTGAAATCGCCAAGACCGAAATCGGTGATATCCCAGCCCAACTGTTTGGTTCTGATTTCATCATATTCATTGCCGGCAGACTGCCATTCGTTTATATTCAGGCAAGACCATTGCGGTAGATGAAATTGATGTTTGCTAAAAAAACTTACCGCATCAGACAATATCCGGTTGATTTCAGAACGCTTCATTGCACCAATCCATTATTAAATTATAAATTTTATTCTACTCCATCAAACAATAACATTAAATTCTGTTATTTTGCACTGCAGAATTGCTTTCGTTTAAAATTATCCGCGCCAGGTAATATTGAGGGCTTGTCCGGACGTTGCACTGCATTTGATATGTTCAATAAGTTCATCAACTTCATATCCGGTCAGGCGGGACTGAGTGCCTTGTTTGCCTTCCGCAATGTTTTTACAGAAAAACTCAATTGCATGGTCAAATGGCGAACTGGGTGCAAACCTGTATTCAGTTTCCTCACCAGTTGTATTGTTATAATACTTCAGCAGCGATGCCTTGTTCAATGGATTATCCCATTGCGCACTAAAAATTTGTATGCGTCCATTTAGTCCGGTAATGGTAAATTCCTCTTCCCAGCCGTCACGCAGGAATCCAATCTTATTTAACGGGTGAGCCATTACATCAAAAAATACCGGACATGCTTCAGTTTCAATCATTGCGGTTGTTTGCACTTCAAAATCTAAGTGCTCAACGAATTTCATTGTCGCAAAAACTTTTGACGGGCGACCAAAAAAATTGAGAATCATATCAAGGATATGACTCCCGCCGCAAGTCAAAATTCCGCCACCCATATTTCGTTTCACCCAGGATTCTTCACCAGTTTTGATGCCCCATGCCTTAAGCATATTCTGATCTAATTCAAATAAATTCCCCCAGCACTGATAACCTTTAAAATTTCCGCTTATGATTTTACCCAGTTGCGGCATAAGTTCTTTAGCTTTTTGCACCGCCGGAATAAACCGTTTCATATAGGAAGTATAAAAAATGGTTCCTTTCTTTTCGGCAGCCTGAGTAATTTCCCAGGCATCATTGGCATTGAGAGCTAAAGTCTTTTCACAAATTACGGCTTTTCCGGCGTCAATCGCGGCAAGTGCAATTTTCTTGTGAATTCCGGAAAAAGTGGTGATAGTTACGACATTTACCTCAATATCATTGACGATATCCATAAAATCAGCGGTGTATTTCGCACTGAATTTCTCTTGATATTGTTTAGTTGATGCTTCATTAAGGTCGCAAACCCACCTGATTTCAGCGCCTGCTTTTTCCAGGCCGGAAAAATGAAACTTGCTGATGTTACCACATCCGATTACAGCGACAATGATTTTTTTCATTACTTTATTCCTGTTAAAATTTAAGGTTTTGTCAAAGCCCAGCCCCATGTTATTTTCTGGTTTTGAGCTTAAATTAATT
>CAYMSF010000212.1:2904-4498 GCA_964392985.1 uncultured Victivallaceae bacterium | reverse complement strand
AGTTATTTAAAGATAGTATCCCACTATCAACCGTCATATTTTATCTTTGAAAATGTTCCGGGAATGTTGAGTGCTGCCCCAGATGGAAAACTTATTGTTGATAAGATTAGAGATAGCTTTTATTCTGCTGGTTATATTGTTCTAAATAATTTCTCTGAGGCCTTATTTGACTTGCCAAGGTTTGGCATTCCACAGAAAAGGAAAAGAATTATCATTCTTGGCGTTCGAAAAAGTCGTTTTGGCAATAAGGCACTTGATATACTTCATAATTTTTATAAGGGTATTATGCCGTCATTTTTTTCATCGCCTCATTCAGTATGGGACGTTATAGGAGACTTGCCACCATTATATCCATTAATTGACCCACAAAAAAATCATGGAAAATGTTTTTCGCATTCCTTTTCTTCAAAATGCGAAGCTATTAACCACTTACCTCGTTTTCACAGTCAAAGGGATATTGAAATTTTTCGTGTGTTGTCAAAAGATATAGAATCAGGAGAATGCAAATATACTAGCGTAGAAGAGTTAATAAAGCTTTACCAAGCGAGAACATCAGGAAAAAGTACGGTCCATAAATACTATGTTTTGCGTAGAAATGAACAAAGTAATACAATTCCGGCACATCTATATAAAGATGGTTTGAGACATATACATCCGGATTCAGAGCAGGCACGGTCGATCACCGTTAGAGAAGCCGCCCGCCTTCAAACATTTCCTGACGATTATATCTTTACCGGCTCGATGATGTCGCAATATAAAATGATTGGGAATGCTGTTCCACCAAAATTTGCTAATATTCTTGCTAATGCGCTAATTAAAATCATCAAAGAATATGGTATCTAACTTGTAGTGTCGTAAAATTTGTGTATTGCTTTTTTGTCACTGTTAGTAAATCTATATACCATATTTACAATAAATCATCAAGTTATCTTACTTTGAACTGATGGCGATGGCAACGCGAAAGCCCAAGTAATCAGTATTTTATTTCGGTGAATATTCGCATCTGGACGCTATCTGGCAATCCTTCTTTCTATTGTAAAAAGTTTGGGGTTTATGTCTTCCAGGCGAATAGAGGGGGAGTAATTATGAAGAGGAGAAATTGCGTATTGGAACCTGAAAGATAATAAACCCCAGAACTATAATGATAATATAACACCTGTATTGAATAAATGTAAAGTGATTTTTATAATTTTTTTGATAGGGGATATCCCATATCGGCGCTGTACTATACTTCTTTAAAGCCGCTACTGTCTGTCGAGGCATCAACTGGGAGCTACAACGGTTCGGGTAATAATCCATAGAAACATCAAGGATGTCCTGTGCCTCACCTCAACCATACGCACTTTAAATATGGTTAGCAAAGACGGAAGGTATTAAACCGATCGTTGAAAACATGGGACTTAACTGGAGTAGTCAGCTTAGAAATATCAAATCTGATTCCAGTTTACAATCACATCACTTCATGAAATATTCACACATTACCGTCTGAATCCATTAATGACGGCTACCAGGTATAACGGGGGAGTGGCTTATACAGTTGCGACAACCCTAACTGAGCTGAGGATGGGTGTATAGTCGCGACAACCCTAACTGA
>CAYMSF010000212.1:1854-2804 GCA_964392985.1 uncultured Victivallaceae bacterium | reverse complement strand
GCGACAACCCTAACTGAGCTGAGGATGGGTGTATAGTCGCGACAACCCTAACTGAAGGGAACATATTATCCTACAGTTACTAGTTCAGCATTATCCTGGGTGATACCTGGTTATCTTCTTCCAACTGTTTCCGGGGGATCATCCCCGCCTTTGCTGCGGCAGCCCAGCGGGCCATTTTCTCAAGATACACTTCATCATCATCATCTATTTCCGGCAAAGGTATCTCCATCGGCTTTGGTCCATGGAAGTGTTCGTGAAGCACTTCAAAGCATTTTTCCCTGTAGCGGTTTAGCTTCTCCTGTAACTCTGGTTTGTAACGCCTTACTGGGACAAGACACAGCCAACCGCATAGCTTGTCAACAGATAGGGCGAACATTTTATATTGTTTCCCATCTGCTCCTGGAAGTTTAATGTAAACCTTACCTTCTTTGAGGCAGGGATCACCATTTATCAGCCTTTGCTGCGCTCTCCAGTCAAGACCCAATGCCTGAACCAGAGGTTTCATCGCAACATAGCGTTGGTTGTTTCTTTCGGCAATAATTAGTTTATGCCCTACGAACGACGATGTCGGTATAACTTCATTCATTTCTTTTTTCCTTTTTTCTTTTTTAACTACCACAGTAAGGCCTATTAAATATATATAAAAAAACATACTTTTTTTCTACCCCCTATATAGGCTTACTGTGGTTAACTGTGGTGCGGTAATTTTATTTCCACAGTAAGCCCAGGAAGGTTTTTTAACTTTTCAAAAAAATGATGTGTAACTCCTTCCATGTTCGTCAGGAGTATCCGCCGTAACTCTGGACGGTGATAATGGTGCAGATGGTACCCAGTTACTGACCGGGACAACATACTTTTTCGGCGGCGGAGGTGGAGCACATACCGGCGGCAACGGTCTGCATGATGCCGGATGGGGCAGCGGTGACCGCGGCGGCGGCAGTGGTGGCCGC
>CAYMSF010000212.1:0-1754 GCA_964392985.1 uncultured Victivallaceae bacterium | reverse complement strand
ACCGTTGGTACCGGTCGTGGGGAAGGTTGCGGCGGCGGCGGTGGCAGGGGTGGCCGCACCGTTGGTACCGGTCGTGGGGAAGGTTGCGGCGGCGGCGGTGGCAGGGGTGGCCTCATCGGCGGCACCGGTCTGTATGATGCCGGTGGTTGCGGTGGTGGTGGGGGCAGGGGTGGCCTCATCGGCGGCACCGGTCGTGGTGACGGTTGAGGTGGGGGCGGCGGCAGGGGTGGCCGCACCGGTGGCGGAGGCGGGCATCCTTTTGCCCCTGGAGGCATAAACATTGGTTTGAGTCCCGGCGTTGGCGTATGAGTAAGTTCGCCTTCATCTGGTGTCTCCACGCACTTAACTTTAATGTTTCCATCGCTAATCAACTCCGATTGAAGAATGCCGGCGCACTCGTTGGTCTCGGTTAACTCCGTTAGCGGTGGTGTTTCGTTAATGTCAATATCTTCATCTATTACCGGGGCGACTGGAGCAATGTGATTGGATACAGCTGCCTGGGGATGTTCCGTTGTTGAAACATACATTCCTTCCAATTCTTCTGCCAGACCGTTTAATCCCGCCGAGATTGCTTCCGTGTTAAGATAAAAGATTATATCTTTCAGCCTTGCCTCAGTAGGATTACGGTAAAAGATATCTGCCTGTTGATAAAGCAGATAATCATCACTCTGATACCCAAAGCCGTTATACTTTTCTATTAAATTCCGATAAACATCAATATTTTTTATCATCATATTCTTGAACCTTTTTAGTTAGTTGGACGATCCCCGAGGAGACCGTCCAGATTAATAGTTATAGACCAAACACAGGTTGCACCCGGCCGTCGTCGCCAACAACAACCTCGCTGTCTTCATTGACCTGCTCAGCTTCCTCGTCAGGTAGCTCATCGTTAACGACTTGCTCAGTCTGCTCATCATCCCCTGTTGCGACATCATAGCCGACATCAAACTCTTCAGTTTGTTCAGCCTCAGCATCTTCTCCAGCATCTGGATGTTCATAACAAGTGTCAAGCGCTTTACCAATGACTCGTGGAGAAACTGCGGCAATCTCACAGAGCTTATCGTAAAACCCCACGTCAACAAGTAGAATTATTTCCCTGATCGATTCAAACAAGCTATAACGCGGGCTGACTGGTTGGTCTGGTTGCGGCTCCGCAACAGCAGCCTTAACTTCCTTCACTGCCTGCGCAAGCTTGACTGAGCCGTTGAGCAGTTTCTGGTACGTTTCTGCTGAGGCGTCGGCTACCTGCTTTGCTCTGGCAACATATTTGCCACTAACCCCAACTTTTGCTCCGGCAATGTCAACTGCCTTGCCACCTGAGAGAACTTTTTCTCTAATGTCTGTCCTGGTACCGCGCCGTTCTGCTGCCTGTTGCTCCAGTTCCGGTAACAACTGTACCCCAAACGCCGCTCGCTGACTTGCTGTAAGGTGTCTACGATCCAGATTTAGGGCTATAATAAGGTCTTCCGGGGTTCCCTGGCCATCCCACTGAACAGCCTTGACGGGTATGTCGAGCGCTTTGCACACTTCTAGGCGGTTGAGTCCGTCGAGCAAAATATCGCCGTGCATAATAACTGGGTTTTTCTGACCGTTGCTCTTAATGCTTTCCTTAAGTGCCTCAAAAACCTCACTTTCCAGTCGCGGCAAAGCAGTTGCAAACGGGTGAATTGTTACTTCGGTTCCTGGCTCAATGAGATATACCTCATTCGAACATAAATTATCAATACTTTCTTTCATCTTAAAATCTCCTTGTT
>CAYMSF010000211.1:0-4594 GCA_964392985.1 uncultured Victivallaceae bacterium | reverse complement strand
ATGGCAAATTGACCATCAAAATGCTTCCGGAGCAATCGCCCGGACTGCGTCCGGTATTCAAGGTTGAATGCTCAGGCCTGCCGGAAATCTATCGTTGCGGCGGTATGCATCCTCCATGCGTTAAGCACCCGCCATACGATCCGTGCCCCTCCGATTTAAAGAGTTAAATACTGGACATCAAAATACTGTTCATTAGAGCCAATTGCAAAACTCGCGTTTTGCGGGAATTCAGAAGCCAGAATCCAGAATTCAGAATGAAATTCTAACTCAAATCCAGTTCGTCTTCCAATTATTCTGACTCCTGGCTCCTGAATTCTGACTACTTTTGAAATTACCTCACTATGCTATTATTACACTATTTAATTACGTTATATCTTAGCAATAACTTATTACTGATTAATTTTCAAATGACTAATTCATTATTTTCCATTTTTCATTATAAGAGGTTTTGTCAACCGGAACGCGTAATTCAGGCTCAAATAAGGCGGCAAGATGGATTTTTGAAAGTCAGGTTATGTGGCGATGAATGTCAATTTAACAGGGATGGAGTGAAGGAAAAGAATTTCCGGGACGGAACTTCCATGCCGGAGTTTATCGAGTACCCGAGAATCCATGGAATGGCTGCGGGAAAAACTCAATCCGGATACGCCGGAAAATTCACTACTGACTGGCAGTAACAGGCAAAAATAGTATCCACCATTTTCATGTAAGTTATCTTGAAATTTGCCTCCAGTTCATTTGATTGAAAATTTGTGCGGGGCAGGTAAATATTCCTGCAGGTATTCATGCCTGCGCATTTTTCTGCTGCCGCAGGAATTTCGAATTACCAACCGCCCAGGCAGTTTTTTTGTAAAATCACTGTCAGAAGGTATTTCTCCTATGTTGATTTTATAAATTACCTGAGCCGTTTCATGGCCTAACTCTTCTCCGGGAAATTCTACAGTAGTGAATGGTACTTCCATGCCTGCGGAGATGGAGCTGCCGTCCAGAGTGACAATTGCAATGTCTTCAGGTATTCTTAAGCCTAAGGATGTAAGAATGTCATAGGCCAGAAAGGCATGATATTCAGATACAGCTATCAATCCTGTAGGAGCTCCCGGATTACAGAAGTAGTTTTTTAAATTGGGAATTTGGAACGGGTCCTGAAAAACCAGCATGGGAAACTGCTTGTAATCTATGCCGGAATTTGCGCAAGCGTTACAAAAGCCTTTATAACGTAAAGTATTTGAAACTGAATCAATATTTACTCCGGCAAAGGCAAGTCGCTGATGCCCAAGGTCAACAAGGTGTTTTACTGCGAGTTCTGCGCACTGTTCTTCGTCAATAATTATTTGAATGCCTTTAAAACCAACAAGACTGCGATAATAAACAACAATAGGACAATGCATGGAAACTACAGTTTCCAGAATAGCAGGATGCTGTCTAGATATTTCAGAAGGGTGTATTGCGATTCCGGCACAATTGGCTTGTTTCATCGCCTCAATACATTCTTTTAAATATTCTATACATCCCCATCCAGTAATTGCTGTTACAGCAATACGTTTCTGGGATTTAATAAAAGAAGTGAAACTTTCAACAAACAAGCGCACTCTATCATTCTCCAGAGAAGGCTCCATGATGCAGAAAATCCCCGTTTTATTATATTCCTTCGTCTTAACAAAAGTTCCCAACCGCGTATGGCGAGTCACCAGATTTTTATTGCATAACTCATTAAGAGCTCTGCCGGCAGTGGAATGCGATACTGAGTATTTTGCACATATCTCTGCCTCGGTCGGGAGGCGCGCTCCAGGTACGAGTTTACCGCTACGTATAGCCGTTTCAAGTTCATCTTGAATTTTATTATACTTCTTAATCATGATTTATCCTAATTCTCTTTATAATGTTAATATTTTTATTATGTGTATAATAGTAAAGCAAATAATGATAAAAGTCAAGCTATTCTATTTATTTTATTTATTCGTATAATTTAGAAAAATAGAAATAAAGAGAAATTATTCTTGACTTTATTGTCCTTTTGAATTATAATCACCATAGATCAAAGCAATATAATTCGCGCTTTAAGGTAAAATTATTAAAGAAGATCAATAAATGAAAACTAGACAATCAACAAAAAGATGGAGAAGAGGCAAATGAAAACTAAACAGACGCAAATTTTCACACTCATCGAACTCCTCGTGGTTATCGCTATCATCGCAATTTTAGCTAGCATGCTGCTGCCGGCATTAAACAAAGCGAGAGACCGCTCGAAGGATATTTTTTGTAAAAGTAACCTAAAACAAACCGGACTGATGATTATAAGTTATGCAAATGATAATCTAGGTTGGACTATGTGTAGCTACATGAATGTGAAAGGCGCTAGCAGGACATGGACTGAAGCGCTTTCATTGCTTGGCTATGCGCCTGCCGCAGTAGTCAATAAGACAAACCTCTTTGTATGTCCCTCCACTGCTCCATTCGGTAAATACGTTGATGCTACTCAGGCTTATGGATTTCGCAATCCAAGTGGTGATAGAATGTATTACAGGATATTAAATTTACCATTGACTTATTATATGGATATCGGTAAAACCAGAGGAACATATACTGCATGGAAAAATCCATCCAATGTATGGTATTTGGGAGATAGTTATAATGGGTCGACAGGTCTGCAGTATTATGCTATAACTTATAACAGCAACATTACCGATTACAAAAAACCACATACTAGGCATTTCGATGCAGCGAATATGTTGTTTGTAGATGGTCATATAAAAGCTGTAGGGGAAAAAGAACTTAGACCTCAAGTTACTGATTATTATAACAGCAGGGGCATGATTGCAAATTGACGATAGAATATACTGTCAAGAATAAAAGAAAACAATGCGAAGAAATAGCTGTCTCTGGGCGGGTAAAAAGGATTCGGTGTGGGCTGGTTAAAATGGGCCATTCAAAGAGTATATTTTGTCATCGTATGCAAAATCGTAAGTCATGCAAACAGTAAAATTATTAAATTCTTGTGGCATTGCCCGTAATTCAAAGTTATACAGGAATTATACACACAATATTGAAAATCAACCCAAAACTTGAGGTAGAAAAAAATCTTCGCACTTATTAGTGTGCGGAAGTTGGGCTAAACGGCACTAAAACGACGAATCTTAGTCGAATATCAGACTCCGGTTCTGTATTATAGATTCAAAAGAACAGGAAAATTTTAGTTATAAGGAAATGGTATGCGCATAAACTGTAAAGTTATGTCGGGTTTATTGATTGCCGCATTTGCTCTTACTGCCTGCGGTACGGAACTACTTAATAACGGAAGCTTTAAGAAGGTATTGAACGACCGACCGACAGGCTGGACTTTCCATGACTGGAAAGGGCTGTCTAATTTGAATGTTATCAAAGAAGACCAGTCTAATGTTGTTATCCTTTCTTCTGAAAACGCTGATGGGAAATCTACTTTGGGACAATTATTGACAGGTCTTGAACTGAAACAAGGTACAACATTTAAAATCTCCGGGTGGTATAAGACAGAAAACATCGGTTTGGGCGATAAAGGCATGTTGCAAGTTCAATGCATATATAACCGATTTGCCAGCGCCACTGGCACTGCAAACTCAAAGAAATATCAAAAAATCAATCTGACTTCATCGCCGGACAAATGGGAAAAGTTTGAAAGCATTCTTTCCGTTCCCGTTCCGGTTGTAGACATCAATTTATTTATTCTGTGCTATAATTTTAGTGGGAAATTGTATCTGAAAGATATCTCATTGGAAACAATTCCGCAGAGCAACGAAATTAATCCCAGTCGGAAATATGTCTGGCGCGAAGCTGAACAAATCTTCAAAGGCGCAGTCAACAGTAACTTTGGACGAGAAGAGAAGAATTATTATTCCGGAACCGGCGGTACATATGGCAAACCGGCTAATTTCAAATGGCGTTTTCAAATAGCTCCGGATATAGATCCCCAATCGCTTCTGCCTGTAAAACGGCAATATCATGTCTGGCTTAGACTTTACGGATATTTAGACTGTCCTGAAGTGGAGGTGCTTTTCAAAGACAAGAGTATTGCTGCTTTCAAAACTGTTTCAAATGAAATTGCGGATGCCCAGGGAAAATACAGCGCTCCCGGCAAATACTATTGGCAGAAGACAGGAACATTTCAATCTGAAGGCGGCCCGGGAAGCCTGACTTTTAATTCTGCACAACAGATGCTGATTGACTCAATCTTAGTCACCGACGATCCTGCTTATGAGCCGATTGGATTTGAGGCCGTCCAGGCATCCGACAAGAGTTTCTTCAAAGACATCAATACTCCAAACATGATAACAGCTGTATACAGTTCCAATGGTGTCAGCGATAAGATTATCTCACCTTTGGAGTTCATGTTTCATAACGATAATAACCGACAAATTAAAACCGGTGATAAACCTGCTATTCTGAGAATTGCGTTTCCCAAGTCAATCCAAGTTGCCGGAGCTACTGCCCACTGGGGCGGAGTTTCCTGGGGAAATGAATCCCGTTGGGGCAATAAACGTCTGCACTGGGAAAAGAAAGGGACCAAATTTTTAAATAGCGTAGAATGTAATATTTATGAGTTTTATTATTACTACTTAGG
>CAYMSF010000210.1:0-4609 GCA_964392985.1 uncultured Victivallaceae bacterium | reverse complement strand
TATGCCCGAAAAAATGTCTTCACATGAACGCGAAGCACCGTTCGCAGGAATAATATTGTTGTAAAACAATGATTTAACGGAGGACTTAATAGTCCTCCGTTATTATTTTGAGAGATTATGCATCTTGGATAATAGCGTTTGACTGCGCTGCCAGCAGTTTTATAAAATAATAAAGCGTGACTGGCGGCTGGAGCCTGGTAAAAAATAAAAAGACAAAAGTTAAAAAGGATTTCTCTGTGTCTTTGTGTCTCTGTGGTTAACTTACTTTGAGGATTTATGCAAGCAAAGCCTGAAATAATCTGGTTGTCCGAGGTCGATTCAACCAACCGCTACGCCATGAATAATTTCGACGCGCTGGCTGACGGAACTCTGGTTGCCGCGGAATTCCAGACCGCAGGCAAAGGACGGCAGGACAGAACGTGGATTTCCCCGCGGGGGGAGAATATTTACGCTTCATTTGTGATGAAAAACCTCACTCCCCCTGTCTGCAATGCCTCAATCATCGCTTCCCTCGGTGCTCTGCAGATGCTGCGGCAGGCCGCCCCCGGGGTAAAATTCTGGATAAAGTGGCCGAATGATATCTGCTGCGGATTAAAGAAGATTGCCGGAATTTTATGCGAGAGCAAACTTTCCGCCGCCTCCTCCGGCATGGTTGCCGGCATCGGCATTAATATCAATATGCCGCAGGCGGCGCTTGACGCCATTGACCAGCCCGCGACTTCGCTGGCCGCCGAAACCGGCCGGAATTTTGATCTGCAATCAACGGTGGCGGCTTTGGCTGAAGAACTTCGTAAACTTTATGCGGTTTATTCCACCGCCCCGCGGCAGGTATTTGAGCTGTGGAAACAGGAGAATCTGCTGATCGGCAAAACGGTTGAAATTGTTGATGCCGGACAGCGGCAGCTGCAAGGCCGGATTGCTGATATCGGCGAATCCGGCGAAATCTACTTTGAAACCGGCGGGCGGACGCTCAAGTTTTACAGCGGCGATATCAGAATCAGGAAAGAATCTTTGGACGGCGATGCGCTTTTTTCCCCGCCGGAGTTGAAAAAGTAATTCAAAATGCTATCGTTAGATTTGTTATTTAGAAATAAAAAAGAGCTTGACTAATGATTATAAAAACCAGGGCATATCCGAGAGCGGCGTTGATCGGGAATCCGTCCGACGGCTATTACGGGAAAACCATCGCTTTCGTGTTCAGCAACTACTGTGCCGAAGTCATGCTTTACGAAAGCCCGGAACTGGATCTGCTGCCCGCGCTGCGGGACCATTCCCGGTTCAACAGCATTCAGCACCTGGCGGAAGACGTCGATCTCTACGGCTACTACGGCGGAATCCGGCTGCTGAAGGCGACTATCAGAAAATTTTATGCCTACTGTCAGAAAAACTCGATAAAACTTGACGACCGGAATTTCACCATACGCTACCAGACCAGCATCCCCAACCGCCTCGGCCTGGCCGGTTCCTCCGCAATCATCACGGCCTGCATCCGCGCGCTGAAGCGCTTTTACGATATCAGGATTCCCAAGCCGCTGCTGGCCAATCTGATTCTGGCGGTGGAAAAAGAGGAGCTCGGCATTGACGCCGGACTGCAGGACCGCGTCGCGCAATCCTACAATACCCCGGTCTTCATGGATTTTGACAAAAAATTCATGGCGGAGCACGGTTACGGCAACTATCATCCGATTGAGATACCGCCGGAAATGAAGATCTATATCGCGTTCAGGACCGACCTGGCGGAAGGCTCCGAAATATTGCACAGCCGCCTGCGGGAAGACTATGAAAGCGGGGATCCGAAAGTGCTGGCGGCCATGCAGGAATGGGCGGATTTAACCGTAAAGGTCAAGGATGCGATGGAAAAACGCGACTTTGTCCGACTCCCGGCACTGCTTAACCGGAATTTTGATCTGCGCTGTGAAGTATGCTCTTCCGTCAGCAAAAAAAATAAGCAGATGGTCGAACTGGCACGTTCGGCCGGCGCCTCGGCCAAATTCACCGGTTCCGGCGGCGCGATCATCGGCACTTATGAAGATGAATCCATGTATGCAACGCTGAAAGAAAAGCTCAAAGAATTCGATATTGAAGTTATCAAGCCGGAAATCGTCACCTCCGGCGACCTGGCAGTCTGAAAAAAGTTCTAAAGTTTAGAGAACAGAATTGGAAGCCGAAAGCAGTATACGGCGCCAGTGCCCCGTGTCCGTTTAGTCCGTTTAGTCCGTTTAGTCCGTTTAGTCCGTTTTAAGACGGCAAACTCAGGAGATAATATGAGAAAAGCAGTAATCCCGGCCGCCGGTTTCGGCACCCGGTTTCTTCCTTTTACCAAAGCCGTTCCTAAGGAAATGATTCCACTGATCGACAAACCGGTGATCCAGTATGTCGTGGAGGAAGCCGTCGCCGCCGGTTTGACGGAAATCCTGATCATCATCAGCGGCGGCAAAATAGCGATTCAGGAACACTTCAATCCGGAATACGCGCTGGAGCAGCGACTGGAAAAATCCGGCAGGACGGATCTGCTGGAGGAACTCCGCGCCATCAACCGCCTGGCCAATATCCATTATGTTTATCAGCAGGAATTAAACGGCCTCGGCGATGCCGTCAGTTGTGCTGAATGCTTTGTCGGGAATGAGCCGTTCGCCATATTGCTGGGCGACACCGTCACCTCTTCCGATGTTATGCCGGTGACGGCGCAACTGGTCAAAGCCTATGAAAAAGTGAACGCTTCGGTTGTCGCCCTGGAGGAAGTCCCCTGGGAAAAGACCAGCCGCTACGGCGTCATCAGCGGAAAAACTGACGACGGCAGTCTCTATAAAGTGGATAAATTCGTGGAAAAACCGGCTCCCGCCGAAGCTCCGTCCAATCTGGTTATCGCCAGCCGTTATGTATTCACTCCGGAGATTTTTGAGTGTCTGAAAAAAACGCCGCGCGGCAAAGGCAACGAAATCCAGTTGACGGATGCCATGCTGCTGATGCTTCAGCAGCATCCGATGTACGGGTTGAAAGTCAACGGCAGACGGCATGACATCGGCAATAAACTGGACTTCATCAAATCCACCGTCGAATTCGCCCTCCAGCGTCCGGAATTCAAAACCCAGATCGCCGAATGGCTGAAAGAGCTGAAATTCTAGGATCCAAGTTTACCTCAAAGACACAAAGGCACAAATTGAACTTCTGCCTTTTTATCATTTCCCCGTCAGGCGCTCCGGCCTGACTTTGGAGTGCGGCACCCCTGCGCCGCTTTAATTTTGCTCCCGGCTTTTGTATCTTTTCGGTTGCCTGAATTTTATCCCGAATCCAAAGCGGCGCAGGGGTGCCGCAGTCCAAAGATTGCTCCGCAATCATAAGACCAAATACAGGATACATAAATCCAGTCCATGACGGAGCATAACCATGCATATATGGGCAAATACTTTATTATCAACGCATTAAATCATATCGTCATTTATCCGTCAATCTTCCGTCAGTCTTCAAAGGCTTCTTAACCACAGAGATGGTATGTTGAAAGTCAAGTCTTTAAAATTGACTTTTTTGCAAAAATTTTATCATACTCTGTTTCATTAACAACCACAGCCCGAATCAAGATCAAGAGTTTGCGCATAACCGCGCATCGCGCTTGTAAAGGCTTCTTCCCCTTGGCAATAAGACGGTTGTAAAACATTTTCATTTCAGGGTTGTGATCAATTGCGGCAATTGATGCCATGTATAGTACTTGCCGCAGATTTCCTGAGCCACGCTTGCTGATTCTGCTTCCGCATACGCTTGTTCCTGACTGGCGAATTTGTGGAGCAATTCCACTGTAAGAGCCGAGTTGACGGCTAGTGTGACGATAAAGTGGTCCGCATTCCCCCAGTACAGTGGCGGATACAATCAACGCCACTCCGGGGACAGTGACAGCATACTTCAAGCTTTTTCGCAGTTCCTCGGAATCATTAATGCAGCGTTTAATCTCCAGTTCCATTTTTGCCACCGCCTGTTCCATGGATTTAATTACTGCCTGCTGGATTTTTATCATTTTTTTGAACTCGCCCATTTCAGTCAGTCGGGCCCGTGCTGCTGTCAACTGATCTTTGAGAGCCTCCCGCTGGCGGGTAAGTTCCCGCAAATACTGGTATTCTTCAGGCATGTCCTCGGATGGTTCCGGCATCCGTTCCGCACCATAACGGGCCAAAGCACCGGCATCAATGCGGTCTGTCTTGTTGCGCAGTTTCAGACTTTTGACAAAATCCTTGACAGCTCTGGGGTCTTCAATTACCGGTCTGGTAAAAGGCATTTCAGCATTAAGCCAGCCAGCGAGTTCTTTGGAATAGCGGCCTGTCGCTTCCATGACGATCCGCATATTGCCCCCATCAAGACCGGCTTTGTCCCGAACCTGGAAGCTCCAGTCATGGAATTCCTTGACGCCTTCTAAAGTCCGGGCAAAAGTTTTTTTGGGCAGGCTCATAATATCACGCGGAGCCTGGCCAGGTTCCACCGGCATATAAAGCGCGGAGTCGAAAGTCTCTTTAGCGACATCGAGCCCGTTCCATGTCGGCAACAACTGTTTGCTTTCAATTCTCATTTGCATTACTCCTATAGTTTGACTATAATACTAGAAGTGCCCGCGATACCTGTC
>CAYMSF010000209.1:0-4620 GCA_964392985.1 uncultured Victivallaceae bacterium | reverse complement strand
TCAGTATTAGTTAGTGGTGTAGTATTTTCCTGTCTGTTCAGTCCGGGGTTAAACAATCCCCAACTTCCTGGCATTTATTTATTATTTATGTACAAAATTAATTATTTACACATATTTTATTAATCAGACCACGATAACTTTACAAGCAACTTTCCAAGACACAAAAAAAGCGGAACCTTAGTTCCGCTTTAATATATATTCTCTCTATTGACTGTTACTCTTTAGCCGGTTCTACTTCACCTTTTTTGGCGTTGATGGTAATGGTTACCGGCTGGTCTTTTTTAACATCAATCACCTGGGAACAACGCTGATTGTGCCAGGCCTTGACCATGGCACTGTCTGATAATCCGCCAGAAGTAATATAAAATCCGGCACAGGTCCAGGCGACAGGTTTGCCGTCCTGAGCTTCTTCAAAGTCGCCGTTCTTCAGCGTGGCGCCTTCAACGGTAACCATATCATAAAATACCCAGCGTGCATCCATTTTTTTCTTACCCGGAGCATTTGGGGTCCAGTTGCCCATAAGGTTGATAGCAACCTTACCATCATTTTCCGGAACGAAAGTGAAAGAGGATTTTACCCATTGGTCGTCTTTAAACGGCGCGGTTTCGCCAGTCAGATTACACTTGCGTTCTTCCTCTTTTCCCCAATTAAAATTCTGCAATGAGCCGCCTTCAGGCTTTGAAACAGCCTTAAGCGCAATTTTGTATCCGTTAATATCAATCCTGGCATTCGTTGGCGCTACCGCATCCTGTGCTTGCATTGATGCTCCGAAAACTAACAGCATGGCGAGAGTGAACAACTTTTTCATGATACCTTCTCCGTTGAAAAGTTAATGTTATTGGGAACGACAACAATTAGAATATACTGAAAATGTTTACTTTCAAGTTAATTTGCATTTGTATTCGATTCTATTATTTCTGTGTCTAATCGGGTAATGATGCCATCGTCCGATATATACAGGGAATCCATCCTGCTCTAGGACAAAACAGGCGCTTTGTCATCTTCTGCTACGACCAGTTTTATATCAGCCTGCATAGAATATCCGCGTTCAACTCTGGCCGAGAACCAGACCGCGCCAATGAATATAAAATTGATCAGGACGATATCGCGGCATGCTTTGTGCTTGATAATGAATCATGTACTTTTACGGTATCACGCCAGATACTGAGCCAATAACTCAATTCATCTGTTCCAGCAATTCCGCAATTTTTCTGCGGTAGTTCTGCAGGTTTTCGGGATTTGAAGAGTAATTATCGACGGTTGTCGCCACTTCCGGCGGAACAGTCAGCAGGTTTTCCGCCGAGCTAATCAGATTTTTGCGCTCGGGAGCGACTTTTTTCATGGTATCCAGTTTCTGTTCCAATAAGTGCAGGTACATATAATCTTCTATTCCGTCGCGCAGATTTTCAAGTCGCAACGATGGATAGATCCTCCCGTCCGGTCCGGGATAAATCATATTGCCCATGCCATTTTTGTAGATGGTTTTTTTGGTGACAACATTGGTGATATAAGGTTTCCAGGGGACTTGCGGCCAACGTTGAGCGCCCATATTTTCTGACCATTCCCGGTTGATGCTCCAGTAAATAATACCTTTTACTTTGTAGATATAACTCAAAGTCATTACAATACGGCAGTCAAAAACCGGATAATCAATGAAGAAGTTAGGCAATGGTTTATTTGGAGCATCCGCCAGATACCACCATAATTCATGACCTGGAGTGTTTTGGATTGAGCGCAAAAGTTTCAGATTTTCCGCATCGGTAAAATAACTCATCAGTGGACACCAGACATTATAGTACGGCCGGATATTTTCGTAGGGGAATGAGGATTGCAGGCGTTTTAATTCAGGGAAAGCGGCTTGCAACCGGGGCATCAATTGTTTGGCGCCGTCGAGACAATCCAGATTGGCGCTGAGTTCATCATATAGCTTTACATAGACATTATCCGGATAAAACTTATCAAGCTTGAGTTTGTCGATAATAGTGTGGTAATTATCGATAATGTTCTTAATTTCAGCATCGCTCCAGGATTTTTTATTCGGTGCATATTTTAGCGTGGTAAAGTTGATGCCGGGGTATCTGGCAATATCCGCTTGTGTCGGCCAGCAAGGTTGAATTGCATAAAAATTTGACGGTTGCAACCGGTACTTGAACAGAAACGCATAAATTTTGTCCCATTGCTCCTGAGAGAGGTTCTTATAGCCGTACCAATTGGCATAAAATCTGTCATAGAAATAGAACGCCACCCGCAACGGAATCTGTTCCGGCAAGGTAAAGGAATAAACTTTTAACTTAACATTTACGGTAGCAGTCTGATGCTGACTGCTTATTTTAATCACACCGGAATAGTTACCCGGGCAGGTATTTTTGTCAACGTAAAACCGGAAAAGCAACGGCGTAAAATCGGCTTTGCGAACATCAACCGAATCGATGCCTTCTATGACCGGGTCAGGAATTTCCCCGGTAAATTCGACATAAGTATCCGGGCGGCGTGTAGTAATATCTTTTATCCAACCCCATTCAATGGCGTTCGCCGGAATCATATCACTGCCGTTGTCGTGTTTTAAGTCGCCAGTTTCAATTTTAACATTAGTTAAATCACGCTCAGGATTCGCCAGCAAAAGCACCTGACAACTTTCCCGTTCATTTCTGGCCAAACTGAGATTCATCATTGTATCGGGGGAACCAATCACGCGGAAAAAATCAGCCGTGCGGAATAGTCTTTTCGCGACAGGCATGGTTGTGAGCAAAAAATCTTTATCCTTGCCGGCATTAGTATAAAAATAAGTCTGATAATCCACCCGGTCGGTTAACAACTGCAACTGTTTACAGATTTTATCTGCGATAGCATTACAAAGAACGAAATCCGGCTGGAGTTGTTTGCGGAGTTGTTCAAGTTCTGTCACGCTGGCATTAGCGCGTTTTTTCAGTTGAGATTCCAAAGTATTGACGGATTGAATGATTTGCCCGGCATCTTGCACATAAGAATTATCAGGGGAAAGATTGGGGGGGAAATTTGTCAACCCGGAGGTCCTCAACATCAGCGCCAACTTATTTTGCAGTTTACGGAAGTCACTATTTAACTCAGCGGAAGCTTCGGAACCAAGTTTAATGGTTTTTATTTTATTGCATTGTTCCAGACTGTTTTGCAACTTACCGGCAAAGCGGCCAAGGCGTTCAGCATTATGCTTGATTTCACGATGTAAATATTCGATGCGGCGTTTTTCCCAGTCCAGTTGCCGCACCGGGGAAATATCAACGACTTCACCAGGATAAATTTTAATCTCATCAATCAGTCCGTCAAAAGAATAAAGTCGCTCATGGACACTCTCACCATTACCAATCATAACTTTATTCTGATCCACTATCGGCGCAGGTATGTTGCCGCCGCGATAATCGCATTTAAACGGCTTAGACATAAAATTTATCCAAACGCTGAATACGCCATTTTTCCTATTCAAAATAATATCGTACCATTGTCCGGTTTCAATCACGGTTCCGGTGGAATAGATTACCCATTTGTTTTGTGCGTCAAGGTATTTAAAGAAAAATCTGCCTTTGTTTATTTCCGCCCAGTAGTTAATCTGTTGCGGCACGCGGTGGCGATTACCTTTCCAGATGATGGCATTCAACCCGTCTACCCGGAACGGCATAATGACCAGTTCCATAGTAAAATCATCTGGAAGATTTAAAGTTTTGGAAAAGTTTAACTCGACAACATTTTTACCGGAATTAAAGTATGCGGCATTTCCATATAAACCGGGACGGATAAAATTGTCTAAATCACCGGAAACGGTAGCGTTATTGCTGCCCGCGACATCTTTGATTGTCCGTTCTGAAACGGTATTGAAATCCCAATGTACCGAAGGTTTTTCCGCGCCGTAAAGTTGAGGCAAGAACAAACCGGCCGCAATGATGCAAGCGGACGACTTAAGATATTTTGAGAATGAATCTGCCATCGTATTTTCAAACCTGACTTTTGGATCGCAGTTTATCGACCCGGTTAAGATATATTGACTAACGGCAATTACAAAACTATTTAGCAAATATTATCCGCTACAGGTCTATTTTCATTCTTTGGCAAATGATGGCAATACAGAAATGACTGGCTATTGCATGTATGTTGTGCTCAACACGAAGACAGAACTGGCACATTTTTTTAGCTTGTGTCATGGTATTGCGAGCTTGATAATGACGGTTTTACAGTTACGGGAAAGGGATGAATCACACACTGATCCACCTCGTACCGTCAACGCCATGGAGTAGAAAATAACGAAGAGGTTATTTCGTTGCGGTAGGATGCGACGCAGTAAACGACTTGCAGTAATTATTTTTTCTCTCTTATCATTTACCAATTTAAAAATGATGACCAGGATGAATTGAAATAACTGATTAAAGATTGTAAAATATTGCATTTTAAATGATTACTTTGCTTGAATATTAGTGTTTTGGACTACTTTAATATACAAACTTTTCTCGTTTACGATAATTTAATTCAAAGTTTACCGGACAGTGATGTTCTGCATTATATACTATTTTCAGGAAAAATATAAATCATTTGATGGTGGAGACATTGCTCAATGAGCTTTGCGGAAATTGAAAAAATCAGTAATGTTATGAA